>CANQUQ010000012.1 GCA_947627115.1 uncultured Acetatifactor sp.
ATGACTTGATACGGTTGGTACAGTGAAACTTTTACGGCTGGCAAAAATATATTGACTTTTGAAAAATTAGGCTATCCCATCTGGTGGGGCGAAGCTCCGCGGATCATGAGTACCTTTATCGAGAGCTATGATTTCTCCGGCAAGACCCTCGTCGCGTTCTGCACCTCCGCCAGCAGCGGATTTGGCAGCAGCGATTCGGCGCTGCGCTCTGCCGCCGACGAAGCTGAGTGGCTTTCCGGACACCGATTTCCCGCCGATGCCTCCGAGGACGATATTCTCGCGTGGGCAAACGGACTTGAAATCAACTGAACAAAAAATGATCTAGGGAGGACACGATGAATAGGCCAAAGCAAGTCATAAAAAGAACTGTTGACCTTGCCATGATTGCTCTTCTGCCGTTTTTGATGGCGGAAATACTGATCGGACAGGAAATCCATGAATGGCTTGGCACTGTTATGCTGGTGCTGTTCCTTGGGCACCATCTTCTGAATACAGGCTGGTGGAAGAGCTTTGCCAAGAGAAAATACACACCTCTCCGCGCCTTCGGCACGGCGCTTGACTTTCTTCTCCTGCTGGATATGACGGCTCTCCTCGTCAGCGGAATTATGATGTCGGGATTTGTCTTCCGCTTTCTGCACGCAAACGGCAGTATGATTTTGGCACGCCGGCTTCATCTGTTTGCCTCCTATTGGGGACTTATCCTCATGTCGGCTCACCTTGGGATGCATATGGAGCAATTCTTCCAGATGGGAAGAAAGCTCTTGTGCCTATCCGAAAAAAACGCCTCAAGAACGTTGCTCTTACGGATTGCCGCCGCTGCCCTTTCTATGTACGGACTCTACGCATTTATCACGCAGCGCATGGCGGATTATCTCTTTCTGCAAACGCATTTTGTGATGTTCGACGAGACAAAATCGGCAGCCGTCTATTTTGCAGAAACCGTCGCCGAGATGTGCCTGTTCGCAGCAGCGGCACATTACACGGGCAGGCTGCTCCGCAGGGCCGCCCCAAAAACCGAAAAGGAACGATCGAGCGGACGGATCTCAAAAACCGTGGCCTTTCTCACCCCGGTACTTGTCGGTGTTCTTGTGGCGGCGGGACTGATCCTGCCTTCCCAAAGCGGGCCGCGGCAGATGATTTCCACAGAGCTGCCGGAGGAAGGCAGTGCAGACACCGCCCGAAATGGGGCAGGCGATTCGGGTCTCAGTCAGCCCCAAGCCGCAGCAGACTCTTCCGAAGCCAATCAGCCTGAAGATGCGGCAGCCCCTTCGGCGTCAAGCGGGCCTGACGGGCAGACTGTACCCGTAGAGGACGGATTTGTGCTGGTCCACGGCGGCAGTCTGCCGGACGATATCGCTGCGTGGCTGGAAACCAATCATATTTGAACCGGATGACGGAGTGTTGAATATGAAATTTTGCAAACAGGAGGCTGTTTATGAGTGCGAAGATAAATCAAGACACGGTAGACTTTCATGAATGCGCAGACTTTCATGGATGCGTAGACTTCCATGCGCACCCGGTAGATGATGTGTTCCGCCGGGAGATGGAATTTCTGGGACTTGATCCTATGGCTGAGGACGGTTTTCCTCTGCCGGAATGGAGCGCCTCCGCACAGCTGCAATTTATGGCGGAAGCCGGAATCGACTACACGGTTCTGTCCGTTCCGACGCCGCATATCCACAATGGAGATGATGAAAAGTCCTGTGCTGCGGCGCGTCGGATCAATGAATCCACCGCAAAGCTGTGTGCGGAGCATCCGGAAAAATTTGCGTTTGCCGCTGTTCTCCCGCTACCCTGTGTGGACGGCGCCATAGAGGAAACAGCCTATGCAATCGACACGCTCGGCGCTGTCGGCGTCAAGGTGGTGACAAACAGCAATGGGGTATATTTAGGCGATCCTTCCTTTGATCCGCTGATGGAAGAACTGAACCGCAGAAACGCGCTGGTCATCATTCACCCCTGCCGCGCAAGGCAGCGCCCGGAAAATGTGATCACAGGCAGGGTGGCGGCTCTCTATGAATATCCGGCTGATACCACAAGAGCAGTCTTAAATATGATCGCACACCGCATTATGACAAGGTTTCCGAACATTCGGTTCGTGGTGCCGCATACCGGTTCGTTCCTGCCCTATATGCTTCAGCGGTTTACGGGCGTTTCCGGCATACTTGCATCTATGGGCATGATGGAGACGGTGGATGCGAAGGAAGAATTTAAGCATCTTTATTTTGATATCGCAGGAGATCCCGAACCGGTGGCGCTGGATATGCTGCGGATGGTGGCGGATGACGATCACATCGTTTACGGGAGTGATTTTCCCCACTCACCCGCAAAAGTAATCATAGGCAAGAAAAAGCATTTTGAAAGCAATGAGAAGTATGCCGGATTGGTCAAGCAAATTTATAGTGCGAATGCAGCCGCGCTTTTATAAGATTGATAATTTGGTGTTTGCTTACTATTTCAAATTAGGAAAAGGATTCTAAAAAATAAAATGAATGTGGAGGAAACAGACATGAGTAAAACATTGGTAGCGTATTTTTCGGCAAGCGGGACGACCGCGAAGGCAGCAAAGAATCTTGCAGAGGCAGCAGGCGCAGATCTGTATGAGATAAGGCCCGCCGTGCCCTACACGCAGGCGGACTTAAACTGGATGGATAAGAAGTCTCGCAGCTCTTTGGAGATGAATGACAAGTCCAGCCGTCCGGCGCTCGCAGACAAGGACGCCAACATCGGAGCCTATGATACGATCCTGCTTGGCTTCCCCATCTGGTGGTATGTGGCGCCTACGATTATTAACAGTTTTCTGGAAAGCTATGATTTTTCCGGAAAGAAGATCGTATTGTTCGCCACCTCCGGCGGCAGTGGGTTTGGAAAAGCCGTGGCTGGATTAAAAGATTCGGTAGCGGCAGATACGGTAATCAAGGAGGGTAAGGTGTTAAACGGTAATCCTTCCGCAGCCGAACTGAAAGCGTGGGTGGATACCTTATGAAGATCGTACTGTTAGAAGGCAGTCCCAACAAAAACGGCTCCTCCAATCTGCTGGCGGAGCAGTTCCGCAAAGGAGCGGAGGAGGCGGGACACAGCGTGCAGGTGATCGATGCCGCCCATGCGGATATTCACCCCTGCACCGGTTGTATCCATTGCGGGTATGAAGGACCCTGCGTGCAAAAAGATGATGTAAATGAAATCCGTCAGAAAATACTGGACGCGGACATGATGGTGTTTGTGACGCCGCTTTATTATTACGGTATGAGTGCCCAGCTTAAGACACTGATCGACCGCTTCTGCGCTTTTAACAGCAGCATCCAGAGAAAGCATATGAAAGCTGCACTTCTGGCTGTTGCATGGAATAGCGACACATGGACCTTTGATGCGCTGGAATCACATTATCATACGCTGGTACGGTATCTGAACCTGAAAGATCAGGGAATGGTTCTGGGGAAAGGATGCGGCACACCGTCTATGACGCAGCATTCCAAATATCCGCAAATGGCATATGAACTCGGCAAAGAATTATAAAACAAGGAGGCCCCAAGTATGAGAAAACGGTTTTTACCTTTTTTTCTCACATTCCTGTTACTGTCAACGGTATTCACAGGCTGCAGTACACAGAATGAACCGTCAACAGGCAGTTCCGGAAATCAGGAGCAAACATCGTACCCTGTAGATCCGTCCGGAGCAGATTCCGAAAAAGATGACGATTTGACCGGCGGCGGAGACAGCAGCACGCCGTCAAGCAGTCAAACGGATTCCGATTCGGATGTTCCGACCGTCTACATGACGACCGACATCTCGCCGGCGGGAATGATGGCAGTTTATGAAGCCCTTGGCTGGACGCCATCCGGCAGCGTTGCGGTAAAGCTGTCCACCGGTGAGCCTCCGGCCAGCAATTACCTGGATCCACAGCTTATCAAGGATGTGGTGGATGCTGTGGACGGTACAATCGTAGAGTGCAACACCGCCTACGGCGGCTCCCGCTCCGAGACGGCCATGCACTATCAGGTGGCGGAGGATCACGGCTTTACCGAGATTGCGGATTTCCAGATCCTTGACGAGAACGGCTCTATGACCCTGCCCGTGGAAGGCGGCAGCGTTCTTACAGAAAATTACGTGGGCGCCGCATTTGCCGACTACGATTCTTACCTTGTCCTCTCCCACTTCAAGGGACATTCCATGGCCGGTTACGGCGGCGCCATCAAGAATATCTCCATTGGGCTTGCCTCCAGCGAGGGAAAGGCATGGATCCACAGCGGCGGCACAGGCGGCAGTATGTGGGGCGGCGAGCAGGACGCTTTTCTGGAAGCCATGGCGGAGGCGGGAAAATCCGTGTCTGATTATCTTGGAAACGGAGAACGGATCGCCTATATCAGTGTGATGAACCGTCTGTCCGTGGATTGCGACTGCGACGGCAATCCCGCCGAGCCGGATATGCACGACATCGGTATTCTGGCATCCACCGACCCCGTGGCGCTGGATCAGGCCTGTATTGATCTGGTCTACGCGCAGAAGGACGGTGACGGGGCCTCCCTGGTACAGCGCATTGAATCCCGAAACGGGCTGCACACGCTGGAACACGCCGAGGAAATCGGCCTTGGCAGCCGCACTTACGATCTGGTGAATATAGATGACTGAGGTGCTTGATATTCTCCACCGGGAATTCGTTTACATATGGTACTACTTCCTGCTCCAGCTTCGGCAAATCGCCGGTTACTGGACTCTCGGCATGGTCGTGGGCTCCCTCGTCTCAGTGTTCGCAAAGGACACCATCCACGGGGCCTTTGACCGCATCCGGGACAAGAAGTGGGGCCTGTGGGGCGTTGTTCCGGCAAGTCTTTTAGGCGTTGCCTCCCCGCTTTGCATGTACGGTACGATTCCCATTGCGGCGTCGTTCTCAAAGCACGGAATGCGCCATGACTGGCTGGCGGCGTTCATGATGTCCAGCGTACTTTTGAATCCGCAGCTCATCATGTATTCCACCGCTTTGGGCATGACTGCGCTCGTGATCCGCATTGTGTCCTGTACAATATGCGGAATTGTGGCCGGAATCGCGGTACACATTTTTTACAGGGGCAGACCGTTCTTCAATTTTGAAGGTTTTGAGCCGAGGGCGAGCCATGATACCCACCCGAACCTGTTTCTCCGATTCCTGTTCAATCTCGGCAGGAACATCAAGGCGACAGGGCTGTATTTTCTGCTGGGCATACTGCTTTCCGCCCTGTTCCAGCGGTATGTCCCTGCGGACAGATTTGCCGCTCTGTTCGGGGAGGAGGGCGAAGGCTTCGGCGTTCTGATGGCGGCCACCATCGGCGTCCCGCTCTACGCCTGCGGCGGCGGGACGATCCCGCTGATCCGAGAATGGCTCGCTATGGGCATGAGCATGGGCAGCGCCTCAGCCTTCATGATTACCGGCCCGGCAACTAAGATAACCAATCTTGGAGCCTTGAAGATCGTCTTGGGAATAAGGCGGTTCGTTCTTTATATTGTCTTTGTGATGGTATTTTCTCTGGCGACAGGCCTGATAGTCAATTTGGTGATTTGACCGTGTGCAAAATAATGCCTTGAAAAAAGACCGCCTTGCAAATGCAAGACGGTCTTGAGCATTTTTCATGATAAGGTAAAAAATCCCCAAACAGAATTGCTAAATTCACCTGCCGCAAATTCATGTTCCTCCCCACGGATCACGACCGTATAAATAGGGAATAAATATTCCTGCTTATAGAGAGGATCGCGGACCTTTACCCTTTGTCCCGTTTTCTTCCATTCGTGGTCAAATATGTTGACGCCAAATAAGACCGTACTTCCCTCAAAGCCTGTTATTTCATGCTGCCATGTTTTCTGTTTTTGCATTTTCATGGTGTGCGCCCGGTCTGCTTTATATATCCTTACCGTGGCCGCTCCCACAGCCGCAGCTATCACCGCAATCTCCAGCTCTACCGACCATACGGGCAGGCCGATGCCGGACGACACGACCGCCACAAAATCCACACCGAAATGGATCAGGAACGCGGCGGCAAAATATTTTATAGATCCCCGTCTCATTCCCGCCTTCACGGCTTTGTACACCAGGACAGAGAAACAGATCTGCAGCCCCATGGCCGCCGCCCTCTCCACTCCTGCCAGCCAGAACACATAGGCCGGAGTCTGCCACAGAGCGCTCAGCTGTTCATATAACGCTGTCTGCATATCGGCATTCCCGGACATGCCCGCCGCAGAAAGGCTCCTCTGCAGCACTCCGGAGTTGATCGTCAGGGAAATGATAAGATTGTTGACATAAGTGAGACCCACCGTGAGCACCGCCTCCGCTCCGCCATGTCCCGCGCCATACATCAGGGCATTTCCCTTATCCAGGCTCTTCTTCATAAAGTACTGCATGGCCGCAAGCCGCCCTGTCTCCTCGAACAAAGCGGCGGCAAGTCCGCCGTAAAGACCGTACAAAAAGATATTTTTCTGCAGAAATGCACCGGCTGTCAGCTGCACCACCGTGTGCAGGATCTGCTCCAGTATCAGCGCAAATCCCACAAAAATGCCGCAGCCGATAAAGAAGTCTGAGATTTTTGCCCCGGTCCTTTTTCTTATCAGGACCGCCAAAATGACCGGCACTGCAACGGATACCGCAAGAGTAAAGGCCATCCCCGCAATGCTCGCCGCCGGCACCGTTCCCCATTCCATCTCCATCCGTTCCTCCCCGCCTTTCTCCGCGTCCGCGCAGCATGCCTTTGGGCCGCTGTTTTCGATAAATCAATCATAATCTTTTGGCGAGGCACTGTCAAGGCACCGTCAGACGCAGATTTTATCCAGCAGATCCGCGTGCGCTTTGACTTCCCTATAGAATGAACGGACAAAATCTATATATTGGTCTCTAATCGCATTTTTATCTTTTTGCTGGGAAGAATGGCTCTTTTTTATGACATAGTCAACGCACTTCTCCAGCTGTTTTGACTTTTTCACATTTTCCTCCAGAATACTCCCTTTATCCTCATGACTGTTGATACTGTCTGCGATGATCCCTGAGGATTCCCGATCGAACGGCGATAAGATATAGTGGCCGATATAGTAATCAATATCTGCCTCCCAGTTCCTGCCCTTCTCAAATGTCTGCGGAAAGCACGGCACGATCAGTTTACTGAACTTCTTATCCGGCTTAAATACCTTTTTGATCAGGGATTGATAATTTATGTTTTTTGCAGGATCGTCATCGCGCTCCAACACACTTAAATAATCGTACAGGCGCGCTTCCCCGCTCATCTGTATACCTTCATATTTTTTGGAGCTTGGCCCAAGACTCATATAATACCAGAGCGTATTATCTATGTATTGGATATTCTTCACATGTACCAGCCGGTGAGGCAGCTTACAGATAGTTTTCTGTTTTATTTCAAGCGACTTGGGCTCTTCCGAAGCCTTGGGATCTTCCGAAGCCTCGTCACACCTTGGAATAGAATACGGCTGCTGGATCCCGACCCGAAAACAGTTTCCCGACTCCCACAACTGTTCTACAGATATTTCTTCATCCTCCAGATACAGTCCCCAATCGCTTACCGTCTTTTTGTAAAGCTTTAAGAACTTACCGAAAAGATCCTGATCCACATTTTGATAGAAGAGCAGGAGCATAGAAATCAGCACTTCCGGCTTGTCAAAAAACAGCGGTCTGACGGCTTCCTGTTTCGTTCCCTGGCCGCCCGTCTCTTTCCTGTCGCATAAAAACTGGCACCACTTCTTAAGAATCTCTCTTCTTACAGCCAGCAGCTCCTCCTCGTCAATGGCACCCTCCCGAAGGCGGTCCCTGTCAATATTCATGTACTCCATCGGCCGATCATCCATGATCAGTACGTCCAGCTTCAGAAAGCCCGCATGAAGCTGCTTATGTCCGTTCTGATGGGCATAAATGGATTCCGCATTGGAGATCATATTGAATTTATAACAGATATTATATAAATTTGCTACTTTTTCCGGCAGGATCAAACGTCTCCTTCCGCTTTCTTCCTCCTGCACGATTTTGCACGGCCTGATCGTCAGGCAATAGCACCTGTAGGTCTTCTCATCCCAGAAGATGGCTTGATCCTGCTTAAAGCAGTATTCCCCCGCCGATATGGCGGAAAACGAATTGAGCGTCTCGCCAAATTTTCCTTTTTCACCGCCTTTCAGGTAAAAATAGCTTTTGCGCAGCCGCTTGCGTGTACTCTTTCTTTCATTGACATAACCGTCTTTTTCTATGATTGTTTCCTCAAAATACACATTAAAGTAATCCACAGGGGATTCTTTTATTTTTTTCTTGCACGCGACGGCAATCTCTGTGTAGAGAATATCCAGTTCCTCTCCCGCATCAAATTCCACATCATAATACTGAAAGGAATCCTTTGGTGCACCGTCATTTTCCAGGTAGTGCTCCTTTTTTACAACAATCTTCACATTCGTCCCCGGAACGGAGTTATTGTAATAGAGCCCCTGAGGATTTTCAGGCAGGTCCTGGACTTCTATCTTCCCGTGGTTCTTGCCGTATGAGTAGAGGGAAATCAGGCGTTCCGGCTCATTGTGCTGTCTGGTATAAAAATCCACACAGTCCGTCAGCTGGAACACCGACTGCAGGCCGATGCCGAATACGCCGGCCGGCCTCAGCCAGGCGGGCATGCTGTCCGACAGCCTGCGCACCCGGTCATTGTTTTCCTTACTGGAGCCCAGATCCGCTATATATTTTATCTCTTCCTTCGTGATTCCGATTCCCTTGTCCTTGACAACAATAATCACCTGCTCCCGCATCTTGTCTTCAATGACTTCCACCGTCACATCGTAGTTCCCGAAAATGGCCGTCCTGTTATTCTTGAGCAGATCGAGCATACTTAGACCGTATTTTCCGACGCTTTTTGACAGTCCGTATGAGATGTAACGGTTATGGAGCAGGTCATACCACAGCTGCAGCAGCGAGGCGTCAATGGCATTCTGTACCATTTCCCGTATTCCCACATATTTATCCCGGTATATGCTGGTCCCCTCCAGCAGCTTCATCACGCGCTCCTGGGACATTTTCATCTGAAATGTCTTATTTTCCGCCATATATTCCATATCGTCCACATAGATATGTACTTCGATATTTGCAGGAGGATTCCCGAAATTGGGCGGTGCGATCCTGTTCCATTGCATTACCAGTTCTTCCCGCTCTTTTGTCAGCATTTCTGTCCACTCGCTGACCAGGGCTGCTACCTGGTTGCACTCCTTCTGCGCCATTTCCCTTAAGAATTCTTCTTTCTTAATATCCCTTTCCGCCAGGACCTCGTCCCGCTTTGAATAGCACTGGACAATGACCTCGATTTCATCCGGTGTTATCAGCATATGTGACACAGCCTCATGCTTCCGGTAATGCATCACGGAAAGTTTCGGAATGATATTTTTGTCTTTCGCGATCTCCTTGACGAACCAGTCCGGGAACCGGTCGTTATCCATGTCCAGCAGATCTCCCAGGCGCAGCAGCGCCGCAACAAAGCGCGGATGATAGTCATCACCGCACATACCGTCAGCCTTTGCAGGCATTTTCAGCATATTCTTTACCGTCTGACCATGGCACATGCAGATGTTCACAATACCCTCTGTCCCGAAGACAAATCTTCTTTTTATGTTTTCCTCGAAAAGGCTCTCGAAATCCCTGCGGACATCCATGACCCCTTTCCAGTGCGCAGGGCGCTGATACAGCTGAATGACCATCATGATGGAAAAATAGATCTCCTGCAGCGATATATTTGGCTTGCCGTCACCGATATAATAGAGCAGATTTTTTACCGCATTGATATCTTCCTTCTCCAGATAGTCCGCGTTCCTTTCCGCCTTCTTCAAAAAAGCTTCAAACTCAGCGCTTCCCAAAATGTCATATATTTTATTAAAGGTAAGCGCCATCCCGTAATCATGAGCATACGCGCAGACGAGCAGCATAAAGGTATCCGTAGCGGAAAGCCTGCAGATACGTTCTTCGCCCAAGAATCTCTCTATCGCCCGAATGATCGTGCGGCTGTGGCTCCCGTCGTGCAGACTGTAATTTACAAAAGTGCTCCGGGACGGAAGCAGCTTATCCTCTATCTTCTTTTTGACCAGTATCCACAGGCTTCTGATTTCCTCCACGGCCGACGATCTCTTTCCCAGCTCTTCAAAATGCCGCTCCAATGTCAACTGTATATTAGATTCGTAGATCTGTTCTATCTTTTCCATTTCCATCTCCATTCCAGGCAGAAAAGCTTCTCCGTGGTCCCGCTGCCTCAATGTCCCAAATCCTGATCTTCAGCTGTTTCCGCATCTGTTATTCACGGTCTGCGCCGGGGCCGCTCTGCTGACCGTCTCATTCCACTCCAGGGCTTCGCTGCTGTAAATTTCCTCCACGCTCTGCACAAAGAGATCGTATCTGTCCTCCTCATCCAATGCATGATATTTACCGCAGCTCGCGGCATACTGCCGCTGTTCGCTCATAAGTTTTGAATTTGATCTGCGGTACAGGATCCACTTCTCCTTCATGGAGAACAGATGAATCACGGAATCGATCAGAATACATATTGATGAGGCGGCCACAACGACCCAGGGATGTCCGTTCAGTCCGGGTACCGCTTCAAAAACAGGAATTGCGGCCAGGGCGCCGTATTTCATGACGCTCAAGGTAAAATAAGCATGCTTATACCGATCTGATCTCTGCTGATAATAGTCGATATAGGCCCGCACTACCCGCATGGATTCCTCCCTGCTGTTCTCCTGATTCCATATGCAGTAATCTTGGCCGCTGTGCAGCTGTTTTTCCGTTTTCCCGCCCATACTGTCTCTCCTTGATCTTTTGAACATCTTTACCCTCTGGCATTCTGCCGTTTTGATGTTTTTTGTATTGGTCAGCATTGCCGGAGTCGGTTTATAACATTTTATCATTATGTAGCATTAAATTCAATAGCATCAAAAAATCAGCAGGAAATGTTTATAGCATTTTCCTGCTGTTTATCCATTGGCTCTTGCCGTTTATTCTTTTTTTCCTCCGTAAAAGCAAACGGGACCGTCTTAAATGTGTCAACAAAAAAGAGCGCGCAGGACAGGAACCTCAGTCGTAGTCCACGCTCATCAGGCACAGTCCCTGAGCGGGCGCGGTAGGTCCCGCCTTCCGACGCTCCTTCGCCTCCAGCGCTTCCCTGACCTGCTCCTCGTTCATGCGGCCCCAGCCCACCTCCAGAAGCGTTCCCACCATGATCCGCACCATATTCTGCAGAAAGCCCGTGCCATGGAAAAAGAAACGAAGATAGTCCCCGTCCCGGACAATATCGATCCGGTCTACCCTGCGGACGGTGGATTTCTTCATTCGAGGATTGACACAGAAATTGCGGAAGTCATGCTCCCCCTTGAGAAGCTCCGCCGCATTGCGCATCCGCTCCAGGTCCGGCCGTTCCTCCAGACGGGTATAATATCTGCGGTCAAAAACGGACTTTACCTCTCCGTCATAGCAGGTGTAGCAATAGGTCTTTCCGATAGCGTTATAGCGGGCATGGAACCTGGGAGAAGCCTCCCGCACCTGCCGCACGGCGATATCGTCCGGCAGATAACGGTTCAGATAATCCCGTATCTCTTCCGGGGATGCCTCCGTCTCCAGGCATACGTTGGCCGCCATGCCCTTTGCATGGACGCCGGCATCCGTCCGCCCTGCACCGATGACCTCCACCTCTTTTCCGCACATTACGGACAGCACTGCCTCCAGCTTTCCCTGTACGGTATTCTGCTCCGGCTGGCGCTGCCATCCGTAATAACGGGTCCCGTCATATTCTATGAGCAGCTTATAGTTTTTCATATCTGCCCTCTGCCACCTTCTTGTTATTACTTCTTTCTTACTGTATTCTCAGGTATCGGTCCGCACGTCATCCCAGTCCGCATTGTCATAGCTGCCGACCAGCCAGTTCAGGGTCTTATGGCGCTCCATGGTGATGCCGCCGTCCATCCCGGCAGGCGCCGGCAGCTTGTAGACCCTGGCGTCCACGCAGGCCCAATCCAGGCAAAATATCAGGTCACAGGCATCCAACAGTTCCTCCCCGCTCCTCGGCCTCGCAGCCGCCAGCAGCTCTTCCCGGTTCCGGAAGGACTTCAGTACACGGACGGACAAAGGCACATCGCAGATGGCGTTGGGAAAGGGAAGCTCCTCGATCAGCCCCAGCGCCCAGTCCATCACGAACAGATTCTCATACTGCCAGGAATAGGAGATCTTTTCCTTCTCCTCCGCATTGTCATTGTAAAAATATGACTTTTCCTTCGGTGAGAGCACCCTGTCCCCTCCGAACCGGTCCAGGGCATGCTCCCTGGCAAAAGTCCGGGCCTCAGCCGGTGGAATATGTTCTCCAAGCATGGCCTCCGAGTACAGGGACACTGCCAGCAGTGCCGCCGTCCGGTCCGCCATCTCCTCCGGCGTGCGGATCCTGGCCTCAGACAGGCTCTCTATGTAAGAATACCACTCCGGCACAAAAATTCCCTTTTCCTCAAGGAACTGTCTGGTCCGTCCCCGGCGCCTGATCTGCTCCTGAGATATCCCCTCCTTAGGCATATCTACAAGCGCCTGATCCACATAGGGCATATATCTGTCCAGCTGGCTCTTTCCCTTATCGTTCAATACCAGCCTTCCCGCGCCGTTCAGCAGACGGTCCCTTCCGTCCTCATTTACCAGGAGCAGCCCTCTCAGCCGGTCAAGAATGCCGGTCAGCTTTCCTATCAGTTCTGCCTGCTTTCTCTCCGCACCGGAGCCCTCTATGGTATAATCGATCATACAGATGCCGGCCGTTCTTTTTAACTGCTGCAGCACGTTGATCTTACGGTCGTTGTCCTGTTGGTTTTCCGCCGGGACTTTCAGGAAATATCCCAGGATTCCTCTTGTCAGATCCTCCACGGTCTTCGCAGCGTTTTCATTGTAATCCTTGGCCGCACACTGAAAACGCGCCTGCACTCCGTCCGCATGCAGCGTCAGCACATTGCTGCCGGCCTCGTTGGATATTCCCAGGCTTTCACAGATCAGAAACACGATCCTTGTCAGATCCTTCTCCTCACACAGCAAAAGCATCTGACCCTCCAGTTTTTTCTTCCTTCCAATAGAAAACATTTCCTCTACTCCTCACACCGCTGCAGCAATTCTTCCCATCTTCGATCCACTTCCCTCTGGAATGCCTCGATGAGGTACTCGTTGCCGGGCTTGAACAGATGCTTGAAGCGTCCCTGCTTCTTCAGGAACTCCTCCAGCGGCAGCTTGTTCTTCGGTCTATAGTTCAGCACCCACTTCCCGTCGATGACCTCAAAGAGAGGCCAGTAACAGGTCTCCACCGCCAGTTTGCATATCTCCATAATATCCGGAGCGTCATATTTCCAGCCTCTGGGACAGGGCGCAAGCACATTCAGGAATGCCGCGCCGGGCGTGTAGATGGCCCGCTCGGATTTCACGTACAGATCCTTCATGTTGCCGATAAAGGTAGTCTGCCCCACATAGGGAATGTTGTGGGCCGCAAGAATGCCCGCCAGATCCTTTCTGGCCTGCGGCTTACCGTTGGACACGGTCCCGCTGGGGGTCGTGGTGGTATCCGCATACATGGGCGTCGCGGAAGAGCGCTGGGTGCCGGTGTTCATGTAAGCGCCGTTGTCATAGCACACATACACCATGTCATGTCCCCGCTCCATGGCGCCTGAAAGGGACTGCAGCCCGATGTCATAGGTGCCGCCGTCGCCGCCGAAGGTGATGAACTTATAATCCGAAGATATCTTTCCCTTCTTTTTCAGGACCCTGTAGGCCGTCTCCACACCGGAAAGAGTGGCTCCCGCATTCTCAAAAGCGCTGTGGACATAGCTGTCCTCGTAAGCGGTGTAAGGGTACATATAGGTGGACACCTCCAGACAGCCGGTGGCGTTGCCCACCACCGCCTTATCCCCCGGATGCAGCGCTTTCAGCACATTTCTCACCGCGATGGTGCCGCCGCACCCCGCGCACATCCTGTGTCCCGGCGCAAGACGCTCAGGCCTTGCCTGAATCTCTCTGAAATTAAATGCCTGTTGTTCCATAGGTATACCGATCCTGCCTTTCTAATGCTGACTCGGACGCCGCCTGCCCCGGCACCGTCCTTAATGCGAAAAATGTATCACTGCCGGCTCAGGACATTCTCCGTGCCGTCCCGCAGCCCCAGATACGGATACTCTGCAAAGTGCTCTTCCCCTGCCGCCAGCTTCCGCAGCGACTCATAGACCTGCTCCATATCCTCCACCTTGACATCCCTGCCGGAGAGACCGTACATAATGTTCACCGTCTCCGCCGTGGCTTTCGCCCGGTACAGGGCCGCCGTCACCTCCGCTCCCAGAGGTCCTCCCTGAGAGCTGTAGCTCTCCGACCGGTCCATGATGGCGATGGCCTTACAGTGCTTCAGGGCCTCACCGATCTCTTCTCCGGGGAACGGCCGGAACACCCGGATCTTCAAAAGTCCTGCCTTCACGCCCTTCGCCCGCATGGCATCCACCGCGTCCTTTGCGGTGCCGCAGACGGAGCCGATGGCGACTACCGCATATTCCGCATCCTCCAGCTGATATTCCTCAAAAAAGCCGTAGTGCTGGCCGGTCAATTCCTCAAACTCTTTCGCCACGTCCAGGATGACCTTCCGAGCCCTCTTCATCGCCTCTGCCTGAGCCTTTTTAGCCTCCATGCAGTAAGGAGAAACGGCATAGGGTCCAACGGCCAGGGATTCGTCTTCCTTCAGCAGATAGTGCTCCGGTTCGTACTCGCCCACAAACCTCTTGATAGGACCGTCATCCCAGAGCGTGATATTCTGTACCGCGTGGCTGGTAATAAAACCGTCCTGACAGATCATCACGGGCAGATGGACATCCTTATGCTCCGCGATCCTGTGCGCCTGCAGGAAATTATCGTACACTTCCTGATTGTTCTCCGCGTAGATCTGGATCCAGCCGGAATCTCTGGCGCCCATACTGTCGGAGTGCTCCGCATTGATATTCAAGGGGCCCGTGAGACCTCTGTTCACCAGGGCCATCACAATGGGCAGCCTGCTGGAGGCCGCCACATAAAGCACCTCCCACATCAGCGCCATCCCGCAGGAGGACGTGGCCGTAATGGCTCTTGCTCCCGCCGCGGACGCTCCCATAGCCGCACTCATGGCGCTGTGCTCGCTCTCCACCGGGATGAATTCCGTGTCGATCTCCCCGTTGGCGATCATGGTCGCCACGAACTGCGGGATCTCCGTGGAAGGCGTGATGGGAAAAGCGGGCATCACGTCGGGATTTATCTGCTTAATGGCATGGGCCACCGCCTCATTGCCTGACATTCTTGTTTTCGTAGACATATGTACTCCTTTCGCAAATATGTGCTGTGCGTCTTCATTCCTTCGGCTGTTCCATCTCTATCGCCCCGAAAGGACACACCTTTGCACAGATACCGCAGCCCTTGCAGTGATCGTAATCAAAATCCTGCCGCCGGTCATCCTTTACGGCGATACAGCTGTCCGGACAGTAGGGCACGCACAGCAGGCACTGTCTGCATTTCTCTCTGATCCAGACAGGCGTCTCCGTGCGCCACTCTCCCGTCAGGAACAGTTTTGAAGTGGCGGGTTCATGGATCTTCAGCCCCTCCGTCAGATCCTGCCACTTGGTCGATTCATTGATATTTTCCGCTTTTACTGACATTCCGTTACCTCCTCCAGCGCAAGTCTCAGAGCTTTCAGGTTGCCGTCGAGCACCTCCGGCTTTCTCGCAAATTTATGCTGCAGAGAAGTCTCCATTTCCCGCAGGAACACATCGATATCCATCACCTCGGATATTTTTACTATTGCCGCCAGCATCGGAGTGTTGGGGAAGTACTTTCCCAACGTGGCCATGCAGACCTTTCTGGCATCCAGAAGGTACACCCTTCCGGGATAACCCTTTAAGAGCGGCATGATCTCCTCTGCAGGCCTTACCGTATTGATCAGGATCGCTCCGTCCTCCTTCAGTCCGGCGGTCACATCCACCGTGTGCAGCAGAGTGTCATCCACCACCGCCACAAAATCGGGCTTGTAAATATTGGAGTGCACTCTGATCTCCCGGTCGCTGATGCGGTCGTATGCCGTGATGGGCGCGCCCATTCTCTCCGGGCCGTATTCCGGGAAGCCCTGCACCTGTTTCCCGGCCTGAAAGGCCACATCCGCCAACAGCAGCGCCGCCGTCTTTGCGCCCTGGCCGCCCCGGCCGTGCCATCGAATTTCCGTCAAATGTCTCATCTATCGCTCACCCTTTCTGGTATATGTAGAAAATAAATTTCGGACTCCCTTCCGTCACACAAATGCGGAAGTGCCGTCAGTCGGACCCGGAAAATACCGTCAGTCAGACCTAATATATTTTGCCATAATTCGTCACCATATGCAAGTACCAATATCTGTGCGGACATACGGCGGAAATCTCAGGCCTCCTGCTTCTGCTCCTGCCCCTGCCCCTGCTCCCGGTCCTGCCCCTGCTCTAGGCCCTGTCCCCGCTCTGGGTCCAGCCCCTGCTCCCGGCCCAGCTTCCGGTAGAGCGCAAAGTACATTGTCACAAAGCAGGCCAGTCCGCCCACGGCGTTGGAGATGGGCTCCGCCCAAAAGACACCGTCCACTCCAAGCCCCAGCCGGGGCAGCAGTACGGTCAGCGGCGCTACGATCACCGCCTTGCGCAGCAGGGAGAAGAAAACGGCATGCTTTGAATAGCCCAGCGCAGTGAAAGAGGACTGTCCGGTAAACTGAAACGCCATGAAGAAGAAGCCGTAGAAATATATGTGAAGCGCGCTCACTCCCGCCTCCAGCATGACGGCGTCCTCCGTGAAAACGGATAAGAGGAAATGAGGCGAGTGTACCACTATCATCCATGCCGCAAGTGTGTAGACGATTCCCAGCGCCGCCGTGAACCGGATTCCCTGGCGCACTCTGGCGTAATCCCTGGCGCCGTAATTGTACCCCAGCACGGGCTGTGAGCCGCTGGTCAGACCGCTGACCGGCAGCGACAGGATCTCCCTGACGGAGTTGATCACCGTCATGATCCCCACGTACAGGTCCCCGCCGAACACCTTTAGGGTGGCGTTGCACACCACCTGTACCAGGCAGTTGGTGGCCTGCATGATAAAGCCGGACATGCCCAGACCGGCGATCTGCCCGGCCAGCTTCCAGTCTACCCTCAGATTCTCCCGCGCGATCTTCAGCAACGCCTTTTTTCCCGTCAGAAAACGGAGCACCCACGCACAGGACACCGCCTGGCTCAGGACCGTTGCCAGCGCCGCTCCGCTGACTCCCATGCGGAGTCCAAAGATAAAGACGGGATCCAGGATCAGATTCAGGACGGCCCCGATCAATGTAGTCAGCATGCCGGTCTTCGGAAAGCCCTGGGCATTGATAAAGCCGTTCAGCCCTGTCGCCAGCATGGAAAAGCTTGTGCCGAACAGATATATCCTCAAATAAGCATCCGCATACACATAGGAAGCGTCGCTGGCTCCGAACAGATACAGCACGGGCCGGCGGAAAAAATAGCACAGCAGAAACGTCACAAAGGATGTCCCCAGCAAAAGCGAGAACGTATTCCCCAGAATCTTTTCCGCACTCTTCTCTTTTCCGGCGCCTCTGGCAATGGAGAAGAGAGGCGTCCCTCCGGTGCCGAACAGATTCGTAAAGGCCGCTATGAGCGTAGTCAGGGGAAATACCAGCCCGATGCCCGTCAGGGCCAGACTGTCGGCGCCGGGAAGATGCCCTATGTAAACACGATCCACCACATTGTACAAGAGCTGCACCAATTGTGCCAGGATCAGGGGAATTGCCTGACAGACAATATTCTGCCATACTTTTCCCTTGGAAAAATCATTTGTCAATTTCAGCGCCTCCCATATCACAAAAAATACGAAAATATTATATCACGAATGCAAAGCATCAGACTATTAAAGTTTTTTATAATATTTAAACAAAATATTTTTTCAAAAAATACCAAAAAAGTGGCATTTTTTGCCATTTCTATATTTATTGCATATTTAACATCTAAATACTATCTTCAAAATATGACATATTTATTATATACTTTTTTTGTTGGGATTTATTTAGGGAGGATTTGACTATGCGCAATAACAATGAAGAATTTGACAACCTTGGAGCCCAGATCAAAGAACTTCGCATTCAAATGAAACTCACTCAGGCAGAAGTAGCGGAGGCCCTGAACGTAACGCCCGGTTACATCAGTAATGTAGAGAACAATCGCACGGCGATGTCCCTGCGCATTCTCATGTACTATGCAAGGCTGATGAATATCTCTCTGGACTCTCTGATCGGCCGTGTCGAACCGGAGTACAGAAAGACCGCTCTGGACAATGAGCTGTTAGAACTGATTTCCAAAATGAGCGACCAGGATAAGACCAAGCTGATCAAGACTCTGAAAATCTGGAAATCCTGATCCTGCGAACAGATCTGAGAAACAGGACGGCAGCCTGCCGCCCTGTTTTTGTATCTTTGCTTCTGTTCCTGTTATTGTGAGCACACACCTGAAAGGGAGACTGCAAATGTATGAATGTCCGAATTGCGGAGGAAACTTAAAATTTGAGATATCCTCTCAAAAGCTGTATTGCGCCTTCTGCGATACCAGACTGGAACCGGCATCTGTGACAAAAGAGGCCGATACGCTGGAAAACGACAGCTTTGAAGTGAATGTGTTTCTCTGCCCGCAGTGCGGCGGTGAAATGATCAGCGGCGACAATGATGCCACGGCCTTCTGCAGCTACTGCGGTGCTGCCAATATTCTTTCCACCCGCCTCAGCCGGGAGAAGCGCCCGAAATACATCATCCCCTTCAGCAAGACCAAGGAGGACTGCAAAAAAGCCTATGCACAGAAGCTGCGCAAAGCCATATTTGCGCCGAAAGCGCTGAAGGATTCCAATTTCATCGACAGCTTCCGCGGAATCTACATGCCCTACTGGCTCTATCATTTTACCCAGAAAGGCCCTGTGGCCTTTAAGGGCAAGCGCACCAAGACAAAGGGCAACTATTTATACACGGACCACTACAAGCTGACGGCCGATCTGGATGCGGAGAGTCAGGGACTGTCCCACGATGCCTCCGCCGCGTTCTATGACAGCATCAGCCAGGAGCTTGCGCCGTTCGACACCCGGAATCTGAAACCGTTCACTCCCTCCTATCTGAGCGGTTTTTACGCCGATGTGCCCGATCTGGCCGCCGATTCATATCTTGCGGATGCCACGGATACCGTGAATCAGAACACCGCAAAACAGATAAAGCACCACACGGAGCTGAAGTCTTATGACGTGTCGCTCCCCAACGGCAATAAGTCCCTGAACACAGCCCTGAACACCAAATGCGAGAGTATGGACAGCGCCATGTATCCGGTCTGGTTCCTGTCCTGGCAGAATCAGGGCCGTGTGGCATATGCAGCGGTGAACGGACAGACCGGGAAGGTGGCGATGGATATTCCCATTGATTCGAAGAAATACCTGATCGGATCCCTTTTGCTGGCCGTACCGATCTTTCTGATATTGAACCTGTTCCTCACCCTGCGTCCTTCCGTGCTGATGATCCTTTGTGCCGTATTGTCCATGACGGCCACAGAGATATGGCGTTATGAACTGGATTCCATCCATATGCGGGAGACCCATGCCAACGACAAAGGCATCAAATTGAGCAAAAAACAGCAAAAGAGCGACAAAGCGCCCAAGAAGCAGAAGAACAGCAGTGTCACCCCCCTGTCCCTCAGACTGATCTTTCTGTGGCTCCTGTGCCTGTTCACGGCGCTGTTCCTGTCCAATATCGCATCACGGCTGATCTGGCCGGCCGCCATTGCCGGCACGGCCTATATCTGTATTTCAGGGCTGAAGATGAAAGGCCCCTCACAGGATACCAAGGGCGGTCTGAGCCCTGCGGCAGTCCTGGCTTCCGTCGGCGCCGCCACTCTCACCGGGCTGATACGGCCGGTGTCGGACCTGTGGTATTACGGCTGTGTCCTGCTGATGCTGGCATCGGTGATCCTTTGTATCACGGACATTATCCGGAACTTCAACCGCCTGGCTACATACAGACTGCCGCAGTTCGACAAGAAGGGAGGCGAGGACAATGCGTAAATTCAAGATCCTTTTCCTCTCCGTTCTTCTGCTGATACCCCTATCCTCCCTGAGAGCGGAAGCCGCGGATACCCGATACACCAATCCGGATACCGGTTACCGCACGGTCATTGAGGACGATGCCGATCTGCTCACCGCGGAGGAGGAACGGCAGCTTGAGGAAGTCCTTCGTCCGATCACCGAATACGGCAACGCCGCTTTTAAATCGGTGAAGCGCAACGCTGCTTCCACACGGCGGTTCGCAGAGAACTTCTACAGGGAATTGTTCGGCAGCCAGAGCGGCACTCTGTTCCTGATCGACATGGACAACCGGCAGATCTATCTCTGGAGCAACGGATACAATTACAGCGTCATCACCGAAAGTTATGCCGACAGCATCACGGACAACTGTTATCGCGACGCCACAAAGGGGAAATACTATGATTGCGCCGAAAAGGTATTTACCCAGGTCAACACGCTGCTTTCGGGCAATAGGATCGCACAGCCGATGAAGTGGACCGGCAATGTTCTCCTGGCACTGACTCTGGCGTTCCTCATCAATTATTTTGTGATACACATCACTTCCACCGGCTCGCCGAAAAAGATCGTCAGCTTAGAGGGCGCCACGAACAGTTTTGCACTGCACAACATCAAGGCCGACTACATCAAGACCACCAAGGAGCGCATCGAGTCCTCCGGCGGCGGTGGAGGAGGCAGCGGTGGAGGCGGTGGCGGCGGTGGCGGCGGTGGCGGCCACAGCTTCTGAGCCATTACGGTATTGTCCTCTGTATTTTGTCACTTATTCTCTTTCCGCTCATATTCTATATTAAAGCATATATGCAGACCTACTTGGCGGAAAAGGATGTGCGAACTTGACAAATCAGTTTAGATTCAGTGACTGTACGAAAGATTATCTGACGCAGTTCTACTATATTCTGGATGAGATGATCCACGGTATGGACTGCGCCCAGCTGAATGACAGTATCTCTCACAACTTCATTGTGCAGATGATACCGCATCATCAGGCGGCGATCCGGATGTGCGAAAATGTCCTGCAGTATACTCAGGACCCTGCTCTGCGGAAAATTGCCGAAAATATTATTTCCATGCAGACCTGCAGTATCCGGAACATGGAGAGCGTAATGGGACAGTGCAGCTGCGTGACCAACAGCTGTCAGGATCTGAAGCTGTACGCAAGGCGCTTCCATGAAGTGACCCACACCATGTTTCACGAAATGGATACCGCCTGCACGGACAACAATATCAACACCAATTTTATTTATGAAATGATACCTCATCACGAGGGCGCCATCAGGATGTGCGAGAATGCCCTCCGCTTTTGTATCTGCCCCGGTCTGGCACCGATCCTGGAGTCCATTATTTCCTCACAGACAAGGGGAATTCAGGAGATGAGGCAGCTCCTGAGCTGTATGCAGCAGTAGCCGCACAGACGCAGATAGATGATCCATCGGAAAGGAACTTCGGATGCCTGTTTTTGTACGTAAGAACGTGAGCCGCATACTGACCGTACTGTATGCCCTTTTACTCTTTTCTCTGAACTTCATCCGAATATTTGACAACAATTTCTGGGGCGACGAAGCCTATACCATTCGGCTGGCGCGGATGCCTCTTCTGTCCATGTTTGCCGAAACGGCCGGAGATGTACACCCGCCGCTCTACTATATACTTGTAAAGCTGATCGGGGGAATCCTGGGGTATCAGGGCGCGGTGTTCCACCTGATATCTCTGATTCCCTACGGAGTGATCCTGGTGCTTGCGCTTACGGTCATATGGGAGCAGTACGGAAAGCCTGTCTCCCTGATGCTTATCACGCTCGCATCACTGCTGCCCACTGCCGTTCAATACAACGTGGAGGTCCGTATGTACTCCTGGGGCGCTCTCTTTGTGCTGCTGAGTTATATGTTCCTGCGGCGGATGCTCTCACAGAACAGGCTCGGCTGCGCTGTGGGATTTGTGCTCTTTTCTCTGGCCGCCGCTTATACCCACTACTATTGTCTGATCTCCGTGGCCTTTTTCTACCTGGCTCTCATCGTGACCGCACTGCTGAATCGCAGGGCCTTTCTGAAAAAGACCCTTCTGATCTGTGCGGTGACGGTAGTCGGTTATCTGCCCTGGTTCTTTACACTGCTGCAGACACTGGAGCGGACCGCCAATGACTTTTGGATGATGTGGATTCCCACTCTGAGGGAATCCATCGCATACTTTTTCAGCGGACAAGGCCAGTATCTCCTATTTGCCATTCTGATGATGAGCGCCGCGGCATTCCTGCTATATCAGATACGGTCCTCCGGGGCCCACGAGGCAGACACCTCCTCCGAAGCACCCGTTATACGGCTGCACGGAGCCGCTCTGTCCGCGGATACCATATGGGTCCTGGCGGGACTGTGCAGCATGTTCGGCACCGTCCTGGTGGGCATCGCGGTCTCCAGGCTGATCCGCCCTCTGTTCATTGTCCGCTATCTGTATCCGGTCTCTGTCACGGCATGGCTGCTGCTGGGCTTTTGCCTGTCAAAGCTCCGGGGCAGGATCGTCTACACGGCTGCCGTGCTGGGCATTGTTCTTCTGACCGGCATCCCGCAATACTGCGCCGTCTGCCAGAGCGACCGAAGCCAGAACGAGAGCCTGCAGGCTACTCTGTCGGCCACTGCCGGCCGCATAGAGACCGGAGACATCATCCTGACCGACCTGGCCCCGATCGACTGGACCGTCTCCGACTACTATTATCCCGATGTCCCCCATCAGTTGATCGACTGGAACAGTCTTCCGAATTTGAGATCCGGAACCGAGTACTGGCTGATCCTGGACGATACATCAGCGCAGGAGAATGTGTCTCTGCTGAACGCTCAAAGCTGCTGCCCGGAGGAAATAGTGAGCCATGGCATTCTGGGGACCAGTCAGGTCAGCATTTACAGACTGTATATCGAGCAGCCGTAAGCCCCCGTACACGGCGGCGGAGGTAATGCCTTTCCCCACATTGGGACGCATGGCGCAATAAGTCGCATCCAGAACAAATATTGCCAAAAGCAGAAGCGTCAGGCCGATCCGCCACCCCCTGGGAATCCTTGGATACCATCTCTCGTAAAGGGGCAAAAGCACACAGACCAGAATCGCACCGCCAAGTCCAAAAAATATTGCTCCCAAAAGGCAGATTCTGCCCTGAAGATTCAGAAAGTGGCCGCTGTAATCCCACCAGCGGATTCCCCATCTCTTTTCCAGAAAATAGCTCGTAAAATACTCCAGCAAAGAACAGATCAGCATAGAGATCAGAAATACTGCTGCCGGCCTTCTCCTGAGCCGCCCCAGGAACAGACAGAGCAAAAGCCCTCCCACCCCATAAATGGGCAGATAAGGGCCCCTGTACACGCCCCGGTTGATCAGTACGTGATCCGTAAAACAGAACAGTGCCACCTCCCATATCCAGCCGATAAAGGCAAGCACAAAAAACAGTAAGACATAATAGTCAAAATAATGCAGGTCTTTTCTCTTCATGTCCATAGCATTCCCGAAATGCAAAAAAATAGCCGGGAGCTCAACTGCCGGAATCGAATTGTATTGACAATATTTCGCAAATTGGTTACAATACAGACAATTAACAGATAAAGGAGGGTATTATGGATCGTTTAAAAGATAAGGTAGCCGTGATCACCGGCGGCAATTCCGGTGTAGGCGCTGCCACGGCAAAGCTGTTTGCTGCGGAAGGCGCCGCCGTTATCATCACTGCCCGCAGAGAGGCTGCACTGAAGCAGATCGCAGACGAGATCACCCAGGCCGGCGGAACCGTTATGGCCATTTCCACCGATATCTCCAAACCGGAGGATCCGGAGCGTCTGATGCAGACCGTCATGGACAAATACGGAAAAATTGACATCTTAGTGAACAACGCAGGAATCCTTGAAGAGGGCCTGAAGCCCATCGATCGCTTTACCGACGAGGATCTGGACCGCATTGTGGAGACGAACCAAAAGGGAACCATGCGCTGCATGCGCGCCGCAAGCAAGCGGATGTCTGCCGGTGCAAGCATCGTCAACGTGGCTTCCGTTGCAGGCTATGAGGGCTGCGGCGGAGCCGCTTATGTATCCTCAAAAGCCGCTATTATCGGCGTGACCAAGCACACGGCGCTCCGTTTTCAGGCTCAGGGGATCCGGTGCAATGCGGTCTGCCCCGGCACCATTGTTACTCCGATGACCTCCGCCATGAAAGCGGATCAGCTGGATCAGGATATGTTCGGTGCCATGTCCACTCACTCCAACCTTCGCACACAGCCCTGTACGGCGGAGGACGTGGCAAACATTCTCCTGTTCCTGGCAAGCGACGAATCCCGTGCCATGACCGGTCAGATCATGGTGACCGACTTCGGCGCAAGCCTGTAACGGAATATATTGCAATTCCATGCAAAAAAGGGGAGCTGTCCACAGAGACAGCTCCTTTTCTTCTCGTTCACCTTTTCGGTCTCACTTCTCAATCTCTGCAATTTAGTCCTATCTCCTTTCTGCACTGACGCTGTAAATGTCTATAACACAAAAGCGCATAGACGTTACTCTATACGCTTTGATGATGTATTTCCGGTTGGTGGTTCTTGTGAAATTTATACGGCAGTATCAAATAAAAGGTTGCCCTGCACGTTGTAGGCGCCGTTTGCCGTATAGCCGCTGGCAGCGTCGGCCTGCGTCTTCATGTAGTAGTCGATCAGCGACACATTCGAAGAAATCGAAGAGGCGTAATTCTTAAAGAACCTCTCGATCGAGATCGAGGAATGGGCTTCGCCTTTCCGAAGGCGGTCTTCATCCAGCGTCATGTTGCCGTTTTCGTCCACATCGATGCCAAACTGCTTTAGGCTATCCTTGTTCTGCTCCGTCTTTTCCATGAGAGCCGCAAGGTTCGAGGTCACACCGGAGTTGGTGCTGCCCTTAGCTGCGTCGATCAAGCTGTTGTAGTGATTCACAAAGCTTTTTGTCGTGGCATAAATATCGGCAATGTCAATCTCCCTGAACGCCTTCCTCGCATACCTCTTGTCATAAGGCTTCAGAAACGCATCGTCGGCCGTGAACTTTTCGATATCCTCCATGAGGTTCTTGGTGCCTGCCTTCGTCACCCTGTCTCTCTCATGCTTCTCCTTATGCGTGCCTTCTACCGTACCAGACGAGATGCCCGCAAAGCCGAGGCGGGACTTCACGGTAGAGCCGTAGCTGACGACATTATCCTTGGAAAACAGCTCCTGTACCTTGGAAATGTCCGCCGCCTTCAGTTTGTCCTCGTCCAGCTGCAAAATGCCGTTCCCGCTGACCGTGATGCCGAGCTCCGCGAGCTTATCCTTGTTCTCCCTCGTGGCGTTCATCATCGCCGCGATATGTGCCGTCTTGTTCGTCAGCGTGGAACCCTTTGCCGCCCGAACGACCTCATTATACTCAGAAACATAATTCTTCATCGCGGAGACCACTTTGGCCGATGCATCGGTCTTGCCGGTCGTATCCTGATAAGTTTTTTCGTTCTGCAGAACCGAGACGGAATTCGCCAGTCTGGGGATTTCCGACGTCAGCTTGGCATTTGCCTCCTGCGTTTCCCTGGAAACCGTCGGATACCTCCTTTCCCGCAGAAGCCGGTCAAGCACATCTTCCCTGCCCGCACTCGTTCTTCTTTCGGATACCGACGTGTCGGAACTGTGCAGACCGCCGTAATAGGAGTTCATTGTCCTGCCGTAGCTGCCGTTCCTGATGCCGGTCCAGTCCGAATACCAGCCGGAATTCCTCGAAGTATCCGTGAAGAAACCTGTACCGTAATAACTCATACCATCATCACCTTTCTTGCCGAAGAAAGCGATTTCTCATATCGCTGCTCTTTATATCGCTGCTCTCTCCCCAGCGTTTCTCTGTATAACGTTGTTCATCCTATCGTTATCCGGCATACCGCCATGGCGTATATTATTCTGCTTCCCATCGTCCTTCTTTGTATCGTCGTCCCGCGTGAGCGCATCCATGACATCTTCCGTCAGACTTTCGCGCAGATCGTCCAGACTGCACATCTTCTGCATATCCAGACTGCCGTCCTCCCGGTAGCCCTGCACATACATGCTGCCGCCGTCCACATGATACAAAAAAGCACCTTTCTTCATCTGTGCCGCGACGTCCTCTCCGGTGGTCTTTAAGGACCACTGCTCGGACGGCGGCTCTATTTTCGTTCCCTGAAATCGGTCTTTGCCGGCGTAAGAATCATCAACCGTATCTTTGTCCTCTTTCCCCTCTTCGGAGAAATCAATCTTCGGGAATGCGGATTCCGCGTCCTGACTGCTAAAAAGCTGCGAGACCAGACTGACCTTCTGGGATAACGCGCCGTCCTCCCAGTCCATGTAGGCCCGCCGGGCGATCATATCCAACGCCCGCTTCACGGGTGTCCTGTCGTCGGACTGCACACGCTGTCTGGTGAGCCTCGCCCCTAACAGCGTGCCCTTTCTGCCGTACAGCCCGGAAACGCTTTTGTTCCTCTGCCCGGCAAAAATGCCGTCCGCAGATACAAGATCCCTGTCCTTAAAGGTCGGAAAGACCTCTTTCTGTTTATGCGGCAGAGCCGTGTTCTGCAAAGAAGAAAGCGAGCCGTTTCCGAAATTTCCTATCGAAAAAAGCGAACCGTTTCTGGGATTTCCCATCGATACTATCACACTGCCACCTCCCAGCCGCCATCGGCGTATTTCCAGCAGTACAATCGGCTGTCAGACATTCCTTATCACCGGAATATGCCTGCCATGTTTCGGATATTTCCCCTTCCGCTTACTAATATTGTACCCCCCCAAACGCATATGTCAAGTGCTTTCTGCCGTACTTTTTCCACTCACCTCACATATACGGAAAAGGCATTTCCCGTCTAAAAATGCTCCCCGTCACGCCGCACGTCAGGACTGTTTCAGCTTGAACTGCGCGACCGTATCCATCAGAGACTGCGCACACTCGCCCAGGCTGGCCGAAATCGCGGCATTCTCCTGTGCGCTGGCCGCATTACTCTCCACCATGCCGCTGATGGAGCGGATGTTCTCCAGAATCTCGTCCGCCGAACTCTTCTGCGTATCCACGAAGCTGACGATCTCGTCGACCATGGCCGTGTTGCCGGCGGAGTGCTCCGCGCTGTCCGCGATCGTCTTCTCCACTCTCTCCACCAGCTCCCTGCCGCGCTCCACGGAAGTCAGGGACTTCGAGATCACGTTGCTGATCTTGGCGCTGGACTCCGAGCTGCTGGCCGACAGGCTGGAAATCTCATCCGCAACGACAGCGAATCCCCTGCCCGCTTCTCCGGCTCTGGCCGCCTCGATGGAAGCGTTAAGCGCCAGCAGGTTGGTCTGGCTGGCAATGGTGTTGATCTCCGTAACAAATCCGGCGATCTCGTCGTAGCAGGCCACGATCTCGTCCATGGCGCCCACCAGTTCGCTCATCTCCGTGTTGCCCAAGGTAAGATGATTATTCACATAGTCCGCGTTGGACTTGATGGATGCCGCAAATTCCGCGATCTTCTCCATGTTGTCGGTCAGTGTTCCCATCTCCTCGGAAGCGCTCTGCACGGAAGCGCTCTGCGTCGTCGCCGCCATCGCAACGCACTCGCTTGTGGCGGACAGGTCTTTGGAAAAGTGCAACACCATCGACGCCTGCTCGTTGATCTCCGCGAAGCTGTGATTCAGCGCGTCCACGATAGCAACCAGCGCGTTCTTAATCTTTTCATAATCGCCCGCATAGGCGCCGTCCACGTCAAAATTCAGGTTCTTTTCCGAAATGGCCGTCACGGTGTCGGAGATCTCCGTGATGTAATGCTCCAGCTTCTGCATCGTATCATTCAGCGCCACGGACAGGGCGTTCACCTCCTGCGACTGTTCATCCACGCAGAAGTGATAGTTAAGCTGCCCTTCCGATATCTTGCTCACATTGGCCGCCAGCTCCTCCAGCGGCATAAACATGGGGCTGATGCCTTTGGTCAGCTGCTGCTTGACGATGCCGCTCAGCGCGAAGCACAGTACCACCGTCAGCACGACGGTGACAAGTAACACGACCAGCACGCCGGAGAGGGAAGTCACGGCTACGGCATCCCAGCCCGTCGCCTCCACGGGACTGCTGATGGCAAATTTCGGGCCGCCCGCATAATCCCAGATCAGTTTGGTCGACAGGATTTCTTCACACACCTTGGCGTACTGGCCGTTCAGCGCATCCGCCACCGTTGTGCTCTTATCCACGCGCAGCGCCAGCTCCTGATCCGGGTGGGTCAGGATCAGCCCGTCATGCGTCGTCAGGAACACATAGCTGCCGCCGTCGTAGGAACCCTCTATCAGCGACACCAGATCGTCCATATACATATCCAGCCCGGCTACGCCTACGACGGCTCCGTCCCTTCTGATCGCCTTGGAGAGCGTGACGCAGATATTACCGGTCTGCTCATCCACATACGGCTCGGACACATACACGTCGTCTATGGCCGCCGCGCCCGAATACCACGCCCTGTCGGTTACGATAAAGTCGTCGTCCGGCACCCAGCCGCCCGACATATAGGTCATAATGCCGTCCTGGTAGATCACGCCGTCCTGCTCCACGCAGACATAAACTGCAGACACGTCATCGTACATCTCCACCATCGCGTCCACATAACCGTAATATTCTTCTTCGGAGCCGCCTACCGGCGCGCCTGCCGCCACCGAATCGATCAGCGCCGCCTTCTGCGTCATCTGTCCGTTGATCTGCGAGCCGTAGAGCTGCACCCGCATACTGTTTTCCTTTACCATGTAAAATAGGTTGACCCCCAGAACGATGAGACCGGCCGCGGCACATAGCCCCATGATAATCCATCGCACCGATCTGTTGGCTTTCCTGTTGACGTTGAAACTTAATTTCTGCAGCTGCATACGAATCACCTCATCCTATCTCTTTACTTTTATATGTTATAGTGCATATGACATACTTCTCATTCCGTTACTGCCTTAAGACCGCACCCGCTATCCCATATTGATCCGCCGTCTCGTACATTATACCATCTTCACGGGATTCTGAAAAGAAGCGGTTCACCTCATCTGTCAGATCCGAATTTCTGCGCAATCCCACACATATTCTTTCGTCATTCAACGCCAGATCATATCTCAGGCCCTGAAATTCCGTCTCCTCCTGCGTGTAATATGCAGCCATGATAATGTCGATCACCGCCGCATCCGTCTGCCCGTCACAGACGCTCTGCAGCGCTTCCTTTTGGGTCGCATACGCGGTGTAGCGATATTTCTTTTCCTTTAGCAGCATCTCGCCCGTGGAGCCGGACTCCACCGCGAACAGCAGATGCTGGCAGTCTTCCACAGTCTCATATTCCTGTCGGTTGTCCTTGCGAAGCACCACCACCTGCGCGTTGGAAAGATAAGGCTGCGAACAGGAGATCGTCTCCTGAAGTTCGCCCGTCTCGGTCATGCCGTTCCAGATACAATCAATCGTACCGTCCTCTAAAAGCTTCGTCTTCCGATCCCAGTCGATCTCTTTGAATTCCGGGGTCACGCCGAGCCGGTCTGCGAACGCCCTGGCCATGTCCGCGTCAAATCCCACCCATTCTCCGTCCTCCTGATAATCCATGGGCGCAAAGTCCGTAATGCCGATGACGAGCGTTCCCTTGTCCTGCACATAGGAGACATCGGACTGTCCCTCCTGCAATACGGACACGCCGGCGCTCTCACCTGCACCGCAGCCTGCCAGAAGTGCCGCCGCCATCAAAAACGCCGCCGCTTTTTTTCTTTTCCTCATGATGTCACCTCTTCTTTTCTTTCCTCCTTCAGCAGGAACAGCAGACCAAAGCTGTCCGGCCCGCAGTTGGCGGAGATCGCGGGGGAAGCCTTCTGATAGATCACATTGTCGAAGGCCACCTTCTCTTTCACCTTCTCCTCGATCCTGCAAAGGTCCTCCCTGCTCAGTCCCGCATGGGTGATGAACAAAAGTCTCCTGTCGATGTCTTCCGGCCTGTGCAGTGTGGCCGAAATGTATTTGCGCCAGATGGTTTCTTTTCTGCCCATTCGGATCGCGCCCACCGTCATACTGCTTTTTTTCAGCACAATGACCGGGTGGAGCATACACGCATCGCAGATCTTATGCACCCTTGGAGAAATCCTTCCGGCGCGCACCAGATATTCCGTATCTCCCACAACAAAGCTGGTCCGCGTGAGCTTTTTCATGCGTTCCACCTTCTGCAGTATCTCGTCGACCGTATGTCCTTCCGCCGCATATTTCGCCGCATACAGTGCAATAAGCCCCATCCCGCTGGACAGGTGGCCGGAATCGATCACCGTCACATTGTCGAAGGTCTTTGACGCCTTCAGGGAATTCTCGTATCCCCTGCTGGCATTCTTCGCCATGGCGATATGAATGATGTGCTGCGCCACGGTGAGCTGCTCCGCAAAGAACGCTTCGTAGTCCTCCACCTCCGGCGATTCCGACCGGACATGTCTTTCCGCTTCCGAAAGGTAGGACAGGATTCCGTCCGTTTCCACTTCCTCGCCGTCCTTGAACTCTCCTCCGTCCGTCAGCACCCGATAGGGCATCACAGCGATCTGACTCTTTTCCGCAAGCTCTCCCGGAAGATCGCTTACACTGTCCGTGGTGATCATGACGAGCTGTTTTCTTCTATGTCCCAGGACAGGACCCACTACCACGTCGTTAAAGCCGGATGCATTTGTCCTTTTTACAAGCTCCGGCGGGAGATGCCGCAAAAGCTCTGTCTCAAGCTGCACTCCGCTGACCGGCTTGAGCAGGTAGCCGTCGAAGCCCTCCCTCTTGTAGAGGGCCTGATTTTCCCCGCCGGCATTGGCCGTGAGTATCACCACCGGAGTCTCCGAATTCAGACCGTTGGCCTGCATCCGGATCTCCCGCAGGCACTGGATACCGTCCATGACCGGCATCAGATGATCCATAAGGATCACGTCATACCTGTTCTTCTCCGTCTTTTTCAGGCACGCTGCGCCGTCCGCCGCGGTGTCGATATTCACCTTTGTATCCTGGAGAAGCTTCTCCGCCACCATCAGGTTCGTGTCGTTGTCGTCCACGATCAGGACATGCGCCTTGGGCGCCGTAAAGAGCGCCTTATAGTGTTCTCTGATACTGTCCGTGTGCCTTTTTTCAAAATCCAGCTCGCCCAGCTTTGCGTCGCTCACAGTTCTTTGAGGAAGCGTGACGACAAAGGTAGAGCCCTTCATATAGACGCTGTTGACCGCGATGTCGCCGTCCATCAGCTCCACCAACTGCTTTACGATGGAAAGGCCGAGGCCGGTCCCCTCGATATAGCGGTTCTTCTCCTCATCGACCCGCTTGAACGCGCTGAACAGATGGGGAATGCTCTCCTTCTTGATCCCCATTCCCGTGTCCGTTACGGAATACGATATGTAGGCAAGCTCCCCCTCCCGCTTCTGACACTGGATTGAAAGGGAGACAGACCCTGCCTGCGTGTATTTGATGGCATTGTTCAGCAGGTTGATCAGTATCTGCTTGATGCGCACCTCGTCGCCGTAGATCTGGGCGGGAATGTTCTCGTCCACATCGATGTGGAACTCCAGGTCCTTTTCCTTTGCGCGGACCCAGATCATATTCACGATGTCGGAGAGCATGGCAGCCACATCGCAGACGCCGGACACAATGTCCATCTTTCCGGATTCTATCTTGGACATATCCAGGATATCATTGATCAGCGAAAGCAGCATCTTGCTGGCATTTTGTATGCTCCTGGCATCCGACGCCACCTCCTGGGAGACATCCTCCCGCAGGATCATCTCGTTCAATCCGATGATCGTGTTGATAGGCGTTCGGATCTCATGGCTCATGCTGGAAAAGAAACGGTTCTGAGCCCGGTTCAGGTCCTCGATCTCCTTTCTCTGTTTCCGGGCCGTCTCGTTCTCCGCGCGGTACGCCACGTTCTGGAACAGCAGCATGCCGCAGGTCACGAGCGTCACCACCGTAAGCGTGGCCATGGAATCGATATACGCCATCTCCAGCGTGTGCTGGACGATGTAGGCCGGATAAAAATAAGCGATATAATAGCAGGCCAGAAAAATAATGTAGCCGCCTCCCAGCAGCACGTATTTGATCTTTCCCTCGACCACGATAGTCACAAGGACAAAGCCAAGCACGAACCAGATGGGTCCGCCCCCGTAGATTCCCCCCGCAGTCAGGAAATTCAGCGGCAGCACCATGTACAGTGCCAGCGCCGATATGATCACCGCACCGGTCTGGATCTTATGAGCGCGCAGTGTGAGATAGACGATCGCCACAAAGATCAGAAGCGCCGCCACCATAGCGGTCAGGTTCCCGGCGCTCTCCCCCGCAGCGCATCCCACAATAATCCCAAGCGTCAGACCGATCAGTCCGATCGTCGTGATCAGGCGGAACAGGCGCTCCTGCAGCGGCTGGTCGTAATCTCCCAACATTGCCCGGATCATTTTTTTAATCTTCATGCGTCTCACCGCCTTTCACGCTCCGGATCATCTGCTCCACTCTGCCGCCGGCCGACTCGAACTCAAATTCCTCCACTTCCCGGCTGACCTCCCGGAGCATTTTTCTCACCGGCTTCCCCTGACAGACCGTTCCGTCAAGCTCTTCGATCTGCTTCTGTGCCTGATCCAGCTCAAATGTCTCAAGGCTCTGTTTCAGCTGCTGCAGTCTCTCAAGCAGCTCCTCCGCAGATATCTCGGCAGCCGCTCCCGCATTCTCGCCGTCCTCATCTCCGTCTCCGGTGTCCGCTTCGATACCGGCCGCATCCCGGATCTTTTCCACCGCCTCCCGATACTCCGCAAGCAGCCGTTCATGATTGGCATGAAGATACTCCGCGTCCTTCCTTTTTGCGGCATCCTCCATATTTTTGGCAGTCTCTGAAAGTCCGTCTGCTCCAATCATTTTTGCCGTACTTTTGAGCGCGTGCACCTGAATACAATAGCCGTCATATTCTCCCTGCCCGTACAGGCTCTCGATTTCATCCATCCTGCGCCCGGACTCCTGCACGAACTTCTCCAGAAGCTGCAGATAGAAATTCCTATCCCGTCTGCAATACATCAGTCCCGAAGCCGTGCTGATTCCCGCCTTCTCCAGGCGTGCCATCTCATCCTCCCGGTCGGCCGGCGCTTCCTCTGCCGCCACGGCATCCTCCCGCGCGGCTTCCCGGACTTCCCCGACCGGCTCCCGCTCCGCTTCAGGCGCCGCCTCCTGCACCGACCCTTCCTCCACGTACCGGATCTGGGCCTTGGTAAGCACCTTTCTGAGGACGCGCTCCAATTCCAGATCCTCTATGGGCTTTGACAGGAACTCGTCGAAGCCCTCCCGAAGGAACATTTCCTTTGCGCCGCTGATGGCGTTCGCCGTAAACGCAATGGCGGTAAAGAGATGATCCGCATCGGGTCTGACCCTGCGGAGCTGCTTTAGGGTCTCCACGCCGTCCATCTCCGGCATCATGTGGTCGAGAAAGACCAGATCAAAGTCCTCCTCCTCACAGATACGGATGGCTTCCCTTCCGCTGCCCGCCGTTCTCACCTCCATCTGATAATCCCGGAAGATTCCCTCAGCGACCATCAGGTTCATGGGCTCGTCATCCACCACAAGAGCCCGGATGCCCGGACAGATCATTCGTCTGCCGGAAGCTTCCTCGCTCTCCTGCGTCCTGACGGAATTCAGAAGATTGACCACAGGGAAGCAGTAGAACGGCTTTATGAGCAGCTTGGTCCTGCTGCCGGCAGCCGGGACAAAATCTTCGTCCGCCACCACGACCACCTGCAGCTTTCCGGCCAGCTCTTCAAAATAATCCCGGTCCTCCTCATATTCTTCTCTGGCCAGGAAAAGATGCGTCAGCCTTTACATGGAGAGCAGCATATCCAGTTCGTCCACGCTGAACACTCTGTGCACCGTGACATCCAGCCCGCAGGCAATGTGGGAAATCATTTCATCGTAGAATTTTCTTACCTCCACGACCTTGTATTTGTCCGGCTTCAGATAACATCCCAGACACAGCGCAGCCGGATCCTCCACCTTCATGCCCGGCCCGTCGTCCGCCACCTTCTGCGGAATGCTGACAGATACCGTAGTGCCGCTTCCCGCCTTGCTCTCCACATGGACAAAGCCCTCCATGGCCTTTACCATTCCGTATACGATGGGAATGCCCAGTCCCAGCCCTCTGGCCTTTCTGCTCCGTCCGCTGCTGGACTGGTAAAATCTTTCCGTGATCTTCTCAAGGCTCTGTTCATCCATTCCGATCCCCGTGTCCTTCACGCAGATGCACAGATTGATCCCGTAAGGCTTGCTCAGCGCATAGACCCTGACATAGATCCCTCCTCCGTCCGTGAACTTCATGGAATTGTCCAGCAGATGCTTTATGATCTTCTTGATCTTTTTACCGTCTCCGATGAGCATGGCGGGAATCTTGGCGTCTATGTCAAAGATCAGCTCCGTCCCTGCCTTTTGTCCCATCATACGATTTTCCACGATAATGTCGTTGACCAGCGACGAGATCATATACATATCCTCGCTGACCGCCACCTTGCCGGTGGAGATCTCCGTATAGTCAAGGATATCCTCGATCTGCCGGAACAGTCTGTGCCCCGCCTTCTGCACGGAGAGGATATTCTCTCTCTTTCCGGGATCCTCCTCATTTTTCAGCATGACGGCGGTAAGCCCCGTGACCGCGTTGACGGGCGTGCGCAGCTCATGGGACACATTTGTCAGAAAATCCTCCGTTCTGCGGTTCGTCTCCTCCAGATGGCCGATCCGCACGTCCATCTCTTTTCTCTCCTGGACGCGCCTGTCGGTCAAAAGCTTCGTCAGGCGCTGTGCCAGAAGCACCAGCAGGCAGTGCAGCATGATCCGGGAGATATTGAGCGAAGAGAATTCCACGGAGCCCTCCAGCACAAAGGCGATGTCGTAGAACAGCACCGCAAAGTAAACAAGCACACAGGGAAGGATCATACTGTACAGCCCTGCGGCAAAGTAGATCATAATGACACCGGTCATCACCGGCGCCAGATCGAAAAAGCTGGTGGCGTGCCTTCCGTAAAAGAAGTACGCTATCATTGTCATGGAAAAATACAGCCATTTCTTGACCGAATCCGAGACGTTTCCGAAAATATGTATGCCCCAGCCGACGACGAGTCCCGCCAGAAGCTCAAGCACCACCGGCATCTCCCAGCCTAAGAGTAGGGATTCCGCCGTCAACACGACCGTAAATAAAGTATAACAGATCAACAGTGTAAGGTACGATACCTGTTTATTCTCCCGATTGTTCATGAACCTGCCACCTACATTTCCCGCATCTGATACTCCCTGTCCCCGTCGATCATATTCAGCATGATCTCGGCGAACAGGGGATCGAACTGCGTTCCCTTACCCTTTTCTATTTCAGCGCGGACCTGCGCCTGAGGAAGCACCCCGCGGTAACTTCTCTTGGAGCTCATGGCATCGTACGCGTCCGCCACAGCAATGATGCGCCCCTCGATCGGGATATCCTCCCCCGCCAGCCCGTCCGGGTATCCCTTTCCGTCATATCTCTCATGATGGGATCTTGCTCCGGCCACAAGCTTCGGGAACTCCGTAATGCTTTTTAATATCTTTGCCCCCATGACCGGATGGGTCTTGATGATATCATATTCCTCGTCCGACAGCCTGGTGGTCTTGTTGATGATGACATCCGAAATCCCGATCTTGCCCACGTCGTGCAAAAGCCCTACCATATAAATATCATCCTGTATCTGTTTGGGAAGTCCGGCCCGCCATGCGATCGCCCTGGAATATTCCGCCACTCTTATGGAATGTCCGTTGGTGTAAGCGTCCTTTGCATCGATAGCGCCGGACAGGCACTTTACGATCTGCACGGAGATCTTTTCCAGCTTCTCATGCTGCTTCACCACTTCCCGCGTTTTTTTCTCCACTTCATATATAAGATTCTCCTGCAGGCAGGTAAGTTCCAGAATGTGCGTTACCCGCAGCAGCAGCACCTCCGGCACAAAGGGCTTTCGGATAAAATCCACCGCGCCGGCCTTCAGTCCTCTCGTCTCTGTTTCGCTGTCGTCATCCGCGGTGAGAAAGATCACCGGGATCTTGGCGGTATTCGTATTTTTTCTGATCTCAGCTATGGTCTCAAAGCCGTCCATTCCCGGCATGTGTACATCCAGCAGGATCAGATCCGGGCGGTTCGTCAGAAGAAATTTGACAGCAGATTCCCCGGATTTCACACAGCTTGTGCGAAAGCCTTCCTCCCTCAATATGCGATTTGCCATTGTCAGGTTAGACGTGTCGTCATCTACCACCAATATCCAGCCATCCATAGCATCTGCCATCCTTTCGCGCCGGATCCTCCCGCTGAAGACCTTCCCGGCGCTTTTCTCATTAACCTAGCAATTTTAGCAATTCTTACAAAAGCTTTCAATAGAATTTGCGCGAAATGCACTTTATGAGCGCAAGTGGAATATCCCTGACAAATCAGGGCTTTCGACCGTTTTGCAGGCGCAAACGGCATTGACACGCCCCCGTTGTCTCCTGTATATTATTAAATGGTACGGGCTGGTTAAAACACAAGCCCGCAACGCATACTTTTACAGAAATCCGGAGGTATTCCCATGGTCCCGGCAATCCTGCACGGCCTGATCGGCTTCAATTTACAGCTCCTGCCCTGCGCCTTTTTCTGCGTCTACCCTTTTCTGGATTCTTTCCGCTATTCCAGAAAACGGACGATTGCCGTGAGCATCGGGATCATAGCCGTTATGTCCGCCGTTTTTACCTGCCTGTACACGGCCGCGGACATTCCCTCTGGAAAATACAGCTCCTATCTTCCGCTCAATCTGATCTTCCTGCTGACCGTCTTTCTCCTGACGGCCGTTTATCTGTTCTGTATCCGGGCGGAAATGATCCATAAGTTCTTTACTGTCACTCTGGTGCTGAACTACGGATTTCTGGTCTCGTACATTTCACAGTGGTTCCTTGAAGATGTCTATCTGTATGACGGCGGCGTCCTGATCTCCCTTTCTCTGGCCACCGCTGTCCTGTTCTTCCCTATGCTGAGATTGATGCGGTTCGCCCGCAATGCCTTTGACAGCGGAATCGAGCAGAACGTCTGGAAATGGTTCACATTGATTCCCGGAATCTTTTTTGCGGCACTCCTTTTGTTCTTCCAGATCCCCGTAAGCGTCGGCTGGCCGTCGGACCGGATATTTTCCGTCTTTATGCGGTCCATGAGCATTCTGATGTTGATCGTCTGCGCGGTGATCCTTCGCATGATGCGGGAAGTGCGGCGGCAGGCAGAGGAGTACACCTCCATGAAGACCGCCGTCAACACTTACAAGCTCATGGCCAAAAGCACTGACAAGGAGCGCGAGATGCGCCACGAGTTCCACCATCACATGGCCGCCCTTTCCATCCTTCTCAGGAACAGGGATTATGACGGCGCCGTAAGCTACCTGGACAAGATCTCCCAGGTCAACGTAGATGCCAACGCCAGAATCTACACGCCCCATGTGCTGCTCAATTCCATACTGTCAGAGTATGAGGAGCGCGCCCGGGAGGCGGGGATTGCGGCCGAATATTCCATTCAGGTGCCAAATCCCGTATACATGGACGATCTGGACCTGTGCCAGTTCATCTCCAACATGCTGGACAACGCGCTGGACGCCAATCTGCATCTGAGCGCCGATGTGCGGCGGTTTTCCCTGACGATCCGCCAGACGGGGAATTTTCTCTTCTTTCTCTGCGAAAACCCCTGTGACCCTGCCAGACTCAGACCCGAATACAACGGATTCGGCACGGAGAAATCCAATGAGTCCTGGCACGGCTACGGGATTCCCCTCATGAGACGCATTGCGGAAAAATACAACGGGATCTTCCGCGCCGAGATCCGGGACAGCATTTTCACAGTCACCGCCAATCTCTGCACTGCCCCCCCACAACATGAAAGGAAGTCTGTAAATGTATTACATCGGAATCTGTGACGACGAACCGATCTTTCTGGAAAATCTTACGGAAATGACAAAAAATATTCTGGCGGAAACCGGCATCGAAGCCCATATCCGCACCTTCCGCGGCACAGGGGAGCTGGAAGAATATCTGCGCACTCCCGACACGTCCATGGACCTTCTGCTCCTGGACATTCTGATGGAGGGGCAGAACGGATATGAGTTTGCCCGCAGGCTGCGGGAAGAGGGCAATCAGCTGCCGCTGGTCTTCGTCACCAATGTGATCGACTACGCGCCGGGCGGCTACAAGGTGGAGGCTCTGGATTATCTCTTAAAGCCTGTTTCCCGCCGGGAATTGAAGGAGGTCCTTTTGCGCGCCTACCGCCGGTATCAGCATCAGACCGTAGTGCTGCGCTCTCCGTCCCACTCCGTCAGCTTTCGGGTGGACGAGGTGCTCTATCTCGACATTCACAACAAAGAGCTGGCCATCCATATTGCGGACGGAAGCATACTGCATATTTCCGTCCCCCTCAACTCTCTGATCTCCAAGCTGCCTCCGCAGCAATTTATCCGATGCTACCGCAGCCATATCGTTTCGCTGCCAGCCATCACTTCCATCTGGAGATACGGTATAGAATTAAAGAACCATGAGACGATCCCCCTCAGCCGTTCCTACTATCACGCCGTGCAGAACGCGCTGCTGAACTGGGCTTCCTCACTGTGAGGACAAATGTGCCGAATGACTTGCCAAAAGGCAAAAAAACTGTATAATTAAAACTATTCAAGAGGACAAAGCTTATGAAGACGATACTTGTTGTAGACGACGACTATATGAATCTCGTGACGGTGCGTGAAGTCCTGAGCGGCGAATATAAGGTAATCCCGGTCAAAAAGGGACGGCAGGCGCTCTCTTATCTGGAGAACGGCACATGCGACGTGATCCTTTTGGATATCAACATGCCGGAAATGGACGGTTTTGAGGTCATGCATAAGCTTCGGGAGCTGGAGCACTGCCGCAGTATTCCGGTGATCTTCCTGACAGGCGACAATGACGCCGAGACCGAGACCCGCTGCTTTAAGGAGGGCGCCATAGACTTCATCGCCAAGCCCTTTGTCCCCGCCGTTATGCTGTCCAGGATCAGCCGGACGCTGGAGCTGGAACAGCTCCGCAGAAGCCTGGCAGACCGTCTGGAGCAGAAGATCCGCGAGGTGTCAGACATCAGGAGCAAGTCCAGCCAGGACGCCCTGACGGGACTGTGGAACAGAGAGTATACGGAGAAGACGGTGAACACCCTGCTGGAGGGCGGAGCCGACGACGCACTCCTGATGATCGACATGGATAACTTCAAGCTCATCAACGACAATTACGGGCATATCGCCGGCGACAGGACGCTGAAAATGTTCGCAGATACGCTGCGGGAGCTCTCCTCCGAAAAGGATGTGCTGTGCCGTATCGGCGGAGACGAATTTGTGGTGTTCGCAAGGGGAATGACCTCCAAGACCGAGCTGAGCAACTATGCGTCGGATATCATTCACGATCTGTGCGGGAAAATCCAAGCCTGCAAGTATGACACGGACACATCCGTGTCCATCGGAATTGCAAAAACGCCGGAGGACGGCACGGAGTTCTCCAAGCTGTACAACGCAGCGGATAAGGCATTGTATTATGTCAAGCAGAACGGGAAAAATTCCTACCACTTTTTCAGCGACAGACTTGAGGCGGAGAACCGCCGCAGCGAAAAGACGGTAGATCTGAAATATGTGCAGGAGCTGATGAGCCGCGCGGACAGCGGCAAGGGCGCTTATCAGATGGAGTTCGACAGCTTCCACCATGTATATAACTTTATCAGACGTTTCGTGGAGCGGGGCAACCGCGATGTGCAGACACTGCTGTTCACGGTGACGGACAATGAAAATGACAGTCCCGATCCCGCCGAGACGGAGACCGCAGTGGAATTGCTGGAAAAATCCATATATTCCTGCCTTCGCCGGTCAGATATCTCCACGCGGTATTCGGGCCGGCAGGTGATCGTCATACTAATCGACGCCAACAGGGAGAACGGCGATATGGTGGCAGAGCGTATCATCGGAAATTTCTTCCGGCTGTACACGGGCGGAAAGGTCCATGTTGATTACGGCGTTGCGCGCCTTGACGGCCGCGGAAATGTTTCCTGAACACCTCCGCCGGACCGGCCGTCAGGATATACGGAAGCATATATAAATATGCACATACATAAGGTACATGCATAATGTACACCAGGAAGGAGAAGCAACATGTCAAAATCTTTTTTTCAAAAATCCCTTAAATGGATCGGCATATCCGCCGCTGTCCTGCTGCTGGGCGGATGCGGAGGAAACGGCGCTAAGAACGTGAAGCTCGACCCCGACACCCCCACACAGATCACGATATGGCACTATTACAACGGCTCCCAGCAGGCAGCCTTCGACCGGCTGGTGGAAGAGTTCAACCGCACACAGGGAAAGGAACTCGGAATTTATGTGACCGCCAACAGCCAGGGCAATGTGAGCGATCTGGAGAGCAGCGTGCTGGCAGCTTTTAATAAGGAAGTGGGCAGCAGCGAGCCGCCCGATATTTTTTCCTCCTATGCAGATACCGCCTACTCCATTGACAAGCTGGATATGCTGGTGGATCTGGACGAATACATGACGCAGGAGGAGCTGGACACTTATGTGGATTCCTTCGTGGAGGAAGGCCGTATCGGCACAAACGGAGAGCTGCGCATTTTCCCCACCGCCAAATCCAGCGAGATCTTCATGATGAGCAAGACCGATTGGGAGCCCTTTGCGGCGGCCACGGGCGCTTCTCTGGACGATCTGGCCACTATGGAGGGCGTTGCGGAAACTGCCAGGGCCTATTACGAGTGGACGGATGCTCAGACGCCGGATATTCCGGAGGACGGAAAGGCCTTCTACGGCAGAGATGCCATGGCGAACTTATTTCTGGTGGGCTCCATGCAGCTTGGGACCGAGCTGTTCCGGGTGGAAGACGGCAAGGTGACGATTCAGGCGGACGAGGCCGTCATGCGCAGGATCTGGGATACCTACTATGTGCCTTATGTGAAGGGCTATTTTTCCTCCTACGGAAGATTCCGCTCGGATGACGTGAAGATCGGCGAGATCATCGCCTATACGGGCTCCACCTCTTCCGCCAATTACTTCCCGGACGAGATCGAGACGGAGGACGGCACGAAGCAGATCGACTATATCATCCTGCCCGCTCCCATATTTGAGGGCGGCACGCCCTATGCGGTACAGCAGGGCGCGGGAATGGTCGTCACCAAGAGCACGCCTGAGCGGGAATATGCCTCCGTTACCTTCTTAAAATGGTTCACCAGCGAGGAGAACAATCTGCTCTTCGGATGCACCTCCGGCTATATGCCCGTCAAAAAAACAGCGCTTTCCACGGAGATGCTGGATCAGGCCATCGCAGACAACGATCTGCAGGTGCCCGGCAAGACCTACGAAACGCTTGTCTCCTGTTTTGAAACGGCACAGACCGCAGATCTGTACACCAACAAAGCTTTTGACCACGGTGCAGACGCCCGCAGCGTGCTGGAATACAATCTGGCCGACAAAGCGGCCGCCGACCGGGAGACCGTCCTGGAGCGGATAGCTCAGGGCAGTTCACGGGACGATGCCTGCGCAGACCTGATAAGCGACCAGGCCTTCCAGGAGTGGTATACCGCCTTTGTCAGCGCATTGAAGGAAGCTGTCGCCCAATGAGAGCGGCAGCGTTCCTCGGCGACCGTCAGTATGGCTCCGATCTATAAAAGATAAGGCTCTGATTTATATATTTAGATATTGAGAAGGAGATGCTGGATTTGAGCGCAAAGTCTACCCGCACAGCAAAACCGAAACGCATATTCTGGCTCTTTTTAGTTCCCCTGTTCTGCCTGATCATCATGCAGGCGGCACTGTCCTTCGGAACAGTGTATTTAGGCGGCGCTTTTTCCACGATACGCAGCTATACATCGGACCGGCTCAGACAGGTCACGGAGACGCGCAGCATCATTCTGGAGAACGATATGACTCAGAGATGGACTTCTCTGGAGGAAGAATATGAAATTGCCGGACAGATGCTGACGGAGCATCTCGCGCAAAGCGGCATGTCCCTGGATGATTTTCTGCGCGATCCCGATGCGCAGGACAGCTACTTTACCGATCTGTTCCCCACATGGGGATACATGCTGCGCAAAAATTCCACCACCGGCGCTTTTATCGTCCTGGGACAGCCGGATGCGGTAAAGGACGGCGGTACGCTCAACGCCCTCTACATCCGCGACAGCGACCCCGACACCAACCCCGCCGATTATTCCGATCTGCTCCTGACGGTAGGGCCTTCGCAGATCACCAAGGAATACCGGGTCCCTTTTGACATCTACTGGAAGACCAATCTGTCCTTAAGACCTTACGGCGAATCCCCTGCGGACGACTTTTTCTATCAGCCCTATCTGACCGCCGTACAGAATCCCGACGCCCAGACGAACGACTGCTGCTATTGGAGCATGCCCTTCTGCCTGGAGGGAAGATCGGATACCGATCCCTACCGCATGATCACCTACTCGATCCCTCTGGTGACGGAGGACGGGACGGTATACGGCGTTATGGGAATAGAGATCTCCCTGTCCCGCCTGGCGGAGTGTCTTCCCTACAGGGAGGTCAACTCCAATCATGAGGGCGGGTATATGCTGCTTGAGAAGGAAGCGGACAACTCCTATCGGACGGTCTGTGCCACCGGTCTGTTCTCAGGCGATTCCGTCGACGGCGAAAAAAGCATCCGGCTTTCGGAGACGACACAGCAGAATCTGTATCGGCTGGGCAATTCCAACGGAAAGAATGCCGTCTATCTGACGTTAAAGCCTCTGACGCTCTACAACACCAATACTCCTTTTTACGACCATGGCTGGTATCTTGCGGGGATGGAGACCCAGGACGCCCTGTTCGGAAACAGCTCCAGACTGGCCGGCACCTTTGTGGCCGGCACCCTTTTTGCGCTGGCGGTGGCAGTCTTTTTGTCCTACCTGCTGGTGCGCTATATCACCAACCCGATCCTGCGCCTTTCCGAGTGTATCCGGACCAGCCCCGAAAACAACCTGAACGATTTTGAGAAGGGCACCATTGCGGAGATCGATGAGCTCTATGATACTATCTTCAATCTGACCGACCGTCAGAAAAAGATCGAATGGGCGCTGCAGGAGGAAAGAGAGCGCTACCGTCTTGCGCTTCAGAACAACTCCGATATTCTGGTGACATATGACCCGGAAAAGGATCTTGCCACCTTTTACAATCTGGACAACAGCGGCAGGGAGACCCGCATAGAGAACCTGATGCAAAAACTGGAAAACGAAGAGTATATCCACCCCGCCGACAAGCGCGTCGTCCTTGCGCGGATTCGGAATATCCGGACTGAGCTTTCCGTTTCCTTCCGCACCAACTGGATGACGGAGGACCGAAAATATCAATGGTTCGAGCTGACCGGGCGCATCCTGCCGGATGCCGACGGAAAGCAGAAGACCTTTATCGGATCCATGCACAATATTCACGACAGAAAGGTGCAGGAGCTGGCGGAAAGCGAGTCCATGTACCTGGATTCTCTCACAAGGCTGTATCTGTGCACCTCCGGAGAGGATATCGTGCGCAGCCAGATGCAAAGCGGACAGAAGGGCTGTCTGCTGCTCATAGATGTGCGCAATTTTCTGCAGATCAACGAGGAATACGGCATGGCAGTGGGCGACATTATTCTGGAGGAGCTGGGATGTATGTTCCTCGACTGGAAGCAGGAGCACAATGCGTCCCAGAGCGTGCTGATCCGTTTCGGCGGCGATGAATTTATGCTGTGGCTGGAGGATTATACCGCGGATATGGCAGCTGCCGCCGTACAGGAATTTTCCGATAAGGTAAAGCGGCTCTACACCGGCGGTGACCTGCAGCTGGAGCTTGTCTGCGGCGGCGCATACTGCGAGGAGGCGGATTATGACAAGCTGAAATCCGATGCCCGCTGTGCGCTCTCCTACGCCGCCATGCATGACATGCCCTGCCTGTTCTATCACGATCTGCCCGACGACAGCCGGGTCGCACTGAAGCAGATCACGCCCATTGAACACTCAGACGCAGATACACAGGGCATCGTACCGATCACATTCAGCTTTTTTGACAAGAGCAATCAGATAGAGAATATCCTGACGATCCTGATCCCGAAGCTGGGACGGCATTTCGCGGCACAGGACATCCTTCTCCTTGCTGCAAACAGAGAATTTTTCACGGTGAAAACTACCCATCAATGGCACAGGGCCGCCGGCACGGCTGCCGACCAGGATCTGATCCACTTTACGGCGCAGGAATTTGACGCCCTGGATCGGGCGCTCTGGGGCGAAAAGCCTCCTTACCTTTCCACGTCAAAGCTTACCGGGGAAATGCGTTATTTCCTGCGCATTGAGGAGGGAAAGACAGGTTTTGTCTTCCCGCTCTACGACAACAACAACTATACCGGTGCGCTTCTGTTCCTACGGGATGCAGGGTCACAGAACTGGACGGAGGATCAGGCAAAGGAAATCCTGGAAGTGGTCAAGATCATCGAGGCCAATATCAACAGACAGCGGTACGATTCCGCCAACCGCGCCAAGAGCGACTTCCTCTCCCGCATGAGCCATGAGATCCGCACTCCCATGAACGCCATCATCGGTATGACCTATATTGCCCGGACCCATATCGGCGATGCGAAAAAGGTGGCCGAGGACCTTGGCAAGATCAGCCAGTCCTCACAGTATCTGCTGGGACTCATCAACGATATACTGGATATGTCCAGAATCGAGAGCGGCAGGCTGACACTGGAGCGCGCCGGTTTTGACCTGAACGATATGATAGAAAATATCACTACCCTGATCAGACCGCAGGCACAGGCAAAGGACATTGTCTTCGACACCGATATCTCCCTGTCCTGTCCCTATGTGACAGGCGATTCCCTGCACTTAAATCAGGTGCTGATCAACCTGCTGGGCAACGCGATCAAGTTTACGCCCGCTGACGGCAGCGTCAAGCTGACTATCCGGCAGGAGCCGGACGGCAGGATCTTCTTCTCCGTTCGCGATACCGGTATCGGCGTAAGTCCGGAAAATCAGACCCGGATCTTTAAGTCCTTCGAGCAGGCCGAGGGAAGTACCACACGAAAGTACGGCGGAACGGGCCTCGGTCTTGCCATCAGCAGCCGCCTGGTGCAGATGATGGGCGGCAGCCTCAGCCTGAACAGCGAGCTGGGCAAGGGCAGCGATTTCTACTTTACGATCACCCTGCCCATCGACAGACTGCAGGCACAGAGCATCAGACCGGACAGACCCAAGGCCCGCACGATCTCCTCCGCAGAGGGGCTGCATGTCCTGCTCGTGGAGGATAACGAACTTAATATCGAAATTGCAAAGACCATTCTGGAGACGGAGGGCGCTGTCGTAGATCTCGCCCACAACGGCCAGGAGGCCGTGGACACCTTCCTTGCAAGTGAGCCCGGCCTCTATGATCTGATCCTGATGGATATTCAGATGCCCGTTATGGACGGTCTGGAGGCGACCCGCATCATCCGCCGTTCCGACCACCCGATGGCCGCCACGATTCCCATTATTGCCATGACGGCCAACGCCTTCGACGAGGATATGAAGAAATCCGTGGAAAGCGGTATGAACGGACATCTTTCCAAGCCCATCGAGATCGACAAGTTCTTCCAGACTATTTCAGGGTTCGTGAAGGAACCAAAAAAGCCTGTATGACAAGGTCAGCAGTAGCACAGATAGATGTACTTGCCCCCCGCCTTTTCATTCAAGTCCTGGGGAATCATGGTGTACCCCTCCGGTGCGGGCGGATTTGCCTTGGAGGCAGTCACCACCTTTACGTCGTGGATGACGTCCTGTGTGCCCCGGCGTATGCACAGATAGATATATCTGCCGCCCGCACCCTTGTTCAGGTCCATGTCGATCCTCTGAAAGCCTGCAGGCGCGGACACCTTATCGTTCTTTCCTGACACCACCGCAAGCCCGCTGATGGCCTTGGAAGCGTCCGTTCCCCTCTTTACGGCAAAATAGATGTAATCGCCGCCTGCTCCCTCGTTAAGATCGCCGCCAACCTTTTCATAGCCTGCGGGAATTTCCAGCTTATTCTTTCTTCCCGCGTTGAGGACTATAATGTCCTCAATGACTGCCTGCTCCACCGTCTTTTGAAGACTGATATTCATCTCCCCCGGTGCGACTGCCTCCTGAAGCTTATCCATTCCCAATGCCTTCTGTAAATTATCCATGTTAAGATCCATATTTTTTTCCTCCCTTTTTCTGCGGTCTTCCCGCTTTGAATCGCTATTTTTCCGGTCCTGCATGTCCCGGTGCCCTCATACATCCTGCTTCTCTATCAGGAGTCGGTTCCTGCCGTCCTTGTATTCGTAGGACACGCTGTCCATACGCTTTTTTACCAGATAGATGCCCAGTCCCCCTCTCTTCCGCTTTTTTAGGAGCTCCTTCACGTCCGGATCCGGCCGCTTCAAGGGATCATAGGGAATGCCGTCGTCCTCAAAGAGAATCGCCGCCCTTTTCCCCTTTACCAACACGCCCACGGTGACGCAGGAGGCTCCGCTGTAATAGCAGATGTTGGAGAAGACTTCATCCAGCGCCAGATTTAAGTTCATGACGGTCTTCACGGATACTCCCTTTTTTTCCAGCTGCTCCTCCACAAAATCGGAAAACTCCCGTATGTGCTCTATGAGCGGCTGCCCGGTCTTTTCCACAAAGCCCTCTCCCCGGTAGACAAGAGAAAGCATGGTAATGTCGTCAGACTGCTCCGCCTCCCCTTTAAATTCCTCCAGTTCTTTTTGCAGGGCAAGGCAGACTGCCTCCGGCTCCGCTTCACCGAGACGGTCTAAAAATGTCTCAAGCCTCTCATCCCCGAACATTCGGCTCTTACTGTCATTGGCCTCAGTGACGCCGTCGGAATACAGGAAAAGCCTGTCGCCCTTTTGCAGAAAGAGCTTTTTCTCCCGATAACGGGAGTCTTCCATTCCCGCCAGGATGAAGCCGCTGCGCTCTGTCAGCCACTGATATCTGCCCGTCCCGCTGTTATAGTACAAGGGACTGTTGTGCCCCGCGTTGACGTAGACCAGCCTTCCTGTGTCAAGGTCCAGCACGCCCAGCCATGCGGTGAGGAACATGCCGTTCTTATTGTGGCTGCACAGATCCCGGTTTACCCGCTCAAAGGCTTCCCCCGGATCCTCTCCCTGCATCAGATGGGTGCGTATCAGCGTCATAGCTACTACCATGAACAGCGCCGCCGGTACGCCCTTGCCGGAGACATCCGCCACCAGAAAGACAAGGCGGTCATCATCCGTCAGGAAGAAATCGTAGAAATCTCCTCCCACCTCCTTTGCGGGGCAGGTCCGTGCATATATGGCAAAATCCTCCCTGTCCTTCAGTACTGTGCTGCAGTCGGGCAGCATGTCGGCCTGAATGCCGGTGGCGACGGAAAGCTCCGTCCTTATGCGCTCCCGCTCCGCCGTGACCTGCGCCAGACTGGCGATATATGTCTTCAGCTGTGCCCTCATATGGTTAAAGGCATTGCCCAGCTCCTCCACCTCGTCCCCAGTGCGTATACAGACGGTGCCGTCAAGCCTGCCTCCGTCCAGTCCCGCCACCTCCCTCGTCAGTTCCCTGATGGGACGGCTCAGCCGACCCGCCATGGCGGCGCCGGCCGTCCCCGCTGCCAGAAAAGTAAAGAGAGTGGTAACTGCAAAGCCGATAAGAGTATTTCTGATGGAGGCGTCAACCTCCCCGGATACACTGTCCGCCAGAGCAAGGATCGCCTCCTCGCTCTCCCTTGCGGGAGCCGTCACCTCCGCCACGTCCATAACGATGGCGAAGCTCCAGTGGGGCTCTTTCATGGGAGCATAGGCAAGATAGACCTCCCTGCCGTCCAGCGTAAGACGCCTCAGTCCGCCCGCGCCGCTTACCATGTCCTCCGCCGCCTCCGCCAGGGAGGCATTGGGGCTTTCCAGAAGAGTCGTTCCCGCCGCAGAGACTGCCGTTTCCCCGGTGTCTGCACCGGACACCATAATCTGTCCCTTTTCATTGATCAGAAAGGCGCAGCCGCTCTCCCCGACGGTAGTGCTTAAGACCTCCTGGCGGACGGCGTCCAGATAGGAGCCGATGCCCGCCACCGCCATCAGTTTCCCGTCCGCATAGACAGGCATGGCGCAGACAATGCATTCCCGGTTCTCGTGGATGTCCATGATGACATCGGTGAATGTTACCTCACCCGGCTCCGCCAGGCTGCCGTACTGGAACCACTGCCTTTTTTCCGCCTCATAATAGTCAGGAATATCATTTTCACCGGAGTATTTGCTGTAGGCTATGTAATCCGCCTGAATCATCCAGCCGCTTTTCGTGGCCAGATAGGTCGAGGATATCATATCGTTCACCTCATTGTACTGCACCAGCAGATCCTGCAGATTGCCCAGCTTTAAGATTTCCTGTGCCTGCTCATTTGTGGGGGAGGGCAGGGCCGGAGCCTCTGCGGGGGCGCCGGCAGAGGTCTCTGCCAGCTGCCCGGACCAGAGGAGCTGCGCTGCCAGCTGCGTGCTTTCCGGCACCGGCAGCGCCACTTCCCTCTCAGGATAGTCCTGAGGATTCCTGTAGATATTTTCCGCCAGCTGTGCGATGGCGCGGACGCCGGCGGTAACAGTATGAAATTTTTCTTCGATGAGCGCTGCTTTCTCCACAGCCAGGCTGCCAAGCTGCTCCCCCGTAATGTCCTCCAGCGCCTCTTCCGCATCCTGCGCCGCCGTTTTCCCCAGCGTCGCGCTCTGACCGTTGAACACTGTCTTCATGGCGTGCAGATTCGCGACCGCAAGCAGACTGTTTACGGAGAGCGCTGCCAGCACGGAGAACAAAAGCAAGGCTGTGATTCTGCCGCGAATGGTATGGTGCTTCATCTTTCCGCTCCTATCAGGGATTTGCAGCACTTTCTGCAAATCTGACAATACCGCAGCAAGGTAAATAGATCTGCCATATATTACTAATCAGTTCTTTTACTTCTTTTTTTAATTCCGCTGCATTGTCCCCATGTACCTGTACCGTACCGATATTGGGATCGTAAAAATACAGGGTCGTCTCATTCAGGCGGTATGCTGCGACTCTGTGCCCGGCATCCGGCATCAGAAGACGGATCGTCATGAACTTTTCATCTCCAAGCAATACTTCCGTCAGTCTATCCGGGCAGGCCAGTGTTACCTCTTTGTCCTTAATGCGCACAGCTTTTGCTGTACAGAGTTCGTACAGTGCCTGGTCGTCGGCCAGCGTACCAACTTCTAGCAGTATGCTTCTTAAGCCCGTTTGCGTTTCTTCCGCATAGGCAATGAAGTTGTTGGCAAGCTGCTTGTAATACCCCAGTTTTTCCGCATTGTCTGCTACTCCGAAGTTCCTTCTCCATTCATCGCTGCCGGTAATGATCAGTCTCAGCCATTCCAGACTCAGCATATAGCAGATACCGTCTTCGATTTCATCGCGGAATCTCTGTTCCTGTTCTTTATCTTTCACATCATTCATCTCATTGATCAGCATATCGATCAATTCGCTCTGTGCTGCCTTCTGCGCAGCTATCCATTCTTCTGTTTCTAATCTTTCAATTTTTGCCATTGTTTTCTCTCCTTTTATCCTTGTCATAATTATAAGTTCCTTAAATTCCTCTGTGACCGCATAATCCTCCAGCCACATCTTCACCTCGCCCGCATGGTGCAGCACCATATATTCCCTGTCGCTGCACAGCGGCTTTAATCCGGTGAAAAAATAACCCGCTTCTCTCAGCCTGCGGTATGCCCATACGGCGTTTCTGTCATTGATGTTCAAGAACACATTTGCCGTCTGTTTTCCCCTCAGGGGATAACGGTCGTGCAGGGCCTTCATCTGCTCCGGCAGATCTGCGCCTGTCCGGTGGACCCGTATCTCCAGGCTGCTCTGACGGTCGTCCTGCCGGGCGGAGATCCGGCTGCGCGGCGGGTTCCTCCCGCCGTTTCTTTTCGCTTCCTGCCTGCACCCGGACAGACTGCCCGGAGGCGTCCCGCCCATCGGCGACGATGCTGTCTTCTCCCATATCCGGTATCTTACGCCCAGGCGCTCATAGATCGTCCTGCAAAAGTCCCGGCACTCCTCCGGCAGGTAGAGCATTCCTGCGTCCCGCTTTCCCACAGCCCGTATCTGGATGCCCTGGGAGTGCTTGGTATTCCTGCCGTTATGATAGGAATGGGTGATATTGTCCGTATCAAATACATTCAGCACAAGGCCAGTGGCGATAAGCCCCTGCCGTCTTAAGAGCCGCTGGGTCACGTCGTGGAAGAGCACCGGCAGGCAATAGGCCGCCGTATAATTCCGTGAGAGCAGTATCTCCATTCCAAATGCAAAGAACGGCTCCGCAAGCCCGAATCCGCGGTATTTCCTGCGGAATATCTGGGAAGCGATCTCGCACATGGACTCTTCCGGATAAAATTCCTTCAGAATCAGCATACCGGCGATCTCACCGCAGGATATCCTTTTATCATCGGATACCGCCTCCGCCACCAGAAAGGTGATGTGTCCGCTCTCCGCCTCCAGCCGCATGTACGCCGGCCGGTAAAGCTCCCGCTTGAAATAGGTGTCTCCATATTCGTCGCGAATGCAGGCGATCATACCCTCCTCGTCTCCGGAACGGCTTACCCGCAGCAGAAATTTCTGTTCTTTTCCCTGTCTGTCATGCTGCGTCAGCATCCGGACCGCTTCCCGGCACTGCATCGGCACCGGCTCTTTCTCCTGCAGACGGCCTGCTCTCTTTTCCGGGCGGCTCATTGGATATTCAGGATTTTATTTAATCCCGTAATTGCAAAGACCTCCCGCACATTTTCAGTAACACTGGTCACCACTACAGTGCCCTTCTGTTTATCCATGATCCTGCGGAATGCCAGCAGCACCCGCAGTCCTGCGGAGGAGATATATTCCAAGTCTGAAAAATCCAGCACCAGCTTCTGCAGTCCCTCCAGTCTGCCCTCCGCCGCCCGTTCCAGCTGCGGAGCGGTAGCGGTATCCAGCCTTCCTCCTACTATCAGAGTCAGCTGATCCTGCTCTCTCACTTCGTCAATAGTCATTTACCTTCTCCTTTTCTACACTAAGATTCTTCATCCTCCCAGGACGGCTTCCGGGGAAAGCCCACATGGTAGGTGATTTTTTCCATGGTCAGCTCGTGTTCCCCGATCAGGTACCGTCCCACCGTAATATCCTTGCCGATGATGATGCCCTTGGGGTAATCGTTCAGACATCGGTTGAGCAGAGCGGCCTGTTTTTCCTTTTCCTGATCCGAAAGAGGATTGTTGGGATTGACACTGCCCATTGGCACCAGCTTGATATAATGAACATCTGTCAGTGTCGGTTTTTCATTCCTTTTCATGGCTGCCCCCTGCTTTTCATCGGGCAGCCCTCACAGGGACCGCCCGATATATTCTATCCTTTTTCGGAATCCTATTGAGTCTCGCCGGTGAGTGCAGGTGCTTTGCCTGCCACGGCGTCGCTGTACTCCGCCTTCTTTTCAAACAGATCGTTCTCCAGCTTGCTCACGTTGCGCTGATTGTCCACTGCGCTCTTCTGTACGGCAACCATAGCCGTATAGTAGGTCTCGCCGTTGCTGTATGCAGTTGCATTGCCCTGTGCATCCAGCGCCTTTAAAGCAAACATCTCGGATACTACGCCATCCGGCACATTGCCGCTGTCGGCGATCATCTTCACGAATTCTCCCGCCTGGTTCTGGAAGGTGCCCCAGCTCTGGTTCACTGCATCCATGGTCTGGGTGTAGGCGAGCGCCTGCTTTTCACTCTCTTCACGGCGCTGCTCGATATCCTTCTTCTTTGCCTCGTCATTGCCGGCCTCCGCCAGTTCCTTGTCGAACTGATCCCGATCCACGGCATTCTGCAGACGGCTCATGGTCTCTCTGTAGGTGTTCAGCTGAGAGGATGCTACCTTCTTCATCTGCATGATGCTGTTGCTTAAGCCGTCGCGTGCTGATGTCAGACGGTTCTCGATCATACTGATCTCCTGACGGAGAGCTTTTAACCGTTCTGCCTTGACCTTAGCCTGCTCCGACAGATTCTGTCCGTTGCCATCCTTTAAGGTACTGCCCACCAGCATGGGTGCCACGTTGGCTGCCATCATATCCAGCACTCTGGCAAGACCCTCCGGTGTGCCGTGGTTGGTGGCCCGGACATCCACATGATACTTGGCGGAATTGTCGGAGCTTCTGGTGTTGGCCTGGTGAGCGCTGATGCTGCCGGTCACGCTGACCTTTACGATCCCCAGGTTCACCGTGCCGGTGATGCTTGCACTCAGATCCATGGCGGATTCCTGCCGCTCGCTCTGCTTTACTTCCATGTCAAAGAGCACATTGACTTCATCCACCTGCAGATTGGGAATAGGCACAATGGCCAGCATGGGAATATCCACCTTCATCTCGTCCAGATTGCTGGTACCGTCCTCATTGGCGCTGCGCCTCTGATAGCCGAAGGCCACCGTGCGCACCTTTCCCTCTCTGTCAAAGCCTACACGGTTGATGAATTCCGCCGTGGAGTTGGCAAGCTGGGTGCTCGCATCTGCCGCCGCACGCAGAGGTGCGCCGATCAGCTGCTCCATATCCAGTCCTGCAAATTGTTCTGAGATTGCCATAATCGATCCCTTCTTTCTTTTTATATTTGTAATGTGTCCATTACCGAGTGATACTGCGGATACGGTCCATGATCCTCCTGATCTTTTTCCCCGTCCGCGTCAGGAATCCCGACTTTTTCTGCGGCTCCGGAAAACGGATCTCCGTGACCGTGATGCTCTCCAGAAAAAGTATGTTTTCCGGCAGGAAAGTATCCTGCAGACATCTCTGCGGCATCTCCCGGTCCAACAGCAGCCGCAGATTTATTTCCTCTGCCAGCTCCTGGGTATATCGCAAAATTTCCCGGCGGATGCGGTCCTGTTCCAGGACTCTTTCCTGTGCTTCCTGCTTTTTTCCACTGTTATGAATTTTTTCCCTTTTCACGGTCATTCGTAATCCTTCTCTAAGCCGAATTCTATTTCCATGTTCATGATCTTTTCCTGGTATTCCATAATGCGGTTGGCAATGTTGGACTGTGCCATCAGGTACTTGTCCTTGTCAAATTCCCAGGTGACCTCCTCGAAGGCCTCCAAACTGATCTGCTGCATCCGCTCCTGCTCGGCGATCATGTCCGAAATCTTCTGATACAGCTGTTTCAGCTTCTTAATTTTAGCTCTCAGTTTGGTAACCTCCTGCCAGGTCCCCTTCTGTTCCTCGCTGCCTAAGTTGCCGTCCACCACCACGGGGGTCGTGTCCGTTTTTTTCGCAATATGATTGGAGCTTAAAATATCCGTCAGGCGCATGATGCCCTCTGTGGCAGGAATCGAAGTGATCTTTATCTTATAGGAGACTCTGGGCAGAAAATCGCTTTCCCGCTGTTCCGGGGAACAGATTCGGGCTGTGATGGCACATTTTTCCTCTTCCCCCTTTTCCGCTTTGACCTCCGTAGAAAAGTCAATCTCCGCGTTCTCCACGTTCAGATTCGTGATGGGAACAATAGATAAGAGAGGCACCTGCATCTGCATATTGTCCACACTGTAGCCCTCTTCCCCCTCAGGACGCACCTGCTCATAGGCGATATTGATGTTGCTGAGCCGCACCGTTTCCTCCGATCCGTTCTGCTTCAGAGTCCCCATGCTTTTAATGGCCTCCACCACATGGGCACGAAGCTGCTGGTTGGACTTTGCAAGAGCATGAAGAGGTGCATAGACCAAGTCGTCTAAGGGAATAAAATCGCTTTCCTTAAAGCCTGCGTCGGAGCCGTCCTCCTCATAATCCCTTCCGCCCAGATAGCTGTCTTCATCATCATAATAGTAGTTGTCGGACAATGGCAGCGCCTCCTTTCATCAGTCCGCATCAGCTTAAAAATAATGCTTTCTCTTCCTCTCTCCGGCGCACCAGTCCGGTCAGCACTTTCCCGCCGCCCTTGGTGTACGCCATCATTTTCTCCGCCACCTCCGGGGCGGTCCTGCCGCTTACCAGCTTCTGCAGATTTCCGGCCCCGCAGTTATAGCAGAAGCTGGTAAGAGCATCAAATCGGTTCTGCGTCAGCGGGAAGGTTATCAGCCCTTTTCTGACACAGTTGTTCACATAGCCGGCGTATTTCTTCAGATCTTCTTTCAGCAGTGCCTTGGCGGCTCCCTGGGAGGGAAGCCTGTCCCCCTGCTTGACTCCGGCGGTGTGGCCATAGCCGATGGTCCATACCCCTGCGGGGCATCTGTAGGCTTCCAGCCTGCAGCCCTCATATTTGGCCACAAGCTCCACGCCCCTGTCAGATACGGCCATGTTCCCCTGAGCGGCCGGTGCCGCGGCGGACTGCGAAGCTGCGGGAGCCGATGTCTGCTGCGATACAGATGCCGCAGCTGCCGTCTGATTCGGCGCAGAGGCTCCTCCCTTGCCGGCGTCCACTGCCTTCAGATATTTCACATTCACCGGGCTGCAGATCGCCCTTGTCCCGCTTACATTGCTGTCAATGACAGCCCTGTCGCCCATCACCGATTTCACGATCCACTGATCATTTTTTACCCAGTCAGGTATCATTCTCCCGGTATAATACACGGCGTCAGACATCAGGGCGACTGTGTCGCCTGCCTGAACGGGAGCCGATGTGCCGCTGCCCGCCGCGGAGCTGTCGACCGCTGCACTCTGTGTCGGCCGGGGCGGCGCAGACTGTAATGTTTTCTGTTCCGCAGGGGGCTGCACATTTCCCATTGCCTCTGCTACCGCCCGTCTGAAGGTATCCATGGTGTAGCCGCACTGCATGCCCCTCCACAGATGATCCGGATCTCCGTGCCCCGAAGCAATGCCTCTGTCATGCCCCTCCTTGTGACTGATGATAACGCCGTCCTCCAATGGATTCAGTCCGTATTTCTTACACAGAAATGCAAACAGCTCCACCGCGGCATCATAGGTACGCTTTACCACTGCCATTGCGGCCTCCCTGTCAGAACAGGTAAAGGATGCCCCGCCGGTATACCTGATACAGCTCGGCTCACACATCTCCACGCCGATATGGGTATTGTTGGCGGAACCGTTTGTGCCGGAGCCGCTGTGCCATGCCCTGTGATCCCAGGGAAGCGTCTGGTACACCCTCCCGGTATTGCCGTCCACAAAGGCGTGTACACAGGCTCTGCTGCTGTCTGGACTGTTCCATTTCTTCACGAAGCTTTCCGCATTGGGCTGCGGGCAGCCCACACTGTGCAGCATCAGTCCCTTTACGGTAATCTTCCTGCCTGTCTTATAACAGGGATTCCGGGTCAAAATACTTTCTACGAGTTCCATCTTTTCTCCCTCCTTGTTTTTCTGCATCGTACAGCGTTTTAAAACAAATTTCAGCAGTTTGGGATGAATGTAGTCTTCCGACAGGACGAAACAATAAAAATATGCCGAAAAGAGAAAACGCTATCTCTGCATGTGCTGTTTTGTTCCAACAGTGACATATTGTAATCTTTATTATACATAAATTTACAGAAACATTGGCTGACTTTTTCTTTCACTCTTTTTCGGCAGCGTCAGCCATTGGCAGCATATCTTCCTGATCCGGTCCCTCTCACTGATATAATTTCTTACAGGAATCTGCATTTTGTCCCCGTTCGTAACGGTGATTTCTCTTTCCTCCATGCATCTGATATGATTTGCGTTCACAATAAAGCATCTGTGCAGACGTAAGAAATATTCCGGCATACATTGTTCCACTTCCTTTAATGAGCCCCTGCTTTTTAAACAAAAGTCCTTACAGTGCCAGATGACATCGTTATGACAGGATTCTATGTAAAGAATTTCCGACTCCTTGAGCATATACAGATGATTTTCACTGCATCGGATCACACAGAATACCGGTTCATCCCTTCCGCCATGCAGAATGATCCGCTCCGCGATCCCACTCTTCATAATGATGGTGATATTATAAGAGTAATCGTAGGCTTTACTGACATCATTTCTGTCCCTGACACAAAAGCTGCCATACACGATACAGACCTCTCTGTCCAGCGGCTGCATAAAATACGATCCGTGCTCTATGGCATCCTTTCCACTAAAATGACTTTGCAGACTGTATTTCAGCTGTGCCTTTTCTGCATTTCTCAAATATAAGCTGTTGATCTGCCAGTATGCAGCTGCGGAGCAGTATGGTAGATTTCCTGTTTCCCCTGTCACAAGCCTCTCTGCGATATTCTTTGTTCTGCGGATCATTTGCAGTTCATTCATTCACGCTTTCCCCTTTGTATGTAAAATCTTATAGAGCCGGCATCTGATTAGATGCCGGAAAGGAAGTCCATGTTACATAACAATTATAAGGCATAATAACAAATTTATCTGCAACTTGTGAAGAATGTTAATTTCTGAGGGCCGAATGTCGAAATTTGGCACCGGCCGCTCCATATGACCGCCAAAGACAGCCGGTCCTGCTCAACAAAAAACGAGAAGGCGCTGACGCCTTCTCGTTCCGATGACTCCGTCTTTATACATTGAATTTTCTCATATTCCCTTACCTTTTCTACACCCCATAAGCAAAATTTCCCAATGCAATATGATTCCGTTTCTAATGCGCAGTCTTATCTATCAATTCCTCGATCAGCGCATTGATCCGTTCCGGTGCGTCCGTATTGGAATTATGTCCTGCGTTTTCGATCCATGCGATGGGAAGCCCGGTCTTTTTGTGCCATGCCTTATTGTATCGGATGCAGGAACCGGCATGGTCTTTTTCGCCGCAGATCAGCAGAGCTGGACATTTGATTTCATAGGGCAGCTTCCTCTCTATCGCTTCCGCCAGAATTTTAAATCCATGCCCTGCAAGGCGCGCGTATCTCTCCTTGTCTCCGTCATAGACCAGCATCATGCTGCGCATCAGCGCCCTCCCATAACCGGAAACGGCAACGCCGTTTGTCCCCTGCTTCAAAAGCCATTTCCATGGATAGTACCGATAGACCGGCTCCATGCGTTTCAAAAGCCAAAGCTCTGCAGCAGTGATATAATCTCTTTGCAGCGAGGCAGAGTCGATGGAGATAAATCCCCGCAGCTTTTCAGGAAACAGCTGCGCATACATCTGCCCCACATAACCGCCCATAGACTGCCCGGCAATGACAATGTTCTGCATATTTTCCTGTATCAGGATCTCATTCAGCCACCTTGCCTTGTCTTCCAGGGAAAAGGTCAGGGCAAAAGGCCATGATGCCGCATGCCCCGGTGCATCCCAGACAAGGACAGGACATTTCCCTTCAAAATATGCAATCTGCCGATCGAATAATCTGTGATCGGCGGTCAGCCCCGGCAGAAACACAAGAGAAGCACCCAAGGCGGCTGACTCTTTTCCTATCCAGTAATGAATCGTACCGCAAGGTGTTTCATAGTTTTTTTCTGTCATAATATGTACTCCTCTGTAACTTTTGAGTTCCATTATATCACTTCTGATTCATATTCACCACAAAAACTCAGAGGAGAACGACCGTCGCAGAATTAAATTTTTAAATCAAAAATTTTGAACAAAGGTATTGACTTTCACGCAGCGTGATACTGTATTCTTTTTTCAGAGGGGCAGAATGGATTTAAGCCGGCGAACTCTGTCCTGCTTTCTCACAAATTTAAGGAGCTGATAAGAATGCGAACCGTAAGCCAAGTTGCAGAATTAGCAGGAATAAGCCCACGCACGTTACAATACTACGACGAAATCGAACTGTTAAAGCCAAGCAAGCTGACCGAATCCGGCTATCGCCTGTATGATGATGAAGCCTTGCAAAAGCTACAACAAATCCTGTTTTTTAAGGAGTTGGGATTTAAGCTGAAGGAAATCAAAGAAATTCTGCAAAAACCGGACTTTGATAGAATTAAGGCTTTTAAGAGGCAAAAAGAGCTGCTTCTGCTGAAACGCAATCGGACAGACAGACTGATACAGCTCCTTAGCAGCTTAGAGAAAGGAGAGCAATGTATGAGTTTTAAAGAATTTGATCTGTCTGACTACATTACTGCATTGGAGGATTTCAAAAATAACAGCACCCATGATGTTATCAAATACTTTGGAAGTGTTGAAAACTTTGATATGTCTATTCAAAAAATCAAAGATAATGAAGCAAATATAGCCAAACTTGCCATTCAGCAATTCGGAAGTATTGAGAAATTCACGGAAGCCATGAAGCTTAATTTAGAGCATTTCTCCGAATTTATGGAAACACAATTAACGGAAGAGGTAAAAGAGATCGGAAAACAGTCTGATCTGCTGTATGGCCGGCTGGCCGCCGATCTGTCGAAAGATGTTTCTTCTCCTAAAGTACAAGCTATCGTACACGAAATATTGCAGTTTACGCAGAAGCACAGTGACGGTGCAGACTTGGATAAGCCCTTGATCAATGTACTTATAGACATATATTCCGGCGATTACATCAAGAACATAACTGACGGCAAATATGGAAAAGGGGCCTCTGACTATATCGTAAAAGCCTTCCGTTATTACTCGGAGAATAACGCCGGCGGAAATAATTAGAGCCGTTTTAGGGTCAAACGGCATAAAGCGACGCCGGAAATGCCTGTTTTGTCGGCATTTCCGGCGGTGTGTCCGTTAATCGGGCTCGGCAATTACTAATCAATTTTGTTTAATGTTATCATTTTGTTATCGGCAGTGATAACATCTGCTTTATAGATACGAGTAATATCTGTTTAAAAATATAACCTTAAGAATAGTGTCAATAATTAGATATTCACAGTATAACTTTTACCAGTATTCGAAATCTTTATCAATTCACCTTCTTTTTCCTGAAGTATCTTTTTTGAATGATCAGCAATTTCTTCTTTTAGTTGTCCTGTTGTAGTGTTCACACCCAATGAAACAATTTCTTCAGCAGTAGCCCAACGATATTTATTAGACCGTTGTCTTACCAATAAATTCAAATCCTCCTCTTGATTCGGAGTAGGTAATAATTCTACAATATCTGCTAAAAGAATTTCATATATTTGAAAATGCTCTCCAAATTGAAGATTTGTCATATGTCTACCGCAAAAACGATATGTGATTTGATTCCAATTAACAATGTTTTTTCCTATCAGTTCTTCTTTAAATTCCCGACTTAAATCATCAATTTTTTCTCTCTTTGCTTTTTTATCAAAATGAGAAATAAATTTCCTCAGATATTTATTTTCCATTCTAAGGCGATAATCATTACGAGATGATTTATCTATTGAAATCTTATCATCATCTTTTATTTGAAAGCGATTTTTAAGCTCTAATTTCTCATCTTCTTCAAATTTATAAACTCCTCCAACAGGTTGATACTTCCCTGTTCCTCGCTCATTTTTAACTAATAGGTACTTATTTCCCATTTTAATTCTGTAAAGATACGCAAAAGAAACGCGAACAATAGTGTTATCTGTAATAAAACCGCCTCGCTGCAATTTCCTTTGGGACATCTTCCAATTTGTAGTATCGAAAATATTTTGAATCGAATGCCAAAGTGCAGGAAGAGAAAATCCAAGCAATAAACCAGCAATACTACTTCCTGCTGGCCATGATTTAAATTCAAAAATAACCATTGTAAAAATAATGGCTAATGATAGCATACATAAACTAATACTTTTAAATATTTTCATAATATCATACTCTGCCAATAGGGACATTTATTCTTTCTTTTGCAACACATACACCATCTTTGACAATATAACACTCAATATAATGATTACCGTAGAAATTACTATGTTCAACTATAGTGTTTTCTTTTTCTACAATTTGTCCTCTTATCTGATCTCTTCTTTCCGCTTCTGGTCCTACATTTTTAACTTTCCAAAAGATTCTATATGGCTTTGGACAATTTGTATGTTCCATTGTACAACGAATTTCAAAATTATGAGGTATATAATGTTGTAACATAGATAGAAATTCAACTATCGGCTTAGGCCGCCATCCATTGCCACTAACATTACAAGACACCTTGCAATAGCATGATAAATTTACCGGATACAAATCCTCAATATATTGCTCCGTATCAACAAATGAGTACACGGATTTAAGTATCGGCTGGGACGAATAACTTGCCGTTTCAGTTATTTGCTCATTCCAATAATCATGATTAAAGAAGCCATACCATGCTTGAAGTGCATCTGCTCTAGAACAATCCTCTTTAAACAAAACTTCTAGATCCTCAAGTTTGCTTTTGAGACGATTTTTCCAGTTAGTCATTCGCTGAGTATCGCTATTTCTTGGAGTCAAATTTCTTCCCTGATCTACAGGTGCCGTAACAGAAGTATTTGTTTCAAGACGATCCACAACTTTTTTCATCGTATAATAAAACAATTCATCAATACGTTCGTAGGATTCTTGTAGTTTCTCATCACACAAAACTGTTTGTAAAAGTCCACTAGGCATGTTCTTCCAAGATTTTCTTGAATTACAAAACATTTTAGATAAACGTACTATTTTTCTTAATTTTCCATCTGAATTATTATTTTGAGTTGTAAACCACTCGGATAGTCCCTTAAGTTCTCGTTCTGTCCAATCATTTCCCGCATGTTCATAAATCCAACAATTATTCCACTTATCATATGTACGTCTATAGACTGCAAAATCAATATGATATCCATCTGCATACATTACACGCACACAGCTTGTTTTAACTTTTGGTTCTGTATTAAACTGTTTTGTTTTTCTTTTAAGTGTATTTGCCACCATGTTTCTAGTAGCCTGTGCTCCTTTATCTCCAAGTTCAGACTTATCAAAAACAATAGCAACATCAATATCATAATCATCATCTTCATTCTGTACAACAGTCGACATTGCAACACTGCCCTGCACACATATTTCCTTTATAGAATAAGAAGTTTTATTTTCCTCATTATACTCCTTCAATCCCTCCTCAAGCCGCTGAATATTTAAATCTCTTTTTTTATACAGATTATTTTGTTCAATTTGAGACAAAACAACATGAGAATTATAGAATGTATTAAATTTTAATGATAAGTCATACATTCTTTTTATTCCTCCCCCGTTAAACTATGAGAAACAAATCTGATATAACTGCCAAATCCAAGCATATATGCTACCGTTGCAATTGTTATATCCTCAAACTCGACAATTACTAATCGATTTTGTTTAGAAATTATTTGATTATCCTGCCTATATGAGTTAATGCTATAAATATATTATCTGGATTAATAACACTTAACTGTGGATAATAAACTTTTGACTAATTGTCAATGTTTTTCCTTCTCAACACAAACTCTACTTTTTCCCGCACATAATTTGTTTGTTTAACATACGAGAAGGCAAACAATATAATCAAAAAAATTAAGAGAATCCAGTTTGTATTATCTTGCAAAAAAGTAATCTCATTTTTTAGACATATCTCATTAATAGTAATACCTACTTTATATACCAATGCACAAATAAAAGTCGATAACAATGTTCTATATGTATTGTTAACTTCTGACAGAGTATCAACTAAAGGATCAATACTACTTGCTTTTACATAGTCAGAGTAAGGTGCATATTTTATTACTTTAATTTTTTTCATTATCGGCTCAATTATAATTGAGCCGATTCTACTCAATATCATACCAACAAAATAAAATACAATTAAATTTTCAAACCAATTTTCTAATAATATTTTTATTCTAAACATAAATTTTAACAAGTAAACAAATACGATTCCAGGATATAAATTATTAAATATATTATATGACGAAATTTTCTCAACTATCTGCTTTAATATTTCTTCCATAATATTATCTCCCCTATATAGTCATTATGTACCATCCACCGTATGATCTATCATAAAAAGTATCGATATTACGTTTTTTAGCAAATGCTTCATATGTCACATATACATCCATTCCTTTTTTACCATTGGTATTAATAATAATACAATTTGCTTGATTATTTGTAATATGATCTAACCTTCTGTTATTCCAAGCTGAATAATCTAAATATTCACTCTTAGCATTTCCAAATAATGTTAACTTAGGATTTAACACATCTAAATACTCGTCATTCCCCCCTGTTTTTCGGCCATGATGTGGAGCTATCAAAATATCTACATCTCTTACATCTTTTTCATAATTTTCTAAAATAAAATCCCATGTTTTTTTCGCCGAATCTCCTGCAAATATAATCTTTTTATTATTTTCTGGCCTATATAAAATGACATATGAACAATCATTATAGTCTTTTGATTTGTTTGCCTCTTCTACCAAATTTGTTGTAGGTGCAAGCAAATATAATCCATCTGACTCTGACTCACCATCTTCTGTTTGATTATAATATTTCCCTTTTTGCCCCGCATACAGATTCAAGACCTTAGGAGATGAAGCGGATGTTCTAATTTTTTGATAAAAATCCCAATCTGCTTTATCATATCTCCCCCAATCAGAATTATCATCCATCACTTTAGTATTTTTAGTATCCCAAAAATTCAAAACTTCAAATGTACCAAATAATTCTTTAATTCCATCCATATGATCCATATCAGGATGTGTTAAAACAAATCTAAAAATTGTACTTACATTTCTCTCCTTCAAATACTCGATTGGATTTACAGGATGAGCTTTTTGGTTATGATTTCCAGATAGAGACGTACTTTCAAATATATTGATTACTTCTTGCCCATTGGATATATCAATTATAGTATTATGTCGAGAAAAATGTTCTATCCAAATGCAATCGCCTTCATTTACGTTCAAAAAATGTACTATACTCATATGTACCTCACTTCTGTTGTTAATTATTTAATCATTTTACTATCATACAATTAGTTTACCATCTAAATTATTGATTAAAATCTCTGAATTTGCCAAATCCATGCATATATGTTGCTATTATTATATTTTCAGACTCGATCCTCTGTTTAGCCGCCTTGTTTTTAATTCTTACCTAATAGTTACTATTCTGTTTTGTTATCAGCATTGCCAACGCTTTTCCGTTACCGTAAATAATAATGATGTATTTTGATTTAAATTATAAGCGGCTTTATTCAAAAAATCAATAGTTCAAAATCGTTTATTTACTATGATTTACCGTAGTATTACAATATATATGTTACAACTGAATATTTAAAAAGCAGAGATGCTGCCTTTGTGTTATATTTTAGTCACCACAACCAAATCCAACCCAAAGGAGGTCTCTGCTGTGGCTAGTATAACACAAGATATGCGTTTCCGTCTATCCCTTATCCGATATGCTGAAAAGTTTGGTGTCACCAGTGCTGCCATCAAATATAAGACTAACCGGCAGTACATCTACCGGTGGAAAAAGCGTTTTGACGGCTCTATCGAGTCCCTCAGGGACCGTTCCAGACGCCCTCACCATCACCCTAACCAGCATACCCCGCAGGAGATCAAGCTCATCTCTGATATGCGCAGGCGCAATCCTGATGCAGGACTGGTCGTCTTCTGGGTCAAGCTCACCCAGCGCGGCTACACCCGCTCCATTCCCGGTCTTTACCGTTTCCTCAAAAGACAGGGCATCATGGCCGTCCATCCGCCCAACCTCAAATAGATTCCTAAGCCTTATGAACAGATGGATCATCCAGGGCAGCGCATCCAAATTAATGTGAAATTTGTCCCCTCCGTCCACCTTATCAATACGGCTAAGGGAAAGAAGTTCTATCAGTACATCGCCATTGACGAATACTCCCGCTGGTGCTTTGTAGATGCTTTCGGGGAGCATAATCCCTACTCCTCCATGCTCTTTCTGGATCACCTGGTAAAAGCCTTCCCATGCCTCATAGAGTGCGTTTAGACTGACAATGGCCAGGAGTTTACAAAAAGATTCTCCTCTAATGGCGGTTCTGATAAGCCTACGATCTTTCAGGTACGTCTAAAACAACTGGGGATCCAACATAAGCTAATCCCTTTCCCATGCATCCTCTTGGATGAAAGACTCCATCTCAGGTGCTGAAGAATTATAAAGCCAGAGTATAACATATGTTTGACAAATCTACCTTCTTGAGAATCTCAAGAGTACTCATCTATTTTTACCTCCCACTCATGTTTGCTAAATTCAATTTTAATGATTTTTTGCTATATTACACGGATTATGCTAGAATATAGGAGAAACACAGAAAAGCAGACTTGAGAGGTTATACATGGACTATACGATACGAGAAATACAAAAACAGGATTATCCCTTATTGGATAATTTTCTATATGAAGCAATTTTTATTCCAGATGGCGTCGAACCGCCACCCAAAACCATTATCACATCTCCCGAATTACAGATTTATGTTGATTGTTTCGGGGAATCAAAAGATGATTGGGGATTGGTAGCAGAAGTTGACGGCAAAATTGTCGGCGCTGTTTGGGTTCGCATTATGAATGATTACGGACATATCGACGATAATACCCCTTCTCTGGCAATCTCCCTTTATAAAGAATATCGGGGATTGGATATCGGAACAGCCATGATGAAAGAAATGCTTGCACTGCTCAAATCACATGGATACAGCCAAGTTTCTCTTTCCGTTCAAAAAGCTAATTATGCGGCAAAAATGTATCTGAAAATTGGCTTTAAGATTATAAGGGAGAATGAGGAAGAATACATTATGGTGTACTACCTATAACAAATTTATAAATACATTTGGAGAAAGGATATTTTTATTTTGAGAATTCGCCCATATATACCAAGCAAAGATTATGAATATGTATCCAAATGGATTGATAACGAAAGAACTCACGCCTTTTGGTGTGCAAATCTCCTGCCATACCCCATAACGCACGACTCTTTTCATGATTTATTATATAAGAATGCAATGGACTGGACAGACAGCGCTTATGTAGCGACTGAAAATAACGGACAAGCAATAGGCTTCTTCTGTTATTCGGTCAATCCAATAGATAATATCGGTTTTCTAAAATTTATAATCATAGATAAATCAAAACGTGGAAAAGGTTACGGAAAAGAAATGTTGCATCTGGCCTTGCAATACGCCTTTCAGATGACCGGCGCATCAGCGGTTCAGTTAAATGTTTTCAGTGAAAACGCATTAGCGAAGCAATGTTATGAAAAAGTCGGTTTTGTCGAAAGAAAAATTGACAAAGATGTATTTTCCTATAAAGACGAGTTATGGAGCAGATGCAACATGATAATTTCAAAACAATCACTCTGATTTTCGGAGATAGCGCATGACCATGGCAACCTGCAGGTGCTTTTCATTAATCCAGTACAGGAGGAAAATAACCCATGAATTTATGTAAATGTCACCATATTCCGCCGGAAGGTGTGTTTATTCAAGGCAATACCTATTGTTGGGAGTACATTATAGACGGCATTGTAGTATCCGATGAAAAAGATAATAGAATAACCTTCAACGACATGACCTATCTATGGTATTTCACTAAAGAAAATCAAAAGAGCTGACCGATTCCCAAAAATCAGTCAGCTCTTTTATAGTCAATCGTGAAGACGGATACTATCCGAATTCTTTTCAGGGTACGGAGTATATCTTGTTTTTCTATCGTTTTGCTTGCGAAAAGCGTATCATTTGTTGCGGTTTTGTTATCTTTTTATGTAGTTACAAGACTGGTGTACCCAAATTGTACCCACACAGAATCTTTAGCAAAATGAAATTCATTCCACCTACGCTCTGAACTTTAGTTCTTGAAAGTTCAAGGCGTTTGACTATTTCTAATTGCTGAACAGAAGGCTTTTCCTTCATAAGTTCCATAATCTGATTCTCCAAAGCTTTTTCTAAAGCATTTTTGTGAGCTTTGGAGCTTTAGAAGCTGAGCTTTGAAAATCATTGGTATCCATTCTCTCTATTATTTCAAAATATTCTTTCTATTCCGTATCCCAAACTTCACGATACACATTGATTTGATCAGCTATCAATTCCGGATAAATGCCATAATAGTGCCTGCATAACTCCTTAAACAACTTCAAAAACGTATCATCTGCGCAAAAATCAAGCATAGCATCTAAAGTATGTTCCACTTCATTCGACGAAGCAATTCTACTGCATAAATCACAAACAATAGGTTTATATTGTAAGTATGCTATCTCATCTATTTTTTTCAGTTGTAATGCAATTTCTTTTATTTCATCAACAAAATTATCCATTCACTACTCCAACTTTAACTTTCCGCTCATAATTCGCTCATTTGCAATGAGCGAATTATTCATATTTTTGTATAAGCATTTCCTTTTGTTGTTTTTTTACTTTTGACAACTCCGCAATCCGTCAACGCTTTCAAGTACCTACGAACTTGCGCTTCCGATTTTCCTGTGATTTCCTTTCCGATCATCGTAGTAATTGTATCATTATATTTAAGATACTCAAGTATCTGTTGCACAGGCTTTTGCATTTTTCCGCTCATCAATTCGCTCATAATTCGATCATTTGAAATGAGCGAATTATTCTCTTCCCCCGAAAGCAACTTTAGATATCTGTCACACGCCTTGCAAAGCACCATAACTCCCGACTTGCTTATATTATATTCCGGCAACGGGCCGTCATATCTGGCACAAGCTTCTTTGATCTTATCAAATCCACGTCCCCATGCTTCGATCATTCCGCTCATGAAAAAGACATTTGCCAGTTTGGGATTATAGGGTTTTGAGGAGTGTTTCATAAACAGCTTGTCCGTTGAATCCAGACCTTCCGGCATCTCCCCATCATTCCAAATATAGATCTTATCCTCATACACGCTGATCTGAATTGGATTACAAGCACTGTAATCCTTATGAACGATAGCATTCAGCAGGATCTCCCGAAACGCATCCTGGTGAAACATAAACTGCTCCACACGTTGGATTCCCTCATAGGTAATCAATGCTTTCATGTATTTCGTATATACCAAATCAACCGTCTTGTCCACCTGCTCGATCAAAGAGCCATGCACCTCGTCCTGATATCTCAAATCTGCATCCGACTGATCAAAATAACCTATCTTTACATAAGCGCCGGTCACCCACTTTTCCGGATCTTTGTAAAACGCCAGCATAGCCGCCCGTATCAGGTAGCCATCCTCGTCAAACAAGCGCAGATTGTCCAGAAGAATGGCATCTTCAACTCCTGTTTCCTCCGGGGTCAGTCTGCCACGCCTTACTGCTTTCTCTTTAAATAATTCTATCGCTTCCCGCCTTAAATCTTCAACTTTCAATTTCGGAATCGGCATACCGTCCCATGTCCTGCCCTGGGATTTCAAGAGCGCCTTATCCAGCTCTTTTCCGGTAATTGTTCTCATGGTGCTGCCGGAACGATAAAAATACTTGCCATGATAACTGATGAGCGAAGGATACTTTTCCACAATAATTTCAATATACTGCAGATCCCCTTCATATAGAAGATTGACATCGACTACAATACCCATTGTATCAGTAATCTTGTTCGGAATGGCTTCCAACAGCTTCCTGCTGTCCTTATCGCTTATACCAACAACATCGCCGTCATCATTTTTGCCAATATAAAGCGTTCCGCCGTATGCGTTTGCATAGCCGCAGATCCACTCCAAATACTCGTCGTGCCATGCTTCTTTCCATTCGATTGTTTGATGTTCCGGCATGGGTTACCTGCTTTCTGTGTTAGGATTATCATTTTCATTATCTATATATTTACCAATATCTTCTCCTAACATCTTCTAATTCGACTAACGCATTATATAATTCTTGCCGCAATTCATTTTTTGATAAGCCGTTTACATAGTTTTTAAGGTCAATATAATGCTGCCTTTCTCTTTCTTCTTCCTCTTTTTCCCATTCTTCTGCCTGTTTCAAAAAATCTTCAGCCACATTAGGTTCCGCAGTAAAATAAAGCGCAATCATATGTTTACAAATAACCCGTCTGCCCGCCGCAAAAGGACAATTACACGTTGACTTTCTGGGATGGTCTTTATCAATATGTACCGAATAAACCCGCTTGTCACTTCCTGACACTTGTCCCTCATACGAAGCATCTCCAGTTGGTTTCCATGAAGTTACCCTTTTCTTTTTATAATAATCCATTCCCCGCCAGACCGAATCGGCGCTGGCCAGTTCAATCAATCCCATAAATCTATCTCTCCGATTTCAGAAAATTTCAATAGACAATTTTTCATTATGTAGGTCTGCAAAAGCAATTCTTTCATTTCTAGTTTGAATCTCTGTCAAGCCACATTTTAACTGTCTGCTGCAGTTCATCGCTAAAATCAGTCAAATCATTATAAGTGATCACATCGAGATGGATAAGCCGGATGATATCAGATATTGCATTAGACTTTCTCATTTCAATTATGACTCCCGGATGATGCCTGTCATTTTTTATTCGTTTCTCAAGTTCCCAGAATTTCTCAGATGGTTTTTTATCAGCACTTAGCAAATGCATATATTCTTTATTCAGATGATTCACATAATTTTCTTGCCATGCAGGAAGCTTTTCTCTATAGTGTTTCCAGTCTTCTTTTGATATTTCCACCTTTTAACCTCGCCAGACTCAATAACCAGGTACATAAAATCTATAATTAGAAACAAAGGCAAACAGTATAAATCACAACACAAAATATCGTAGACAGCTAATCACATAAAATAATCTGTGGAAAATTTGTACTATTCAAACTCGGCGTGTCCTTCATTGTTATTAACTATATCTGTTTAAGTTTTATGCAAATACACGCCGTTTTTTATTTCAATTACATCATTTATTCTGGCTTGCTGATTTTCTGTTGCCAAAATGTTGCCACGCCTTTATTATAACAAATCCACACAGA
>CANQUQ010000013.1 GCA_947627115.1 uncultured Acetatifactor sp.
AAATTGGCAGATAACATTTAATTATCCATCAAATAAAAGGCGCCAGCCTAATGTTCAGCACATCGGGATCTGGCGCCTTATGATATTTATATGTGAAAGTCTTTTCGCGGATGCTTTTCCGTCAGAATGTCCCGCTGCTTTGACATTGCTACATGGGTATATATCTCCGTGATGTGAATGGAGCTGTGTCCCAGCATTTCCTGAATATAGCGTATATCCACATCCGCTTCCAGCAGGCTGGTGGCAAAGGTGTGACGGAACATGTGGGGAGTGATGTGCAGGTCTATTGCTGCAAGGGAGGCATATTTGTTTATCATCCGCCTGACAGCCTGATCTGATAATACGTTTCCGTTCTGGTTTACGAAGAAGTAATTACATCTTTGTATCTGTGGAAAGAACTCCTTGCTATAATTTTTTAAGGTGTGGATAACGTCGTCGTTGCCAATCTGCAGACGCCGTTCCTTTGCGCCTTTTCCGTATATCAGAATGCTCTGCTCCTGCAAATTAATATCCTCTTTCCTGAGAGAGCATAGCTCGGAGATTCTAATTCCCGTGGCAAAAAGCATTTCAATGACCGCAGCATCCCTCAATGCATTTTTTTGCTGATATAATGTAGGGGCCTCGCTGCACTGCCTGTAGATAACAGATAAAAGAGCTTCGATGGTATGCAAGGGGATGACTCTTGGCAAGGTGATAGGCTCACGGAATTTCAGGTGTATTTTATTGAAAGGATTTTTGTCAAGAATATCCCGATATTCAAAATAGTGGAAGAGGGCCTTTAGCGAGGCTAGCTTCCGTTTTACTGTCTTGGCCTTATATTTATGATGCAGGGAGGAAATGTAATTCTCTAATACGGCGACATCGATTTCTGATACCTGGGAAACGGAAATGCTGGTCACGAACTGCTCCAGATCGATCCGGTAGGCCTTTAATGTCTTGCTGTCAAGTCTTTTTTGATTTTCACAATAGTCTAAATAACTGTCAATGAGTGCCTGTAAGTCGTTCATTTTTGATCTCCTTTGTTTTTTATTCCCGCGTGCATTCGGCAAATGCAGCCAGGGCCAAACATCCTGCGGCCCTGCTGCACTGCAGGAGGATGCCCTGCCGGTTTGCTGCGGGGTATTTACTTAGTTTAACAGACTTTGCAGGTAAGCTGAATAAATACATTGACGGGCGTGAACCGCGGGTAAAGCGGAAACGGGAAAATAGGAAAGATTTCCCGGCACTGTCTTTTTTGCATTCCAAAAACAGTTAATAATTTCAGCCCGGTTTTCATAGAATGGACAAAGACCATAAGGGCAGGGAGGTGCTCTCCCCTGTGAACAGCTTTTCCGGTGAAAAAAGGAGAAAGTTGAATTATACGATACATAATCCGAATACGGTGGAAGAAACAGCCAAGGTGCTGCTTGAGATTTTTGTCCAGGCGAATATGGGGAAGGTGGAGAGAAGACTGCGGGAGATGGCGGAATAGCAGGGCAAATTTTTGATTGTATAGTTCTGCAACTTGGGGTAGAATAACGATATAGAGTCAGCTTTGAGCGGTTATGGTACTGTCGATATCGTCTGCGAAGATGGGAAAGGAAGCCGGCGGAATATGTGCTACAGTATTGATGAAATAAAAAACAGAACAACACCTATTGCAAAGGCATATGGAATTGAACGAATGAGTCTATTTGGATCTTATGCCCGCGGTGAAGCGAATGATGATAGCGATGTGGATTTGTATATAGAGCGTGGAAAATTAAAAAGCTTGCTGCAGTATTTTGCATTTGTTGATGAATTGGAAAATGCTTTGGAATGTCATGTGGATGTTGTTACGACAGGAATCGAGGACAAGCAGTTCCTGGCTGGAATTATGAAAGAGGGAGTGCTTTTGTATGAAAAATGAAGACGCCGTGATTGTTAAGAAAATGATAAAGTACTGCGATGACGTTAATACTCTTATGGTCCGGTTTGATAAAAATTTTGTGCAGTATAAAAAAGATATTTCTTTTCAATATGCTTGTAATATGTGTATTATTCAGATTGGAGAGTTGGCCAACAGATTATCCGATGAAATAAAGGAGGCCAATAAAGATATTCCGTGGCGCGCAGTCAGAGGGATGAGAAATCTGCACGCACATGATTATGAAAATGTTGATCTGGAAATTGTGTGGAATACATTGTTGGAGGATATTCCGACATTAAAAGAAAAGTTGCAAAAGCTATTGTAGAAATATGATAGAAATATAGATCTTAAGAAATTGCAGTGCGCCTATGGTACTGCATAGGCGAAAGAGGATAGCAATGCGGGAAAACCTTAGGAACGCAGGCTGCGATCGCTTTTTACTAAAGATAAAATATATTAAGTAGTAACAGAGAGAAATCGATCAACAGAAAGGCCACTCTATGAACATCGCCGCCTACTGCCGTGTTTCCACCGACAAAGCCGACCAGCTCAACAGTCTGGAGGCCCAAAAGGCTTTTTTCTCCGAATACACCAAACGCACCGGGGACGACCTTGTGCGCCTCTATGCCGACGAGGGCATTTCCGGCACCAAAATCAAGAACCGCAGGGAATTTTTGCGCATGATGTCCGATGCGGAGCACGGCCTGTTCGACATGGTGGTGGTAAAGGATATTTCCCGCTTTGCCCGCAATACGGTGGACTTGCTTCAAAATATCCGCAAGCTGAAGGCGCTTGGCATTGAGACGCAGTTCCTGACCGCCAATATGACCAGCATGGGCAACAGCGAGTTCGTGCTGACTGTCTTTGGCGCGCTGGCGCAGGAGGAAAGCGCCAACACCTCCAAGCGCGTGAAGTTCGGGAAAAGGATGAACGCGGAAAAAGGACGCGTCCCCAACATTGTCTACGGTTATGACAAGATTGCAGGCGACTATTTCAATCTGGAGATCAACAGGCGGGAGGCGGAGGTCATTCGGCAGATCTTCCGGTGGTATCTGCAGGAAGGCCACGGCGCCGCCAAGATCGCCAATATGTTAAACGAGAGAGGATTAAAAACAAAGCGGAACTGCAGCTGGAGCCAGAATGCGATATGCCGCATTTTAACCAACGAACTTTATACCGGCAGGATCATCAACGGCAAGCAGGAAGTAGAAGATTTCCTGACCGGAAGGCGGAAGGAAAAAGATGAGTCAGAATGGCTGGTTGTGGAACGACCGGACCTAAAGATCATAGAACCGGAAGAATTTGAAAAGGCCCGGCAGATCCTTCGCGGAAGACATGCTGCTTTTAACATGAACAGGGAACGCCAGAGCAATAGGCATCTTTTTTCCACGGTCATACGCTGCAAGGAGTGCGGCTGGTCGTTCCGGCGCTCGGTGCGCACCTACAAAAATACATATGTCCGCTGGGTATGCTCCGGCCATAACGGCAGGGGCGCGGACAGCTGCCCCAACGCGGTCACAGTGGACGAGGACGAGCTGGCCGATGTACTGCAGGAGTATTTCAGCCGTGTGCTCAGCCAGAGGAAAAAGGTGGTCCGGTATGTGGTGAACGAGTTCCGGCGGGTCTACAAAGCCAAGGATGAAAATCTGGAGCAGGAAAAAGAGCTGAAGGACCGGTTGGATAAACTGGAAAAAGCCCGTGGGAAATACATGGATATGTATGCGGATGATCTGATCACAAGACAGGAGTTAAATGATAAGCTTGGCGGATCAAGGCAGGAGATCGAGAGACTGGAAAAAGAATTGAAGATGGTGTCTTGCCATCTGACAAAGGGAGAGCAGCTTGAGAGTGTCTTGGCTCGCACCTTCAAGGAGATCGAGGATATCGCGGATGTCCGTGAAATGACCAATGAGCAGTTGAAACGCCTCATTCAGAAAATAGAGGTGGACAAAGAGGGGAATGTGGAGATATTCCTACGTCTGTTTGGAGACCTGGGGTTGGAAGGGACGGTTATGATTGAGGACAACTGCGCTATAAATGCGGATATTCCAGATATTAGCAGCTTGGCAGAACCGGACAAAGCGGCAAAGTGTGCCTTCCATGCGCAGGCAGATAAAAATTCTGCAGAAAACGTTCCAAATTATAACAACTATACACAAAGATGTAACAGACCGCCTGATGCAGATCAATCCCGGTCTGGCCAAGCAGGCACGACAGGTGTTGGATGTGAACAAATCGGAACGTCACATCCGGGGCGGCATGGCCACTAAGGAAAAATATCTGCACAGGCAGCATGCGGAGGAATGACAGAAAAAGACCAAAATACAGATATGTCCGCATATGACTGTATGAGGTCTTTTTTTCGTGACCGGTCGGCTGATTTCTTTAGTTTTTCTTAATTTGTGGCGCTCTAAGTTGATGAAGATCTGAATTTTTGATATACTTGGAAAAGTATAAGGGCTGTCCGCCGACGGCAGAAAGAGGTCGAATATGACGCTATCTCAGGCGAAAGACAAATTGAAGAAATACGGGCAGGAGCATCTGTTGAAATACTATGATCAGCTTTCCGCCCCGGAGCAGGAAGCGCTGCTGGAGCAGATCGATGCCACGGACATGAGCGTGCTGGATGCCTGTGAACATAGGGGGAAGCCTGCGGGGAGAGGAGTGATCACTCCGCTGACGGCGATGCAGCTTACCGAGATAGAGGCGAACCGGGAGTCCTTTACCGCCACCGGTCTTGAGGTGATCCGGGCCGGCAGGGTAGGAGCGGTGCTGCTGGCCGGCGGTATGGGGACACGCCTTGGGGCGGACGATCCCAAGGGCACGTTCAATGTGGGAGTGACCAGGGACCTTTATATTTTTGAATGTTTGTTCCGCAACCTGCTTGACGTGATCCGTCAGGCAGATACATGGATCCACTTGTTCGTGATGACCAGCGATAAGAACCATGAGGCGACGCTGAAATTCCTTACGGAGCATGACTATTTCGGCTACAACGGTGAGTATGTTCATTTTTTCAGGCAGGAGATGGCGCCTGCAGCGGACTATCACGGCAAGATCTATCTGGAGGAGAAGGGAAAGCTTTCCACTTCGCCCAACGGGAACGGCGGATGGTTCATCTCCATGAAAAAGGCAGGACTTTTGGAGCTGGTGCACAGCGAAGGCATCCAATGGCTGAACGTATTTGCGGTGGACAATGTACTGCAGAGGATTGCGGATCCCTGTTTTGTGGGTGCGACCGTACAGAAAAAATGTGTGGTGGGCGCAAAGGTGGTGCGCAAGAGCGATCCTCATGAAAAGGTAGGTGTCATGTGCCTGGAGGATGGACGCCCGTCCATTGTGGAATACTACGAATTGACGGAGGAAATGGCGCAGGCAAAGGATGAGAACGGTGTGCCTGTCTACTATTTCGGTGTGATATTGAACTATTTGTTCAGTGTGGCGGAGCTGGAGCGGATAATGGAAAAACGTCTTCCGCTGCATGTTGTGGAGAAAAAGATTCCTTATCTGGACGACTCAGGAAGACTGATAAAGCCAACGGAGCCAAACGGCTGTAAATTTGAATGTCTTGTCCTCGACATGATACATGAGATGGAGAGCTGTCTGCCCTATGAGGTGGAACGCGACAGGGAGTTCGCGCCTATCAAGAACATGACGGGCGTGGATTCCGTGGAGAGCGCAAGGGCGCTGCTTCAAAAGAACGGAGTCCTGCTTTAGGAACGGAGGGAGAGCGATGAGGATATTGGTGACGGGCGGCGCCGGATTCATCGGCAGCCATACGGTAGTGGAGCTGCAGCAGGCAGATTACGATGTGGTGGTATTGGACAATCTCTGCAATGCCAGCCCCAGATCGCTGGAGAGAGCGGAAGCGATCACCGGGAAAAAGGTGACCTTCTACAAGGCGGATATTTTGGATCGGGCGGCGCTTGAGGATATTTTTGACCGGGAGAGCATTGACGCCGTGATCCACTTTGCGGGGCTGAAGGCAGTGGGCGAATCTGTGAAGAAGCCCTGGGAATATTATGAGAACAATATTGCGGGCACATTGACGCTGGTAGACGTGATGAGAAGGCATGGCGTGAAGAACATTATTTTTTCCTCCAGCGCCACGGTTTACGGTAATCCGGCCTTTATTCCCATTACGGAGGATTGCCCCAAGGGCCAGTGCACCAATCCCTACGGCTGGACCAAATCCATGCTGGAGCAGATTCTCTCCGATATCCAGAAGGCGGATCCTGAGTGGAATGTGATTCTGCTACGCTATTTCAATCCCATCGGCGCTCATCAGAGCGGCACCATGGGCGAGAACCCCAACGGCATTCCCAACAATCTGATGCCCTATATTACCCAGGTGGCGGTAGGAAAGCTGAAGGAGCTGGGCGTCTTCGGCAATGACTACGATACGCCCGACGGCACCGGCGTCAGAGATTATATCCATGTGGTGGATCTGGCGGTGGGACACGTAAAGGCCTTGAAAAAGATCGAGGAGAACGCCGGATTAAAGATATACAATCTGGGCACGGGGGTAGGCTACAGCGTGCTGGATATCGTGAGAAATTTTGAGGAGGCCACCGGCGTAAAAATCCCCTATGTGATAAAGGACAGACGCCCCGGTGACATTGCCGTCTGCTATGCGGATGCGAGCCTGGCAAAGAAAGAACTGGGCTGGGAGGCGCGCTTCGGCATCAGGGAGATGTGTGCGGACTCCTGGAGATGGCAGAAGAACAATCCCAACGGTTACGAGGACTGAGAACACGGTTGGAATTCTTTTTCCTCCTTTACATAATACTCCGCCTGCCTGTCCCAGAGATGGCGGTACTTTCCGCCTTCCCTGTAGAGCTCCTCATGTGTTCCCGACTGCACGATCCTTCCGCCGTCGAATACAGCAATTTTATCGCAGAAGCGGCAGGAGGCCAGCCGATGTGAGATGTAGACCGCCGTTGCGCTGCCGGAGATTCGGTTGAAATTGCTGTAGACCTCATACTCCGACACCGGGTCCAACGCGGCGGTCGGCTCGTCCAGGAGTATGAACGGCGCGTCTCGGTATAAGGCTCTCGCCAGGGCGATTTTTTGCGCTTCGCCGCCCGAAATTTCCACGCCCCTGTCGCTGAAATTTTTATAGAGATATGTGTCAACGCCGTCGGGGAGCGTTCTGAGCCTGTCGCCGAAATTAGCCTTTATAAGGCTGTCTCTTACCCTTTCGGAATCATAGTCCCGACTTGAGGCGACGACCTCGCCCAGCCGGAAGCTGAACAGCCGGAAATCCTGGAAGACCACCGAAAATACGGACATATATTCGTCGTAGTCATATTTTTTGATGTTGACGCCGTTGAGTGAGATCTCGCCCTCAGTGGGATCATAGAGACGGCAGAGCAGCTTGATGAAGGTCGTCTTGCCGGAGCCGTTCTCGCCGACGATCGCGAGCTTCTGCCCTATTTTGAATTTTAAGCTGACATGTCTGAGCGCCCACGCTTCGGTTCCGGGATATTTAAAGCTCACATCCTTAAATTCTACGTTATAGTCATAGTCGTCCCGCTTCTCCACGGTGAGACTGCCCCTGTACATATTGTTCGGGATATCGAAATACTCAAAATAGCGCTTTAAATAGCGGTCATTGTTGAAGGCAAGGATAACATAGCGGGTAAGCTCGCTCATCCCGCCGATAAATATCGTTATGCAGGAGACAAATTTCGCGATGGAGCCTACTGTGATCTCGCCCGCAAGTGCAGCGAAGATGAGGACGGCATAGACCGCAAATTTCAGCGCGTGGTTCACCGCCGTTTCGGGAATGCTCTCCAGAGCGTCACGGTACTCGTTTCCGGAGCTCAGCTTCCAGAATTTCATAGAGTTATCGAAAACAATATCGCTGAGCCAGTCTGCCATACCGTAGAGCCTTATGTCCTTGCCGGCGCCGTAGCTGCGGGTATATTCGGCATATATTTCGTCAAAGGCGTTGAACTCGTTCGCTTCGCCCATAAGACGGTTCTGTCTGTCCTGCCGGCGCTTGGTCGTGATGACGGACACTGCCGCCGCCAGAAGGATGCCCAGGACCAGACCGGACTTTACGGGTATGCTCACCGAACGGATGGTGAAGAACGAAACGGTCATGGCGAGAGAGGTCATTATTTTCACGGACTGCTCCACCATGCCGGTCAGGGCGCTCATCAGATAATAAATGTTGAAGCCGGTCTGGCTTTCGCGCTTCACCCGGAATTTCTGTCTTGAGACCTCAGGGTCTTCAAGGGCTTCATAGGGCAGCTCCAAAGCCTTTTCGGAGAGCTTCCAGTTCTCCCCGCACCAGAACATATCCACGAGGACATCCCGCTTTTTCCCGATAAATGAGGAAACGACCTTGAGTATGAACACCAGGCCCACAGTCAGCGCCGCGTATAGGGCGAGCGTGCCCAGAGGGGAATGCGCCGCCAGAGCGTCGATCAGCTTCGCCGAGAAATAGATCGGCACAAAGGGAATCAAAGCTTCCAGCGCGATGTTGAAAACGGAGCAGACAAAATATGTCTTTGAGAAGCTCAGACAGATTTTGGCCCCGCGCCTGAATATCCTGATATGTTCCTTAAGCGTCATTTCTGTTCCCTCCCCTGTAGTCTTCCTGATACCAAATGCTTTAGATATTGAACAGCTCCGCATATTTGCCGCCCCTTTTAAGAAGCTCTCCGTGGCTTCCCTCCTCGGCTATCCTGCCGCCCTCCAGGAGAAGTATCCTGTCGCAAAATGCGGTGGAGGCAAGGCGGTGGGAAATGAACAGCGATGTCTTGTTCTCGCACATTTTGTGGTATTCCTGATAAATATTGCTCTCCGCTACGGGATCGAGAGCCGCAGTGGGCTCGTCGAGGACAAGGATCGGTGCGCTTTTATAGAGCGCCCGCGCGAGTATAAGCTTTTGCTTTTCACCGCCCGAAAGTTCGGTGCCGTCGCGATTCAGACGCTTGTCGAGCCTTGTCAGGACTCCGCCGGGAAGGGCGTCTATTTTTTCGCCGAGCATCGCTTCGCGCATACATTTTTCTGCAAGTGCGGTGTCGGTGTCTTCAAGCCCCTGTCCCGATACCGTCTCTGCGAGCGAAAAGAACGCGGTCCTTACGTCCTGGAACACAGGTGCAATGAGCTTATAATAATCGTTCATCTCAAAATCCGTTTGCGGCACGCCGTCAATAAGAATCCTGCCTGAGGAGGGTCTGTACAGTCCGCAGAGCAGCTTTACGAGAGTGGTCTTTCCCGCGCCGTTGAGCCCTACAAGTGCTAATTTTTCACCGGATCTGATCACAAAGCTGAGATTTTTGACCGTGTCCTCCTCTGCGCCGGGGTAGCGATACGTCACATTTTCAAACCGGATTTCCGGCGCCTTTGCCATATGGTTCCGAGCGTATGCCCTGACCGCGCCCTGCGGGTCGGGATAGCTGATATAGTCGCGAAAATCGCAGATTGAATTGGTGACGGCCCGCATTCCGTTAAAGCACTTTATAAGACCGTCTATCCATGCGGCGAACGACGAGATTGCTGCAAAGCAGAGAACGAACCGGTCTACGGTCATTCCGCCCCGGAGATACATCCGGATCAGTATGGTGTAAGCGCCGCCGTCCCGGACAAGTATCACAAAAAGCTCCGGGAGCCAGGTCCAGACGGCGTGTCTGACCGTCTCTCTGCTCCAGTTCATTTTAGTATCGTTCAGCTCCTTCACGATTTCTCTGAGCCAGCCCGCCATGCTGTAAATTCTGATATCCTTTCCCGCCGCAAAGTCGTCGGGAAGATTCAGGGCATACCAGAGCTGTGTGTCGTTCGCCGAGCGCGCCGCGCGGGTCTTCAGATCCCATCTGTTGTAGATTCTTCCGGCACAGATCTGCACCAGCGGCGAGAGCGTCAAAAGCGGCACAAGCCATGGGTTCACAAGGGATATGACCGTTCCGAAGAACAGGTAGCCGAGGATATTCTCGATCATTCCGAAGAAATTTTTCACGATGTCGGTAAGCGGCTGGATGCCGTTATTCATCCAGATCGCTTCGTCGGCGCGGCTTTTCAGGTCGGCCACCTCTTTTTTCTCGGAGGTCTCATAGAACATACCGAGGGCTTTTTTCTCCAAAAGCTTCGAGGCCCTGCAGAGATAAAGGCTGAGCTGTGCGCTCTGCACATAGCCCAGCGCAGTGTTCGTGACATTCAGAACAAGCATCGAGAGCATACACAGTCCTACGGCGGTCAGCGCGTGCATGGGGTCATGTTCCGCCGTGACCTCCAGAACGACCAGTGACGGAAGATAGATGTCAAGATACTGCAGGGCCACACGGAGAGGCGCCTCCAGCGCAAATATCAAGAATGCGGCGGGAGAGTATTTTACCAGCATTTTCGTCGACCACAGACCGTTCGAGAGAAGACTGTGGGAAGGCTTTTTCTTTTCTTTTTTGGCGGACATATTTACCCTCATTCTGCCGCTTCGGCGGCCGTTTCATAACAGCTTGAAAAATTTGAGCTGTTCCTTTCTTTACGGGGATATTGTAGTATAATGTGCCGGAAAAAAGTAAACTCATGCACGAATGGAGCCGGGACGTGCACGAGTTGCAATAAAAAACGGAAAAAAGAGATCGGGGGTCAGAAGAAAACAGGATCAGGGCAGCGCGGGGACTAAAATTTCCGACGTGAACGCGCCGTCCTCGCTGTTGTATTTGACCCAGCCGCCATGCTCCGAAACGATCGCCTCGGCGCGTCTGAGTCCGAAGCCGTGGGCAGCTCCCTTTTGGGTCTTAAAGACCGTGCCCTGTCTTGTGAGCTTGCTTCCGGCGGAGTTGAGCATTGAAAAGTAAAGCATCCTGCCCTTTATCGACATGAATACCCGTATGAATTTCTCGCCCTTCGCCCCGCGGCAGGCTTCTATCGCATTGTCTAAAAGATTTCCGACGACGATTGACAGCTCCACATCGGATAGGAGAAGTCTGTCCGGCACGTTTGCCTTGACGGTGACGGAAATCTCTTCGGCTCTGGCCTGTGCAATTTTTGCCGAGAGGATTGCGTCCAGCGACACATTCCCCGTCTTTAAGAGTATGTCGACGCTCTGGAGCTTTTCGTCAAGCTCCCTGATGTAATCCTGCGCGCGGGCGATCTCTCCCGCATCCAGGTAACCGCCCAGGACCTGCAGGTGGTGGTGGAAGTCATGCTTATAGCCGCGCATTTCGGTGTGGATGCTGCGCACCTCCTTCAGGTGACGCTCCGACTGCTCGGTCTGATATTCAACAAGCTTTAACCATGTTCTTTTAAGCATATCCGGCTCCCCCAGTTCTTTCGTTCTGATCTTCAATAGCTGGCCTCTGATTTTGTCTCGTCAGACCCTCTCGATGAACGCGCGGTTCACATCGTCATATTTGCCGCGTGACAGCGGAATTTCCGCGCCGTTTTCGAGAGTGACCGACCCGCGGGATATCTTTACGATCTTTTGAAGAGACACTATATAGCTGCGGTGGGTGCGGTAAAAATCCGCCGAAAGCCGCAGGGCGATCTCTGACAGCGGCTCCTTGACGCGGTATTCCTTTTCCGCCGTATAAATGTTGACGTAGTGCAGAAGAGCCTCTATATAAAGTATCTGGCTCTCGAAGATTCGTACGGTGCCGCCCTCGCAGCGCACGATGACTGACGGGGATTCTTTTGTGAGGCGCGCCGCCGCTCTGTCCAGGACCTCGCACAGCTTATCCTGGGACACAGGCTTTATCAGATAGTGCAGAGCGTCCACCTCGTAGCCCTCGCCACAGAATTCAAAGTGCGAGGTTATAAAGATTATCTCGCTGCGGCAGCCCTTTGCGCGGAGCCTTTTGGCCAGGTCGACCCCGTTCATTCCGTCCATTTCAATGTCTAAGAGAAGGATATCGTGGGAGTTATCTTCATATGCAAACAGAAATGCCTCGGCGGACGGAAATTCGCGCACGCAAATATTTGTCCCCGACCGCGTCTGCCAGTCAAGGACAAGATTTTTTAGATATTCGCGCTCCTGTGCGTTATCGTCGCAGAGGGAAACTGAAAGCATGATCGCTCCTTTTCTCAGGCTACGTAGGCATACATGCAGATGAAATGGCAGATGCTCCCCGCCATGACAAAGAGATGAAATACCTCGTGGGAACCGAAATATTTGTGTCTTGCATTAAAGATGGGAAGCTTCAGGGCGTAGATAATGCCGCCCGCAGTGTAGGCAAGACCGCCCGTCAGAAGCCAGAAAAAGGCCGGGGCAGGCAACGTTGTCCACAGCCGGCCGAACACCAGCAGGCAGACCCATCCCATGGCAATGTAGATCGCCGAGGAGAACCATTTGGGACAGTTGATCCAGCAGGCCTTTACCAGCATTCCCGCCAGGGCGATTCCCCATACAAGTATCAGGAGCATGTGGCCCAGGGAGCCCTTTAACACGATCAGGCATACCGGAGTATAGGAGCCGGCGATCATTACAAAAATCATCATATGATCCAGTTTGCGGAAGAGATTCAGTGGTCTTCCGGAAAGATTTACCGAATGATATGTGGCGCTGGCGCCGTAGAGCAATATCATGCTGGCCATGAAGACGGCCATCGCGGTAAAGCTCCGGCTGCCAGAGGTGATGCCTGCCTTTATGAGCAGCGGTACGGCTGCAAATACTGCCATCATCATTCCGACGAAATGTGTGATGGCGCTTCCAGGTTCTCTTATTGTTATCTGCATATGCGCTCCAATCTGTAGAGATCTTGATTTAAATTTAATAGATAGGATTCCCAAAACACTTAACAAAATACATAAATGATAATATGTAGTTTTAAAAACTATGTGTTGGATAAAACGATAGTACACCTGCTCAGGAAAAAAGTCAATAGAAAAATGGGAAAAAGAAAAATTCACAGAAGAGTCAGTCTTCCTCAATAATTTCGATCTCCAGGAAATCAAAGGGAATCGTCTCTATAAAGTTGTCGCGGTTGAAACGCGTCTTGCTGTGACGCTTGAAGTCGGAAATGTTCTTGTGCAGCCAGATCGGCTGGCCGAGATCCAGCTGGCAGCAGGCATCCTCAAGGGCGCGGAAGACCTTATGGGTGCGCGTGTCCGCGCTGTCATCCGCAATGCAGATCTCCTGCAGCATACGGTTCTCATCAAAAATTTTTGCCCACAGTCTGAACATTGCCCTTTCCTCCGAACCTGCCGTCTGCGGACGGCTTTTCAGCTATATGGTAATAAATTTTTTGCGGGAGCGCAAGTATCTTTGCATTTTCCCGGCAGGTTCTAAACATTTCCTCCCCTGCATATGTATATAAGGTATGGCTTCGATTGCCATAATAAACAAATTTTGTAAAAAAAGGATTAATTTTTTGTGAATAATATACATTTATACGACGCTTTATGTTATACTGATTATATCCTGAATCAAAAGCGAACGGGATATTATTTATACCACGATTCACATAAAGGAGCGACTATGGAGCTGAAAGCAGACAACGGAGAAGGTATTGACAGCTGGAGAGAGGTCACGTTGATATACAATGCTGCGCTGAGACAGGTCCAGACCAAGATGGAGATCCTCAACGACGAGTTTCAGCACGTACACCAGTACAATCCTATCGAACACATCAAAGCGCGCATAAAGACGCCGGAGAGCATTGTCAAAAAGCTGAAGCGCAACGGCTACGAATCTACCATCGACAACATGGTAAAATACATAAATGATATTGCGGGCATACGTGTGATCTGTTCCTTTACCTCCGATATCTATCGGCTGGCCGACATGATCGCGGAGCAGAGGGACATACGTGTCATAGCGGTGAAGGATTACATTACCTTTCCGAAATCCAGCGGCTACAAGAGTTATCATATGATAGTGACGGTGCCGGTGTATCTGTCCGACCGCACGGTGGACACAAAGGTGGAGATTCAGATACGGACGGTGGCCATGGATTTCTGGGCCAGCCTGGAGCACAAAATACACTATAAGTTCGAGGGCGCTGCGCCGGATCACATCCGCAGCGAACTGGTGGAGTGCGCCAAAATGGTCTCGGACCTGGATGCAAGAATGCTGCAGCTGAACAACGAGATCCTGACGATCAGTCACAGGTCGGAAAATCGGGCTGAAGGCCATTGAGAGAGCGCTCCCGCAGGAATGGGAGCGCTTTTTTATTTCGGCCGCAGAATGATTCTGCCCATAAAATGAGGAGTGCCCAGATGTCCTTCGACACCTGGGCTTATTATGAAAAAATTTATCCGGTTTGTCTTGTAATATGCGAAGCACACTTTCTCATGTGTGTATAATAGAGTATAACAATGAAATATGAACAAAGTGTGAACGGCGTGTAAAAACTTGGTGAATGTAAGATTACGCTTGAGACTTGAAGCAAAAGATGATAAAATGGCTATATGCAATATAAACTTATATAAGACTGTTTGACAAAATGTCGCAGAATACCTTTGGAGGAAGACAAATGGATATGTTCATGGATAAGTTGGCACAGAAGTTGACGGCGCAGGAGATCATCAGGGCAAATACGACTGCCGAGACAGAGGAGCTGAACCGTCTTCGCAATCAGGTGGCTGAGTACAATGATTGCCTGGAGCGTCTTCAGAAGCTGATCGAGGAAGGCGCGGAAAAGCTTCAGGGCCCGCAGGTGGACGGCGGTGAGCTCAATCGTCTGGTGGAGGAGAGCATTCACAAGATTCAGTCTCTTCAGCAGGACAATGCAGGCCTGGAGGAGCTGACAGAGCAGCTGACGGACCGCATGGACACCATGGACAGAAAAATGGGAGAGCGGCTGATCAGCGTCAGCAGATCCATGGACGAAAGATTTGAGTCCGTAGACAGCTCCATGGAGGAAAAGCTGAGTGATATAGACAGGTCGCTGGATGAAAAGCTGAGCGGTATCGACAGGCTGTTGGATGAAAAGCTGGGTGGCATGGACAGATCGCTGGAAGCAAAGCTGAGCGGTGTGGACAGAATGCTGAGCGAGAAAATCGATCAGCTGAACACTCAGGAGGATGAGGCGGACGACGGGAACCTGGAGGAAAGGTTCAATTCGCTGAACGAGAATGTCCACAGAGAGTGTGTGAAGGTCTACCGCAATGTCCAGGCCGTGGTCGTGGAGGAGGGAGAAAAGCAGTCATCCGCGATATCCGATGCCACCATAGGAGTCCGCGGTATGGGCGATAAGCTGGGAAAGATCTTTACCATTTCTACGGCGGCGCTTGTCTTTTCACTGTTGAGCTTTGTCCTGCAGATACTGCGGATGATAGGTGTTTTTTGAGGTCTGTTATGTCCAAGGAGAGCTGGAAGCCGGGCAATATGCTGTATCCGCTGCCGGTCGTCATGGTGAGTATGGTGGACGGTGCGGGAAAATATAATATTATTACGATCGCATGGGCGGGAACGGTATGTACCGATCCGCCCATGGTCAGTATCTCGGTGCGCCCTGAGCGGTACTCCTGCCCGATCCTCCGGGAGACGGGAGAGTTCGTGATCAACCTTACCACCCGTAAGCTGGCCTTTGCCACTGACTTCTGCGGCGTGAGGAGCGGGCGGAACGTAGACAAGTTCTCGGCGCTGGGCCTGACGCCTGTGGAGGCGTCAAAGGTGAGGGCGCCCTTGATAAAGGAAAGTCCTGTCAATCTGGAGTGCAAGGTGCGGCAGGTGCTGCCCCTGGGCTCCCATGACATGTTCCTGGCAGAGATAGTCGCGGTCCATGTGGACGAACGCCTGATGGACGATAAGCATAAGCTGCATCTGGAGCAGGCGGAGCCTATTGTTTATTCTCACGGGGAGTATCTGCTCTGCGGCGAACGGCTGGGAACCTTCGGCTACAGTGTGCGTAAAAAGAAATGAACGAGTCTGCAGGTGTGCTGTGCCGAAACGAACGGCATATTCGGAAAGGCGGTAAATTGAAATATAACAGGGTTTTGTTCTGGGCGATCCTGATTGCTGCAATAGCGGTGCGCTGCGCGGGATTTGTGAGTATTCCCGGCGGTGTCAATCAGGATGAGGCCATGGCCGGCGTGGATGCGTGGGCCCTGGCAGAATATGGCACAGACCGTTACGGCACCTTCCTGCCGGTCCATTTTACGGCGTGGCGCTACGGACAAATGAGCGTGCTTCTGTCCTACTGCATGATTCCCTTTATCAAGCTGCTCGGCTTTGGCACGTGTGCAGTCCGTTTGCCCATGCTGATCGCAAGCTGCGGCTCGGTCGTTCTGGCCTATCTGGTGGGGAAAAGGCTGTTCTCTCCCCGTATGGGACTGCTGGTGATGGCGCTGACTGCCGTCAATCCCTGGCATTTTATGCAGAGCCGCTGGTCCCTGGACTGCAATCTGTTCCCGCATGTTTTTCTGTTGGCCTTTTATCTGCTCCTTCTGGGGCTGGAAAAGAGGCGTTATCTGTATTTCTCCATGGTGTTCTTCGGTCTTACCCTCTACTGCTACGGCATCGCGGTCTATTCTGTCATTCCCTTTCTGGCGGTATATGCGGCGTGGTGCGTTCGAAGGAGGCAGCTGCGCTGCCGTCAGGTCCTGATTTGCGCCGCGGTCTTCTGTGCGGTCGCGCTCCCTGAGATCACGGTGATGGCTATCAATTTCTTTGGCTGGCACACCGTCGAGACGCCCTTTTTTACTATGAGCTATTTCCCGGAAAGCATCCGCAGCAACGACATCCTGTTTCTGAATTTTTCCGTCAGACAGCTGTTCCGCAATTTTGCCGCCATGGTGCAGACCTGTATTTTGCAGCGTCCGGGCGCCATATATAACGCGCTTCCGGATTTCGGGCCCATGTACCATATTTCCGTTCCCTTTATGCTGCTGGGCACAGTCTGCTTTTCGCGGGATGTCTTCCGGGAAAAGGATGTCGCTGTGAAGGCAGGGCGCATCGCCCTGTGGGGCTTTCTGGCAATGGGCATCTGGGTGGGACTGCTCACCTATGAGGTCAATGTGAACAGGATCAATATCATTTTTTTCCCGCTGATCTTCATGTGCGCATACGGAGTGGATCGGGCGGTGCGGTGGTGCCGCAGCCTGCGCTATGTGACGGCCGCCGCCTACGCGGTATGCTTCGTTCTGTTCCTGAATACTTACTTTACGGTATTTGCGGATGAGATACAGACCTACTTTAATGTTAATTTTCTGCGGGCCGTGAAAACGGCGGATGAGATGCAGGGATATGACAAGCTGTATATCACATCCAATGCGGACTGGCAGATCAATTGGCAGATGACGGAGATCCTCACGCAGTATGCCTGTCAGATCGACGCGGCCTATTATCAGGAAAAGACCTGTGTGACAGGAGGCCGCGAATTGCTTCCCTACTCCGAGCGGTATCATTTTATCAACGTCAGTGATCTGAGAGATGTGGATCCGGCCGGACTTTATCTCGTTCATGCGATCGAGCTGGACCGGCTCCCGTTCCCGTACGAGACGGTCAGTGCGGACGGAAATTATGTGCTGCTGTCGCCGCTTTTGCCGTCGGAGCCGGAGTGACTGCCGCTGTCCAGCAGGCTTCCTCTTTTTATCGCATCTTCGCCGTACCGTCTGCGGATCTGGTCCAGAGCGGCGTCCAGCTTTCTCTGCTTTTCCGACACGTTTTCCGACACGGGTCCGGCATAGTCGAACAGATTGAGCTGTACGGGTTCGCTGTCGGAGATCAGCCGCCCGGTCCTGATCCCCAGCAGCCGAAGGGGGCTGCCGTCCCAAAGCTCGTCGAACAGAGCCAGGGCATAGCGGTAGATCTTATCCGTAGAGCAGGTGGGGGTATCCAGCACGGTCTGGTGGGACACCGAATGAAAGTCGCTGTATTTGATCTCGGTGCACACAAGTCCCGCCAGCTGCCGGGATTCCCGCAGCCGGCCCGCCACGGACTCCGCCAGCTCCAGAAGCGTTTTTGCAGCCTCCGGCCTGGCGGACACATCCTGCGCTAGGGTGGTGGAATTGCCCACTCCCTTTAGCCTTGCGGGTTCCGGGAGCACAGTGGAATCGTCCTGTCCGTTGGCGTACTTCCAGAGAGTGATTCCGTGGCTCTTCAAGTGTGACTCAAGAATGGCGGGATCCGTATTGGCCAGATCGCCTATGGTGAGGATCCCAAGCTTGTGCAGGGTATCCACGCTGGAGCGCCCGCACATGAACAGAGAGGATACGGGGAGCGGCCACAGCTTCTCCTTTATCTCGTAAGTGTAGAGCGTATGGACCAGATTGGGCTTTTTGAAATCCGATGCCATCTTTGCCAGCACCTTCCTGTCGGAAACACCCACATTCACCGTAAAACCGAACATTTTGAAGACGGAATCCCTGATCATTTGTGCCGCTGCCTCCGGCGATGTATAGCGGGCTGCAATGGGGGTATAATCCATATAGCACTCATCGATACTGACCTGCTCTATGTCGGGCGAGATGCCGGACAGGTATTCCATGAGACGTGCACTTTGCGTGTGATAGAGCTCGTGGTCGGGAGGGACCGTGACCAGGTGGGGACATTTCCGCAGGGCGTTGGCTACAGGCTCTCCCGTGCGGATGCCGTAAGCCTTGGCGGGGATGGAGCCTGCCAGGACGACGCCCCGGCGCTTGCTCATGTCGCCGCCTACGATGGCGGGGATCTGGCGCAGATCCACATCGCTGCCGGACTCCAGCCGTGCCAGTGCCGACCAGCTCAGGAAAGCAGAATTTACATCTATATGAAAGATGATATGTCCGTTCATGGTCTGCTTCCTCCTACTACAAAATACTATATCTTCTGAAAACTTGCTTTACAAGCCCTAAAAATGCTGTTAGAATAATTTTTGGTATAAATATTACAAAATTGTTAAAACTGGAAGAACAATGAAAAAGAGAAAAAACGATTATAAAAAGTACAGGTTTACATATATTAAAACCACAGTGTTCACACTTTTTTTCTGCACGCTGTTCGTGAAAGGCTACACTCCCTTTGAGAGGACGGGAGAGAACTATTTTCACATTCAACTGAACGGCAGTGATGTAGGCACCGTGGGCGACAGGGAAGAAATTCCGGAGCTTTTGGTCCAGGCACGCAGAAATGTGGCATCCGTAAGCGACGACATGGTCTTTATGGACGCGGACCTGGAAGTTGCGGGGGAAGAGGTCCTGTGGGGACGCATTGACAGCAGGGAGGAGATCGTCCAAAAAATGGAAGCCGCCCTCAGGGGGAGCAGCCATGAGTCCATGCACCGTTCCTATACCATGAAGGTGAATGAGTATATCGTGAACCTTGCCAGCGTGGAAGAGGTAAATGCGCTTTTGCAGGCGGCTGTGGACAAGTATGACAGCGAAAATAAGTTCCGGGTGGATCTGGTCTACGATAACAGCAGAGAGTTCAGTGTTCTGACGACGCAGATGACCGACACCTCTCTTGCGGAGGATGAGGGGGACAGTGTTGTGCTGGACGGGGGAATCGGTACTCTGTTCAGAGACCTGGGAACGGATGTGGATTCGGGGGAGGAGAAGGACTTTGAGGATTATGACCTGGGCATCCTCGCCATGGATTTTTCCGAGAAGGTGGAGATCGTAGAGTCCTATCTGCCCGAAAGCCAGCTGACCGCGCTCTCCGATGCCGTCGAGCAGGTGACAAAGGATCAGGAGACCGTCAGCGAGTATGAGGTGGTGTCGGGAGATACTCTCTCGGAGATCGCCATCAAAGTCAATATTCCCATGGACAGACTTGTAGAGATGAACGACAGTCTGGAGAGCATTGACAGCACGCTGCAGATCGGCCAAAAACTGATCATCATGGTGCCGGAGCCGGAGCTGTCCGTCACCAGAGTAGAGGAGAACTACTACGAGGAGACCTACGATGCGGATATCATCTATATCGACAGGGACGACTGGTACACCTATCAGACACAGGTGGATCAGGAGCCGTCTGCGGGCTTCCGGCGCATCATAGCAGATGTCAGCTATATCAACGACAAGGAGGTCTCCAGGGAGATCTTAAAGGAAGAGGTGCTGATGGAGGCCGTGCCGAAGATCGTGGAGAGAGGGACGAAGATTCCGCCCACCTATATCAAACCCATCTCCGGCGGACGGCAGACATCCGGCTTTGGGCGAAGATCCCGCCCTACCAGAGGTGCAAGCACCTATCACAAGGGCGTGGACTGGGCGACGCCTACGGGAACACCCGTCTATGCGTCCTGCGGCGGAACGGTGGCGAAGGCAGGCTGGGCCAGCGGCTACGGCTATGTGGTCTATATCAATCACGAGGACGGCAGACAGACGCGATACGGCCACCTGAGCAAGGTGCTGGTGAAGCCCGGTCAGAGCGTGAAGCAGGGCGAGCGCATAGCCCTCAGCGGAAGCACCGGTATCAGCTCCGGACCCCATCTGCACTTTGAGATACTGATCAACGGCAGTCAGGTGAACCCTCTGCCCTACCTGAATTGACACATTCGGCAGGGGAATATATGTTCTGTTTACAAATGCGGGAAAATGTGGTAACATTGCTATAATCTTGTAGTTTGTGATGTCTCGGACACAATATCATGTAGATGACGGAAAACGGGATACCACATTTGAAAAACGATACTGACCTTAAGCAGAGGTATAAATAAATGGAACAATACGCGATCAAAGGCGGGAATCCGCTGGTGGGCGATGTGGAGATCGGGGGTGCCAAAAACGCGGCACTTCCTATTCTTGCGGCTTCGACCATGACGGATGAGACCGTCTATATTGAAAATATGCCGGATGTGAGGGATATCAACGTGCTTCTGGAGGCCATGCAGAGCATCGGCGTCCTGGTGAAGCGGACCGACCGCCACAAGGTCGTGCTCAATTCCGGCAACATCAACAGTCTTGTGGTGGAAACGGAAGGAATCAAGAAGATCAGGGCTTCCTATTATCTGCTGGGAGCGTTGCTCGGAAAATACAAATGCGCGGAGGTGGCGCTGCCCGGAGGCTGCGACATCGGATGCCGTGCCATAGATCAGCATATCAAGGGCTTTCGGGCTCTTGGAGCGGAAGTTATCATTGAACACGGCCTGATCAAGGCCAAAGCCGAGCGCCTGGTGGGCAGCCATATCTACATGGATGTGTCCAGTGTGGGAGCGACCATCAATGTGATGATGGCGGCGGCTATGGCGGAGGGCATGACGATCATTGAAAACTCCGCCAAGGAACCTCATGTGGTGGATCTGGCCAACTTTCTCAACAGTATGGGGGCCAATATCAAGGGCGCCGGTACGGATGTGATCAGGATCAAGGGTGTTCCGAAGCTGCATGGCTCGGAATACACTATCATTCCCGATCAGATCGAGGCGGGAACATTTATGTTCGCCGCAGCGGTGACCAAGGGAGATGTGACGGTAAAGAATGTGATCCCCAAGCATCTGGAATCCATTACGGCCAAGCTCTTAGAGATCGGCTGCGAGGTGGAGGAGGCGGATGACTGTATCCGGGTAGTGGCTTCCAAGCCGTTGGCGCATACGCAGGTGAAGACCCTGCCTTATCCCGGCTTCCCTACGGATATGCAGCCGCAGATCACGGTGGCGCTGGCGCTCTCCAGAGGGACCAGTATCGTCACGGAAAGTATTTTTGAAAATCGCTTCAAATATGTGGACGAGCTTATCCGAATGGGAGCAAGTATCAAGGTGGAGGGAAACACGGCCATCATTGACGGCGTAGACCGGTATACGGGGGCCAGCATTTCCGCCCCGGATCTTCGCGCAGGAGCGGCTCTTGTGATAGCGGCTCTGGCCGCGGTGGGCTTCACTACCGTGGATGACATCAAGTATATTGAGCGGGGTTATGAGGATTTTCATATCAAGCTTCGGAATCTGGGCGCTCAGATCGAGCTGGTCCAGACGGAAAAGGATTTTCAGAAGTTCAAGCTAAGAGTAGGCTGAAAATATCTGTTGACAATAGGGCCTGCTCCATGTATTGTATTTATATGACAAAAAGTAAATAGTATTTCTCTTATTCAGAGTTGGCGGAGATACATAGGATCGATGAAGCCACGGCAACCCCTTTCACAGGAAGGTGCCCACCTGAGCGAGTAAAATCGAGCAATAAGAGGATTGGAAATCGAAAGATTCAGGTCCGCTTATCCGATAAGCGGACCTTTTCAGTGCAGTCGTTCTTTACATTTATAATATTATAAGGGAAAGGAAAGTACTATGGAAAAGCATTTATTTACTTCAGAATCCGTGACAGAGGGACATCCCGACAAGCTCTGCGACGCCGTATCCGATGCCATTCTGGACGCCTGCATTGCGCAGGATCCCATGAGCCGTGTGGCGTGTGAGACGGCTTGCTGTACGGGGTTCGTGCTGGTCACGGGCGAGATCACTACCAAGGCGAATCTGGACGTGCAGGCCATTGTGCGGCAGACCGTGAACGAGATCGGCTACAGTGATTCCAGGGTGGGCTTTGACGGCAATACCTGCGCGGTGATGGTGGCTCTCGACAAACAGTCGCCGGATATTGCGATGGGAGTGGACAAGGCGCTGGAGGCAAGAGAATCCAGGATGAGCGATGAGCAGATCGAGGCCATAGGCGCGGGAGACCAGGGCATGATGTTCGGCTACGCCACCAACGAGACGCCGGAGCTGATGCCCTATCCGATCTCTCTGGCCCACAAGCTGGTCAGACAGCTGGCCAGGGTGCGGAAGGACGGCACGCTGCCCTACCTGCGTCCCGACGGGAAGAGTCAGGTCTCCGTGGAGTACGACGGGGACGGAAAGCCGATCCGCTTAGAGGCTGTGGTGCTCTCTACCCAGCATGACGAGGAGGTATCACAGGAGAGGATCCATGCCGATATCAGAAGGTATGTGTTCGACCCGATCCTGCCCGGAGAAATGGTAGACGAAAATACAAAGTTCTTTATCAATCCCACGGGACGTTTCGTGATCGGCGGGCCGCAGGGAGACGCGGGTCTCACCGGCCGCAAGATTATCGTGGATACATACGGCGGCTACGCCCGTCACGGCGGCGGAGCCTTCTCCGGCAAGGACTGCACCAAGGTGGACAGGAGCGCGGCCTACGCTGCCAGATATGTGGCAAAAAACATCGTGGCGGCAGGTCTTGCGGACAAGTGCGAGATCCAGCTTTCCTACGCCATCGGCGTGGCGCAGCCCACATCTGTGATGGTTGACACGTTCGGCACCGGCAGACTGAGCAATGAGGAGCTGGTGGATATCATCAGGGAAAATTTCGATCTGCGCCCCGCGGGGATCATTAAGATGCTGGATCTGCGCAGACCTATCTACAGACAGACCGCCGCGTACGGTCATTTCGGGCGTGACGATATCTCGCTGCCCTGGGAGGCCGTGGACAGGGCGGAGACGTTAAAAAAATACCTGTAGATGACAGAGGTGAACACATGGCATTCGTACATCTTCACGTCCATACGGAATATTCATTGCTGGACGGTTCCAACAAAATAAAAGAATATGTGGCGCGTGTGAAGGAGCTGGGAATGGACAGCGCCGCCATCACGGACCACGGTGTCATGTACGGCGTCATTGACTTTTACAAAGAGGCGAGGGCCCAGGGCATCAGGCCCATTCTCGGATGTGAGGTCTACGTGGCCCCGCATTCCAGGTTCGACCGGGAATTGACGGGTGGGGAGGACCGGTATTATCACCTGGTGCTGTTGGCAGAAAACAATCTGGGCTATGCCAATCTGATGAAGATCGTGAGCAGAGGCTTCACGGAGGGGTACTATTACAGGCCGCGTGTGGACATGGAGGTCCTGAATCAATATCACGAGGGCATTATCGCACTGTCCGCCTGTCTGGCAGGCGAAGTCCAGCGGTATATCACCAAGGGACTGCTCGACGAAGCGGAAAAGGCCGCGAAAAAGTACGAGGCCTGCTTCGGCAGGGGGAATTTTTTCCTGGAGCTGCAGGACCACGGTATGCCGGAACAGAGGCTTGTCAATACGGAGCTTTTAAGGATGAACAGGAGGCTGGACATTCCGCTGGTCGCTACCAATGATGTCCATTATACCTATGCCCAGGACGCGGATTCCCACGATATACTGCTGTGCCTGCAGACCGGCAAAAAGTTGGCGGACGAGGACAGGATGCGCTATGAGGGCGGACAGTACTATGTCAAGAGCGAGGAGGAAATGAGGGAGCTCTTTCCCTACGCAGAGGACGCCCTGGAGAACACCCAGCGCATAGCGGACCGCTGTCATGTAGAGATAGAGTTCGGTGTGACAAAGCTGCCGAAATATGAGGTCCCGGAGGGCTACGACTCCTGGAGCTACCTGAACAGGCTCTGCGACGAAGGGCTCACCGAGCGCTACGGAGACGGGGATCTTCCGGCGGGCGACACCGGCCAGTCCCTGAGAGAACGGCTGGATTATGAGCTCTCCGTGATCCGCACCATGGGTTATGTGGATTATTTTCTGATCGTGTGGGATTTCATCAATTTTGCCAAGAGCAACGGCATTCCCGTCGGCCCCGGCAGAGGCTCGGCGGCGGGCAGCATCGTATCCTATTGCCTGAAGATCACGGATATCGACCCGATCCGGTACAATCTTCTCTTTGAGCGGTTCCTGAACCCGGAGCGGGTGTCCATGCCGGATATCGACATTGACTTCTGCTTTGAGCGCAGGCAGGAGGTCATCGACTATGTGGGTAGAAAATACGGTCAGGACAAGGTGGTGCAGATCGTTACCTTCGGTACGCTGGCGGCGAAGGCGGTGATCCGGGATGTAGGCCGCGTTATGGATCTGCCCTACGCCTTTGTGGATTCCATCGCCAAGATGATCCCAAGAGAGCTGAACATCACTCTTGACCTGGCTCTTGAGAAAAATCCGGAGCTGCGGAAAATGTATCAGGAGGATGAGCAGGTAAAGTATCTGATTGATATGAGCAAGCGCCTGGAGGGGCTTCCCAGGAACACCTCCATGCATGCGGCCGGCGTGGTGATCTGTCAGAAGTCCGCCGACGAATTTGTGCCCCTGTCCAGAGGAAGCGACGGCTCCATTGTCACGCAGTTCACCATGACGACCCTGGAAGAATTGGGACTCTTGAAAATGGATTTCCTGGGCCTCAGGACCTTGACCGTGATCCACGACGCGGTGAAATTCGTGGAAAAGAGCCGGGGAGAGCATATCGACATGGGTGGGATCGACTATAACGACCCCCAGGTGCTGGCCTCAATCGGCACGGGCAGGACGGAGGGCGTGTTCCAGCTGGAGAGCAGCGGGATGAAGAGCTTTATGAAGGATCTGCGGCCCCAGAACCTGGAGGATATCATTGCAGGTATTTCCCTGTACCGCCCCGGCCCCATGGATTTCATTCCGAAGTATATCAAAGGAAAGAACAATCACGGCGACGTGGCTTATTCCTGTCCTCAGCTGGAGCCCATCCTGGCGCCTACCTACGGCTGTATCGTATATCAGGAGCAGGTGATGCAGATCGTGCGGGATCTGGGCGGCTATACTCTTGGCCGCAGCGATCTGGTGCGCCGGGCCATGAGCAAGAAAAAGCAGTCGGTCATGGAGAAGGAGCGGGCCAACTTCATTTACGGCAATCCGGAGGAGGGCGTGCCGGGATGTGTGGCAAAGGGGATCGATGAGAGGACGGCGGGCAGTATCTATGACGACATGATGGACTTTGCAAAGTATGCCTTCAACAAGTCACATGCGGCATGCTACGCCGTGGTCGCTTACCAGACGGCCTATCTGAAGTACTATTACCCGGTAGAGTTCATGGCGGCCCTGATGACCTCCGTGATCGATAACCCCAAAAAGGTATCGGAGTATATCCTGCTCTGCCGCAGCATGAACATAAAATTGCTGCCCCCCGATATCAACGAGGGCATCAGCGGTTTTTCCGTGTCCGGCAATCAGATACGCTATGCCCTGACAGCCATCCGCGGCGTGGGCAGACCCGTGATCGACTGTATTGTGGAGGAGCGCGAGGCCAGAGGGCCGTTTACCAACCTCAAAGATTTCATTGCCCGCACGGCGGACAGGGACGTGAATAAACGTGCCATTGAGAATTTCATCAAGGCGGGAGCGATGGATGGATTGGGCGGCACAAGAAAGCAGTTCATGAGCGTCTATGTACAGATAATGGATCGCATTACCAAGGATAAGAAGAACAATCTGGCGGGCCAGCTCTCCCTCTTTGACATTGCGGACGAGTCGCAGAAGGAGGAGTTCGATATCCGGATGCCTGAGGTGGGCGAGTACCCCAGGGAGATGCTGCTGGCCTTCGAGAAGGAGGTGCTGGGCGTCTACCTGAGCGGCCATCCTCTGGAGGAGTACAGGGAGCTGTGGGAAAAATATATCACTCACACTACCAATGACTTTATGTTGGATGAGGAGACCGGCAGCGCCGCGGTCCCTGACCAGGCGACGGTGGTCGTAGGCGGCCTCATCGCAGAAAAGACTGTCAAGTATACCAAGAATGACAAGGTGATGGCGTTCCTGAATCTTGAGGATCTGGTGGGGAACGTGGAGATAGTGGTCTTTCCGAAAGATTATGAGCGGTTCGGCGCGCTGCTGCAGGAGGATGCGAAGCTGTTCGTCAGGGGACATGCGTCCGTGGAGGAGGAAAGGGACGGCAAGGTGATCTGCGAGCAGATCGTCACCTTTGAGGATGCCGGCCGTTCCGGTGAAGGGAATCTCTTCCGCGACCGATCCCTCCGGGGCGGTCAGTGGGGGAGCAGGCCGGGCCGTGACGGCTCCCGGAGCGGTCAGGGCATGGGACAGCCGCCGCAGCAGGCATCGGCAGGGGAGAAGAACCCGGACAGGATACCCAACGGCATCTGGATCCAATTCCCCACTCCTGAGAGCTATGAGGCCAGAGAAAAGGAGCTGCTGGAGGCGATCAGGGCTTCGGACGGAAATGACGACGTGGTGATCTACGTCAAGAGTACAAGGAGCCTCAAGGTGCTTCCCGCAAATTGGCGCGTAAGCGCAGACGGGGCTTTGATAGAGAGACTGGAGGCTGTCTTCGGCCGGGACAATGTGAAATTGCGTTCTCCTGACAAAACCTATTGAAATCAATACTTAAAAGGATTAAAATAAGAAATCAGAGCGTAGTATTAATGTCATAGGATCGGGAGGTAAGTCATGGCAAAGGAGATAAAGACAATAGCGGTACTGACCAGCGGAGGCGACGCGCCCGGCATGAATGCGGCGATCCGCGCAGTGGTCCGCACGGCGATTGCCAGAGGCCTGAAGGTGAAGGGCGTCAAGCGCGGCTACATGGGCCTGCTGAATGAAGAGATCACGGATATGGAGGCCCGGCATGTGTCCGACATCATACAGCGGGGCGGCACGATCTTAGGGACCGCCAGATGCCTGGAGTTCAAAAAGCCGGAGGTGCAGCAGAAGGCTGCGGATATCTGCAAAAAGCACGGGATCGACGGTATAGTGGTCATCGGTGGCGACGGCTCCTACAGGGGGGCTCAGTGTCTTTCCAGGCTGGGGATCAACACGGTCGGACTTCCCGGTACCATCGATCTGGATATTGCATGTACAGACTATACGATCGGCTTTGACACCGCTGTGAATACCGCCATGCAGGCCATCGACAAGGTGAAGGATACCTCCTCCTCCCATGAGCGCTGCAGCATCATCGAGGTGATGGGGCGCAACGCGGGATATATAGCCCTCTGGTGCGGTATTGCCAACGGCGCGGAGGATATTCTGCTGCCGGAGGTCTACGATTACAATGAGCAGGAGATCATCAATCACATCATTGAGAACAGGAAAAAGGGAAAGACACATCACCTGATCATCAACGCGGAGGGAATCGGCCACTCCGTCTCTATGTCAAGGCGGATCGAGGCCGCTACCGGACTTGAGACCAGAGCGACTATATTGGGATACATGCAGCGGGGCGGCAATCCCACTGCCAGGGACCGCGTTTATGCTTCCATCATGGGGGCAAAGGCGGTGGATGTGATGCTGGAGGGCAAGACCAATCGCGTGATCGGTTATAAGCATGGGGAATTCATAGATGTGGATATCGAGGAGGCCCTGCAGATGAAGAAGGGCATTGACGAATATCAGTATGAGGTTGCACGGATGATCTGAGACGAAGGGCATGACAGCGGCTCTCCCGAATGGGAGGGCCGTCTCTGTAGAGGAGAGGACGCATGATTACCAGCGGTTCTAACGCAAAAGTAAAACAGATAGTGCAATGGAGGAATAAGACGAAGGAACGCCGGGCGGCGGGCATCTTTTTGGCCGAGGGCTTCAAGCTGTTCCGGGAGGCGCCGGAAGACGGCATCCGCGAGGTCTATCTGTCCGAGGATGTGCTTGAGCGTGCCGCCGCCGATCCCGCTGTGTGGGAAAAGCTGCAGAGAACAGGCTGGGAGGCAGTGTCGGGCGAGGTCTTTCAAAAGATGTCCGACACCAGGACGCCCCAGGGCATTCTTTGCGTCGTGAGGTGTCCGCGGTATACACTTTCACAGCTTTTGGAGGCGCCGGCTCCTCTTTTGACGGTGCTGGAGAGCATACAGGATCCGGGAAATCTGGGGACGATCCTGCGCACAGGCGAAGGAGCCGGTGTGACCGGAGTGATCATGGGCGGCGAGACCGCGGATCTCTTTAACCCCAAGACGGTCAGGGCGACAATGGGCTCTGTTTTCCGGGTGCCCTTCGTATATGCGGATGATCTGGAGAAGACCGTCCGGCGAATAAAGGCGAGCGGTATCCGCACATATGCCGCCCACCTGGAGGGAAGCGCCGATTATGACAGCTTTTCGTTCCGGCGGGGAACGGCCTTTCTGATCGGGAACGAGGGGAACGGCCTGAGCCCAGGGCTTACGGCTCTTGCGGACGGTCTGCTGCGCATTCCCATGGAGGGGCAGGTGGAGTCGCTGAATGCGGCCGTGGCGGCGGCTTTGCTGATGTATGAGGCCCACCGTCAGCGGAAACAGGTGAAATGATTATATATATAGAAGAAAGGAAGGGACAGCAATGAAGGCGGGATTTATCGGATTAGGCAATATGGCGACTGCCATGATCGGCGGTATGCTGGAGAAGGGACTGATGCTGCAGAAGGATCTGCTGGGGTCGGACAAGACCGAGGCGGCGGCGGAGCGCGCGAGGGACAGATACGGTATCGCGGCAGGCACGGACAATGCGGCGGTGGCAAGAGAGGCGGATATTCTGTTCCTGGCTGTGAAGCCGGTATTTCTGCAGGAGGTCATTGAAGAGATCCGCGGGGAGGTCCGGCCGGGGACATTGGTGGTGAGTATTGTCGCGGGCCGGGATCTGAAATATCTGAGAGAAGCCTTTGACAGAGCGGACCTGAAGCTTGTCCGCTGCATGCCGAATACGCCCGCACTGGTCCTGGAGGGCTGCACCGGGATCTGTGCCGGAGAGGAGGTTCCCAAGGAGGATCTGGATCAGGTGGTGAGACTGATGCTGTCCTTTGGCAGGGCCGATGTGGTCCCGGAGCGGCTGATGGATGCCGTGGTGGCTGTCAGCGGCAGCTCGCCCGCCTATGTCTTTATGTTCATCGAAGCCATGGCGGATGCGGCAGTGGCAGGAGGAATGCCCAGGCAGCAGGCCTATGAGTTTTCGGCCCAGGCCGTGCTGGGAAGCGCTAAGATGGTCTTGGAGACAGGAATGCATCCGGGCCAGCTGAAGGACATGGTCTGCTCTCCCGGCGGCACCACGATCGAGGCGGTAAAGGTGCTGGAGGAAATGGGGCTGCGCGCCGCGGTCATGGATGCGATGGAGGCCTGCATGGAAAAATCCAGGACAATGTAGGGCATAGAAGCAAATACTGCCGGTAATACTTGACAAAGGACTCTGCTTCTGCTATGATGAAATCCGTAACAAATTTAACAACTTTGTAATAAATTTATTAAGAAAATGGAATAATTTAACAAAGTTGTTTTGGAGGAACAATTATGGCAAAAAGCAGAAAACGGTCTGCTGCACTGTTGGGGCTTCTCCTGAGCGTATCTATGATCCTGCAGACAGACCTTATTGTTCGGGCCGACGACGACGATCTGAGTGAACTGCGCGGCGGTGTGGCGGCTGTGTTGGATCCCAGCTCTTACAGCTCCACCGAGGTCGTCAATGCCATGGTGGAGGAATTGGACCTTGAGCTTGAGACCGAACCGGAGGAGGAAAAAGAGAGCACATTGGTCATGGCCAATGTAAAGAATGCTCTGAACGTGCGGAGCGATGCCAATGAAAATGCCGACAAGGTGGGACAGCTGTACAAGGACTGCGGCGGAACCATTCTGGAGAGAAGGGACGGCTGGACGAAGCTTCAGTCCGGAAATATTGTGGGCTGGGCCTCCGACGAATATCTGCTGTTCGATGAGGAAGCGCTGGCGCTGGCCAACGATGTGGGCAAGACGGTGGCGACCGTTGACGCCGCAGCGCTGCGTGTGAGAAAGGAGCCCAGCACGGAGGCAGCCGTTCTTGGAACGCTGCCCAAGGGCGATATTGTGGAAGTCATCAGCCAGGACGAGGACGGCTGGGTATGCGTGGATTATGAAGGCGACGACGGCTGGGTGTCCGCGGAGTATGTGGCGCTGGATTTTGTGATAGACGCGGGCGAGACCATGGAGGAGATCCAGGCCAGAAAAGAGGCGGAGGCAGAGGCAAAGCGTCACGTGAACTACGGTGAGTACACCGCAGATGCAGATGCCACTTTACTTTTGGCGGCGCTGATCCAATGTGAGGCCGGCAGTGAGGTCTACGAGGGTCAGCTGGCAGTGGGCGCGGTGGTGATGAACCGTGTCAGGAGCGCTGCCTATCCGAACAGTATTCACGGAGTCATCTATGCGTCGGGACAGTTCACTCCCGCCCTGAACGGCAAGGTGAACAGTGTGTACGAGTCCGGGCGGATCAAGGACAACTGTATCAAGGCGGCGCAGGAGGCGATCTCAGGTGTATCCAATGTGGGCGATATGACTCACTTCAGGAGGAATAACGGCCGCGAGGGAATCGTGATCGGCAATCACGTATTTTATTAGGGAGCACATGACCGCCAGGTACAAAAGGAGCGAGGAAATGAACGAGATGCTGATTGTTTGGCTCATATTGCTGATTGTGACCATAGTGGTAGAGGTCTATTCCCTGGGCCTTACTTCTATTTGGTTCTCAGGAGGCGCACTCGCAGCTATAGCTGCCGATCTGCTTGGCGCACCGATCCCGGTGCAGGTGATCCTGTTCCTGGGAGTGTCGCTGCTGCTGCTGTTCTCTACCAGGCCCATAGCCGTGCGGTATTTTAACAGGGACCGTGTCAGGACGAACGTGGAAAGCATGGTGGGACGGCAGGGCGTTGTCACCGGCGAGGTGGATAATCTGCAGGGCATCGGTCAGGTGACCGTCTCAGGTCAGGAATGGAGTGCGGTGGGAGCTGACGATGGGCTGCGCATTCCCGTGGGCACTGTCGTGGATGTGCTGGCTGTCAGAGGGGTAAAGCTGGTAGTAAAGGTCGATGAGCAGATGAAGCGTGTGGACCCGGACGGACTGAAGAATCAGATCCCGGAGCCACTGAGCGTTTCCCAGATCGAGGAGATGGAATCCGAGAACAAAACGGGTGGCAGTGCGGCGCCCGAAAAATAAAAGCCGTACAGAAAAGAGGGAAAAGAAATGAACGCTGTTTCGGTTTTACTGTTGATACTGGTCGTTATTGCTCTTTGGATCGTGGTGTCCTGTATACGGATCGTGCCGCAGGCTCAGGCCTATGTCATTGAGCGCCTGGGCGCCTATCAGGGGACCTGGTCCGTGGGATTTCACATGAAATGGCCTGTGGTGGACAAAATCGCAAGGAAGGTGAATCTGAAGGAGCAGGTGGCGGACTTTCCGCCGCAGCCGGTGATCACCAAGGACAATGTCACCATGAGGATCGACACAGTGGTCTTCTATCAGATCACGGATCCCAAGCTGTTTACCTATGGCGTGGAAAATCCCATGATGGCCATCGAGAATCTGACGGCTACCACGCTTCGTAATATTATCGGCGATCTGGAGCTTGACCAGACGCTGACCTCCCGTGAGACCATCAACACCAAGATGCGTGCAAATCTGGATATTGCCACTGATCCCTGGGGCATCAAGGTCAACCGTGTGGAGCTGAAGAACATTATTCCTCCCGCAGAGATCCAGAATGCCATGGAGAAGCAGATGAAGGCAGAGCGTGAGAGACGTGAGGCTGTGACCCGTGCGGAGGGCGAAAAGAAGGCAAAGATCCTGGAGGCAGAGGGTGCAAAGGAGTCCGCTATTCTCCGTGCAGAGGCCGATAAGGAATCTGCCATTCTCCGCGCAGAGGCTGAAAAGCAGAAGAAGATCCGCGAGGCCGAGGGCGAAGCGGAGGCCATTCTCAAGGTGCAGCAGGCAAATGCGGAGGGTATCAGGATGATCCGTGAGGCAGCCGCAGACGAGGCCGTGCTCAAGATCAAGAGCCTGGAGGCATTCGAGAAGGTGGCGGACGGTCAGGCGACGACGATCCTTCTTCCGGCCGAGCTGCAGGGCATTGCCAGTGTGGGAGCCGCGTTAAAGGAGGCGGCCAAGGCGGCGGATTGAGCTTAGAGACAATTATTTCAAAACGGTGTGATGGCAATCGTATTTCAGCGCTGCCATCACACTTTTTGATTTGATGATCTAGTTGTCACAGTAGGATAAATCATGTATAATTCATAGGGAGCGTCACAGGTGCCGCTGCGGAACGGAGGAAAGCAGACTATGAAAGAGACAGGCCTTAAGCGAAGGATCCTTTTTATTCTTTTTGGCTGCCTTCTGCTCTGCGCGGTGACAGGGGCATCGCTGCTGCTGCGGTTCGATCGCCGGGTCCATCATTTTCACAGCGATGAAACGCGCAGGACGGATATGACGGCTCTGGCGGAGAGTGACTGCGACGGTCTTCTTCTTTCCATGTACTCGCCGGAAGCATTCGACGGGGAGGACTTCAGACATTACAGAGATATCTCCGTTGCGCAGGCGTTCCACGCCTGTGAAAACCTGGCGGATATCGGAGATTATCTGGCGCAGGGATTTTCGCACAGCGACAGCCTGAGAGTCGTCTACATGGGACTGGACCCCTACGCCGTCAGCAGACTGTACAGGCATCACGCTTCCCTATATATAAGGGATTACGAAAAATATCTGATAAGCTATGCGCAGGCACACCCTGACACCGGCTTTGAGATCCTGCTGCCGGCCCGATCCCTGGAGACTCTGCGGGAGTTGCCGGAAGGTGAATATGAGGAGCTGGTGGGCTCCTACCGGAATTTTGTCAATATCTGCGCGTCCTGCGAAAACGTGAAGGTGTATTTCATCGGTCACGAGAAATGGCTGACCGCCAATCCGGAAAATTATGAGGACGCCTGCTGCAAGCCGGCTGTTCTGCACACTCTTCTGGCGTTCACCTTTCGCGATGACGCTTATGTCCTGACGGCCGATAATGCGGAGGAACGTCTCGGACAAATGACGGAGCTCGTGCAGGCGGAGCCGATGTCTTATCCTGACCTGTCCCGGTGGTGCATGGTATTCTTCGGAGACAGCGTCCTGGTGAACTGTGGGGGAAGCTTTTCCATACCCGGCGTTGTGGAGGGACTGACCGGCGCTCAGACATATAACCTGGGCGTGAGCGGCGTCGCGGCGGCGGACACTGTGGGTGCAGAGCTGTCCCTGAACCGTGCGGTGGACCGGTTCCTGGAGCAGGATGCGGAAGGGCTGAAGGCGGACCGCATCTGCTTTGTCATAGAGTTCGGATTAAACGATTATTTTGGGGGTATTCCGGCGGACAGCTCCGATAACGGCTGGGATGTGACCACTTATGGGGGGGCTCTGCGCACAGGGATCCGAACGCTCCGTGAGTCCTATCCGGATGCGGAGATCCTGGTGCTGACGCCCACCTACACCGCAAAATTTTCCGGGGGAACGGAAAAACTGAGCGGTGAGGGCGGCGTCCTCACGGATTATGTGGAGACGGCGGTCCGAGTGGCAGACGAAATGGGCGTCCGCTGCATAAATAACTATGCGGACAGCGGAATCAATGCAGACAGCTATGAGCTGTATCTGTCAGACCAGACCCACCCCAACGAGGCGGGGGCATATCTGCTGGGCGAACGCATTGCAAAGAGCGTGGCGAAATGGAATATATCCGAAGAATAACAGACCGGCGGCATGGCTTCCACAGGGAAGGCCGGAGGAGACGAGGAGGCACGGATCATGGATTTAAAAGGAAGAGATTTTTTGAAGCTGCTTGATTTTACACCTGAGGAGATCAACTATCTTCTGGATCTTGCAGCACAGCTGAAGGACAAGAAAAAGAAAGGGATTCCCGTGGATACGCTGAAGGGCAAGAACGTGGTGCTCATCTTTGAAAAGACAAGCACCCGGACCAGGTGCGCCTTTGAAGTCGCAGCGCATGACCTTGGCATGGGGACCACCTATCTTGACCCCGCCGGATCCCAGATCGGCAAAAAGGAGAGCATCGCGGACACTGCCAGAGTGCTTTCCGGCATGTTCGACGGAATCGAATACAGAGGATTCGGACAGGATATTGTGGAGGAGCTGGCAAGGTATTCCTCCGTGCCGGTATGGAACGGTCTGACGAACGAATTCCATCCCACACAGATGCTGGCGGATCTGTTGACGATCCGGGAGCAGTTCGGATATCTGAAGGGCATCCGGCTGACATATATGGGCGATGCCCGCTACAACATGGGCAACTCGCTGATGGTGGCCTGTGCAAAGATGGGAATGCACTTTACGGCCTGCACCACCGAAAAATATTTTCCCGACCGGGCGCTGGTGGAGCAGTGCAGGGAAATCGCCGCACAGACCGGAGGCAGCATCGTACTGACCCCGGATATCCGGGAGGGGACCGGGAATGTGGATGTGGTGTACACGGATGTGTGGGTGTCCATGGGAGAGCCGGATGAGGTCTGGGCCGAGCGGATCAGAGAACTGTCCCCCTACCAGGTGACGGAGGAGGTCATGCGCAATGCCGGAGAAAAAGCCATCTTTATGCATTGCCTGCCCGCGTTCCATGACCTGAAGACAAAGATAGGCGCACAGATGGGAGAGCGCTTTGGCATCCGTGAGATGGAGGTCACCGACCGGGTGTTTGAATCGGCGCAGTCCAGGGTGTTCGAGGAGGCCGAGAACCGTATGCACACCATCAAGGCGGTGATGGCGGCAACATTATGAGGTGGATCCGGGAGGAATTGGAGAGCCGGGCAGTCACCAAATGGGCAGGACGCCGGGTGACCTGCTATGATGTGACAGACTCCACCAACATACAGGCGAAGGCGGATGCAGAGAACGGCGCGGAGCATGGAAGTCTGGTGATCGCCGACATGCAGACGGCAGGCAGAGGGCGTTCGGGGAAATCCTGGAGCAGTCCGCCCGGAGCCAACGTATACTTCACCCTGATCCTGAAGCCGAGGCTTGCCCCCGAAAAGGCCTTCATGCTGACGCCGGTCATGGCGCTGGCGGTGGCGGAGGGCATAAGCAGGTCCTGCGGTATCGAGCCGCGCATCAAATGGCCTAACGATATTGTCATGGACGGGAAAAAGGTCTGCGGGATCCTGGCGGAAATGAGCGCGGAGAAGGGTTCTGTCCGCTATGTGGTCATCGGGGTGGGCATCAATGTGGGACAACAGGATTTTCCTGCGGAGATCGCGGACGTGGCCACCTGTCTCCGGAAGGAGTGCGGAAGAGATGTCTCCAGACAGGAGCTGGTCCTGGAGATAATGCGTGCCTTTGAAGAATACTATGAAATTTTTGCGGAGAGTGAAGATCTCTCCGGCCTGACGGAGCGGTATAACGGACTTCTGGTCAACATAGGGAGAAGGGTTCGGGTGCTGGATCCCGCCGGAGAATATGAGGGGAAGGCAAAGGGCGTCGATGAGCGTGGCCGGCTGCTGGTGGAGACGGAGGACGGAAGCATAAGACAGGTATATGCCGGTGAAGTGTCGGTGAGAGGAATATATGGATATGTCTGAGGGAAAGAAGACGGTGCTCTGCGGAGCCAACGCCTACGAGATGAAATATTATTTTAACGAGCAGTTCAGCGGGATACCGGACTCGGTGAAGGATGAGCTGCATATACTGTGCGTGCTTTTCACCGAGGAGGTGGGAGGAGTGTTCACCATCGCCTTTGAGGAGGACGGCAATGTCGTGTTGGAGACCAACGCCGATGACGATGACATTTACTATGACGAGGTCAGCAGCGGTCTTATGGTGGCAGAGGTGAGGCGCAGGAGACAGGAGCTGTTCGAGGCCCTGCAGCTGTACTACAGGGTGTTCGTGTTGAAGCAGAGCATTGAGGAAGCATGAAGCGCGGCCGCTGCACGGTGAGGGCGGCAGACTGGAGGAGACATGATCTTAGTGATAGACGTGGGCAATACGAATATGACCCTGGGCGTATATCAGGGGGAGGAGCTGAAGGCAACCTTCCGCCTGACGACGGAGACTCCCCGGACATCCGACGAGTATGGCATCCTTATCACTCAGCTGCTGCAGAACAACGGTATCCGGGCAATGGAATTGGAGGGCTCCATCGTGGCCAGCGTGGTGCCGGATGTCATGCATGCCCTGATGGGCGCGCTGATACGCTATACGGGCACCAGGCCGATGAACGTAGGACCCGGCATCAGGACGGGCTTAAGCATTACCACGGAGAACCCCAGAGCCATAGGAGCGGACCGGATCGTGGACGCCGTAGCGGCCTATGAGAAGTACGGCGGACCGGTCCTGGTGCTGGACTTTGGCACGGCGACCACATACGATCTGATCACCGAGTCGGGAGAGTTCGCGGCGGGCATCACTGCTCCGGGCATTCGCATCAGCGCCGAAGCGCTCTGGACCAAGGCGGCGAAGCTGCCCAATATCGAGATAAGGAAGCCCAAGAGCATTCTGGCCCAGGAGACCATCACGAGCATGCAGGCGGGCCTTGTGTACGGACAGATCGGACAGACGGAATATATTATCCGCAAGGTGAAGGAGGAGACCGGCCTAAGGGATCTGAAGGTGGTGGCCACAGGCGGATTGGGCAGATTGATCTACGAGGAGACGAAGGCTATCGATGTATATGACAGCTTCCTGACGCTGGAGGGCCTGCGCATAATATACAGCAAGAACAAAAAGGCTCCCCATAATTCCAAAAGCGCCGAGCTGCCCTAGGGAGATCGGCAGAACGGAAATACCATGAAACTGACCGTAGGAAATGTTACTCTGGACAATAATGTGATACTGGCGCCCATGGCGGGCGTGACCGACCTGCCGTTCCGCCTGCTCTGCCATGAACAGGGGGCGGGGCTCGTCTGCATGGAGATGGTGAGCGCCAAGGCCATATTTTACAACAATAAGAACACGGAGGAGCTGCTGTCCATACATCCGGAGGAAGGAGCGGTATCGCTGCAGCTGTTCGGGTCGGATCCCCGGATCGTAGCCGCTATGGCAGAGCGGATCCAGGACCGTCCCTTCTCCGTCCTGGATTTTAACATGGGCTGTCCGGTGCCCAAGGTAGTGAACAACGGGGAGGGGTCTGCGCTGATGCGGGATCCCAGGCTGGTGGAGAAGCTGCTGGGCGGCTTGGTGAGGGCGGTCAAAAAGCCGGTGACCGTAAAGATCAGGAAGGGCTTTGACGGGGAACACTGCAATGCGGCGGAGATCGCAAGGATTGCCGAAAGCTGCGGCGTGGCGGCGGTGGCCGTCCACGGGCGCACGCGGGAACAGTATTACAGCGGAAGGGCGGACTGGGACTGCATCCGGCAGGTAAAGGATGCGGTAAAGATTCCGGTGATCGGCAACGGAGATGTAGACAGTCCGCAGACGGCAAAGCGCCTGCTGGAGGAGACAGGCTGCGACGGGGTCATGATCGGAAGGGCGGCCAGGGGCAACCCGTGGATCTTTCGGGAGGTAGTGCAGTATCTGGAGAACGGCGTGCTGATCCCGCCTCCGGACAATCGGGAAAAGCGGGAGACAATCCTGCGCCACGCCCGGCTGCAGTCAGAATGTAAGGGCGAGTATACGGCGGTGCGGGAGATGCGGAAGCATCTGGCCTGGTACACCGCGGGAATGCCGCATTCGGCGCGCTTTAGACGGGCCATCAACACCATGGAGACAATGGAAGAGCTGACGGCGGGGGTCGGAGCCATTTTCCCGGAGGACGCTGACTGATCCAAAGCATTTTTTTCGCAGCAGTGCATAAAATAATGCATGGAAACAATCCTGTATATTTATAAAAAGAGAAATCTGCAAGAGCCCCTGATAGAGACTGTCACAATGAAGGATTATCTGCTGGTGCGCGCAGGCATGGACCTGGGGGAGAACAGATGGTTCTCACACAGCCTCGAACAGCCGGAGCACCCTCCCACCGTGAAGCACCGGGAGGAAGAACGGGAGCGGCCCCTGCTTTGGCGCTGGAGGGACCTCCGGGACAGACGGGAGGCAAGGCGTCTGGAGCGCAGGCGGCAGGAGCGCCTGCAGCGGGATATGGCTCTGATCCGCACAGACATACAGAGCTTTCTTGCCCGGCTTGGGCAGCTGGTGGACGACCGTTATGACTGTCACTGCGTGTATGGCGATGCGGTGCGAAGGCTTTTGCTGCCCACAGAGCGCGGTGCGTCGGATGAGGCATGCGGTCTGGCACAGCTCTGGCAGGAGTATTGGCAGATACCGGAGTTCGACGCATACCTTCGGGACGAGTGGGCGGAGCCGCTGCTTAAGAACATAAGGCTGCATCATTTTGTGGTCCTGGGGACGGCGCCCTGTATCCCCACGGTGCTTTCCCGCTGTGCGCAGAGGATGAAGAGCCTGCGGTGGTTCCTGCCGGAACAGGACTGCACGGGAGAGCTTCAGGAATTTGTGGAGGATTTCTATGAGGACTGGGGGCTGGCCGCTGTGCTGCAGCCTCTGGAGGGCAAAAGAGTCTACGCCAGACTTCTGCTGGAGACCTCAGAGCCGGTCTGCGTTCTTGATTTTTCCGGGGAGCCGCACATCCCCGCGGGCGGTCTGGCGGCCGGCAGCATTTGGATCGATTTCTGCTCGGTGGAGGAGAAGGCCCGCAGGATCTGTGAGGGAGGAGAGGCCGTTTCCTACTTTTCTTTAAAAGAGACATGGAAGCATGCCCGCAAATCTTGACACTGATTAAAAAAATGAGTATAATACGTTAGTTAAATGATGAATGTGTGAGAATATACAAGAATACGAATGATATTTTACGAGATTAAAAATGAAAAATGAAAACAGGAAGGGATACACAAATGCAGGAGAAGAAAAACATTTTGACCTACGAAGGACTCAAAAAATACGAGGATGAGTTACATGAGCTGAAGGTGAACCGCCGTCAGGAGGTCGCTCAAAAGATCAAGGAGGCGAGGGAACAGGGCGATCTTTCCGAGAACGCCGAGTACGACGCCGCAAAGGATGAGCAGAGAGATATCGAGGCTCGCATCGAGGAGCTGGAGAAGATCCTGAAAAACGCCGAGGTAGTCCTGGAGGATGAGATCGATCTGGATAAGATCAGCATCGGCTGCAGGGTCAGACTGCTGGATATGGAGTACAGCGAGGAGATCGAGTACAAGATCGTCGGCTCCGCCGAGGCGGACAGCCTGAACGGCATGATTTCCAACGAGAGCCCCGTGGGCGCCGCGCTGATCGGACGCAAGCTGGGCGATACCGTGGAGGTGGAGACTGCGGCAGGTATATTTTCCTATAAGGTATTGGACATTCAGAGAAGCAATTAATCGAAGAGAAAAAGAGAGGCTTAAGACGTGGCAGAGACGAACAATGCAAATGTACAGGAACAGGATATCAATCAGCTCCTGCAGGTGAGACGGGAAAAGCTTGCCGCCCTGCAGGAGGCCGGAAGGGACCCGTTCAGGCACACTAAATATGACGTGACCCATCACAGTACACAGATCAAGGAAGGCTTCGAGGAGCTGGAGGGCAGATCTGTCAGCGTGGCCGGCCGCATTATGTCAAAGCGTGTCATGGGCAAGGCGTCCTTCTGCAACATTCAGGATCTGCCCGGAAATATTCAGGTATATGTGGCAAGGGACAGCATCGGAGAAGAGTCTTATGCAGACTTCAAGAAATACGATGTAGGCGATCTTGTGGGCGTGACCGGGGAGGTCTTTAAGACCAAGACCGGGGAAATCACCGTTCACGCGTCCTCTGTGACGCTGCTCTCCAAGAGCCTGCAGATCCTGCCCGAAAAGTATCACGGACTGACCAATACGGATATCCGTTACCGCCAGCGCTACACTGACCTGATCATGAATCAGGAGGTGAAGGAGACCTTTGTGAAGCGCTCCAAGATCATCAGCGCGATCCGCCGCTACCTGGAGGGAGAGGGCTTTCTGGAGGTGGAGACCCCCATGCTGGTGGCCAACGCCGGAGGCGCTGCGGCGCGGCCCTTTGAAACACACTATAACGCTCTCGATGAGGATGTGAAGCTGCGGATCTCCCTGGAGCTGTATTTAAAGAGGCTGATCGTGGGCGGACTGGAGAGAGTCTTTGAGATCGGCAGGGTGTTCCGAAATGAGGGCCTGGACACCAGACACAATCCGGAGTTCACCCTGATGGAGCTCTACCAGGCATACACGGATTACTACGGCATGATGGAGCTGACTGAGAATATGTTCCGCTATGTGGCGCAGGAGGTGTGCGGCACCACCCTGATCCCCTATGCGGAGGAAATGATCGACCTTGGAAAGCCTTTTGCAAGGATTACCATGGTGGACGCCGTGAAGCAGTATGCGGGCGTGGACTTTGACCAGATTCCCGATACCGAAGCCGCAAAAAGAATTGCCGACGAGAAGGGCGTGCACTATGAGGCGCGTCATCAGAAGGGCGATATCCTGAATCTGTTCTTTGAGGAATTTGTGGAGGAGCATCTGATCCAGCCCACCTTCCTCATGGACCATCCCGTGGAGGTCTCCCCCCTGACCAAGAGAAAGCCGGACAAGCCTGACTATGTGGAGCGGTTTGAGCTGTTCATCTACGGCCGCGAAATGTGCAACGCTTACTCGGAGCTGAACGATCCCATCGACCAGCGGGAGCGCTTCAGGGCGCAGGAGGCCGCTCTGGCAGCAGGCGACGAGGAGGCCAACACCACCGATGAGGACTTTATGAATGCGCTGGAGATCGGCATGCCCCCTACCGGCGGCATCGGCTACGGCATCGACAGGCTGGTGATGCTTTTGACCAATTCGCCTGCGATAAGAGACGTGCTGCTGTTCCCGACAATGAGAACGTTGGAGTAAGAAAGGCAGTAAAATCAAGGGCTTTAGAGAGTAGAAGCCGAAATTTACGACCAGTTTACGACCAAACAAAGAGGATATAAAGAGGATATGTTGATAAATGCGGCAGAGGATAACAAAATCCTTTGCCGCATTTATCTTTACTTGTCTTATAATTGTGGTATGCGGTTCTCTGCATGTGCAGCAATTCCGCAAGTTTTCTGTTAGATAAATCCTTATATTTCAAATGTCCGTCGTATGACGGACGCAAACCGCCTCACTTGACAGAAACATTCGGGGGATAGAATAAGGACGGCTTGAAAATACAAGTAAAAACAAAAATAAGGAAGGAAAAGATAAAAAGGAAAACCGTTAGGTAACCGAAAAAGTTACTAAATACACAAAAGTATTTCGCATAGTAAACAAAATATTGACTGCTATGCAGCCCTGATGTATAATACAAGCGAGAAAAAGGGAGCCTTATCAAAGAAGGAGGCAAGAACAATGGTTGATATGAATACAATAATCGCAAGCAATATACTTACACTGCTAAAAAAACAAAATAAAAAACAGACTGATCTTGCGGATGCACTTGGAACAAACAAACAGACTGTGAACAAGATGCTTAATGGTACACGTATGATTAACGCTGTTGAACTTAAAACCATTGCAGATTACCTTGACGTAAAGATGGAGGAACTGATTAGAATAAATGCAATGCACGCCGATACTAATATTGTTCATGCTTTTATGGGCAAAGTCCAATCGGAACATGCAAAACAAGCCCTGCAGCTGGCAGACGAACTTTCAGATATGATTCTATTTCATAAAAAAGTTCGTGAAAATGGAACTGCTATGATGGTTGCCTGGGAGGATGATTGATGGAAAATGTCTTTGAGGAAAGCTTATTTAGTAAGCAGCCCAAACAATTTGAAAAAATAGATTCTCAAGCTAAAGCCTTTGCTGCAAATTATTGTGGAAGTACTATTATACGGGATTCTATCTTTGGAATTGTAGCAAATTATGCAAGAAAACGGGATTTGTCATTAGAAATACTTAGGTATCCGTTTAATGATGATGAACTTTGGGCGTTTACCTTTGTAAAAAAAGGCACCCTGTTTCTTTGCGTAAATTCTGAGCTGGAAATGTGTAAACAGATTTTTGCAGTAGCTCATGAATTATATCATATACACTGCTACGCAGAAGATATCGATCCTGATACGATTACAAGTGGATCATTATTGGATTCAAAAACTGTCAATGATCTGGCCGTGTCAAAGGAAGATATTGAGGCCAACGCGTTTGCCGGATTACTATTGATGCCGGATAGTATGCTGGATGAGCAGCTTAAGCTTTATGGTATTGAGGGTGAAAAGATTTCCGTAGATGAAGTTCTGACATTGATGGATTTGTTTGCGCTCCCATATAAAGCGGTTGTATTACGGCTTGCAGAGAATCATAATGTCACACAAGCTAAAGCTAAAGAACTACTTATGGTTGATGCAGCTTTTGTGTCTGATAGGATAATGCTTACCGGAAAGGCACTTAGATGGCAGCAGAACAGTATAGAGATTTCCTATTTTGGCAGTTTGCTCGATGATATGGAGTATAATAGTGAGCATGAACTTCTAACTGATGGCCGAGAGGAATCAGATAAGCAGTACTTGAAGAAAATCAGAAAGGGCTTTCGCAAAGAGAGTTAAGGAGGGCATATGACAAAAGAAAAATATGCCCTTTTAGACACTGATTTCATTTCCAAGACATATCTGATCCGGAAGGATGATCAGAACAAAATGATCGACCGGATAATGGAGATGCAGGGATATCGGTTTTTTTGCCATGAACAGATAAGAACCGAACTGAAAAGGCACAATATTGGCAATTCTCCTGAGTGGCTGGAAGCTAAGATTTCTGATGGAGCTGTTCATTGCATGTCTGATGAGGAGATATTAGGTGAACTGCATTCCATCTATTCAAATTCTGCCGAGGCTATGTATGTAAGCATGCTCAGGAATGGCTGCGAGGCATACAAAAAAGGCTATTTTGAGGAAAACTTTACGCGTCTGCAATCAATGGATTGCTTGTCGATATCGAAGGAATCATTCCTTCAAGAGCTTAAAGAGGATTGCGAAGAAATTGGTGAAGGGAAGAACCTCGGAGAACTGAAGAGCTATGTACTTCTTCAAATGTTAAGTACAAAACTGGGTCAACAGATTTATGTTTTTTGCTCAGACGATAAAAATGCAAGAAGTGGGATAGTTAGCCTTGGTAATGCTAGATGTATTAGTGTACTTTCTGCGTTTATGCGGCTTGACAAAGAAGGAATTCTCCAAAGAGAGGATGCGGAACCATATATTCAGGTATATCTTAATGAATGTCGGAAGCATAAGCAGACTACATTCAAGGTACATGACACATCAAAACAGATGCGAATGTGCAGGATGCCATGTGAACAGGTAATTGAGGAAATGTATGCCGGGAAGTTGGAATTGTTGCAGAACGGTAATCTGAGGTACAAACAATAAATAGATAAAAAGTGGAAACGTCTTTGTGAGAAGTTGAGCCAGATGGGCGAATTGACGGAGGCGGACAGATCTGCATTTATTGGAGAGAGCTATGCGCTTTAATTGGATTAATTGGATCAATATGGCGGCGGTGGTTTGGCTTATTTTAATCAATGTGATCGTTGCCCGAAAAGGGTTGTCTGATAGCTTTAATAGTAAACATTTGATTGTTAATATCTTGGAGCAAATAGGAAGATACGGTTGCATGGTTCTTATGATTCTCCCTATTTTTACAAGTGGTTGGAAATTTGGTTTTGGCTCTGTAGTAGGAATGCTCATTTGGATAAGTTTAACGATATTGTTGCTGGTGATTTACAGTTTTCTCTGGGTCAAAAAAACGAATGGCAAAGTGTTCGTTTTCTACGGGTTAGCACTTGTTCCCGCCGTTTTGTTCTTGCTGAACGGTATTATACTTCGGCATCCTGCTTTAGTCGTCACCTCATTAGTTTTTGGAATTTTCCATTTTCTTATTGTCAAAGAAAACATATGACCAAGCACCAAAATCCGATTTGTCCGACCAATCTACCATATTTATAACTAAATAGAAACTACAAACTATTCTTCACATTAATATTGGAAAGTGAAAAAAATAAAAACATTGAAAAAGCGCTACTTATAAGTCCATTTTCTTTTGTAAAAGACACCGGTAATGAGGACGAGTTGCATGGATGACCCAAAATGAATTATAATGATACAGTAAAGCGGAGCCTTCGGATGGAGCTGAAATTTCAAGGAGACGAGCCCAATGACCTCATAGGAAGGCCATGGATATTTTGACAAACTGTCTTGGAGCACAGGAAAAGCAAATGAAGAGTATGTTACAGGGTAAAAGACCGGTCATATGTCCTAAGTGTAAATCGGAAAAAACGGCTCCCATATTATATGGCCTGCCGGCAGATGAAATGCTTGAAGCGTCTAAAAGAGGAGAAATCATTTTCGGAGGCTGTGCGGTGACAGACGATATGCCGCAGCCGGATTACGGTTGTACGGAATGCGGATTTCGGTGGTCAGATGAGCTTCTTCCGGCAACCCACATTACCAAGGTCAGATATAAGGTTGTTGAGAACGGTCCGTGCCCCCTTGAATTTATGCGGACATGGGTCTATGAGATCAAGCAGGACGGAAGCTGCACCAAATACCAGTATCAGGGGCGAGGCGGAAGGTATCAGTCCCGTGAGATTAAAAAGGTCAGCGGCTGGAGGGTATACCGTTTGGCACGCAGTCTGCAGAAGATCATAGGCGCTCCGTTATGGGAGAGCAATATTATTGACGGAAGGGTCTGCGACGGATTCCGTTATAATCTGCAGATATCCTATACGGACAACCGCAAGCTAATCCTGGAAGGCGATGTATCCGGGGGAACATTTGATTCCATTTTGGATAGATTTGTGCGGAATGTTTTTGATTAGCAGGAGCGTTAGGAAGAAGGTGCCCTATGAGTAACATTTGTATTCAGAAGATTAGTATTACAAAGCTTTATACGGACGCTATAGTCAATGCTGCGAACGAGAGACTGTGGGAAGGTGGCGGAGTCTGCGGTGCAATTTTTCGGGAAGCGGGTTCAAAGGAACTGACTAAAGCGTGTGAGGCGATCGGCGGCTGTAAGACCGGCAGTGCAATCATAACGCCGGGATTTGCGCTTCCGGCGAAGTATATTATTCATGCCGTAGGACCGAGATGGAGCGGCGGAGAACGGGACGAGCCTCAATTATTATACAGTGCATATGAGAATTCTTTGCAGCTTGCAAAGGAGAAGGGGTGTCATTCTATCGGATTTCCGCTGATTTCAGCAGGGATATTTGGCTATCCTGTGGAGCAGGCATGGAGAAAGGCTCTGCAGGCATGCACAGATTTTATCGAAAAAAATCCACATTATGAGATAGAGATTGTATTTGCGGTTCTTGATGAGAATGTTCTGGCTATGGGTCAGAAAATTTTGCAGGAAATTTGAAGCTTTATTCAGTTTCTTATTTGCTCAGCGGGGAAGTAATTCAACCTTTGCAGAACAGTAATTTCCCATAACCGAGGGAATGTGCTGTACTTCCCTTTGGCAGATAGATAAGAAAAACACCTTCCCTTTGTTTTGCCCGAAAATAGGTTGCATGAATGATATGGAATCAACTATAATGATGCATATTGTAATGAGGTGGTGAAATCAGATGAGAAAGACCAAGATAATCTGTACGATCGGACCGGCGAGCGAGAGCGAAGAGACTCTCAGAGATATGTGCCTAGCAGGAATGAATGTGGCGAGGCTGAATTTTTCCCATGGCACCCATGAGGAGCATCAGGTCAAGCTCGACACGATCAGGAAGGTCAGGGAAGAACTCGATCTTCCGATTGCTGTCATGCTTGACACCAAAGGACCGGAATATAGGATACGAACCTTCGAGAACCATAAGATATATCTGAATGACGGCGATACGTTTACCTTTACTACGGATGATTGTATCGGTACGAACGAGCGTGTCTCGGTAAGCTATAAGCACCTTGCAGATGAAGTGAGTACAGGCGATATGATTCTGGTAAATAACGGCCTGCTTTCCTTCCGGGTCAAGAGCATCAGCGGCAGCGATGTTTTCTGCGATGTGATCATCGGAGGAGAAATGTCTGACCGCAAGAGCATGAATTTTCCGAATCATGTCCTCAAGGGTGACTATCTCAGCGAGCAGGACAAGGAAGATCTGTTGTTCGGCATCAGGAACGGTATTGACTTTGTGGCAGCCTCCTTTGTCTCCAACAAGAGTGATGTGGAAATGCTGCGCTCCTTCCTTGACGCTAACGGCGGCGAGGACATTGATATCATCGCAAAGATAGAGAACCGTTCCGGCGTAGATCATATTGACGAGATATGTGAGATCGCCGACGGTATAATGGTCGCACGGGGAGATCTCGGAGTAGAGATCCCGTTCGTAGAAGTCCCTTCGATACAGAAATATCTGATAAAAAAATGCCGTTTGCTGGGCAAGCGTGTCATTACGGCCACGGAGATGCTGGAATCCATGATACAGAATCCCCGTCCCACAAGGGCGGAGATCTCCGATGTGGCCAATGCCGTCTATGACGGATCGTCTGCGATAATGCTTTCGGGTGAGACGGCTTCGGGCAAGTATCCTGTCGCAGCCGTTAAAAATATGGCGGAGATTGCTGAAAGCACGGAAAAGACCATCGATTACAGAAAGCAGTTCGCGACCACCGAGTATGAGATCCAGAACAATATCGACGCTGTATCCCATGCCACCTGTGCCATGGCAATAGACACAAGGGCAAAAGGAATTGTTATCAGCTCTCTGTCAGGCGTGACAGTCCGTATGGTGAGCCGTTTCAGGCCGCCGGTCGATATTATTGGCATGACCACATCAAAAAGGGCCTGGAGAAAGCTCAGCCTCAGCTGGGGTGTGAAGCCCGTAATGAGCGAGGAGTTCAATTCTGTGGATGTGATGTTCTATCACGCCCTGCAGAGTGCAAAACAAATTTTCGGTCTTGTCCAGGGCGATAATGTCATTCTGACGGGCGGACAGATCAACGGAAAGTCGAACAATACGAACACGATCCGCCTTGAGACTGTCCGCTGATTCTAAGCTCGTGTGTAATATAATAATATAAATAAGGCGGCAGCCGTATTCTGTAGATGACGGAGTACGGCTGTTTCTAAAGCCACATAGGCAGATGTATGAAATTTTGTGCGGAAAGGGGGATGTGAGTGAATGAACAAATTAAAATCCGTCTGGAAGGAGCTTGACCCTAAAACATTTATTGCGCTGACGGTCGCAGGAATCGTCAATGCCTTCGGCGTTACCGTATTTCTTTTCCCCGTAAAGCTCTATGACAGCGGGATATCGGGACTTTCCATGCTGCTTGACCGGATAACGCCCGCAGGCCTGACCTTATCGCTGTTCCTCATCGTTTTGAATGTTCCTATTTTCCTTTTCGGACTTCGTCGTGAGGGCGCTGCCTTTACGGTATATTCCATATTTACAGTTGCAGTCTACTCGGTAATGTCATTTTTGATCATGAATGTATTTCCTATCGATGTCTCATTTATTTCTCCGCTTGCGGGTTCCGATCTGCTTCTGTGTGCCGTATTCGGCGGAGTCATCTCCGGTATCGGCAGCGGCCTGACGATCCGATTCGGCGGCGCCATTGACGGAATAGATGTCCTGTCAGTCATTTTTGCAAGAAGGATCGGGATTTCCATCGGTTCCTTTGTGCTTATATTCAACACGGTACTGTATATTATCTGCGGAATTATAATACAGAGCTGGATATTACCGCTCTATTCCATTGTGGCTTACTATATCGGCTCCAAAACGGTGGATTTTGTCGTTGAAGGAATCGACAAATCCAAGTGTGCCATGATTGTTACAACAAAGGCCGGCAGGATATCTGATGCCCTGACGGAAAATTTCCATTCAAGCGGAACCATCGTGAAGGCCGTCGGCGGCTATTCCAAGGAAAGCAAGGATATAATTTATTTTATCATGAACCATTTTCAGATTAATAAGCTGAAAAAGATCGTGCATGACATTGACCCGACGGCATTCATATCTCTCCACGAGGTTTCTGATATCATAAAGAAGAGTGATCAGTAAGCCGCCGCTGCAAAAATATCCGGAGCTCTAAAAATTTTTGCAAAAGTGCCGATATATGTTAAAATTATGTATCTATGTCAGGAGGGGGTTCCTATGATAAGGATCGGCGGCAGGTATCCGGCGGTGGATCGATACGGCAATTCAAAGATGCAGACATATCCGGAGAAGCTGCAATGAACGGTACCCGCAGAACATATTTTGATTTGATAAGAATAGCGGCCTGCTTTCTGGTGATCGTTGTGCATGTGTCTTCGGTTCCGGCCACCGCATGCCCGGTGGATACCTTTGATTATCAGGCCGGCGTCGCATATAATACTCTGGCCATAGTATCCCCGGCCCTGTTCTTTATGCTGAGCGGCGCTCTTTTCCTGCATCCCGCGTCAGGGAAGGTTACCTTGAAACAAATATGGGGCAAATATATACTGCGCCTGACGGTCGCCTATATTTTTTGGTCCAATCTTTTCACATTTGTTGCCTGGGCGCCGTATTACACCTTCTCCTGGGGCACCGTAAAATTATTCGTAAAAGAATTTTTCACAGGTACGCCCATGTATCATCTGTGGTTCATTCCTGCGATCGTAGCGATTTATATGGTACTGCCCCTGCTGCAGGCCGCCTTTGCCGAAAGAAGGAATTGTCGGTATTATCTTCTGCTCTTTCTGGTGGTCCAGGTGCTTCTGCCGACGCTGCAGAAGCTTGAACTCCCCAATTTTAATATGCTGCTTCAGCCGTACTCCCGGATCCCTTTTTTCTTATGTATGGGCAATGTGGGCTATTTTGTCCTGGGATATTACCTGAGTACGGAAGCCTTCACGCGGAGGGCGCGAAGGGCCGTCTATATTTTAGGTGTGGCGGGAACCGTGGCAGCCGTGGGAATGGAGGAATATATATCGGTCCGTCAGAACATGCAGACCGCGATCTTCAGCGATCTGTTCTCCCTCAATACGTTGCTGCTGGCGTGTGCCGTTTTTGTCGGGGCCCGGTATGCTCCGTGGAGGCTGGACAGAGCGGCGGTTCCGTTGGAGAAGCTTTCCCGGCTGACATTCGGCATTTATCTCGTTCATCCGCTGTTCATAAATATCATGGCAGACAGATGTGCGTTCCTGGATGAGATCAATGTCATTCTTCGAATACCGATTGCCGCTGCGGCAATTTTTCTCTGCAGCGCGGCTGTGGCCTGGTGTATTTCAAAAATACCGGTCGTCGGGAAATATATAGCTTAGACCGGTATAGTGGAGGTGCGCGGACGGTGAAGGCAGGAAAACGGAATGGCTGGATTTTGGCAGCCGCTCTTTTTTTGGTATGTATTTTTCTTGGTCGCGGTATGAGCTCCCGGACGGGGGCTTCCGAGCCTGCTCCCAAAAAGCCGGCTCTGCCTGCCTCCGAAGAGTCTGTCCCACATGATCCCGAAGAGTCTGTCCTGCCTGCTTCCGAAGAGATTGCACCGCCTGTTTCCGAAGAGACTGTCTCCCAGGAGGCAGCCCCACAGGCTTCTGTGATCGATATTTCCCACATGCCTGAGTATTCCGGGACACCGTATGTTGTTGTCAACGGCAATGTGCCGGAGTTTTCGGATGCCGACCGGACGGAGGATTCCTTTGAGACATACAGTGAGCTGGACGCGCTTGGCAGGTGCGGTGCGGCTTACGCCAATATCGGAACGGACCTGATGCCCACGCAGGAGCGCGGCTCCATCGGGCAGGTGAAGCCCACCGGGTGGCATCTTGTCAGATACGATATTTTGGATGACATTTATCTCTACAATCGCTGCCACCTGATCGGATACCAGCTCACCGGCGAGAACTCCAACGAGAAGAATCTGATCACCGGGACAAGGTATCTGAATGTGGAGGGAATGCTGCCGTTTGAAAATGCGGTGGCCGATTACATAAGGGAGACCGGGAACCATGTCCTTTATCGGGTGACGCCGATCTTTGAGGGGGATGATCTGCTCGTGCGCGGCGTCCAGATGGAGGCGGAATCGGTGGAGGATGACGGCGCGGGAATCTCCTTTAATGTGTATTGTTACAATGTCCAGCCGGGCATCAGGATCGATTATGCCACCGGGGACAGCGGGCTCGCCGAAGGCATTCCCGCGGAGACCTCCGCCCCAGGACCGGAGCCTGCCGGCGGCGCTGTGACCTATATACTGAACACCAACACCCATAAATTCCACGAGCCGTCCTGCTCCGGGGCTGCGGATATCAGCGAAAGGAACAGGCAGGAGTTTACGGGTACAAGGGAGGAAGCGATCGGCATGGGGTATTCGCCCTGCGGCATCTGTCGACCGTAGGAGAGGAAGCGGAAGCGGGACCGATAATGTTTGAACTTGTCTTGGCTGGATTTATTTGGTATAATCGTGTTGTGCTCGCGTAGAAGGCCGGGCAGAGAATAAAATAAGATCAAAGGAGATGTGACAATGAAAGGAAATATTGTTGTTGGTCAGTCAGGCGGCCCTACAGCCGTTATCAACTCCTCCGTGGCAGGTGTTTACGCTGCGGCCAAGAAGCTGGGAGTCAAGAAGGTCTACGGCATGGTTCACGGCATCGAGGGATTTTTGGAGGATAAGATGATCGATCTGGGCGAATACCTGGACGACGAGACAGGAATCGAACTGCTCAAGAGGACTCCCTCTGCATTTCTTGGCTCCTGCCGCTTCAAGATGCCCAAGATCGAGGGCCATGAGGATGTGTATGAGAAAATTTTTGAAATTATGGAAAAGCACGATATTGAGTGCCTGTTCTATGCGGGCGGCAACGACTCCATGGACACCGTCAAGATGCTTTCCGACTATGCGGCAGCCCACAATAAGCCTCAGAGATTCATGGGCGTGCCCAAGACCATCGACAATGACCTGCCGGTGACGGATCACTGTCCTGGATACGGTTCCGCAGCAAAATACATTGCGACTTCCCTGAAGGAGATCATCCGCGACAACGAGTCTTTCGGCGCCAAGAAGCCTACCATCTGCATCGTGGAGATCATGGGACGTAACGCAGGATGGCTCACCGCGGCGGCTGCTCTGGCAAAGGGCGACGACTGCAGCGGATGCGATGCGATCTATCTTCCGGAGAGAGTCTTCGATATGGACAAATTCATGGAGGATGTGAAGAAGCTGGCAGCGACCAAGTCCTCCGTCGTTATTGCGGTATCCGAGGGCGTCAAGGTCGCAGACGGCAGATATGTATGTGAGATCGGCAGAGAGGTGGCAGTGGATGCGTTCGGACATAAGCAGATGTCCGGTACGGCGGTGATGCTGGCCGATAAGATCGCGGCCGAGACAGGGCTGAAGACCCGCGCGATCGAGTTCTCCACACTGCAGAGAGCGGCTACGCACCTGGCTTCCCTGACAGACATCAATGAGGCGTTCCAGGTCGGCCACGATGCGGTCATGGCAGCAGAGGAGGGCAAGACGGGCATGATGATCACTCTCGACAGGAACGGCGACGATCCTTATCAGTGCGGTACCAGCGCATATGATATCCATGCGATCGCCAATGTGGAGAGGAACGTTCCCGACGAGTGGATCACAGAGGACGGCAAGGGCCTTACGGAAGGCTACGAGAAATATGCAAGACCGCTCATCATGGGCGAACTGCAGCCGCTCTTTGTAAACGGTCTGCCGAGACATTTAGTGAGAAAATAATTTGTATTGGTCGAAGTCCATACAGTTCAGCGCGAGAGCATCCGGATCTGCCGGATGCTCTTTGCGCTGTTCCGGGAGACGATTTAAATTGATTTCTCCTGTGCCATATGATAAAATGACACCAATAAATCGTATGTATAGGACAGCCTTTTGATACGAAGGAGTAAATGAACGGATATGAGGAAATGGGCAGGGAGAATACTACCGATATTCTTGATATGTGCAGTCAGTATTGTCGCTTTATCGATAGGAACTATCTATTTCGGTTTCATTTCCCGGAGAATTTATGAGGACAGCTCGGATCATCTGGAGGAGATCTACGGTCAGGTGAACCGTTCCTTCGGCGCCTTTATGAGGAGGAACTGGGGACTGCTGGAAAGCTGGGAAGAGAATTCTGCGCTGACGGACAGCGATAAAGGCGGCGGTCCGGACAGGTTCATCGACACGGAACGGAAGTACTGGGGATTTTCCGATTTTTATTTCCTGTCAAAGGCTAAGGAGGGCATGTCCGTGGACGGGACCGAGGAGACCATGGAGCTTGGGGACGCATGGGACCTGCTCATGGGGCAGAGGGAGCCGGTGATGGCCGGGGAGACGTTGTCCGACGGTCAGGACGCTACTGTCTTTGCGATCCCCGTGGAGCACGGAAATTACGGTGGGTTCGGTTATGACGCCATTGCGATCTGCTATACGAACGCGGATCTGGCGGCGTCTCTGAATGTGGACGCCTTTTCCGGGCAGGGCAGGTGCTTTGTGATCCACAACGATGGCACAGTGCTTCTCTCCGCACAGGTGGGCGACAATGTATCCGAAAATTATCTGGCCTATCTGAAGACGGCGTCCGATCTGGACGAAGAGGATCTCGCGCGGATGCAGAGCGACTGGCAGAACGGTTCGGCGGGATTTCTGCAGTGCAATATGGACGGTGTCAGCCACTGTATCCTGTACCAGCCGATGGGCTACCAGGACTATTTTCTGTTGAGCGTGGTCCCTCAGAACGCAGTCAGCGCCGGCTTCCTCTCGGTGCAGAAGACCACCGTGTATGTGTTGATAGTCATCTTTCTGATGCTGACGGCAGCGCTGATCTTTCTGATCGTCCTGAGCAGCCGCAGCCAGCTGCTCAGGAACCGGCTGGAGCTTCAGTACAGAGAGCGCATGTTCGACGTGCTGTCGAACAACGTGGACGACATTTTTATTATGCTGAACGAGGGGGACTATCATGTGGACTACGTCAGTCCCAATATCGAACGGCTGCTGGGACTTCCCGTAAAGGAGGTCCGGGAAAATATCAAGGCATTGGAAAAATGTGCGATGGGGCGCGATATCATCATTCCCAGGGAGGAGCTGGAGTCTATTTCCGTCAATGATAAGAAGAACTGGGAATACGAGTATATGCATCAGACCACGGGCGAGCGGCGCTTCTACAGGATGACGGCATACCGCATGAATATCCAGAATATGGCGAAGTATATCGTGGTGCTGTCCGACCGCACCCAGGAGCGGCAGATGAATCAGCAGCTGCAGGAGGCGCTGACGGCGGCAAGGAGCGCCAACGAGGCGAAGAGTAATTTCCTGTCGAATATGTCTCACGATATCCGCACGCCCATGAATGCCATTGTGGGCTTTTCGATGCTGCTTGAGAAGGATGCGGACAATGCCGACAAGGTGCGGGAATATATCCGGAAGATCACGGCCTCCAGCCACCATCTTCTGAGCCTGATCAATGATGTGCTGGATATGAGCAAGATCGAGAGCGGCAAGACATCCCTGAATGTGGAACGGTTCAGTCTGCCGGAGCTTATGGAGGAGCTGAGCATCATACTGATGCCTCAGGCGAAGGCAAAAAAACAGGATTTCCGGATTCTTGTGCAGGGAACGCCGCCGGAGCAGATCGTCGGGGACAAGCTGCGGCTGAACCAGATCCTGATCAATCTGCTGTCCAATGCGATCAAGTATACGCAGGACGGCGGAGCCATCCGATTTACCGTCTGTGAGCTGCCTAATACGTCGCCGCAGTACGTGGAGCTGCGGTTCGTGGTGAAGGATAACGGCATCGGAATGAGCGAGGAGTTTCAGAAGTATATTTTTGCGCCCTTCAGCAGAGAGATCAGCTCCGTCACCAATAAGGTGCAGGGCACGGGTCTGGGCATGGCGATCACGAAGAATCTGGTGGATCTGATGGGCGGTGTCATCAATGTGGAAAGTGCACCCGGAGAGGGCAGTACCTTTACCGTTGAGCTGTCCTTTGCGCTTCCGGAGCAGGAGGAGCAGGGGGAGGCATGGCACAGTCAGAATGTCACCCGGATCCTTGTGGCGGACGATGAGGAAGAGGTGTGCCTGGACGTAAAGGAAATGATGCGGGATACCGGCGTGGAGGTGTCCTACGCGACGGAGGGCGCGGCGGCGGTGGAAATGGCAGTCCTGGCGCACCGGCAGGGCAGGGATTACGACGTGATCCTGCTGGATTGGAAAATGCCCGGCATGAACGGAGTGGAGACGGCGCGCCGGATACGCGATGCGGTGAAGACGGAGATCCCTATCCTGGTGCTGACATCCTACGACTGGAGTGAGATCGAGGAGGAGGCGCGCGAGGCCGGCATCAACGCATTTATGCCGAAGCCGTTCTTTGTCTCCACCTTCTGGCAGACCATAAAGCCCATGTTCACCGATCACGAGGAGACGAAGCAAACGGAGGCCGGACCGGCGGAGCGCGTGATGGAGGGACGGCGCTTCCTTGTCGCCGAGGACAATGAACTGAACGCGGAAATATTGACGGAGATGCTTCGCAGGGAGGGCGCAGACAGCGAGCTGGCGCAGAACGGCGAGGAAGCGGTGGAGATGTTCGAGAGGTCCGCGCCCGGTCATTACGATATGATCCTGATGGATGTGCAGATGCCGGTGATGAACGGCTATGAGGCCACCAGAAGGATAAGGGCCGGTTCCCATCCTGAGGCAGGGACGGTCCCTATCGCGGCGATGACGGCAAATACCTTTGCCGAGGATGTGCACAACGCGCTGGATGCCGGAATGGACGGACATCTCGCCAAGCCGATCGATATGGACGCCGTGCGGGAGCTGGTGGGACGGCTCCTGAGCCGGCGGGACGGGAATAAGGCGGAATTGACTGCGGCGCAAGAAGGAAGGTAAGATCAACGTGAAGAACAGAATCATTCGGAGGGCGGCATTTGTACTGGCTCTGCTCCTGGCAGGCGGGGCGGTGGAAGGGACCACGGTCCATGCTGCGGGCCGGCAGGAAAGTCCGTTCACAGAGGAGGAAAGGGCGTATATTGAAAAGGGAGAGACCCTGAAGGTGGGGTATGTCTGCGACCGCAGACCTGTGTCCTTTCAGGGGGAGGACGGGGAGCTTGCGGGCATTTCCCGCTATATCTTCGACAGGATCGCCGAGCTCAGCGGTCTTCAATTTGATTATGTAGCGCTTCCCGCCGGGGATATCACCTATGACTATCTGCAGGGGGAAGGGTTCGATCTGGTGACCAGCGTGGAATACAATAAAGAAAATCAGGCGGCCAGAGGAATTCTGATGAGCGACCCCTATCTGTCCAGCCGGAAGGTGGTGGTGGCAAAGGAGGGACTGGTATTTCACCCGGACGCTTCCTTTAAGGTGGCGCTTTCCACGGGCTCACAGACCATCAGGAAGGTGATCGTGGGACAGTTCCCCAATTTTGAAATGGTGGATTATCCCAGCATGGAGGCCTGTCTGGACGCGGTGAGCAGAGGAGAGGCGGATCTGTTGATACAGAATCAGTATGTGGTGGAATACTGGCTCTATAAGCCAATCTATCACGATCTGCTGACGATCCCCCTGATGGAGATGGAAGACCAGCTCTGTTTTTCGGCGGTAACGCCGCTGGAGCCGGATCCTGCCCTGACAGAAGAACAGGAGCTTCTGATTTCCGTTATCAATAAATCCATCGCCATGATGTCCGACGGCGAGGTGGCCAACTATGTGGTGGCCGCCACCCTGGAGAACATGTATGAATATACGCTGGAGGATTTCGTGTATCAATATCGGTATATGCTGCTTATCCTGGGCTTTGCCTTCATCCTGATATGCGTGCTCCTGTATATGATGATAAGGACGCGGTTCTGGGCATATAAGGCGCAGGCGGAGGCAAAGGCGAAGAGTAATTTCCTGTCCGCCATGAGCCATGAGATCAGGACGCCTCTGAACGGGCTGATCAGCCTGCAGTATCTGATGAGCCAGAATGTGGAGGACAGCAGGAAGGTGGCGGGCTATCTGCAGCAGTCCTCCGTTGTGGCCCAATATCTTCTCTCTCAGGTGAACAATGTGCTGGATATGGCACGGCTGCAGGAAGGGGAACTGGAGCTGGAGCGCAAGCCGGTGAATCTGGAACTTTTGTTCGCTGCTGTGGAAGCCCTGCAGAGGCAGGAGATGGAGAAAAAGCATATCGATTTTCAGGTGGACGCACAGCTCCCGTATTCCGGGATCTTAGGGGACGGCGTGCGCATTCAGCAGATCCTGATCCATCTGCTGGACAACGCCCGCAAGTATACGGACAAGGGCGGCCGCGTCACCGTGACGGTAAGGCAGTCCAAGAATCCTCAGGGTGAGATCCTGACCCAGGTGCAGGTGGAGGATAACGGCTGCGGCATGGGGGAGGCGTTCCAGAAAAAGATCTTTCTGCCCTTTACCCAGGAGCGCACCACGGTCTCTCAGGGCAATCAGGGAGTGGGCCTGGGACTGGCAATCTGCTCGCTTCTGGCGGAGCGTATGGGCGGAAAATTGAGCGTGGAGAGCAGGCCGCAGGAGGGGAGCCGCTTTACGTTTGAATTTACGGGCAGCCCGGTCGCTGTGCAGGAGGAAGACGGCAGGGACCGGGAGGACGGCGCAGGCACCTCCGATACTCCCCGTATCCTGGTGGTGGAGGACAATGAGCTCAACGGACAGCTCCTGGTGGAGATGCTGGAAGGAGAGGGCTTCCAGGCCCTGCATGTGGAGAACGGCAAAAAGGCGGTGGAGGCCTTCCAGGCGTCGGCGCCGGGAGAATACGGTGTGATCCTGATGGATCTGCTGATGCCGGAGATGAACGGATTCGAGGCAGCCAGAGTCATCCGCAGCCTGGACCGCCCCGACGCTCAGACGGTAAGGATCTTTGCCAGCACCGCCAATACGCTTCAGGAGGACCGCAACAAGGCATTCCAAAGCGGTATGAACGATTTTATCGAGAAGCCGATCAACATCAGGGAGCTGTTGAAAAAATTGAGGAAGGAAGGATCCGAACATTGAAGAAGCTGCGGTCCGCTATGATGATGCGAAAGAGCATATTTGCCGCGGCGGCGGTGCTGCTCCTTGGCGGCTGCGGAAGCGCCGGCAGCTCACAGCCGGCCGCATCGGAGGACAGTACCGCGGCGGCCGCCACATCCTCCCCGGCAGTGCAGGAGGAGAGCAGTCCGCAGCCCTCGGCCACGCCGGAGCCGAGGATCACCGCCTCGGAAGAGATAGAATATACCTTTCCCGCCGACAGGGAGGACTGGCGTCTGGAGCTGTATTCCGAGGAGACGGCGGGAGAAAAGACATACCGGATCCGCGTATACGACGGGCAGGGTGAGCTTCAGCAGGATATTCCCTGCAATATAAAAGCGCCCGGCCTGAGGCTCCGATGGGGCGAGCTGTATACCTATGCCGACCTGGCGGTCTTTCCGGAGGACGCACAGACGGCCGGCACGGCCGGTCTGCTGTTCCTGTGGGACAGTGAGGCGGGCGGATTTCAGGAGCGGGCCGTCAGGATCCCGTGGTACGATGAGGCATACGGGGACGGGACCTTTCTTGTAACGGATATCCAGGAGGATGTGGAAGAGCGCACGCTCTGCTGCGTTGTCCCCGGCTCGTTCAGGACGGCGGAGCTGCGCAAATGGACGCTGAAAAAGGACGGCGGACCGACGGCAAAGGGAGAATTGCTCATCTGGGACTGCCTGGAGAAAATGTCTCTCTATAACGGGAAGGTGGAATGGGATGACAGCGGCGAGCTGGTGAACAATACGTATTATGAGGAGCTGTTCCGGGAGAGACTGAAATATCCCTGGGACACCGCCGCTCCCGACGAGATTCCTGTCATCATCGCCGTGCGGGACGAGGAAGACAATTGGGACTGGAGCAAAGGCACCTATGAGAGCCGGGAAGCGTTCCTCGCCGACTGCGGCTTCGGGGACGCGGAGCCCTTTTATCAATACTGTGACCGGCTGCAGAATCTGGAGCTGGAGCTCTATCTGGACGAGGGCGCAGACAAATGCTGCGGCTTCTGCTATTCCTATGACTACGATCTGGAGCTGAAAAAGGTCGTCCGGTGCAGCGGCTTTCTGTTGGACGGCTTTACCGCCGCCGCGTGGGAGGAGGAAGCCCTTTCTTTTTACGGGGAAAAGGAGACGGAGGTCCCGGAAGATTCGGAGGTTCCGGAAGGCTCGGAGACCCCGGAGGACTCCCCGATGTCCGTAACGTGCGTGTACCGGGACGACGGGACGCTGTACTGTAAACATTACCGCCATGATCCGATGATATTCGGCACTGCCGGTCAGACCGGTGATATTTACTATGATGAAATGGGCAGACCGGTCTACAGATATGAGTATATCACCCACGGCTCTCTTCAAAGCTACTATATCTACAGCGGCAAGTCGAAGCGTCCCAGGTACGGTCTTTGCCTTGATTGGAACGGCGAGGATCCGATCCCGGAGATGACCGTATACCGGTGACGGAGGAATATCGGCGCGGGCGTATAATTATGTTTACAAATGAATGAATAAATGGTAAATTTAAGTATATGGGGTATGAAAGGAGAAGGAAAGATGGCAAGGACAATTCTTGTGACCGGCGGCGGCGCCAGCGGTAAATCCAGGTGGGCTATTTCGCAGTTCGAAGCGTGCGACAACGTGCTGTACATATGTCCGGGCAAGCTGGACGAGGACACGCTCAATCGGATCTCTTACAGCAACAACAAAAACTATGTGGAATGGGACATTCGCGAGAATGTGACCGGCAGGCCCTGTGAACTGTTCAATAAGCACAAGTTCGCAGTGTTCGATGATCTGAGCACTTATACGGTGCGGGTCATGGAGGAGATGTGCCCGGATATCTCGCTGATGAATTCGGATATGGAAAAGCAGATCGAACGCCGTATCATTGACGACGTGATGGACATGTATGAGGCGATGAAGCTCATGGAGGGAGATATCGTCATCATTACCACGGAGACAGGCTTTTCTCTGAAGCCGGAAAATGCGGTGCAGCTGGCAAGACATAATATCCTGGGCATGGTCAATCAGCGTATCGCCAATGTCTCCAGCGATGTTTATCTCTCCGTAAGCGGAATACAGTTCAAAATCAAATAATCATAATAAAAGAAGAAAGGATGGGGGTTCTGATGGATATTGAAGAATTGATCTTGGAGGCGAGAGAAAGGGTTGCTTCGGATATTCACCTGACAGTGGGCGCTGAAACAGTGATCCGTGTGAACGGAGAGTTATATAAGTTCAAAGAGCGGGATGATGTGGGAGTCAACCGCTTGATCCATTCGATCCTTTCTGCCGAGCAGGAAAAGGCGTTCACTACCGAGGGAAGGGATCTGGACTTCAGCTTTGAACTGAGCGACGGTTCCGTGCAGCGTGTCAACGTGTTCCACCAAAATGGCCGTGCGGCTGCGGCGATCCGTCTTTTGAATACCAAGGTGCCCACGCTGGCCGAGCTGGAGATGCCGCCTATTCTCAGCGAGCTTGCCGCCAGAAGAAAGGGCCTGGTCCTGGTCACCGGAGCTACCGGCAGCGGAAAGACGACCACGCTGGCGTCCATGATCGATGAGATCAATAAGCGGCGCGCATGCCATATTGTTACCATTGAGGATCCTATCGAGTATCGGTATCAGCCCGGAAAGGCGATCATCCATCAGCGTGAGCTGGGGCGTGATGTGCCCGATTTCCGGACGGCCCTGCGCAGCGTGCTGCGTGAGGATCCCGATGTTATCCTGATCGGTGAAATGCGCGACTTCGAGACGATCTCTCTGGCGCTGACGGCAGCCGAGACCGGACATCTGGTGCTTGCCACCCTGCATACGTCCAATGCCGCACAGACCATTGACCGTATTATCGACGAATGTCCTATTGAAGTGAGAGAGCAGGTGCGTCTGCAGCTGGCCAATCTGCTCCAGGGCATCATTGCACAGACCCTGGTGCCTCAGACAGAGGAGTACGGCGGGCGTATAGCGGCCATGGAAATCCTGATTGGGACGGAGGCGGTAAAGAGCCTGATCCGGACCAATAAACTGATACAGATCAACGGTGTGATACAGACATCCGGCCGTCAGGGCATGTGCTCGCTGAGCGACAGCCTGAGCAAACTGAACAAGGCCGGCAGGATCTCCTACGAGGTGATGGAGATGTACAACGCCGACAACGCGCAAATGCTGGAGTAGAACGCAGTGTTGCGGCAACAGGAGGCTCCTGCGGACGTTCTGTCCGCAGGAGCTTTTTACAGATGTGATCCCGAATTTTTCATTTTTTGCTAAAGTAATTTTTACAACTGCCGATAAAAATAGTAAGGAATGGAACAAAGGGCCATGATGGCCTGAGCATACAGGAAGGAGGGATCCTTAATGCGTATCGAAGCATACAGTCAGGTACAGCAGATGTATCAGACCAAGAAGGTAAATAAAGCTCCGCAGTCAGGCAGTGTATCTCGCGCCGATCAGGTGCAGATCAGCAGTCTCGGAAAGGACTTCCAGACAGCTAAGGCTGCAGTGGCCGCAAGCCCCGATATCAGAGAAGACCTGACAGCTTCCATCAAGGCAAAGGTCCAGAACGGCACCTATGCGGTGGACAACGGCACCTTTGCGGAAAAGCTGCTGCAGAAGTATGAAGAAATGAGGTAATGATCTCGTGGCAAGCCTGATGGAGAATCTGATAGAGGTGCTGAATCAGGAGAGCACCGTATACGAAGAGCTTTTTCAGCTGTCTCAGAAGAAGACGCCGCTGATCGTTAGCGGCGATCTTGATAATTTACAGATAATCACGGATGATGAACAGGCAATGGTGAGCAGGCTCCACAATCTGGAGAAAAAACGGATCGAGGTGACTGCGGACATCGCCAACGTATTGAACAGGGATGTTGAAACGATGAAGCTCACGAATCTGATCGA
>CANQUQ010000014.1 GCA_947627115.1 uncultured Acetatifactor sp.
TCGGCGCGACGTGATTCGAACACGCGACCTCTGCGTCCCGAACGCAGCGCTCTACCAAGCTGAGCCACGCGCCGATTTGGTAACAGTAAAATAATAAATAAAAAGAGGCGGATTGTCAAGTAAAAAGTGGCATTTGAATGACGGGCAGGGATGGCGTCTGCATCAACGCACAAATTCGCATCTCCGGCCAGTTTAGCATTGACAAATTATTCCATTATAAAGTATGATAAAAGTAATATTAAAACACATTTTTAAGTTGCTTTTAAAGGGCAGAAATCGGAAGGAAAACTTTTAAATGGATGTGCGTTGAAGCGTAAGAGGTGCGGATATGAAACAGATGACAGGGAAAAGAACAGTTGTGATAGCGGCGGCAGCGGCCGTCGTGATATGTGTAATACTGGCAGTGGTCCTGATCCTCAGGAGAGGGGGTGCCGCGGATGCTTACCGTTCCATTCGGATCGTGGAGATGGACGGAGTCGTCAAGATCGCGCGGGAGAGCCTGGGAGACATTGATGCGTCCGTAAATATGAATCTGGTATCGGGGGATCATGTGAGCACCGATGCCGGAGCCTACGTGGTCCTGCGCCTGGACGATGACAAATATGTTATGCTGGGAGAGAAGGGCGCCATGCAGGTGGAGGCTGAGGGCAACGCGGCAGCAGGAAAGACAAAGATCCGTCTTGAATCCGGCAGTGTCCTGAATGAGATCCGCAATCCCCTGGGGCCTGATGCCACCTACGAGATCGTGACCCCCAGCGCCACCATGTCGGTGCGCGGAACGGTCTTCGAGGCGAGAAGCGACGGGGAGCAGACGGTGGAGCTGCTGGTGTATGAAGGAAAAGTCGCCGTAGGTCTGGGAGACGAGTCGGAGGCGGCCGCCTCTGACGAAGAGCCCGCTCTGTACCTGGGCGGCGAGTGTGCGCAGATCTCAACGGCAAGCGGCAAGCCGGAATATACGATAGAATATGGCTCCATTCAGGAGGAGCAGATCAACGACCAGATGATATCACGTCTTCTTATGATCGACGATAGCGGAAGAACGCTTGATTTTGGCGACGCTGCAAAGAAGGCGCTCATCGAACGCGCGGATGACTTTGCACGGTCCCAGGCAGGCGGAGATGCCTCACAGGAGGAAGGACAGAACGAGGGAGAGGAAGCTCCGACAGTGTCCCCTGAGGCCTCGGTAGAGCCGGAAGCCTCGGAAGAACCGAAGGCGACAGAAAGCCCTGCACCTGTAAGAGGGACCGAGTCCGGAAGAAAGGCGGATGAGACGCCTGTACAGTCACCGCAGTCCGGTGCAGATCCTACCGCCGCACCGAGGCCTTCGACACAGCGTCCGAAGCCTACGGCGGAACCGACGGTCAAGCCGACTGCAGAGCCGACCTCCGTTCCTGCGGAGAAGCCGAAGCCCTCAGTGCCTTCGACACAGTCGCCTGCGCCTGAGCCTGTCAAGACGCCGGAGCCTACCAAGGCGCCTGAGCCTGTCAAGACGCCGGAGCCCACCAAGGCGCCGGAGCCTGCCAAGACGCCGGAACCTGCCAAGACGCCGGAGCCTGCCAAGACGCCGGAACCCACCGAGACGCCCAAGCCTGAGACGGAGAAAGGAACGGTCACGTTCTATGATCCGGACGTAACAGGCATTGATTTTACGGGTGGGCAGGAAAGGATAGAATTTCCCGGCAAAGATGCTACGTCTACTGTACATGAAACACAGCAGGTGGCACTGCACGGTAAGGTCAGTGAGCCGAAGGAACTTACAAGAAATAGCTGGACAGTGTACGCTTGGTACACAAAAGGCGGCGAAAAGTGGGATTTTGCTACCAGAACGCTGGAGCAGGAGACTCTGGAGCTTTATCCGGCTTGGGAATGGAACGGTGTCAAATACCGTCCGCAGTTTCCTGATCCTAATACAAATGCTTACAACTATATCAAAGATAATTAATCAATGAAAGAAAGCAGACAGAAAAAGAACAGCAGACAAAATTTATCATGGCTCCAAAGGTCTATCCTGGCGGCCGCCGCAGCGTTGGCGGCCGCCATTCTTACCCTGTGGGCTCCCCTAAGGCGGCTGGAGAATTCCTTCGCGGATGCTCTGTTCATCCGGCCGAAGGCCGTGGACAACAGGATCAAGATCATCGGCATCGACGAGGCCTCCCAGCAGGAGATGGGACCCTTTTCCGGCTGGACCAGGCAGCAGGCGGCGGATCTTTTGAACGCCTTTGACCCGGAGTATGCACCGGCAGTGATCGCATTCGATATCAACTATATCGGGGAGCTGGATGCGCAGGGTGACAGTGCGTTGGCGGAGGCGGCCTCAAGGTACGACAATGTGGTGATGGCGTCCTATGCCAATTATACGACCAGGCTGGAGAGGCTGGAGGACGGGACTCTGCGAATGAATCCGCTTTACGTGGAGGAGATCGAGCTGCCCTATGAGGCTCTCAGGAGGGTATCGGTCCAGGGATTTACCGATACGGTCCCGGACAGCGACAATTATATCCGCAGGTCCCTGCTCTGGGCGGATGCCGGCGGGGAGAGGCAGTATAACTTTGCCTGGACCATCTATCAGAGCTATCAGGAGAGCCAGGGCCTGCAGCCCGTATTTCCCAGGACGGATGCCAGAGGACTGTTCGGTTTTGATTACACGGCGGCGCCCGGCATGTATGAGCTTTATTCTTACGCCGATGTGGTGGAGGGACGCTGCGATATGCGCGTATTCCGGGACAGTATCGTTCTGGTGGGCGCATACGCCTCCGGCATGATGGACCAATACATGGCGCCCATCGCTAGGAGCACCGTGATGAACGGAGTGGAGGTCCAGGCAAATCAGGTCAATGCACTGCTGGACGGGCGGACCTTTACCGACCTGCCTGTCTGGATCGGCGTGCTGGCTGCAGCCGCCGTTGCGGGCATCTACACATGGCTTGTCTTAAACAGCGGCTTCGGAATCAATCTGGCCGGCGGAGTATTTCTGGAGCTGGCAACAGCGCTCTCGGCGAGGCTGCTCTATCGGAACGGGCTGTATTGGCGGTGCCTTGCCGTGGAGCTCTCGGTGGCGCTGATCTTCTTTGTGCGTCTTGCCTTCGGATATCTGACGGAGCGCTTTCGCAAGCGTAAAATATTGCAGATGTTCCGCACTTATATGGCGCCCCAGGTGGTGGATGAGCTCAGCAGGAGCGGCAGATACCAGATTGAGCTGGGCGGGCGGGACTGTGAGATTGCAGTGCTGTTCGTGGATATCCGCGGTTTTACCTCCATGTCGGAGGGCCTTCCTCCGGATAAGGTGGTGGGAATCCTCAACCGCTATCTGGGCAAGGTGACGGAAGCGATCTTCCGCAACGAGGGAACGCTGGACAAATTTATCGGCGATGCCGTGATGGCCGTATACAATGCGCCGCTGGATGTGGAGAATTATATGGAAAAGGCCGTGCGCACGGGAATCGATATCATTGAATCCGTGGAGAGCCTGAACGGTGAGCTGGAGAGAGATTTTGGCCGGCGGATCGCCTGCGGCGTAGGCGTCCATTGCGGTCAGGCCGTCGTGGGAAATATCGGCTGTGACTTCCGGATGGATTACACCGCCATCGGAGACACCGTCAATGTGTCGGAGCGTCTGGAAAGTCTGGCGAAGGCAGGCCAGGTATTGATCAGCGAACAGATCTACGAGCATGTAAAGGACCGGTTTCAGGCGGAGTATATCGGCGAGCTCGCGTTGAAGGGAAGACAGGATAAGGTGAAGGCATTTGCCCTGAAGTGGCAGACTTCCCGGAAGGCCGACGTGTAAACGCTTTGGAGTGGAGATTTTTATGGAAAGATTACGCGCAGAAAAAATATTGGAGATAGGCATTCAGCTCACTGCGGAGCATGATTATGACAGGCTGCTGTCGAAGATCATTGAATGCGCCATGGATCTGACGGATTGCGATGGAGGGACGCTCTATCTTTATGAGGAGGAGCAGTTGAAATTCTGTATCATGAAGACGCAGTCTCTGGGCATTGACCGTGACAGGAGGAGCGTGGAGCAATATCCGCCGGTGGCCATGGACGAGAAAAATGTGTGCGCATACGCCGCCATCCACCGGAAATTGCTCAATATCCAAGACGCATACGACTGTGAGGAGTTCGATTTCAGCGGCCCAAGAGAGTATGACAAGATGTCCGGCTACCGGACAAAGTCTCTGCTGGTATTTCCTCTGGTCAATCATGAGGATAAGCTGGTGGGCGTGGTGCAGCTGATCAACGCTCTGGACGGTCAGGGACATGTGATCCCCTTTGCGGAGGAGTTTGAAAAGGTGGTGGAGTCGCTGGGCTCTCAGGCTGCGGTGGCGGTGTCGAACATGCGCTTTGTGCAGGAGAACGAGCAGCTGATGATGTCTATTACACGCGTCTTCACCAATGCGATCGATGCGCGTATTCCCTATAATTACTACCATTCCCGCAACGTCTATCTGTATACAAAGATGTTGGTGGAATACATCAACGATGCCCATGAAAGGGGAGAGACGCCCCGCTGTTTCGATACCGACAGGAAGGATGAGCTCCTGATGGCGGCGCTGATGCATGATATCGGAAAGCTGGTGCTTCCGAACGAGATCATTGACAAGAGCACGCGCCTGGGCAATAAGCTGCCTCTCCTGCTGGAGCGCCTCCGGCATCTGACGGCGCTGTATCATATCGATTATCTTGAGGGCAGGATCGATCAGGACAAGTGGATCGAGATGAAAAATATTTTGGTGGACGGGGAAGAGCGGGTTCAGGAGCTGAACCGCAAGGGGAGGCTCAGCGAGGAGGAGCTGGCTTACGTACAGGAGCTTGCCGCCTATTCCTACCACGATCCCGGCGGAGAAATCATTCCCTTTCTGACCCAGGACGAACTGGAATGTCTCTCTATCCCATCGGGCACCTTGACCAAAGGGGAGAGGGAGATCATTCAGTCCCATGCATCATGTACGATTCAATATCTGAAGAAGATGAACTTTGACAAGCGCTATCCGCACATCATCGAGTGGGCGGGGGCCCATCACGAATTTTTGGACGGAAGCGGCTATCCCAAGGGGCTGAAGGGGGACGAGATCCCTTTTGAGGCGCGTATGCTGGCTGTGGTGGATATATTTGAGGCCCTGACCAGCTCCGACCGTCCTTATCGGAAATCCATGCAGAGGGAAAAGGCCGTGGGGGTCCTGACGGAGATGGCCGAGGAGGGAAAATTAGACAGGGAAGTACTGGGGTTGTTCAGGGAAGCGCTGGAGGAGCACAACGGGCAGATTCAGCTGGTCAACCGTTTTGAAGATTAGTGCTTTCGACAGAATGTCATCCAATAAGATAAAAGGTGAGGTTTGCCATGATAGAGATCATTCCGAATGTGGGAGAGATAGAGGAATATGTTGAGCTGGCGGAGCGTCATGCCCTGGGGTTCGAGTACAATGATTTTTTTGATCCGGAGCTTCTGGATGATGAAAGGGCTTTAGAGGAGCGTCTCCGGCTCTATCAGAGTCTGGGGAGGCACGGAGGGACTGACACCCTTCACGGCGCCTTTTACGATCTGGCCCACTTCAGTCTTGACGGCGGCATCCGCAGGCACAGCCTGTACCGCATGCAGCAGTCCGTGGAGATCGCAGGGCGGCTGGGATGCCGTGCGGTGATATTCCACGGCGGCCTGAATCCGAGGTTCATGAAGGGGAAGGGCTATTATTCCAATTGGCTGGAATGGACCGAAAAGGTGATGGAGAAGCTCTTGTCCCAGGATGAAGGGATTGAGATCTACTGTGAAAATGTGCTGGAAAATTCGCCGGACGCACTGTCCGAGCTGGCGGAGCGGTTCCGCGGCCGGAAGAACTTTGGCATATGTCTGGACATAGCCCATATGATGCTGGCCCACGGGGATCCCGCCGAGTGGTTCGGCAAGCTGCATCCGCACATCCGGCATTTTCATATGAACGATACATTTCTGCAGGCGGACGACCACCTTGCGCTGGGGAAGGGAAGTATTCCCTGGGACACGGTGTTCGACCTGATAAAAGAATATGATCTGTGTGGCGTGAGCCGGCTTCTGGAAGTGAACGGGCTGGATAAGATCAGAGACAGTCTCAGATTTCTGGAGGACCGGAGCCTGCAGAACTGAAGGAGAACGGTATGTACCAGACGGTTGTGACACTGAAGAAGGGACAGGGGCGCACACTGAAGGCCGGCGGCATGTGGGTGTACGACAATGAGATCGAGTCGGTGACAGGCGCCTTTGAGAACGGGGACATCGTGGCCGTTCGGGATTTTGACGGTTACGGCATGGGCTGCGGCTTCATCAATACGAACTCGAAGATCACCGTGCGCATGATGTCCCGCAGAAAAGATGCGGTAATAGATGCCGCCTTCCTGGAACGCCGGGTGCGCGATGCATGGGAATATCGGAAACAGACTGTCGATATCTCCAGCTGCCGCCTGATATTCGGGGAGGCGGATTTTCTGCCTGGGATCGTGGTGGATAAGTTCGCCGATGTGCTGGTGGTGGAGTCCCTGGCGCTGGGCATCGACAGGTGGAAGATGACTATTGTGGATGCGCTGAAAAGGGTGCTGGCGGAGGACGGAATCCCGATCCGCGGCGTCTACGAGCGCAGCGATGCCAAGGTGCGCCTGCAGGAAGGGATGGAGCGAAGCAAGGGATTTCTGGGGGAGCCCTTTGACACGAAGGTCGAGATCGTGGAGAACGGGGTAAGATATATCGTAGATGTGGAGGACGGCCAGAAGACGGGATTCTTTCTTGACCAGAAGAACAATCGGGCCGCGATCCACCGATTCTGCAAAGGGAAAAGGGTGCTGGACTGTTTTACCCACACCGGTTCCTTCGCTTTAAACGCCGGAATTGCCGGAGCGGAAAGCGTGCTGGGGGTGGATGCCTCCCGGCCGGCGGTGGATAGGGCGGAGGAGAACGCCAGGCTCAACGGCCTGGAGGACAGGGTGAAATTTCAGTGCGCGGACGTGTTTGAACTGCTTCCGGAGCTTGAGGCGGCTGGGGAGCGGTTCGATGTGGTGATCCTGGATCCGCCCGCCTTTACCAAGTCCAGAAATTCCGTAAAAAATGCGGTGAAGGGATACCGCGAGATCAATCTGAGAGGCCTGAAGCTGGTAAAGGACGGCGGCTTTCTCGTGACCTGCTCCTGCTCTCATTTCATGGAGCCGGAGCTGTTTGCCAAGACCATCCGGGAGGCCGCAAACGGCGCCCGTAGGCGTCTGCGGCAGGTGGAATTCCGCACTCAGGCCTGCGACCATCCCATCCTGTGGTCGGCGGATCAGTCTTATTACCTGAAATTCTACATCTTTCAGGTGGTGGAGGAACGGTGAGCGGTCGCCGAACAGCAGGATATCTTATGACTGTAAGGAAGGTTTTGTTTTTATGCCGGACGTAATTTTGGATACATTGACCGATACATTGAAGCTGATCCCGTTTCTGTTCCTGGCGTATCTTGCCATGGAATATCTGGAGCACAGGACGGGAGAGAAGGCGTGGAATATGGTGAGGAGAGCGGGACGCCTGGGCCCTGTGCTGGGCGGTCTGCTGGGCATTGTGCCCCAGTGCGGCTTTTCCGCGGCAGCCGCCAATCTGTATGCCGGAAGGGTGGTGTCTCTGGGGACCCTGATGGCGATCTACCTGTCCACTTCGGATGAGATGCTGCCGATCCTGATCTCCGAGCAGGCGTCTTTGGGTACGATTATTGAACTGCTGTCCGTCAAGGCGGCGATCGGTATGGCCATGGGACTGTGTATCGATATTTTGCTGCGCAAAAGGACCGCGGACGAGGGCGAACATATTCACCATATCTGTGAGCACGATCACTGTCACTGTGAAAAGGGGGTCCTTCGGTCGGCCGTCTCACATACCGCACAGATATCGCTCTTTATTCTTCTGGTAACATTCGCGCTGAATCTTGTCCTGCATTTTGTGGGCGAAGATGCGCTGGGGGAGCTTGTCCTGTCCAGGCCGGTGCTTGGGCCGGTGCTTTCCGGCCTTGTGGGGCTGATCCCCAACTGTGCCGGATCCGTGGTGATCACGCAGATGTACCTGGAAGGAGCTATGAGCTTTGGCTCGGCTATGGCGGGACTGCTGACGGGAACGGGCGTAGGCGTGCTGGTGCTGTTCCGGGTCAATCGCCGCCGAGAGGAAAATTTGAAGATCCTCGGAATGCTGTACGTAATCGGTGTGGCTGCGGGAATTCTGATCGGTCTGATCTGAAAAATAAATTTTAAATATAATTTTTTTGGAAAAAGGACTTGCATTTACCGACATGTTATAATATAATAACTGTTGCGTTGTTAAAGAACAGAAAACGCACCGCTAGCTCAGTTGGTAGAGCACCTGACTCTTAATCAGGGTGTCCAGGGTTCGAGCCCCTGGCGGTGCACACACTCCCCGCGGGGAGCGCCCAAAGAACTGGTTTTGAGGACGTAAGAGCCTTGGGGTCGGTTCTTTTTTTCTGGAAATTTCTGTAAATATGCGGCCCGGCGATTGCCGCGGTCGGAGGAAAGCAGGCGGAGACATATGAAGATCTATCTGGTGAGACACGGTGAGACCGACTGGAACAAAATAGGAAGACTTCAGGGTCAGAGCGATGTGCCGTTAAATGAGAACGGTATCAGGCTGGCAAGGGAGACTGCCGCCGCATTAAGCTCCGTTCCCTTTGAGGCTGTCTTCAGCTCGCCCCTTGGCCGGGCCGTGGAGACGGCCAGGATCATCAGAGGTGAGAGGGACCTTGAGATACAGACGGACAGACGGCTGCTGGAGATGGATTTCGGAGTCATGGAGAACATGGACTTTGTCACGGCAAAGCAGGACGCGGCTCACCCCATGTATAATTTTTTCTTTGCACCGGCCTCTTATACTCCACCGGAGCGGGCGGAATCCTTTCGGCAGCTTTATGACAGGAGCGGGGAATTTCTGCGGGAACGGATCCTGGGATTGGAGGGAAGGTATGAGAACATACTGATTACCGGGCACGGGGCAATGAACAGGAGCATCCTGAATCCTTTGGCGGACATCCCTCTGGAGGATTTCTGGAGAATTCACCTGCCTAACTGCGCCGTGTCCCTGCTCTCCCTGGAGGACGGGAAATTCACCGTCCTGGAGGAAAGCAGGGTGTACTACGACGCATAGAAGATCAGTCTACGATCTCAAATGCGTAAAATTCGCCGGGCAGGACTACGGTCTCTGCGATCCATTCCTGTTCGGTCCAGTCCTCATAGCGGCATGTCCTGGGAGTGAGAGAGAGCTGTCTCACGCCGTTCAGCGATCTGATGCAGGAAGCCTCCCGGAGAAGATGTACGGTCACGTTCTGCGGCATGCTGTCCTTTCCCGCATAGCAGTACAGGACAAAGGTGTTGTTGTCATACAAAAAGAGAGAGACATTTTTTGCGCTGATATAGATATTCCTTACCGCTAACGCCCGTCTGACCGAATCCATGACGGGTATGGGCAGAGCGGAAAAGTCCGCCGGCATATCGGGCACCGCCAGCGTGAACAGCTTTCCCCTTCCGTAAGTGTCCAACAGCAGCAGGGAGCTGTGGTAGTCGCCCGAACCGGCATTGATGTAGGACCAGGATACGTTGTTCCCGAACTGCAGGTCCGGAAATGATACGGCGCGGTTCCCGCAGTAGTATCCGGTAAAGTTGTTCGTCACCTGATATCTGTCGGTCAAAAGTCTTCTGCCGGTAAGGCGCGCGCTGGAAAATCTTTCCCACTCCTTCACGGGGACCGCGGCCAGGAAGCCGGTAGTCACTAAGGCAGTGCCTCCCGAAAGCAGATAATTCTCCAGCTTCCGCATGATCTCTTCGTCCTTTGCGGATGCCTCTGTCAGCAGAAGCGTTTCCGCGTCCTCCGGGAAATCGGGCGTGGGCTCCAGCGCGATCCCCTGCATGCCGAGGTGATCCTCCAGATGATTTTCCCCACAGGAGGCGAAGGGCAGGTAAAAGGCTGCGCCGGTCGGCTGCCCCGCCCGGTCCAGGATCCTGTCGATCCTGGAAAGCTGCATGCCGAGAGGCGTCACAAGCTTATTTTCAAACAGATCTCCCCACTGGAACAGAGTGATCTCCTGGGGACGGGAGAACGCGGTGAGGTATCCCTGCTCCAGATAGCAGTCAATGGGCCAGCAGCTGTAGGTGTCGAACCAGCCGCCGCCGTTCCTGCCCGGTGCAGCGTTCTCCATATAGCGCATCAGCGAATAGCTTAGATAGTGTGGCAGATGTTGGTCGGTCTGCGCCGTATTCCGGGTCTCGGTGCCCGTATAGATGCGGTCGAAGATCTCCCGCTGCCTTTCGGGACAGTATCCTGCCTCATGGTAGGATTCCCGCCAGTTGGGGTACTTTATGGTCACCTTTACATTCGGATTGACCCCTCTGGCCGGTCCCAGGATCAGATTTTCGGAGACCTCCTCCATTTTCGCGGCGCGGAACTCCACCCAGGAGCGATCGCCCTTTTCCCGGATACAATCCTCACAGCGGCAGGACGTAAAGAAAAAATCGTCCAGAATGAATTCGTCGAACATGCCCGCGGTATATTCCACGATCCGCTTGAGACGGTCCCTCATGCCGGGATTGGAATAACAGAAGGAGTGCAGGAGCCGCTGTCTCTTGGCGTCTTCTTCGGACAGGTCGGGCGTCACCGTGGTAATGCCTCCGGCGATTTCCACGCCGTGTCCGCGGAAGAAATCCACGAACATCTGCATATGTTCTTTCTCCACTGTGGTGTCTCCCCGGTAAGTCTCCAGATAGACCTTGTCGACGCCGACGTATTTTTCGAGATATGCCCATTCCCTTTCCAGGCGTTCTCTGTCCAGACGGGAGAGCGTCTGGGCGGTGCAGTAGATCCCGGTCTTAAAGTTCCTGAAGTGTCCCATAATATCCTCCTTCTCTGCGCAGCCGGAACGGAGTCGGATCCGCAAAATTGCGCTGCCGCATATGTCCGACGCGTGTGATGATATTCTCAATATAGTTGTTTTTCCGCGGACATGCAATATACTTTATAAAAATTTTATACAGGCGGAAAAGTAGCCTTTCCGCCGGCGCTGTGCTATACTGGGAAGGGATAAGGAGAGCTTGAAATGACGGGAATTTTTGACACACACGCACATTACGACGATAAGGCGTTCGACGACGACCGGGAGGAGCTGCTTGCGTCTCTGCCCGGACAGGGCATTGAGCGTGTCGTGAACGTGGGAGCCGACCTGGCTTCCTGCAGGTCGACGCTGGCGCTGACACAGAGGTATGAATATATTTACGGAGCTTTGGGCGTGCATCCCAGCGGAACGGCCGAGCTGACCGATCAGGGGCTTTTATGGCTGGAACGGCAGTTCAAAAATGAAAAATGCGTGGCGGTGGGGGAAATCGGCCTGGATTACCATTGGGAGGAGCCGGGAAGAGGACTCCAGAAGGAGTGGTTCGCGGCGCAGCTGGATCTGGCGCGCAGGGTGAAGAAGCCCGTGATCATCCACTCCCGCGATGCGGCAAAGGATACCGCCGACATCCTGACCGCAGAGCGTGCGGGGGAGATCGGCGGCGTGATCCACTGCTATTCCTATACAAAGGAAATGGCCAGAGTCTTTCTGGATATGGGATTCTACATCGGCATCGGCGGCGTGCTGACCTTTCACAACGCCCAAAAGCTCAAGGAGGCCGCACGCTACATTCCCTCAGACCGTATTGTGCTGGAGACGGACTGCCCGTATCTTGCGCCGGAGCCCAACCGGGGAAGGCGCAACAGTTCTCTGAATATTCCCTACGTGGTCACTGCGCTGGCGCAGATCAGGGGAATGGAGGAGGAGGCCGTCCGCAGCACCGTGTGGGAGAATTCCCTCAGGCTATATCACATGCTCTAATGTTCCGATAAAGACAGGTAAATTCCCCTGCCGGCAGTCGATCAGCATGTACACGAAGGGGCGGTCCAGATTCACGGTCCGTGTCTCCGAGGGCAGAGACATCAGATCCATCTCCACAGCGGTGGCGGCACCGGCCCTTGTGCCCTTCTCGTCCACGGCGATGTAGGTCTTGTGCAGTACTCTGTCGATGTAAAAGGGCTGCTGCGGCGTGCTGCCCATGGAGGTGAAATCGGCGGTCTTCGGATCAAAGGCGGCCGTTATGCCCATGGCCTTCAGGACGCTGCTCATCTCCATACCGTCTTCACATTCAAATTTCGGAATGCCTGCGTGCACCTCGATCTCCTGGGGCGTACTCAGGATCTGCTGGAGCTTCTCTCCTGTCAGGGAAGCTACATAGTCGCTTACGCTTACGCCCTCGTCCGGCAGCAGTGCCGCGAAGGCAAGATCCCGATTGTTATAGTATTTGATGAACCCCTCGGCATTCTGATCCCTCAGGTAGAGCTGCTCCGTGGAGTACATCATATCTACATTCTGCTCTGTTCCGTCTGCGGCGGTAAAGATCCCGTCCTGAATCTCATCCTCACTGTAAATTTTTTCCCATTCCGCATCCAGGGCGAGGGCATTGATCAGATATAGGACGGATTCCGAAGGAATCTTGTTCAGGATTTTGGGAATCATGCCGTCCGTGTTCTCGTTCACCCAGTCGTTGATCGCGTCCCGCGTGGATACGTCAAAGGGAGCCTGATATATCTGGGAGTCATACCATTGAACGGCAGACTGCAGAAAATCTTCCTGCATTGTCGGCGCTGCATCCGCGTTCACCCAGATGGAGTTCGCCAGGCTGAGACTGCATTTGTCTCCCTGCGGCAGGGACTGCCTGTATGTGTGGAGATAAGAGTTCAGGTCCTGCCGGGACATGCCGAACGCATCCTCCATCTGTTCCAGAGTCTCTCCGTCGGCGCCGTTGGCGGTCATGCCCAGAGCATAGAGAACAGACAGCGGAGAGATCAGGGTATTTTCTCCGTCCCGGACACATTGACTCAACAGCCGCAGGCCAAAATCACTGACGGCCGCCGCATTCTCCTCGGTGCCGTCTTCGGCTGCGGTATCCTCCTCAGTGGTGCTGCCTTCGTCGGCAGTATTTCCCTTGGCGGTGCCGCCTTCGTCGGCGGTATCCTCCCCGGTATCGCTGCCATCATCCGCAGCGATATCGGTCAGATCTATGATGGGAACAGCAAGCGGCGCCGTGTTGTCGATGGTGGCGCCCAGACCTTCTGCGCCGCTGTCCTCCGGCGCGGCGGAAGTACTGCCGCATCCGGTAAATACTGCGGAAAGCAGCAGGGCAGAGCAGAGTAGACAGATTGTTTTTCTTTTCATAAGATGCCTCCGTTTCCTTGGATAACTCCTCTTTATTATAACATGACGGCAAAAAAAGATAAAAGTTCTATCCCTTTGGCAGATTTTTGTGAGATTTGCGCGATTCAATAAAAATTTATTGAAAAACAATAAAAATTTATTGACACGGGAGAAAAATGCTGATATAGTGACCCTGGAGACAATAGTACGGCCGGACAGAATTTGAATTGGAAAGTGAGGCGATAGATTCGATGGGAAAAAACAAAAATCTGGTGACAGCCACGAAGTTTTTGCTTGATTTTATGTTCTATGGGGGCATTGTTGTGACGGCGACGCTGGTCTTCAGCGTAAAAAAGATCAGTGAGTATCTCCCCAGGCTGGTCGGGCACTACGAGGAGACGGTGATCATTTACACGGTGCTGGGCATATCGGCCTGTGTATTGCTGCGGGAGCTGCGGCGTATTTTCCGGACGGTGCTGAATGAGGACTGTTTTGTACAGGAGAATGTGATCAGTCTGAACAAGATGGGAAACTGGAGCTTTTTCATTGCCCTGATGTCTGTGGTGCGCAGCATTGTGTATACGACCGTGGCCATGCTGGTGGTGATCTTCGTGTTCATTATCGCCGGTCTCTTCAGCAAGGTCCTGGCCGACGTGTTCCGGGAGGCGGTCCGGTATAAGGAGGAGAACGATCTGACGGTATAAGGGCACGGGACGGGTATCCCGTCCGGGAGGCGCCGGCGGGCATCCGCTCAAAAAGGAAAAGATCAAATGGGGATAAAAATATGGGAATCATAGTAAATCTGGACGTGATGATGGCAAAGCGAAAGGTCGGCCTCACCGAGCTGGCCAACGAGGTGGACATTACGCTGGCAAATCTATCTATACTGAAGAACAACAAGGCGAGAGCGATCCGGTTCTCCACACTGGCCGCCATCTGCAGGGCGCTGGACTGCCAGCCGGGAGATATTCTGGAATTTGTGCCGGACGGAGAGACGGATCAGGCTTAAGGACCGAACAGAGCAGCTGTCACAGGACAGCGGAAAAGAGGAAAAAATGAGTGATAGAAATCAGGATATGTCTCCGAAGACGGAGACGGAACAGACTATGCGCATGAAAGAGAATTTTGGGTTCTTCGGACCGGCCGCACTTGTGTATGCCGTGTTCTATGCATTTTGCATGTACAAGAACGGATCGGGGGTGACGTTCCCTTTTTTCGTTGCCGCCAGCCTCTTGTTTTTATGCTTATCCTTGTCAAAACTGAGGATTACCTTAAAAAGAGGCAGCTTCTTTTACATGGCGGCCATCGTACTGTTGGGCGTATCCACCTTTTGCACTGACGATGGACGATTGATCTTTTTTAACAAGGCGGGCATCTTTCTTTTGATGATGAGCCTTCTGCTGAAACAGTTTTTTGACACGTCAAAATGGAAGCTCGGAAAATATCTGAGCGCTATCTGTCAACTCGTTGTAATGAGCTTCGGCGAGCTGGGAAGACCGTTCTCGGATCTCGCCGGCCACAGAAAAAATGCCGGGGAATCCAAGGGCAGCGGAAAGCTCTGGTATGTGGTCCTGGGACTGGTCATCGGAGTGCCCATCCTTTTCATCGTGCTTTTGCTGCTGGCCAGCGCGGATGTGCTGTTCCGCAGAATGACGGGAAATATTCTGCAGAATCTCCGGCCGGGAAACATCCTGAACATACTGTTCCGGATCGCGTTTATCTTTTTTGCTTCTTATGCGCTGATATCCTATCTCTGCAGGCACAGGATCAAGGAGGAGGTAAACGACTGGAGGCAGGGAGAGCCGGTCCTGGCAATCACCGTCACGGGCCTTTTGACGGTGCTGTATCTGCTGTTCTGCGGAATTCAGATCGCGGGGCTCTTCCTGGGAAGGATGCAGCTTCCGGAGGGTTATACCTACGCCATGTACGCAAGGGAGGGCTTTTTCCAACTGTTGGCGGTAAGCCTTCTGAATCTGGTGATCGTCCTGGTGTGCATGAGTCTTTTTAAAAGCAGCAAACTGCTGAAGGTAATACTGACAGTTATGTCACTTTGCACCTTCGTCATGATCGCCTCCAGCGCTCTGCGCATGGTGATCTACATTCGTTTTTATTATCTGACCTTTCTGCGGCTCCTGGTGCTGTGGTCGCTGGCGGTGCTGGCGCTCCTGTTCGCGGGCGTGCTGATCAGTATCTTTCTGGAGCGGTTCCCTATGTTCCGCTACAGTATGGCGGTGGTGACTCTGTTGTACCTGGCGCTGTCCTTTGCCCATCCGGATTATGTCATCGCACTGGTGAATGTCTCCAATGCGTACCGGGGGACCGAGGTGCAGACGGCCGGCGCGGATGGGGAGTCGTTTTCCAGGACGAACCTGTTTGGAGGGGAATTTTTCCTGGCGTCGGAATCCTATCAGGATTACCGTTACCTGACGGGCCTAAGCGCGGATGCGGCGCCTGTAATGGTCCCTTATCTGGAGGACCTGGGATATGATCTCGATGCCTTTGAGGCGGAGAATGTCATTGCCTATGTCTATGAAACAAGGGGCAACGGAGAAACCTTGTTCCGGAGCGAAAAAAATGATTTCGGTTATTTCTGGATGCGGAAAATGCAGGAGAAAGCGCGGACGCTGGGGATCCGTACCTTCAATCTGTCAAGATACCGCATGACCCGGTATTTCCGATAAATTGTATATTGCCATGGGCCCGTATGTGTGTAAGAGGGCGGTGAGATCGAATGGCCGCTGAAGCGGCAGAATGAGAGGAAAATATGGATTATATCTGCGGAATGACATTCGCGCCCTTTGCGCAAAGGGGAGAGCTGGGCAGGGAGGCGGCCCGTGAAAGCCTGAGGCTTATGAAGGAAAGAACAGGTGCGAACCTTGTGATCTTTGTACCGGGGGGCGTGCAGCGGACGCCCCAGTCGGAGGAGATCCTGTTCGATACGGAGGCCACCGCCGCCGATGAAGAGTTGAAGGGCATGATCGCCTGCGCGAGAGAGCTGGGGCTCAGAGTGGCATTGAAGCCGACGGTCAACTGCGCCAACGGAGAATGGCGGGCGTATATCAACTTTTTTGATGAGGATGTGCCCTGTGAACCAAAGTGGAGCAGATGGTTCGACTCCTATACAAAATTTCAGCTGCATTATGCCGGGATTGCGGAGGAGTGCGGATGCGAAATGTTCATCGCCGGTTGTGAAATGGTCATGAGTGAACGCCGCGAGCAGGAATGGAGAAGGCTGATCTCCGACATCCGTCAGGTGTATCACGGGCCCGTGTCCTATAACACGGACAAATATCAGGAGCATAATGTGAAGTGGTGGGATTGTGTAGATGTGATTTCCGCAAGCGGATATTATCCCATAGGCGATTGGGAAAATCAGCTGGACCGCATCGAGGCGGTGGTGAAAAAATTCGGGAAGCCGTTCTTCTTTGCAGAGGCGGGCTGTATGTCCGTGGAAGGCTCTTCTCTGGTCCCGAACGACTGGCATATGGCGGGCAGGGCGGCTCCTGGGGAGCAGCAGGCGTGGTTCGAGACAATGCTGGCCGCCTGCGCAAAGCGCCCGTGGATAGAAGGGGTCGCATTTTGGTCCTGGGGCGCCGGGCTGTATCCCGAAGGCAGCGCCCTGGAGCGAACGGACTATGAGATTTACGGAAAGCCTGCGGAGCAGACCGTGAGGAGGTATTTTACTCAGTCGGCGGGCTCTGCTTCGGGCAGCTTTCGCACGACGACAAAATAGCTGATCAGCAGGACAGCATCCGCCCCGGCCCAAGCCGCGGGCTCCGCAAAAAAGATACCGGTCTCGCCCAGCGCCAGCGGAAGAAGAAGGGCGGTGCCGGTGCGCATAAGGAACTCTACTACGCCGGACAGCATGGGAAGAAGGGTATTGCCTATGCCCTGCAGTGTGGAGCGCACCACGTGCAGCACGTAGAGGATGGGCAGGGACACGCTCATAATGGTCAGATAGAAATACGCTATCTGCAGGGTCTGTTCCACCTCCGTCGGTGTGCCGGAAATGAACCAGCTCAGGATGACCTTGCCCAGCAAAAGCATCACGCCTGCGATCGCTACGGAGGTGATCACTGCGATTGCCAGCGCCGAACGGGTCCCCTTTCGGATGCGGCGGATCCTTCCTGCGCCGAGATTTTGCCCCGCGTAGGTGATCATGGCATAGCCGTAAGAGATGGCGGCAATTTCCAGAAGGCCGTAGAGCTTGTTGGTGGCGGTAAAGCCGGCGATGAACAGTACCCCGAAACCGTTGACCACGGACTGCACGATCATACCGCCGATGGCGATGATGCAGTTCTGGAACGCCATGGGAGAGCCAAGGACCATCAATTTGCCGCATAATGCCTTCCGCGGCGTAAAATCCTCTCTCTGCATCTTCAGGAACTCGATCCCGCGTATGGCATGGAGACAATACAGTCCCGACACCAGCTGTGCGATCAGGGTGGCAATAGCCGCACCTGCAATGCCCCACTTAAATACCATCACAAAGAGCAGATCCAGGGCGATGTTGGTGAAGGATGCCGCTATCATAGCCTGCAGCGGCGTCCTGCCGTCTCCGAGGGAGCGCAGGATACAGGCAAAAAGGTTGTATGCCATCACTATGGGAATCCCGGAAAAAAGGATCCGCAGGTAGAGAATACTTCCGCCGATAATGGCGTCGGGAGTATGCAGAAATGTCAGCACGGGCATGGCCGCCAGCTGTCCTGCCAGCACCAGCGCCAACGAGGAGAGAAGGGACAGAAGGCCGGAGTTGCCGACGGTCTTCTTAAGCTGCTCCAGCCTTCCGGCGCCGAATTCCTGAGCCATCAGAATAGCAAAGCCCTGGGTAAAGCCCTGCACGATGCCAAGGACCATCCAGTTCAGCCAGTCTGTGGCGCCCACCGCCGCCAGCGCGTTCACTCCCAGATATTTTCCCACCACCATGGTATCCACTACAGTGTAGAGCTGTTGGAACACATTTCCCACCATCAGGGGCAGGGCAAAGGTCACGATCAAAGAGGAGGGATTCCCCTCGGTCATATTCTTCACTTGAGTCGTCATACTGTTTCTCCGCTGTGTTCTGCCGTCATTTGACAGATATTATAAAGTGTAGCACAAACTGTATAATTATGGTAGTATGAAGTAGTATGAAATCGAAAGACTGTATCGGAGCTAATGCGTGCGAAGCACGCAAAGGAGAATAAGTATGAAATCAGCAACAGAATTGCAGAACCTGCTGCGGCAGATCGACCGCAGGAGTTACCCGGCCTACAAGGATACGAAAGGAAAATACCAGTTCCGGCAATACGTGCTCTCCATCGATCACGTGCAGGGAGACCCCTTTGCCGCGCCCTCCAGAGTGAGTATCCTGATATCCGGAAGGACGGCGGCCTTTGAAAAACGTTATTACGAGTCAGAGCACAGGCGCATCGCCCTTCAGGATCACCTTCTGCGGCGTGCGGCGGCCAAGATCAAGGAGTACTCCTTCAGGGCAAAGGGCTCCGGCAAGAGCGGCCTGCTGGGCATCAGTCAGCCGGGGCAGGAGGTGTTGGACCGCAGCGCCTGCACCGTCGACCCTGCGAACGGAGATATCACGGTCCGTATGGAAGTGGGATTTCCGGCCAACGGCAGGACCGTCAATTCGAGGGAGCTTGAGAAGATTCTGTTCGATTTTCTGCCGGCGTGTGTGTCGCAGACGCTGTTGTCCGCCTCCTGCAAAAAGGAGGAGCTGGAGGCGGTGACGGACCTTGCGGATGATCGGAGGTACATCCGGGAAAAGCTGCCGGAGATGGATCTGGCAGCCTTTGTGGCCAACGGGTCCGTGCTGCCAAGAAAGTCAGGGATCTCCTCCCTGCCCATGAAGGATGCGGTGGCCTTCTGCTCACCGGCTGCCATGGAAGTGACCATGGATCTTCCTCACGGCGGCCCCCTGAAGGGCATGGGGATCAGGAAGGGCGTCACGCTGATCGTGGGAGGGGGATACCACGGGAAATCCACATTGCTGGAGGCACTGGAGCTGGGTGTCTACGATCATATCGCCGGAGACGGCAGAGAGTATGTGATCACCGATGAAAGCGCCGTGAAGCTGCGCGCGGAGGACGGCCGCAGCATTCAGAATACTGATATTTCCATGTTCATCCGCAATCTTCCAAACGGCAGGGATACATCCTGCTTTTCCACGGAGGACGCCAGCGGCAGTACGTCCCAGGCCGCGGCGACGGTGGAGGCCATGGAGATGGGGACGGGTCTGCTGCTGATCGACGAGGATACCAGCGCCACCAACTTTATGATCCGGGACGAGCTGATGCAGAGAGTGGTCAGCCGGGAAGCGGAACCTATTATACCGTTTATTGACAGAGTGCGCGAGCTCTATGAGACACGGGGCATCTCCACAATATTGGTGGCGGGAAGCTCCGGTTCTTATTTCCATAAAGCGGACTGTGTGATTCAGATGAACCGCTATCAGCCGTCGGAGATCACGGAAACGGCGAAGCGGGAGGCCGGACAGTTCCCGCTGACGCTGGGGGAGACGCAAAAGGCCGTGGCGCCCTCCTTTCATCGGGTGGTAAAAAGGGATGCCGCTTTCGCAAAGGAGGACCGCATCAAGATGAAGACCCTGGGGCTGGACGGGTTTTCCGTCAACCGGGAGACAGTGGACATGCGCTATGTGGAGCAGCTTACCGACCCGGAACAGCTCACTGCGCTTGCATACATGATAAAATATATGAAGCTGCATATTTTTGACGGCAGCCGCACCGTGCAGGAGGCGGTGGAAAAACTGTATGAGGAGATCGCAGCAAAGGGATTTTCGGCATTTTGCGGGCCGGACATTCCCGGAAATCTTGCGCTGCCGAGAAAGCAGGAGCTCTATGCAGCCCTGGACCGCTGCCGGGGGCTGGTGCGGATACAATAGGATACGGTTCTTTTGGGATAAGGAGTGTTGATTTTGAAGGGCAGAAAAAAGATAATCCTTGCAGTGATCATTATTGGAATCGTAATCTGCTGTAGCGGAATCGGTTTTTTCCTGTTAAGATATTTCTTTTATAACAAATATAACATTTATGCACAGAGAGCAGTATTGGCTAGATTAAGCGAAAGGTATCATCAGGAATTTGAGCTGTTGTCCACAGAATTTGAGACAAGGGAAGTGGAGACAGGGGGAGCAAAATGCGTGCATATGTGGACATTTGTACTTCAGGACGGTCAGGGCAGGCAGTTTAATGCCTATGTGCGCGTATACGGTCTGGTGGAAAAATGGGACGGCAACCCTTATATTTCAGATTATTCCAATTATATTGATGACACCTACGGACAGCTTTGTATAGAGGAAAGGCTGGGCAATCAATTTGACCTGCAAAAATACAGACAGGAAAAGGGAAGCAGGCTTGACAATCCGAGATGGGAGGACTATCTGTTCGTCTGCACAAAAGATAATGCGGCTGAAACAGCGGATCTGTTGACAAAGATGTACTTTCAGGAAAAGGAGTTCAGCGACGGAGGCTGCCTGAAATGCTCGGTAGATAATGAAGAGGGAGAAACGCTGTTTTCCTATTATTGGTGGGATATTACAGGAGAACTGCAAAAGCAGGGCGAAGAAATTACAGAACGAGCGGTATCTGAATACATTTTGCAGGAATTGGAGAGTTAATTATAATACTGCCGATCGAACCGTGGACCCCGGACATTTGAATTGTAAACGGAACTTGATAATTTCAATAAAAGGATGATAAACAATGAGCATTAGATTAAAAGAATTTCAACTTGACGCCGTAAAAGCCCTCTTCGAAGCGATGGAAAAGCCGGCCCGTGACATTATCTTGAAAAGTCCTACGGGAAGTGGAAAAACCATTATCCTGACCTATTTCATGCATCAGTACATACAGTCTTTCCCGAAAACTGTTTTTGTCTGGCTCACACCGGGCAAAGGGAATTTGGAAGAACAGAGTAAGGCGAAAATGGATCAATATATTCATGCATCGCAGACAAAGCAACTCTCCGATGTGATGACCGCAGGCTTTGAGGAAAACGACAGTTGCTTCATTAACTGGGAAAAGCTGACGAAGAAGGGAAACAACGCTCTCAAGGATAGTGAACGAACTAACTTTTTGGAGCATATTCAGCACGCTCTGAACGATGGTTTGCACTTTGTGATTATTGTGGATGAGAGCCATCAGAATAATACCATAAAAGCTGACGAAATCATTCAGTATTTTCATACGGGGAAGATTATTCGCTGTTCGGCAACGCCTAAAGGCATTGCAAAAGCGGAAATTATTGAAATCCCCGAAAAAGAAGTCATTGCGGCAGGACTTATCAAGAAAATGCTCATCATCAACCAGGATTTTCCGCAGATAGTGGAAACGGAAGATCAAACGGCCTATCTGCTTGAAAGAGCAATTAAAAAGCAAAGAGAACTCCGAACAGCATTTTTACAGCAGGGAAAGAACATCAATCCACTGATTGTAATTCAAATTCCGAACAAGTCGAAAACTTTACAGGACGACGTGGAGCAGTATCTCGAAACACAAGGGCTGAATTATGAAAACGGACAACTTGCTTGCTGGCTTTCCGACAGACATGAGAATTTGGATAACATTGATGCATTATATGCTCAATCCTCGGCGATTATCATCAAACAGGCAGTTGCTACAGGTTGGGACTGTCCCAGAGCATATATTCTTGTAAAGCTTCGTGACAATATGGAAGAAACTTTTGAGATACAGACTATAGGTCGTATTCGCCGTATGCCGGAAGCAGCACATTACGAAAACGATCTTCTTGATAGTTGTTATCTTTATACCTTGGACAAAAAGTTTACTGCCGGAGTGAAAATGGCGCTGGATAAAGGAGCGCTGAATGCCTGTACACTATTTCTTAAAAGTGAGTACAAAAATATTACCCTTACGGGTGAGCAAAGAACTATGGTGACTACGACCAGCAATCCCCAGAAGGCACTTCAGGCAATTGCCGCATATGTACGGAAAGAGTACGGAATTGACTCGAATAAAGTTGAGAACCAAACTCGTTTGCAAACGGCAGGCTTTGAAATGAATAAAAATATTGTGCGATACACCTTTTCGGGCGAATCTACAACGCTTGACTTTTCTTCGGCGGATATGAACAATATTAAAGTTGTTGAAAAATTAAACACGCACACACACGGGCGGGAATACCATCGTACCATCGGAAAAATTGGTTTGGAAATCGGCATGGAATATTCGTATATGAATACTATCATCCGCAAACTATTTGACAAAAATTTCACCTATCAAGGTAAAATTCTTGCGTTAGAACCGAGAAACGTATATGCTTTTGTTATCAATAATGCTGACCGACTTCGCCATCTTGCGCGTAAAGCAATGGCATATGAGATGGATCAGCGGCGGTCAGATTCACCGTCAAAATCTTACTATGAATTTCATATTCCGAGATCTTGTTTGTTCACCTATAATAGTGAAGCCAAAACGCAGCTTATTATGGAAAAGAACGTCTATCAGAATTATCTTTCTTCAGCTGCACCACGCTCAACCTCTGAGGTCAAGTTTGAAAAATTTTGTGAACACAGCAACAGTGTAGAATGGTATTACAAAAACGGAGATAAGGGCAATGAATATTTTTCAATTGTTTATGAGGATAATTCCGGGAAGCAAAAACTCTTTTATCCCGATTATATCATCGAAGCAAACGGAGAAATTTGGATAATTGAAACAAAAGGTGGGTTTGATCGCAGCGGAAACAGTCAGGACATTGACCTTTACACATCGAAAAAATTCAATGTGTTGAAAGAATATCTTGATAAATATGGATTAAAAGGCGGCATTGTCCGTAATGATGCTACGACGGATGAACTATGTATTTGTATCGAGCAATATTCTGATGACATCGGCAGCAAAGATTGGGTCGTATTAAACAGCATTCTAAAGTGAGACGACAGGCTTGAGAATAACTGATTACAAAAGAACGTGGCGGCAATTTTGTCACGCGGAGACCTCATGATGGATCTGCAGCTCGTACAGCTTTTTGTAGATCCCGCCCTGGGCCAGCAGCTCCTGATGGGTGCCCTGCTCCCGGATCCTGCCCTTGTGCATGACCATGATGCAGTCTGCGTGCTGAATGGTGGAGAGCCTGTGCGCGACCATAATGGTAGTGCGGCCTTCCATGAGCTTTCCCAGCGCCTCCTGTATCAGAAGCTCCGTCTCGGTGTCGATGTTTGCGGTGGCCTCGTCCATGACAAGTATGCTGGGCTTATGCGCCAGAGTCCTGGCGAAGGACAGAAGCTGTCTCTCCCCTGCGGAAAAGGTGGCGCCTCTCTCGGAAACAGGCTCCGCATATTGCAGGGGCAGTTTTTCGATAAAGTGGGAGGCGTTTACATATTCGGCTGCCGCCCTCACCTCCTCCGGTGAGATGTCCCGGTCGTAGAGCCGGATATTGCTCTCCACGGTGCCCTCAAAGATGAACACGTCCTGCTGCATCTGTCCGATGGCGCTGCGGAGCTGTTTTTTGCTGAGCCGGCGGATATCCACGCCGTCGATATAAATATTCCCCTTCTGAATGTCGTAGTAGCGGCCTATCAGGTTCAGGATGGAAGACTTTCCGGCGCCGGTAGCCCCCACGAAGGCTACCTTCTGTCCGGGCTCGATCACAAAGGACACGTCACGCAGCACATAGTTTTCGTTGTCGTAGGCGAACCACACATGGGAAAATTCGATGCGGCCCCTGATCTTGGGCAGCACCACCGGGTCTTCGTCTTCCTTTACCGCCGCCTTTTCATCCATGATGATAAAGATCTTCTCGGCGGAGGCCAGAGCGGATTGCAGGGTGGAAAATTGCTCCGCCAGCTCCTGGATCGGATCGAAAAAGGACTGGATGTTCTGGGCGAAAATATACAGGGTGCCGATGGAGATCGCGCTGCCCAGCACCTCGCGGCTTCCTGCTCCCAGTACGATCATCAGGGAGAGCACGCTCAGCAGGTAGATCAGCGGGCGGAAGACGGCGAACACCAGCATTTCCTTGTAAAAGGCCTGATACAGTCTGTGGCTTTTTTGGTCAAATTCTTCAAATTTTCTTTTTTCCCTCCCGAAGATCTGAATGATGCGCATGCCGGAGATGTTTTCCGACAGGAAGGTATTCAGGTCCGTCAGACAGGTCCTGGTCAGACGGTAGGTCTGCCGTGCGATCCTGCGGAACAGGACGGTAAGCGCCATGACCAGAGGCAGCAGCACAAAGGAGATCAGCGCCAGCCGCCAGTCCAGGATCAGCATGATGGCCGCCAGCCCGGCGATCTTTACAATGTTTCGGAACAGCTTTACCAGAATGCCGGAGTACATCTCGTTGAGCGCTTCCACGTCGTTCGTGACGCGGGTCACCAGCTTCCCCACGGGAGTCAGATCAAAATAGCGGCTGCTCAGGGACTGGATGTGAATGTAAAGCTCCCGGCGGATGGCCAGAATGATCTGCTGTCCCGTTTTTTGCAGCAGCCATGCCTGAGTGACGTTAAAGACAAAGCTCAGGATCAGCACGATGCCGTATTTGACAGCGGTCTCGGCGATCACATCGTAATTTCCCTCCGCCTTGAACAGGTCGATCGCATCGCCGATCAGTACCGGCCGGTACAGGTCAAAGCCGGTCAGCGCCAGGATCAGCGCAAGGCACAGGAAGAAACAGCCCAGGTGCGGCTTCATATAGGAGAGCAGCCGAAGCAGTACGCTTCCCTTATAGCCGTATTCAATTGTATCGTCTGTCAGTGAATTCATTCGGTGTCCCTTCCCTCAAATACCGCAGCTGCATAAGATACCGTTCTCCCGGCAGCCTGTTAATCGGCTGCGGCCAGCTCCTGCTCAAGCTGCTGTTTTTCATAGATATGGGCGTAAAAGCCATCCTTTTCCAGAAGCTCCTGGTGCGTGCCGTATTCGGCCAGTCTGCCCTCCTCCAGCACGGCCACCCGGTCGGCCTGCTGCAGGGTGGAAATGCGGTGCGCAATAATGATAGTAGTCTTGCCCTTCCGCAGTCGCAGAAGATTTTTCAGAATCTGCTCCTCCGTGTCCGTGTCCACCGCCGAGAGAGAATCGTCCAGGATCAGCACCGCGGAATTTTTCAGGAACGCTCTGGCGATGGAGCTTCGCTGCTTCTGACCGCCTGAGAGCGTGACGCCGCGCTCGCCCACCACCGTCTGATACTGTTCGGGAAATTCCATAATATTATCGTGAATACAGGCGTCCTTAGCGGCCTGTTGGATCTGTTCCCGCAGTTCGGGATGATTGGCGACGCGCTCCTCCAGACCGAAGGCAAGGTTCTCCTCCAATGTGTCTGAAAAAAGAAAATTGTCCTGAGGCACATAAGCCATATCCCTGTGCAGCACCGCCAGGGGATATTCGTCAATGGGCCTTCCGTCGAGAAGGATCGCACCCTTTTCACAGTCATACACCCGCAGCAGCAGATCCGCCAGAGTGGATTTGCCGCTTCCGGTCCGCGCCAGAATGCCGAGCATCTCGCCCTGGGCAATGTGCAGATTCACATGGGAGAGCACGGGAAGCTCCCCGTCGGGATAGGTGAAGGACAGATCCCGGATAGAAATATCGCCCCTTATACGGATATCCTTATCCTGTCCGGAGCTCTGGTCCGCCGTAAAGAGATCCGTAATATCCGGTTCTTCCCGGAAGATCGCCGCAATTCTTTTGAAGGCGGCCGCTGCCTGGGTAAAAGCATTGACCGAGTCGCCGCAGGCGATCATGGGCCACACCAGCATTCCTATATAGGAATTGAACGCCACGAACTGGCCGATGCTGACCTGTCCGGCCAACACCATTTTTCCCCCGAAGATCAGAGTCAGTAAAATGCTGACGCCCGTGACGGCATCCAGAAAAGGGCCGGCCACCGTCCACAGCTTTACGGCCGACAGGGTCTTTTCCATGCTGTTCCTGCTGGCCGCGTCAAAGGCCTCCAGATCCTTTTCCTCCTGAACAAATGCCTTCATCACACGTATGCCCGCCAGGCTCTCCTGCACCTTGTCCGACAGCTCGGAGAATGCTTCCTGCCTTTTCAGCTGCCGTTTCTTGGATTCCACGCCGAAAAAATAACATGCCACCGCCACCGATATCAGAGGAAGAAAGGCGAATACGGTCAGCCGGAAGCTGACGTATACCATCATTTTTACCAGGACCATGACGGTCATGATCACGGCATCGAACACGGTGATCACCGCCATGCCGGTGGCCTGCCGCACCGCCTGCAGGTCGTTGGTAAAATGAGCCATCAGGTCGCCCGTCTTACGGCTGTTGTAATAGCGGGCGGAGAGAGTTTCCAGATGTCCGAACATATCGTTGCGGAGCCGGTACTCGATGCCGCGGGAGGCGCCCACAATAAAATAGCGCCAGCCGAAGCGTCCCAGGGTCATGATGAGACCCGCCGCAAGGATCTTCAAAAGCAGCGGCCCCACATTCGTGAGCAGGCCCTTGGAAAGCCCGTCCACGATCTCCCCGGTGAACTGCGGGATGTACAGGCTCGCCAGGTCTACTGCAAGAAGTACGGTGATGCCCAGGACATAATGCCATTTATAATGGAATAAATATGGAATTAATGTAAATGTTCTCTCATTTTTTTTCATAATTCGGTCCGTACCGTCCGGTCTGTTGACGTATAATTGGTCTTGGCATGGTATCTGCCAAGTAAGAGTATACACGATTTGTATCTCCTTGTCACGCCCCGGATAGACCCTGTTTCGGACAATGCTCGACAGGGAGGAGGAGCTGCCATACAGACATTGACTTTTTTCGACGGAAATCCTATACTTACCTTGAAGTAAACGGTAAGAGGGCAGACAGTATGACGTTAAGGGAACTGGCAATCGGAAAGAGTGCGAAAATTACGACTGTCGGAGGGGAAGGCGCCCTTCGGCAGCATTTTTTGGATATGGGAGTGATACCCGGAGCGGTGGTCACCCTGGAGAAATATGCGCCCATGGGAGATCCCATGGAGCTCAGGATACGCGGGTATGAGCTGACGCTGCGGCTGGCGGATGCGGAGCAGATCACTGTGGAGGAGCTGACTGGGGATCGGGACGGTTCGGGAGGCGCCCGCGGCAAGACGGCGGAAAAGCCAAAGCATGCGCGTCTGGAGCATCCGGGTCTGGGCGAGGGCGGACGGTTCCATGTCAAGGCGGATGAGAATCCGCTCCCCGAAGGAACCGTTCTGACCTTTGCGCTGGCGGGCAATCAGAACTGCGGCAAGACGACGCTGTTCAATCAACTGACCGGATCCAATCAGCATGTGGGAAATTTTCCCGGTGTCACGGTGGACCGGAAGAGCGGCGCCATCAGAGGCAACGATCACACGCTGGTCACGGATCTGCCCGGCATTTACTCCCTTTCTCCCTACAGCAATGAGGAGATCGTTTCCAGGCAGTTCATTCTGGACGAAAGACCCACGGGCATCATCAACATTGTGGATGCCACCAACTTAGAGCGCAATCTTTATCTGACCATGCAGCTCATGGAGCTGGACGTGCCCATGGTGCTGGCCCTGAATATGATGGATGAGGTGCGTGGGAACGGCGGCTCTGTCAATATCAATGTGATGGAGTCCCTGCTGGGGATTCCGGTCATTCCCATATCCGCTGCCAAAAATGAAGGAATCCAGGAGCTGGTGAGCCATGCCATGCACGTGGCAAAGTATCAGGAACGGCCCGGCAGAACGGATTTTTGTGACGAGAACGAGAACGGCGGCGCGGTACACCGGTGCCTTCACGGGATCATGCACCTGATTCAGGATCACGCGGCGGAAGCCGGTATTCCCGTGCGCTTTGCAGCCACCAAGCTGGTGGAGGGGGACCACAGTGTCCTGGAGGCGCTGCGGCTGTCTGCGAACGAGCAGGAGATGCTGGAGCATATCATCTGTCAGATGGAGGAGGAGCGGGGACTGGACCGGGCGGCTGCCATTGCCGACATGCGCTTCGCCTTCATCGGTAAGCTGGTGGATGCCTGTGTCGTGAGGCCCAGGGAGAGCAGAGAGCGGGAGAGAAGCCGAAGGATCGACCGGATCCTCACGGGAAAATTTACGGCCATCCCCTGCTTTGTGGGAATCATGGCGCTGGTATTCTGGCTCACGTTCAATGTGATAGGGGCATGGCTTCAGGGCGTTCTGGAGAGCGGGATCGACGCGGCCACGGAGACAGTGTCCCGGATGCTGACTGCATGGAAGGTCAACGCTGTGCTGCGCTCTCTGGTGATCGACGGTATTTTTACGGGCGTCGGGAGCGTGCTGAGCTTTCTTCCGATCATCGTGACACTGTTCTTTTTCCTGTCCCTGTTGGAGGACACCGGCTATATGGCGCGGGTGGCATTCGTCATGGATAAGCTGCTGCGGAAAATAGGCCTGTCCGGGAGAAGCATCGTGCCCATGCTGATCGGCTTCGGCTGCACGGTCCCCGGTGTCATGGCCAGCCGCACGCTGCCGTCGGAGCGGGACCGCAAGATGACGATCCTGTTGACTCCCTTTATGAGTTGTACCGCAAAGCTTCCCATCTACGGCTTTTTTACCGCGGCGTTCTTCCCGAAGTACCGGGGCCTGATCATGGTAGCGCTGTATTTCGGCGGTATTCTCATGGGAATTCTTATGGCGCTGCTCTTGAAGAGCAGCCTGTTCAAGGGAGAGGCGGTGCCCTTTGTGATGGAGCTGCCCAATTACCGGCTGCCCGGCGTAAAAAACGTGGCGCAGCTTCTCTGGGAGAAGGCGAAAGATTTTCTGCAGAGGGCCTTCACGGTAATTTTTATGGCGACGATCGTCATATGGTTCCTGCAGAATTTCGATTATCATATGAATCTGGTCTCCGATTCCCGGAGCAGTATCCTTGCCCTTGCCGCGGGCGCTCTGGCACCGGTGTTCGCGCCCCTCGGTTTTGGTGACTGGCGGATCTCCACCGCGCTGATCACAGGATTTATGGCGAAGGAAAGTGTGGTGTCCACGTTGACAGTCCTGTTTGGCGGGCAGGGGTTGGACACGGTTCTGACACCTGTGTCGACTTTGGCGCTGCTGGTGTTCTGCCTGCTGTATACGCCCTGCGTGGCGGCGGTGGCCTCTGTGAAAAGGGAGCTGGGCGGCAGGTGGGCGGCAGCGGTCGTGGCCGGACAGTGCGTCATCGCCTGGGCCGCAGCCCTGGCGGTGAGGTCGGTGGGAAATGTGCTGGGATTCTTGTAAATACATGGGTAGCCTGCAAAGGAAGCAGCTTTTTGTTTTCGTTGCTGAAAAGCTATTATTATGCTATACTGGAACTGTTTCTTTTGTGGGAAAAGATCGGCAAGGGATGTGTAAGCGAGGCGCGGCAGGATAAACTATATACATCATTGGCGCGGAGCGAAGCGCAGAAAAGAAGATAAGCATGTGCGCCGAAGCACGCTGGGAGGTATCATGATGAAAAAATTTGCGGTTTGGCTGAGCGCGGGCATTTTGGCACTGAGCATGGCTGGCTGTGCCGATCCCGTGGAGCCGGGAGATGTCTCTTCCCAGGAGGAGCAGGCAGAGCCGGGAGGTGTCCCTTCCCAGGAGGAGCAGACAGAGTCGGGCGATATCCCTTCCCAGGAGGACCAGACGGAATCGGGAAAGGATCCGTCTCAGGACGGGGAGACGAGCGATCACGACTATTCTCAGGGATGGACCGATGAGATGAATGCCATTAAGAAGGCGATCACGGACGAACTCGGCGACAATTATTTTCCGAACACGCCCATGGATCCCGATTATATGGAAGATGTGCTGGGAATCACCGGCGACATGTATGATGATTATCTGGCGGAGATGCCCGCTATCAACACCAACGCGGATATGCTGATCATCGTAAGAGCCGGAGAGGATCAGGCGGATACGGTAGAAGCACTGCTCAACGCTTACCGCGACAAAAATGTGGGCGATACAATGCAGTATCCTCAGAATATCGGAAAGATTCAGGCATCCAGGGTGGCGAGGATCGATAATTACGTGATCTACGTACAGCTGGGCGGAGATATCATGGACGCCATGGATGAGGGCGACGAAGCTGTGATCGTCCGGTGTCAGGAGGAAAACGATAAAGTCATCGGGATCATTGAGGGTATGGTCCGGTAACAGGAGTTGGGTCATGGTTTTCAGCAGCGTTATATTTCTTTTTCGCTTTTTGCCCATATTTCTTATATGTTATTTTGCGGCTCCCAGGAGGATGAAAAATATCGTCCTCTTTTTGGGAAGCCTGTTTTTTTATGCCTGGGGAGAACCGATCTATATACTGCTCATGCTGTTCTCCACTGTGGTGGACTATGTGAACGGACGCCTGATCGAGCGCTGCCGGGGAAGCAGGAGAGCAGTCATTCCCCTGGCGGCTTCTGTCGTCATCAATGTGGCGGTCCTGTGTCTCTTCAAGTACAGCGATTTTCTGATAGGCACCGTGAATGACCTGGCAGGGACCTCTCTGCCTCTGCTGCAGCTGCCTCTGCCCATCGGTATCTCTTTCTATACCTTCCAGACCATGTCTTATACCATCGACGTTTATCGGGGCGATGCGAAGGTGCAGAAGAATATCTTGGATTTTGGGGTCTATGTGTCGATGTTCCCGCAGCTGATCGCCGGTCCTATTGTCAAATACCGGGATGTGTCCGAGCAGCTGCACGACAGACCGGTGGATCTGTATGCTGTCAGCCACGGAGCCGGAAGATTCTGTATCGGTCTGGCCAAAAAGGTGCTGCTGGCCAACAGTATCGGCATGCTCTGGACGGATGTTTCCGGCCGTAACTATCAGGAAATAAGTATGCTGACGGCGTGGCTGGGCATAATTGCATTTGCATTTCAGATCTACTTTGATTTTTCGGGTTATTCCGATATGGCCATCGGTCTGGGAGAGATCCTGGGATTTCATTTTCCCGAAAATTTCCGCTATCCGTACATCTCCGCCTCCGTCACGGAATTCTGGCGCAGGTGGCACATTTCGCTGGGCAGCTGGTTCAGGGAATATGTCTACATACCGCTGGGCGGGAACAGAAAAGGCCTGCCCAGGCAGCTTGTGAATATCTTACTGGTGTGGATGCTGACGGGCATCTGGCACGGAGCCGGGTGGAATTTCCTGTTCTGGGGGCTGTGGTTCGCGTTCCTTCTGGTGCTGGAAAAGCTGTTCCTGGGGAAGGTGCTTTCCTGGCTGCCGAGGATAGCGGGTATTTTGTATACGCTGGTGACTGTTCTGATCGGCTGGGTGCTGTTCGCCGTTGAGACCCCGTCCGGTATTCTCGGATATATTCGGGCAATGGCGGGTGTCGGCGGTCTTATCGACGGAAATGCGCTCTATCTGGCCGGAGAGTACTATATCCTGCTCCTGATCGCACTGGCGGCGTCCACTCCGATTCCCAGGATGTTGGCGGAACGGCTGCAGCAGAAGAAGACAAGTCCCTGTATTGCGGTCTGCCGCCTGGGGGAAAAGGTCATTCCCGCCGCGCTTCTGGTGCTGGCGATTGCAGGCATCGTGGAGGGTTCCTATAACCCGTTCCTATATTTCAGATTTTGAGTCCGGATACCGACGGAAAGGAGGTCGGCACTGTGAGCAACAAGAACAACGCTATTTTCACCATTGCGGTTTTGGCATCCGTCATTCTGATCTTTACCGTGGCGGATCTGTTCCGCGGCGACAGAATATTTTCGGAGACGGAGAACAGGCTGCTGGCCCAAAGACCTGAATTTTCCGCGGAGGAGCTGCTTTCCGGCAGCTATACCTCCGACTATGAGAAATATGTGACGGATCAGTTCGTGGGCAGAGATAAATGGATCTATGTCAAGACAAAGACCGATGTCCTGCTGCAGAAAAAGGAAATTAACGGTGTGTATCTCGGAGAGGACGGCTATCTGATCGAACAGCATCTGCCTCAGGATTATACCGACGGGCAGGTGGATAAAAGACTCGCACTGCTGGAGCCGCTGATCGAGGAATGGGATGCCGCGGTAATGCTGGTGCCGACTGCGGACAACATTCTCACCAATAAGCTGCCGGCCAACGCTCCTTATTATGACGAGAGAGAACTGCTGGAAAGGGCCGCGCAGCTGGCGGGCGAAGACCGGTATGTGGACGTGTATGCTGCGCTCAGAGAACATCGGGGGGAGGAGATCTATTACCGGACGGATCACCATTGGACCAGCCTGGGGGCATACTACGGCTATCAGGCATGGCTGGAGACTACCGGAATGAGGCCTTACCCTTACGACGTGGAGAACATGAGGACGGTGGATCGGGAGTTCCTTGGGACGCTTCAGTCAAAGATCAATCTGAATTGGAAGCCGGACAGCATAAGGTATTTTCCTGAGACGGCAAAGGGCCCCATAAAAGTGACCTACGATCTGCAGAGAGAGACGGACACCATTTATGAAGAGGATTATCTGAATACAAAAAATAAATACGGATTTTTTCTGGACGACAACCATGCATTTGTGGAAATTGATACTCCCTATCGCTTAGACAAGACACTGTTCGTTTTGAAGGATTCCTACGCCAACAGCTTTATCCCTCTGATGATGCCTCATTATCAAAAAATTTACGTAGTGGATCTTCGATACTATAACGGAAAGCTCTTTGATCTGATGGAGCAGTGCGAACCAGAGAAGGGCATGGATGTGCTGGTTCTGTACAATTGTATTCACTTTTTGGAGGATTTCGATTACCGTTGACGGCGAACGAAAAACTCGCAAGACCGAAAGGAGCGGCGTAGGATGGCTGATCTTGGAATTCCGCAAAATACGATTGCGATTCTGCAAAAATATAATTTTAACATACAGAAAAAGTACGGACAGAATTTTCTGATCGACCCGACAGTGCTTGAAAGAATTGTTGACGCTGCTGAAATTTCAAAAGAGGACTGCGTATTGGAGATCGGGCCGGGACTGGGGACCCTGACGCAGTATTTGGCGGAGCGTGCCGGAAATGTGGCGGCGGTCGAAATAGATAAGAAGCTTATGCCGATTCTGCAGGAGACACTTTCGGCCTACGAAAATGTGACGCTGATCAACGCGGATATTCTGAAGCTGGATATCTTCAGGCTGGCGGAGGAAATGAACGGCGGCCGCCCCTTTAAGGTGGTGGCCAATCTGCCGTATTACATAACCACGCCGATCATCATGTGGCTTCTGGAAAGCAGGGCTCCCGTAAAGACCGTTACGGTCATGGTGCAGAAGGAAGTGGCGGACCGTATGCAGGTGGGACCCGGCACCAAGGATTACGGCGCCCTTTCCCTGGCGGTGCAGTATTATGCAAGACCTGAAATTGTAGCTAATGTGCCGCCTAACTGTTTTATTCCAAGGCCGAACGTGGGAAGCGCCGTCATTCGGCTCACCGAATATGAGACCCCGCCGGTACAGGTGGCGGATGAGCGGAGAATGTTCGCACTGATACGTGCCGCCTTTAATCAGCGGCGCAAGACATTGGTGAATGCTTTGTGCAATGCTCCGGCATTGGATATCACCAAGGAGCAGGCAGCCGCCGCGCTGGAGAGAATGGGGCTTTCTCCCACGATTCGCGGAGAGGCACTGACGCTGGAGCAATTTGCCGGACTGAGCAAAGAATTGCCTTGAATCGGGCGGTCCTTAAATATCTTTTACCTTTTCTTTTAAACTCTTATCTCCTGACCAAAAAGTAATAGGTTCTCTGCTGTTCTTGCCGTAATGTCCTATTATGAACAAAGGAAAGGCACATATGCTGTCTGTTCCGCTGTCAGATTCTTCTGTTCCGCAAGTTCAAGATTGGCTTTATTATAGCTTATCACTTCCGCAAATACAAAGTCATGACACACCGGATATCAGGTTTCTTCTATCGGTAAAACAATTCTATTTATTTTTTGACATATACATAATGGCTATGATAAAATAACTATGTTATGATAAAATAACTATGTTAAGGGTAAGCAGAACTAATGTTTTGCCGTTATTACTGATTGATAGGGGAGCTGGCTGCTTTGGATAAATACGAATATAAAATAAGGGCGGATGAAATAAAGGAGCTGATCAGCCGCGGTGAATATGCGCAGGCGGCTGACATTGCCGATACCATTGACTGGCGCAGAGTCAAGAGTGTAATGATGCTTTGCACGATCAGTGATCTGTATAAAATCAACAGACGTTACGAAGATGCAAAAAACATGCTGCTGCTGGCGTATGACAGGAGGCCCGGCGGCAGGACCATCTGTTATTCTCTCTGCGAACTGTGTATCAAGACGGAAGAGCTTGTACAGGCTTTAAATTACTATAAGGAATTTGTTCAGGTGGCGCCCAAGGATCCCAGCCGCTATATTTTGCAGTATAAAATTTTTGAGGCTCAGGATGTAAGTCTGGAGGAGCGCATCAGTGTGCTGGAGGAGCTGAAAAAGCGGGATTACCGTGAAAAGTGGGCCTACGAGCTGGCATATCTCTATCACAGGATCGGTCTTGCCACAAGGTGCGTGGAAGAATGCGACGAGATGATACTTTGGTTCGGTGACGGTAAGTATGTCACTAAGGCAATGGAGCTAAAGATGCTGCACCAGCCGCTGACTCCGGAGCAGCAAAAAAAGTATGACCACAGATTTGATGCATACACCCAGTCCGCAAGTCAGGGAACCGAGAGCGTGAAAGAGGAAGGCAGCGCTCCGGCGGAGGAAAGCAGCCCTGCCGATCCTATGATGGGGGACACTATAATCTATGAGGGTGTCCGTCAGGCTGTCGGAGAGCAGGCCGCAGAAGAACCGGCTGCTGCCGAGACGGCGGAGCAGGCCGCGGAGCCGGTTCAGGAGGAACAGCCGGAGGAGCTGGATTTCCGGGTAAAAACGATAGATATGGGCCAATATAATACTCTCAACCTGCAGGCAGAGCTTGCAGCCGGGCTGAGAGAGGTGCTGGAAGATGAGCAGGCGAAATCCGCTGCCATTACCCGCGCTATTGTCGCGCCCATGATGGATACGGAGACTTTGGACGATCCGGAATTATCGGATGAGGACATAAGTGAAGACGATGTGGATAACGGCGTCGAGGAGATAGAGAGTACGGAAGTATTCTTCGGCGAGACGGAAGAGATCGAAAATTATCAGCAGGAATATGCGGATAATGCCGGTATGGAGGATGTGGGAGTCGAAGAACTGGTGCCGGAGATCGAAGAGCCCGCTGAGGAATACTTTGCCGGGGAGGAAGCGCCCGCTGAGGAGTATCTTGCGGAGGAGGAAGCGCCTGCGGCTGAAGAGTATCCTGCCGAAGAGGAAGGGCCTGCGGCTGAGGAGTATCTTGCCGAGGAGGAAGCGCCTGCGGCGGCGGAGTATCCTGCCGAGGAGGAAGCGCCTGCTGAGGAGTATCTTGCCGGGGAGGAAGCGCCCGCGGCGGAAGAGTACCCTGCCGAAGAGGAAGTGTCTGCGGCGGAAGAATATCTTGCCGGGGAGGAAGCGCCCGCGGCGGAAGAGTATCCTGCCGAAGAAGGGTCTGCGGAGGAGTATCTTGCTGAGGAGGAAGCGCCTGCGGCGGAAGAGTATCTTACCGGAGAGGAAGCGCCTGCGGCGGAGGAATACATCGCCGGGGAAGTGGAGGGTCTGGCTCCTGAGGAGGACGTGCATCTCGCAGCAGACGGGACGGCACAGTCTGTGATGGAACAGATGCGTATGGAAAACGCCGGACTGGCCGAGCAACAGGTAATGATCGCGCAGCCCCCCAAGGAAATCGCTAATGTGCTTTCTCAGGAATCCGACGGTCAAATCAGTCTTGTGATGCCTGAACACGAGACCGTGGAAAAGCAGATTACCGGCCAGATGAGTATTGAGGATATTTTGGCCGAGTGGGAAAAGATGAAGAAAGAGGGCGAAGAGCGGCGCAAGGAAGAAGTGCGTCAGCATGTGCTGCAGCAGACCGGCAATATGTTCACTGAGTTCGAGGCAGCAGCGCGGGACGGTCTCTTGGAACAGCTTGAAGGAAGCCAGGCGGATGATCTTTCCGAAGCCGAGCCGGAGGCTGCGTATGAGCCGGAGCCGGAAATGACGGAGGAAACGGAGCCGGAGGAGATAGAAGAGGAAGCAGAAGCCGAGCCGGAGGTTGCGTACGAGCCGGAGCCGGAAGTGGCAGAGGAAGCGGAGCCGGAGGAGATAGAAGAGGAAGCAGAGGCCGAGCCGGAGATTGTGTACGAGCCGGAACCGGAAGTGACAGAGGAATTGGAGCCGGAGGAGATAGAAGAGGCAGCGGAGTCAGCAGAGGCCGAGCCGGAGGCTGTGTATGAGCCGGAGCCGGAAATGACGGAGGAAACGGAGCCGGAGGAGATAGAAGAGCCAGCGGAGTCAGCAGAGGCCGAGCCGGAGATTGCGTACGAGCCGGAGCCGGAAATGACGGAGGAATCGGAGCCGGAGGAGATAGAAGAGCCAGCGGAGTCAGCAGAGGCAGAGCCGGAGATTGCGTACGAGCCGGAGCCGGAAATGACGGAGGAATCGGAGCCGGAGGAGATAGAAGAGCCAGCGGAGTCGGCAGAGGCCGAGCCGGAGATTGCGTACGAGCCGGAGCCGGAAATGACAGAGGAATCGAAGCCGGAGGAGCCAGCAGAGGCCGCGCCGGAAGCGGAGCAGCCCAGGGAAGAGGAACCGGAGGAAGAGTCTCAAGTATTATTTGAGATTGCAACGAAAGCGGCTGAAGTCGGAAAAGAGCCGGAATTTACAGCGGCTCCTGCGGCAGAAGCGGAATCCCGAACGGAAATTCCGCCTGTACCGGAAGCAGCGGAAAAGCCGGAAGCTCCAACGGTATCTGAGCCTGTGACGGAAAGGACTCCGACGCAAGACCGCACGGAGCCGCAAGTCAGTGTGGCGGAAACGATCAGTGTGGACGAGACAGCCGATGTGCAGGCCGTCGAGAGCTTATCGGATACGACCAATGTGGAAGCGGCAATGAAAGCGGTGGACGCTATGATCGTTGAAGCGGAAGCCAATGCAAAGAGTGCGGGCAGTTCATCTAAAGAGCCTGCGGTTGAGCGTGACAAGGCAAAGGTCCGTGCGCTCACACGGGAAGAAAAGGAACTCTTTGCACCTTATATTCAGAGCAAAGCCGCCAGAGAGCAGCTTGCCCAGGTGATCGACGGTATCAGTATGGCATCCTACACGGGAAATGTCATTATCACCGGCGATGAGGGGATGGATACGACTACTCTGGCCAAGAGCATTATTCGTGAAGTGCAGCTGACTGACAGCAATTTTTCCGGAAAGGTCGCCAAAATATCGGGGCAGTCCCTGAATAATAAAAATATTGGCGCCATCCTGCAGCAGTTGGAAAACGGCGCGCTGATCATTCAAAAGGCATCCGGTATGAACAGCAGCAGCGCAGCGACCCTGCATAAGGAGCTGCAGCGGGAATCTTTAGGAATCGTCGTTTTGATGGAAGACACGAAAAAGGCGATGAACAGACTGTTAGAGACCAACAAAGATCTTGGTGAGACGTTCACGGCCCGGATGGAGGTGCAGGCGCTGAGCAATGACATGTTGGTGTCGTTCGCAAAGCAATATGCAAAAGAGCTGGAATACTCTATCGACGAGTTGGGCATATTGGCGCTTCATACCAGAATTGAATCCATGCAGACGCTCGACCATGCAGTGACAGTGCTTGAGGTAAAGCAGATAGTTGATGACGCGATTCACCATGCTTCCAAAAAGACGTTGGGGCATTTCATGGATATTTTGTTCGCAAAAAGATATGACGAGGAAGATATGATCGTCCTTAATGAGAAAGATTTTGCTGGAAAGGCGGGGTGAGATAGTGGTAAAGGAAAAGAAGGAAACGGAAAAGGTTTTTATCTCTGAAGCGGATCAGTACTTGTTTTCTCAGGGAACCCATTACGACATTTATAAAAAATTAGGCGCACATCTTTCGAAGGAGAACGGGGTGTCAGGCGTATATTTCGGCGTATGGGCGCCCAATGCCGTTCAGGTACATGTGGTGGGCAGCTTCAACGGATGGAATGAGAATGCACATGCCATGGAAAAGCTGGGCCCGGTGGGTATTTGGGGGTTGTTCATCCCTGATATCGGCGAGGGTGAAATGTATAAATTCCTCATCACCGCAAGCGACGGCAGGAAGCTTTACAAGGCGGATCCTTTTGCGAACTATGCGGAGTACCGTCCAGGTACTGCGTCTATTATCACGGATTTAAGCGGATTTGCATGGAGCGACTCCAAGTGGATGAGCCAGAGGGATAAGAAGGATATGAGGAAGGAACCGTTGGCCATTTATGAGTGCCATATCGGTTCCTTTATGAAGCATCCGGACGGAACAGAGGAGGGATTTTATAATTACCGCCAGTTCGCCGACAGGCTCGTGGAGTATCTGCAAGAGATGAAGTACACCCACATAGAGCTCATGGGCATTGCAGAGCATCCTTTTGACGGCTCCTGGGGATATCAGGTCACAGGGTATTATGCTCCGACCTCCCGCTACGGGACGCCAAAGGATTTCATGTACCTGGTGAATAAGCTGCACAAGGCAGGTGTTGGCGTGATCCTTGACTGGGTGCCGGCCCATTTTGCAACGGATGCCCACGGTCTGGGAGAGTTCGACGGTCAATGTATCTTTGAACATCCCGATCCCCGTCTGGGAGAGCATCCCGACTGGGGGACCAAGATCTTTAACTATGGAAAATATGAGGTGAAAAATTTCCTGATCGCCAATGTCCTGTTCTGGCTGAGAGAATTCCATGTGGACGGCATCCGCGTAGATGCGGTGGCATCCATGCTGTATCTGGATTACGGAAAGCAGGATGGTCAGTGGCTGCCCAACAAATACGGCGGGAACAAGAATCTGGAAGCCATTGAGTTCTTCCGGCATATGAATTCCGTGGTGAGGGGAACTTATCCCGGCTTTATGACTATTGCGGAAGAGTCTACCGCATGGCCCAATGTGACCGGTGAGGTGGGGGACGAGGGCCTTGGCTTCACCTTCAAGTGGAATATGGGCTGGATGCATGATTTCTGCGAATACATGAAGCTGGATCCCATCTACAGAAAAGGCGATCACTACGGTATGACTTTTGCCATGAGCTACAATGAGAGCGAGAAATATATTCTGCCGCTCTCTCACGACGAGGTGGTTCATCTGAAGTGCTCCATGGTAAACAAGATGCCGGGGTATCCGATAGATAAATACGCCAATCTCCGTGCGGGATATACATACATGTTCGGCCATGCCGGCAAAAAACTGCTGTTCATGGGTCAGGATTTCGGTCAGGAGAGAGAATGGAGCGAAGCCAGAGAGCTGGATTGGTTCCTTTTGGCGGAGAGGAACAATGCGGGCCTGAAGGATTATGTGAAGGAGCTGCTGCAGATCTATCGCAAATATCCCGCCATGTATCAGCTTGACGACAGCTGGGACGGCTTTGAGTGGATGAATGCGGACGATGCGGAAAACAGTGTGTTCTCCTTTGTAAGAAAATCCGCTGCAGGGACGAACAGCCTGCTGTTCGTAATGAACATGACGCCTATAAAACGGGAGGGATACCGTGTGCCCGTGCCGAAAAAGAAAAAGTATAAGCTGCTCTTGAACAGCGACGAGGAGAGGTTCGGAGGCTGGGGCAACGCACTTCCCGCAGAGGTAAATGCGGAGAAAGAGCCCTGCCATTACCGCGACTATTCCATCTCCTTGGATTTGCCGCCCTACGGCGCAGCGGTGTATGTCTTCTGATTGATGTCGGATCATGATCTGGCAGAGGAAACAAGGGCAAAGTGAAAATGTGACACGCATTGGCCGGGAGGTGAGATTTTGAAGTATCTGAAAAGGATAGCACTGGTGCTGATATCGCTTCCGTTAGTTCTGACAGGTATTTTTATTTTCTATGAAGTGTTCGGCATGTGCGCCAATCATCTTGCCACCCAAAGACAGACCAGGCAGCTGGTCGCAGTTCTGGAGACCGAAGTACCTGATATAGAATTTATAGACATACATTCGGAAACAGGAAATACATCGGGAACAGGGAATCATGTTGACTGTCTGTCTTCGGTCATTTTTTCCACAGGAATGCGGCAGTCAGACCTGGAAGACGAACTGTTTCAGCACTATGCCTATGATGAGTGGTCATGCTTCCTGAAGCAGACAGAAGACGGCTGTTACCGATTTTATCTCAATACGTCGGCGCCGTTTGCAGACAATATAGAAGGGCACTGATATATTGCATACATGCCGTCTGCCCTGCGGGTTCTCAGTAAGCCGGGCGGACAATACTGGATAGAAATCTAAATAGAATTATTAAAGCTTACAATGCAGCGCAAAAAAGTTCTTGACGGAAGTACCGATCGGTGTTAGCATATTTTGTAGAAAAGGTGTTGCCGTGAAACAACGGTTCGCCTCGTTAATGTTACATATCAAAAAAGCAACTTAACTTTGGCTGGTGCGGTTGCTTTTTTGATGTCTTTTATTTTTTCCGGCCTGCCGGATATTGATTATCGTGACGATGATGCTGATGACCGTCACTACAATACCGACAAACTCCAAAATCATTTCGAACACCAATAGTGCTTACCTTTCCCTTTATTTTCCATATGTATCCCTCCTCGTATACAGGAAGTCCTCAAAATGTACTCATTTTGGCGAAAGGCGAACCGCTGCCCGTTTTGACAACACCTGTATATATTTTATCATATTAGTAAAGTTATGCAAGACGTGACAGTAATAAAAACTTGAAAAATAATCTTTTAAATGTCCGCCATATGATCAACATGTCGCCAAGCCCTGTGTTTCCAAGAAACAAAAACATATAATGATTTTATCCAAGTCAGCCGAAATAAATGGTGAGGATCGGAATACACAGACAAAGCGATCCAATCCAAATATTTAGGAGACTCTGAATTTGAAAATATCATTTTATCAGCAGAATATTTCCGAGACAGAAAGACAGCATACAGAAAAAAACGGCGCCGTGCATGACACCAAAGGCAACGGCTCTGTTTCTGCGCCCGCGAGTGCAGGAGCTGTGTACGCGCAGGACAAGCGGAGCTGGTCGGACACCGGAAAGAGCGAAAAAGGCAAAAGCCTGATCGAGATACAGCGGGAGGCCGCAGATGCCGACGTATCGGTACAGCAGGATTACATGACACTAATGTCACATACTATGTCCGAGGAGGATTACGCAAAACTGCAGGAGGAGGGCTTTGACTTCCGGGATATGGAGCCTGAGGAGGCGGTGACCATTGTCGACCGGATCAAGGCAGAGCTGGCGCGCGCCGGTAAGGATATCAAAGGCTACACCGACGATCTGGACATGGAGACGCTGGCGGCGGCTCTGGGCAGTCAGGTCCTGGCGAATGCCGTGGCGGACAGCTTTTCGGCCGCGGATATTCCCATGACAGGCGAAAATTTAGAGGCGGTCACCAAAGCGTGGGATATGGCAAGCCAGCTGGAGCCCGTGGATGAAGGCTCTGGCCGCTACATGGTCGACAACGGGCTGGAGCCGGAGATCTGGAATATGTACCTGGCCCAGAACAGCGGAGCAGGTGCCGCCGGAGGCAATATGCCGCAGTTCTACGCGGAGGATGTCAAGGGGTATTACACCAGAAGCGCGGGGGCGGAGCAGAGTGAGGAACTGGCGGAGCAGATCGACCGTGTGATCGGTCAGTCCGGCCGGGAAGTGAACGGGGAGACCAGACAGAACGCGGCGTGGCTTCTGGAGAACGGTCTGCCCCTTACGGCGGAGAACCTTGACCGGCTGGAACGGCTGCAGGAGGTGGAACTGCCGGTGACGGCGGAGGCCTTTGCACAGGCGGCGGCAAATGCCATTGCGGACGGAAAAGATCCCATCTACGCAGACCTGGGAGACAGGGGCGGAAATCTGTATGAAAGGGCTGCCGCGCTTGCGGATTACTATCAGTCCGCCGAAGCATGGGACGCTCTGGCAGGGGATGTGACCGCCAGAAGGCAGCTGGAGGAGATCAGACTGCGCATGACGGCGGAGGTCAATGTCAAGCTGTTAAAGAGCGGCTTTTCCATTGACACGGCGCCCATGGAGGAGCTGGTGGAGGCTCTGAAGCAGGCGGAGAGAGAGCTGGCAGAGCAGTATTTCCCTCAGGACTGGCAGGCCGTGGAAAAGTATCGGAGCTATAATGAGGTCGGCAGGATCACGGCGGAGCTGCCGGCACTGCCGGTCCAGGTGGTGGGGACTCTTGCGAATGCGCAGAGCACGGAAACACTGGAAGAATTCCACAGGGAAGGGAAAGCGCTTCAGGAGAGTTACGAAAAGGCCAGGGACAGCTATGAGACGCTGATGACTTCTCCCAGAGCGGACATGGGCGACAGTATCCGCAAGGCATTTGCCAATGTGGACGATATTCTTAAGGACCTGGGGATCGAGCCCACCGAAGAGACCCGCCGGGCAGCCAGGATCCTCGGCTACAACCGCATGGACATGACGCAGGAGAATCTGGCAGGCGTTATGGAGGCGGACAGACAGGTGAGATCGGTCATCGAAAAGATGACGCCGGCGGCCGTGCTGAAAATGATCAGAGACGGCATCAATCCTCTGGAAAAAAGCTTTGGAGAGCTGGAGGAATATTTCGGACAGCTGCCTGACGAGTACCGCCGGGAGGCGGAGAGCTACAGCCGTTTTCTCTACGGTCTGGAGCAGAATCGGGAGATTACGGATGCGGAGCGGGAAAGCTACATCGGCATTTACAGGCTGATGCGCCAGATCGACAAGTCGGACGGAGCGGTGGTGGGCGCGCTGGTGAACACTCAGGCGCAGCTTCATTTTTCCAACTTGCTGTCCGCGGTCAGGAGCGGCAGGGTAAGGTCCGTGGATGTCAAGGTGGCGGACGAACTGGGAACCGTATCGGAACTGATATACAAAGGGAAGACCATATCCGAACAGATCGGAAGAGCCTTCACGGAGACGGTGAACCGTGTTTTGACACAAGTGTCATATAGCGAGGAGGCGGAGGCCTCCTATCGGCAGGAGGAACTGGAGCAGCTGAGAGAAGCCGGCCTCGATGCAGACAGTCAGTGCACCGCGATGCTTCAGAGGGGGCAGATGTCTCCGGCAGCCGGCAATATGATGGCGGCACAGGCGCTGCTGCACGGCAGGTCCGATCTGTTCGCCCGTGCCGGAAGGGCGGAGGGCGTCCGCAAAGACCGGGGGACGGCGGAGGCCGCAGAAAAGAGAGCGAATGGTGATGCCGCAAAAAGTGATGCCGCGAGAGAAGAGGCGGCTCCCGGCAGCAGGATTTGGGAAGATCTGGATGACAGTGAGACCTTTGTCCGGGAATACGATGATCTTACGGCGGACGCGCTGCATGCCGTAGAGGAGGCTTCCTTTACCGAGGCGGACACAAGTCTCGATGTGCGTGAAATGCAGCTGCTGCACAAGCAGCTCACCGTGATGGGAGTTTTGTCCAAGCAGCGAGAGTATTTTATTCCCATGTACGTGGGCGAGACGCTGACCCGTGTGCATCTGACGCTGGAGCAGGGAGGCTCCCGCCGGGGAACGGTGAGCGTGGGAGTGCAGATATCCGAATCGCAGCGGCTGGAGGCAGAGTTCGGATTCGACAACGGTGTGCTCAACGGAATAATTACAGCCTCCGCTCAAAGTGAGGTTATGGAATTACAGGATTTAGCCGATATCTTTAAAGAGGAAACAGAAGGTGCCTGGACGGTCGGCCGCGTCAGCGTCGTCGGTCCGGGATCGGCAGAAACCGCAGACACAGAGAATGCAGAGTCACCTGTCGTTGACAGCGCACAGCTGTACCGTGTGGCAAAGGTGTTCCTGCAGGCAGTGCAGAAAAGAGGAATTTAGTCTATGAGAATTAATTACAACGTATCGGCAATGCTTTCCAACAATGCGCTTTCCAATAATGACGATCTGCTGGCGCAGTCTCTTCAGAGACTGTCCTCCGGTTATAAGATCAACAGTGCAAAGGACAATCCTGCAGGTCTTGCCATGGCAAAGAGGATGAACGCTCAGGTAGAGGGCCTGAAGGTGGCGAACCAGAATGCAAGCGACGGTGTATCCGTGATTGAGACCGCCGACGGCGCCATGACCGAGATCAGTGAGATGCTGCAGCGTATGAACGAGCTTTCCGTACATGCGGCTAACGGTACTATGTCTGACAGCGACAGAGAGACCGTTCAGGAAGAGATCGCACAGCTGAAGGAAGAGATTACCAGAATTGCGGAGACCACAGAGTTCAACGGTCAGAAGATCCTGAACGGTGAGTTCTCTCTGAAGGGATACACCAACAATATTGAAGTTAAGGTGAACGCATATTCCAGCGATGTTGCTGCCAAGCAGTATCAGATCGAGTCTCTCACGGTGATACAGAATGAGGATGGCACCTACGATCTGGATCAGGATTCCCTGAGTCTGGGCGATGATTTTCCCGCGGGCGCACGGGCGGTGATGAAGGATGATCTGGTAGTTATTACGGACGACAACGGATTTGAGATGCAGCTGGATATCTCCGGCGTGGATTTTGCCGGAGGCGACACCGTAACCTTTGCCGCTCCGGACAGCGCTCTTACTATAGATGCTACCGGTATCGGCGCTATGAGGCTGCAGGTCGGTTCCAACGAAGGGCAGATCCTGGCGGTCGATATTCCTGCCATCACCTTAAAGAATATGGAGATCGAGGATATTGACGTAAGCACGAAGGAGGGTGCGCTGGATGCGATCGAGCGCATTGACAGCGCAATAAAATATGTGTCCAAGGTCCGCGGGCGCTTGGGTGCTTATCAGAACAGACTGGAGTCCACCATCAACAATCTGGACGTGACCACCGAGAACATGACCGCCGCCTATTCCAGGATCATGGATGTAGATATGGCGGAGGAAATGACAAAATACACCACATACCAGGTGCTGACTCAAGCCGGCACTTCCATGCTGGCCCAGGCCAACGAGCGGCCCTCTCAGGTGCTGCAGCTGCTGCAGTAGTGATATTTGTTTGATGAAGGTGGAAGTATGACAAGAGAAGTAAAGCAACAGTTTACCTTAAGAATTACCCAGGCGAATTCCACAGATCTTGTGGTGATCCTTTACGAGATGCTCCTCTGTTATCTGGAAGAGAGCAGGGAAGCGCTGAATGGGGATACTTCGGACAGAGAAGTCTTTCGGGAAGCTGTCCGCAAAGCAAGAGGCTGCATCAATGAGCTGATGGGCTCTCTGAAAATGGAATATGAACCGGCCCCTGCTCTGCTGCAGCTGTATCTTTTCTGTATTCGCCGGCTGGCTCTCTGTGAGGTCAGGAGAGATGCAAAGCCTCTGGAAGAGATCGAGAGAGTGATCCGTCCGCTCCATGACGCATACATGAAGATCGCCGGGCAAAACAGCGCGGGCCCGATCATGGGAAATTCCCAGACGGTCTATGCGGGCCTGACTTACGGAAAGGACAATTTAACTGAAAACATGGCTGACCAGGGCCCGAATCGAGGAATGTACGCTTAAGCGTTCCTTCTCCTGGGGTTCCTGCGCGGCGGCAAGGTCGGTCAGATATTTGTATCTCATTTGAAGAGCGTTGATCTCGTAAATATAACTGTCAATTAAATCTGTTTCCACAGCGTTGTCAAAACCCGCATAGGCTATGTCCAGGTCTCGGCGGGTTTTTTCTATGGAATCCTTCAGGGTCACGGGAGAATAATCCTCCTCAGCGGGAGCCGTGTATTCGGATCTTTGGCTGAAATAGGTCTTCATAGCTGCGTGTTTCCTTTCTGTGCGGTTGATAAAAGTATAGGCAGGACAAATGAAAAATATTCCAAATTTGGCAATAAATGAATAATTCTTTTATGCCGGTCATATGTTGTACAGAGTCGGGAGGACAAAGAGATGCCGGATAATATGATGGGCACGGCGGCCGTATTGGCGATCTGTGCCGTAGTGATGTTCATAGGAGCGATCAAAAGGAAAGCGGAGTGGCTTCTGAATGTTATCATGCGGAGCATTCTGGGAACGATCGCAATCTATTTCATCAATAATGCACTTGCCGGCGCAGGGATTTCCCTGGGAGTAGGCATCAATCCCGTCACGGTTTTGACATCCGGAATTCTTGGAATTCCAGGGCTTGCGGCTGTTTACGGAATTGGAATTTACAATTATTTGTAAATTATTGACAAAAAAATTATTTTTTGATTCAGCCTCTTGCAATTTCCGGGAGCTTTGATTATAATGCGTTTTACAACAGTTCAATGACTGACTCGAATGAATTCATATTTTTCCGGTCTCTTCCGAGGCATGTGTCGCCTCAAGGTCCAAGAATGTTGAAAAAGATAAAAAGGAGATGATGGGATTCCGTGGCGGCTTTGTGCGTTATGCTTTTGGCTGCCTGCTGGTCTGACTATCGGAAAAGAAAAATCCCCAATGTATTAATTGCGGTCATCGTTTTTTGGGGCGCTGTCCTGCACTTCTGCCAGGAGGGAGCGATGGGGTCCGTCATCTATTTGAGCCGGACGGTCATGGCGGCGGGCTCGCTGTACTGTCTCTTTAAGATCGGGACGGTAGGAGCGGGGGATGTAAAGCTTTTTGGAGTCACCGCAGGGTATCTGCCTTTTCAGAAGATCTTGATTTTCTTGTTTGTGTCTCTGCTGTTCGCAGCAATTTTTTCTCTGGTCAAAATGATTCGACATAATAATTTCAGTGAACGTCTTAAGGTTTTTTTAAGCTATTCCGCTAAAGTGTGGAAAAGCGGCAGATGGGAGCTCTATCCCGCGGACGGGACCGGAAGAAATGACGGAGAAATATGCCTTTCCGGTCCTATATTGCTCAGTCTTCTGCTGTATTTGGGAGGTGTGTATTGAGAGAGGCTTTAAAAGAAAGAGGCGCTGTGACTATGGCGCTGTGCGATACGGAAGAAGAGTACGCTCAGCTGATGACAGAGTTCCTGCAGAGGAACAGGGAACTGCCTTGGGAGCTGCATACCTACACGGATGTGGAGGAGCTGCTGAGAGCGGAACAGGAGGCGGCTCTGTTCGTAGTGGCCGAGTCCGCCTGTACGCCGAAGCTTCGGCAGATGGCGCCGGGACGGCTGGTGGTGCTGAATGAGAGCGGTCTGATGAAATGGGAAAATCTGCGCTATGTGGACAAGTATCAGAAGGCGGAGGATGTGCTGCAGAAGCTGTTGGAAATTTTTATGGAAATTGAAGATACGCCGCTGCCCAGATTGAAAAAAAGCTGCGGGACCGTATTCATCGGAAATTATTCTCCGGTGCACAGATGTATGCAGACATCCTTGGCATTGACGCTGAGCCAGATGCTTGCCATTGACCATACCACACTTTATCTGAATTTTGAACAGTATGCCGGAGTGGCTGAGCTGCTGCCGGACATGCAGACCCTGGACCTGGCGGATCTGCTCTATTTTCTTAACGCTGACAGAGAAAAATTCCGGCTCCGCATGCAGACTATGGTAAAGCATATAGGAGGATTGAATTATGTGCCGCCCATGAAATGGGGGCAGAATCTGCTGGCCGTCACTCCGGCCGAATGGCTGAGCCTTTTTCAGAAAATTCAGGATCTGAATGAGTATGAGTATGTGGTGCTTGATCTGAGCGAGAGCATGCAGGGGCTTTTTCAGATCCTCCGTCTGTGCAGGAAGATCATTACAGTGACCAAAGAGGACAGGATCGCCAAGAGCAAAATTCTTCAATACGAACACCTGCTGGCCCGCTGTGAGTTCGATGACGTGCTGGAAAAGACGAAATGCCTGAGCCTGCCTCGTATCCGCAGGCTGCCGGAGGATCTGGAGCAGCTGACAAAGGGGGAGCTTGCCGTACTGGCACGTGAGCTGATCGATGAGATCTGCCGGCAGTAGTCAGGGGAGAAAATAAGGAGGTCCGCGCATGGAATATACGGAACTGAAAAAAGAGCTTCGCATCAGGGTTCAGGAAAGAATGGGATACGAGAAGGATTTCTCCGATGAGGAGGTAGAAGATATTATTGATGAGGTCCTGCTGGGCCTGGAGGCTTTGGCCACATATCCTGTGAAGGTGCGCCGGAAGCTGAAAAAGGAATTGTTCGATTCTCTGCGGAGACTGGACATTCTACAAATATTTGTGGAGGACAGCTCAATCACAGAAATCATGATCAACGGGATCGACCACATTTTCGTGGAGCAGAACGGCAGACTCAGAGAACTGGATGTCGGATTTGAATCGGTGGAAAAACTGCAGGATGTGATCCAGCAGATCGTAGCAGGCTGCAACCGTGTGGTGAACGAGGCATCTCCCATTGTGGATGCCAGGCTGCCCAACGGCTCCCGCGTCAATATTGTAATGAACCCTGTGGCGCTGAACGGTCCCATCGTCACTATCCGCAGATTTCCCGATAAGCCTATCACTATGGAAAGCCTGCTGCGCAGCGGCTCCATATCGCCGGAGGCCGCGGCCTTTCTGGAAAGGTCGGTAAAGGCCAAATATAACATATTCATCAGCGGCGGTACCGGAAGCGGCAAAACCACCTTCCTAAATGTTCTTTCTCACTATATTCCTGCGGATGAGCGGGTCATAACCATTGAGGACAGCGCAGAGCTGCAGCTGCAGGATCTGCCGAATCTTGTCCGCCTGGAAACACGCAACAGCAATGTGGAGGTCTGTCAGGCAATTACCGTGCGGGAGCTGATACGGACTTCCCTCAGAATGAGGCCGGACAGAATTATTGTGGGCGAAGTCCGGGGGGCGGAGGCCATTGATATGCTGCAATGCCTGAACACGGGGCATGACGGCAGTATGTCCACCGGCCACGCGAACAGTGCAAAGGACATGCTGGCCAGACTGGAAAACATGGTGCTCATGGGAGTGGAGCTGCCGCTGGCCGCCATTCGTCAACAGATTTCATCGGGGGTGGATATCGTGGTGCACCTGGGGCGTCTCCGGGATAAGTCGAGAAAGGTGTTGGAGATTGCAGAAATTGTCGGCTGTGAGAACAACGAGATTGAACTTAATACTTTATTTCTTTTTGAAGAGACCGGGGAGGACAGCCAGGGCAATGTGATGGGATGTCTGCAGAAGAAAGGGGTGTTGCAGCGGGATGGCAAACTCAAGACAGCGGGATTGCGTTAAATATAGCCATAGCCGGAAAAAGGGCGAGCTGCTGTGGACGGCGGCCTTGTCTGTCGTGATCGTGGCATTCCTGGCGTATTTTTTTTATCGCTCCGTCTGGGCTATGATTCCGCTTGCCCCGATCGGTGCCGTCTTCTTCCGCACCGTGCGAAGGAAAAGGGCGGAAAGAGCAAAAGAGGAGCTGAAATCCCAATTCCGGGAATGTATTCTTTCGGTATCCGCGTTGCTTCAGGCCGGATATTCCGCGGAGAATGCTTTTGTGGAGTGCGGTGAAGATATGAAATTAATGTATGGGGAAGGCTCGCAAATATGCGGAGAGCTTAGTCTGATCCGCCGTGGTCTGAATATCAATATTTCTCTGGAGGAGTTGATCCGTGACTTTGCCCGCCGCAGCAGCTGTGAAGAGATCAGTCAGTTCGCCAGGATCTTTTCCCTGGCAAAGCGCAATGGGGGAAATATGGCAGCGATCATCCGGAGCTCGGCTGCACTGATCGGAAAACAGATCGAACTGCGCCGGGAAATTCAGACAATGTTATCGGGCAAGAGAATGGAGTTAAATATTATGAAGATCATGCCCTTTGGTATCCTGCTCTATATTAATATCAGTAATCCGGGATATTTCGACGGTCTGTATCATAATTTGTTCGGCATTGCGGTGATGACAGGGTGCCTGACGGTCTATCTCGCGGCATACTCTTTGGGCGAGCTGGTCATGGACCGAATGACGGCGAGCATATAGTCAGGCCGTGCGGGATCGGACAGATAAACGTCAGAAAATGACAGAATGGGAGGGACAATGAAAAAGATAAAGACAAGCCCGTTTCACAAAGCAGCAATGTTCCTCTATAAGCAGGCATGCCTGCGGAAACTTCCTCTGTTTTCATCGGCTCAGGTGGAAAATGATCTGAAGCAGATGCACCCCGGTGAAAATATTCAATGGATCAAAACGGACTATTATGTGAAAAAACTGTCTATGACATTGACGATCGTGCTGGTGGGAGGACTGTTCGGGGCGGCGGCAAGGCTCAGCGCGGCTGAGAGCGTGGTCCTGCAGGAGGACGGGAGTATTTCCAGAGGCAGCTATCAGGACGGAAAGGCAGATATACGGATCGTGGCAGAACTGGAGGACCAGACACAGGAGTTCCGGATACAGCTTTGGCCCAGACAGTTGAGCCGGGAAGAGACGGAAGAGCTGGCAGCTGAATTTCGGAAGGAGCTGCCGGACCTGATCGTGGGAAAGAACAGAAGCCTCAGTCAGGTGTCAGAGCCTTTGCTGTTGGAGGAGTCCTATGAGGGCTTTCCCTTTACCGTAGAATGGGACAGCAGCCGCCCGGATATTCTGGGGAGCAATGGCACCGTTGACCCGCCGGACCGGCCCGAACAGATATCGTTGACTGCAGAATTTTCTTACGGAGAGTATGCCGGAGAGGAGGTGATGATATTAACGGCGGAACCGGCTTCTGTTACCCCTCAGGAATTGCTTCACAGGGAATTGGAGGAATATCTGGTAGCGGCGGAAGAGGCCGGCAGAGAGGAAGAGAAGTGGGAGCTGCCTTCCCGGTGGCAGGGAAGCGAAATCCGCTGGAGACAAAAGACGGAGGACAACAGCCTGCCGGTGTGTGTGGCCGCAATCGCCGTGGCGGTATTAGTATACCTGCTGTCTGACCGGGATCTCCATGAGAAGCTGGAAAAGCGCAGGCAGTGTCTGCGGCAGGAATATCCGGACATTGTACATCAAATGGTGCTGTTCGTGGGCGCAGGTATGACGGTGCGCGGAGCATTTCAGAGAGTGGCGTCGGACTATGAACAAAAGCGATTGCTTACAGAGAAAAAGCTTCCTGCATACGAGGAGATGCTCTATACCTGCCGGGAGCTGCAGTCCGGCATATCGGAAGGCGCTGCATACGAGCATTTCGGAAAAAGAACAGGTCAGCAGGAGTACATAAGGTTCAGCACGCTGCTGATGCAGAATCTGAAGCGCGGGAACAGTACACTGTTGGACCGGCTGCGGGAGGAGGCTGACAAGGCGGCAGAGGAGAGACTGCAGAGAAGCAAAAGGCTGGGAGAGGAGGCGGGCACGAAGCTCCTGGTCCCGATGGTCATGATGCTTGCGGTCGTAATGGTAATGATCATGGTGCCGGCATTTCTGTCAATGTAGCGCGGGGACCGCACAGCTCGCCGGCAAAGGCTTCGGAACATGTAAAGGACAGCAGAAAGGGACAAGAAATGGCCGCTGAAGCGGCAGAATGAGAGGTAAATATGAAAAAATTAAAAAATCTGAAACAGTTCATGACAGAGGAAGACGGAATGGGGACGGTCGAGGTGATCTTAATCATTGTGGTTCTTGTTGGGCTGGTAATTATCTTCAAGACGCAGATAACGCAGATCGTCAATAAGCTTTTTGAAAAGATCACCAAACAGACGGGGAAGATATAAATGCGGAGGGAGAACGGGTATTTGACGGTCTGCCTGGCGCTGAGCCTGACGGTGATACTGTCCCTTTGTCTCACGCTGATCGAAGGGGCACGCAAAAACGGGGCAGCCATGGAGGCTGCCTGCGTGGCGGACATCGGAATGCAGAGTGTAATGGCCGAATATCATCGCCAGCTTTTGGAGCAGTACAATCTTTTTGCCGTCGACTCCTCCTATGGAACGGCCAATTCGGGAAGCGGCAGTACAGAAGCGCATTTGTTGAGATATCTGGAAAAAAATCTGTCAACGGAGGATGTGTTCCTGTCCTCGGTCCTTTACAGGGATTTTCTCGATCTGCATGTGGACGGGGTAAAAATGACAGGAGCGTCAATTTTGACGGATGACGGCGGAGAGGTATTCCGCAGGTGCGCAGTGGAGGCAATTCGGGATGATGCGGGTCTCTCGGCATTAGAGGAGCTGCAGGAGTGGCTGGAGGTTGTTCGTGTAAACGGTCTGGATGACACGGATACGGAGGGAAGAAAGAACACTGCGGACAGGCAGCTGCGGGAGCTGGAAGGCATACGGGAGCAGGAAACGTCAGGCATTACCGTAAATCCCACGACAGTATTGGAGGAAAAGAGGAGGCTGGGAATACTTCGGTTGGCAGTGGAGGAGGAAGAGCTGCTTTCCCAAAACACTCTGGATTTTTCGGGACTGGTCTACAGTCGAATGCAAAGACAGGAGGTCAGTGTGGGAAATCTTCCGCTTTTGCAGACCCGGCAGCCAGGAGAACTGGCCGACAGATTTTTATTTCAGGAGTATCTTCTGAAGTATATGGGGCGTTACGGTCAGGTAAGCGAAGAAGACGCGCTTCAATATCAGGTGGAGTATCTCATCGCAGGCAGGAATAACGATACTGAAAATCTCAGAAGTGTTGCAGATCGTATCTGCGCTCTTCGGGAGGCGGCGAATGCAATGTATCTGTGGTCGGATCCGAATAAGCGGAGTGAAGCGGAAATGTTGGCAGATCTGATCGGCACTGCATTGACCGTGCCGGAAATCGGGCCGGTGTTGGAGGTCGTAATTATACTGGGATGGGCATACGCGGAAAGTGTATACGACGTAAGGACTCTGTTTTCAGGGGGCAGGGTGCCTTTGATGAAAGATGAAAAGAGCTGGCACTATGGCCTGCAGGGAGCATTGTCGGGCGATCTTGAGGATTGCACGTCGGGAGGACAGGGCCTCAGTTATGCAGATTATCTCAGGATCTTTCTGTCTCTCACCGGATTGGAACAGTTGACCGGCAGAGCCATGAATATGGTGGAGGCCGATATGCGTATGACGGCCGGGAACAGGACCTTCTGTCTCGACGGCTGTTATGACAGGGTGGAGTTTGACATTCGGATGAGCAGCGGGTTCGGGTATCGTTATCAGTTGATCCGGCAGGGCAATTACGGTTGAAAGGAGGTGGGCAGAGATGTCCTTTCTGCGGCGTGGCAGGTTGCAAAGAAAAAAATCCATACGGAACAAACATAATCCTTCTCCGACAAATCAAAGGCTTTTCAGGGACCGTGCACACAGTCCTGCAAAAAAATACAGCGGCGGGGCTTCCCGCCGATCTATAAGATGCCGTTCTGCAGAGAGGATTTCTCTGCCCGCCTCTTTAAAAAGATCTGTCTCTGCCAGTATGACGGTGGAGGCTGCGGTAGTGCTTCCGCTGTTTTTGTTCTTTCTGATCAATCTCAGCTGCGCCATTGAGCTGATCCGTCTCCATGGAAATCTTCAGATGGCGCTTTGGGATACCGGGAGCAGACTGGCCGTCTACGGACATGCGATCGGCGACAAGGACACAGCACCGCTGTTTACCTGGTTCTTCATTAAAAATCAAATGACAGAGTATGCAGGCGAGGAGTATCTGGACCGTTCTCCGCTGAGCAGCGGTCCTGAAAGTCTCATGCTTTGGGAAAGCAACATTTTCTCCTCCCAGGACGAGCTGGATATTGTTGTGACTTATTCGGTGTCTCCGTGGAGCGGTCCGGCGGGATTTTCTCCCTTCCGGATGGCGAACAGGTATTATGCCCACATCTGGAACGGGTATGATGTATCCGGCGCCGATCGGGAAGCACGGGAAGAAACAGATATTGTATACATGACAGAAAACGGAAAAGTGTATCACGAGGACAGGAGCTGCTCTCATTTAGTGCTGGACATACGGCAGGTCTCCCGGACGGAAGCGGAAATACAGACCAATGCGCAGGGGGAAAAATTTACTCCCTGTGAAAAGTGCAGGCCGGCTGCCGCGGACAAGACACTGTATATTACGGCGGACGGCGACCGTTATCATTCCGACAGAGCCTGTCCGGGCCTGAAGCGAACGGTCTTTTCGGTACCGAGGAGCAGAGCGGCGGGACTGCCGGCATGCAGCAGATGCGGATAGGCGAATAAGAGGGTTGGAGAATAAGACAGAGACGGAGGGATTGGCAATGTGGAAGTTTGTTTTGACCGCTCTTTGGCTGGGGATGCTGGCGGTCGCAGATATCCGGCGCATGCGTGTGCCGATGCTGCTTTTGGCTGTCGGAGGCGTTTTTGCGGCAGCCGCTGTTTTATCCGGGTGGCGGACGGAGGGACAGAGCGTGATGACAGTGCTGTGGAGCATGACGCCGGGCGCCGCAATGCTGCTGGTGGCTGCCGTCACCGGAAAGGCGGGCTGGGCAGACGGGGCAGTACTTTTATTTCTGGGAGTTCTTGAGGGGCTCAGAGTATGTATGATAAGCCTTTTGGTCAGCTTGTCTGCCATTTCTATTGTATCGTTGGTTCTTCTGTGCTTCAGGAAGGCAGGGAAAAATTCAAAGCTGCCTTACCTTCCGTTCCTTTGGATCGGATACATAATTCAGACAGTGATGGGAAGCGGACTATAGAGCGAGCAAAGGAGGAGGACAGTGAATGAAGGCGGAAGACAAAAACGCTTATTTTACAGTGGAAGCGGCGCTGGTGCTGCCGATGGTCATCAGCGCAATGCTGCTGGGCATCTATTTGTTCTGTTATCAGTATGACAGGTGTTTATTGGAGCAGGATATGGACAGTCTTGTGCTCTGGGGCAGCACAGAGGCAGAAAACGCCGGAGATGCAGCAGAGTTAAAGAGACAGCTGCAGCGCCGGGCTGCGGAGCTGTATCTGGATAAATATGTGGCTTGGGAAATGACCTCCGTTGAAATAAATCTGAAGAACGACCGCATCGACGTGGCCGGTGGAGGAAATCTTACTTTTCCGGTACCTCAGTGGAACCTTTGGAATGACAGCAGCCGGTGGAAAGCCGACGCGAGTCTGCAATGCGCTCGTCAGGACCCCGTATTCTTTATCAGGCAGTTTCGTAAATTACAGAGCTTGGCAAACGATTATGAAAAGTAGCTCAGAGCATGTGCTCTGAGAGGGAGGGAAAATGCTTCAGACAGAATATGTTAGAAATATCAATTCCAACTATGAAAGAATCCTTCTGGAAAAAAAGCCGGAGGAAAATAAATATCAGTACTGTATTTTGAGCAGAGGAGGGATTAAGGGCCTGCTTCCCTGCAGTCTGCGGTATATCAACGGTCTGGCTTACCTGTACTATGACATATCCTCAAAGCAGAATACGGCACAGCTTTTTGCCGGACGCTGCATTACCAGGGAGTGGGTGACGGACTTTCTCTGGAGCATGCGGCAGCTTCAGCAGGAGCTTGGGCGTTTTCTGCTGGATGACCATAATATCCTCTGGTATCCCGATCAAATATTTCAGGATCTGGAGAGCAATGTTTTTTCTTTTCTTTATATACCTTATTATGAAGGCGAAAACAGCTTTGGCAGGCTGCTGGAATTTTGGGTGGAGCGGATAGATTACGACGATGAAGTGCTGGTCGACTGTGTCTATCACATGTATGAGCAATTGGAGAAAAACGGGGAGGTGTATCTTCAAAGACAGATTTTTGAGGATGCGAAGGCGCTGGAACGGCAGAAGCTGCACAAAGAGCCGGAGCAGATCTCGACGGACCCGGCGGAGAGTGTGTCTGAACCTGTGGAGAACGCCGTCCCGGCCCTGGGAGAAAAAGATAGTGAGATCATGCCGGATCAGCAGGAGAGACGAGAGGAGAAAAAGGGCATTCTCGGAATCTTTGAGAGCAAGCGGAAACGCAGCAGGGAGCTTCGCGACAATTACAGACAGGATATTCAAAAAACTATGGACGGCTATGCGGTGGCGGAAGAAAATGATTATGACGGGGAGGAGTATGGTCAGACTGTATATGTAGAAGTAAAGGAAGAAACGGAACAGGTCCGGCGGCTCTTTACAGCGGAAGACAAGCTGATCGCCGGCATACAGAAGCCTATTTTCTCCATAGGCAAGAAAAAAGAGGAGGTGGATGCAGTATTGGAAGACGCTTCTGTCAGCAGGATACACGCCAGAATCGTAAGAGAGGGAAAGAACTATTATCTGGAAGATATGAATTCCACCAACGGCACCTGGAAAAACGGTCTGCGCCTGCAGCCTTATGAAAAACGGAAGCTGGAGTGCGGCGATGAGATCAAATGCGGAAGAGTGCTGCTGTTCTTTCGGTGACAGTAGACGAATGCGTAATGCGGCCCCTGACAAAAGCTTTTATTGTAAATGCAGGGGCAATATGCTACAATAATTGCATGGGTCAAGACGAAAAGGCAGCTTGCCGGAAGTGGACGGATCGAAAGGACAGACGGAATTGAAGAGCTGGAGACGGCAGCCGATAGTGTGTATCGCACTGGTGGTCATCAACGTGATTGTGCTGGTGATATGTATGTTTACCGGTGATTTGCTGTATGATAAAGGCGGACTGGATGCTTTCCATGTACTTGTGAAAAAAGAATATGGAAGGATCATATGGTCCTTGTTCCTGCATGGTGATACCCATCACCTCTTCAGCAACATGATTCTTCTGTTCGCCGTAGGCACCATGATAGAAGATAAGATGGGACATGTAAGGTTCGCGCTGCTTTATTTTGCGTCCGGTATCGGCGGGGGCATCTTTTCGCTGGCATATAAAGTAATGACAAATGACTGGGTCATGTCGGTGGGAGCCAGCGGTGCCATTTTTGGCCTAGACGGAGTTTTGCTGGCTATGGCGCTCCTGTGGAGAGAAAGCCTGTCGGACATGACGCCCGTCAAGGTGGGACTGATGATCGTTCTGTCGCTCTACGGAGGATTCGCCGGCGCAAATATTGACAATGCCGCCCATATAGGCGGTCTGGCAGTTGGCTTTGCGGCCGGGTGCGCCGTATGTCTGCTGCGGCATAAAAGGTTTAGACATTTTAACGGTAAATTTCAGTGAGGTGAAGAATTGAACGTCAATATCTACTATGGAGGCCGGGGAATCATAGACGATCCCACACTATATGTGCTCGGCAAAATGCAGGAGATCCTGGAGGAGCTCAGGGTCAATGTTGCCCGATACAATTTGTATGAGTATAAGAACACAATACCTACATTGCCTCAGACTCTGAAGGATGCCGACGGCATTATTTTGGCGACTACAGTGGAGTGGTACGGCATTGGAGGTTACATGCAGCAATTTCTGGATGCCTGCTGGCTCTATGGGGAAAAGGAAAAGATCGCGAGAATTTATATGTGTCCCGTCGTCATGTCTACCACTTACGGGGAAAGGGAAGCGAAGCTCAATCTTTCTACGGCATGGGAGATCTTGGGCGGGCTGCCTTGCAGCGGGATCTGCGGTTATATTGAAAACACCGTCACACTGGAAATGAATGAGCAATACAGTCGGATCATTGAAAAGAAAGCGGAGAATCTGTACAGGACCATCAGTCAGCGGATGGCCAGCTTTCCGGCCAGCAATCAGGTGGTCAAGCAGAAGGTGGCGGTCCCGAAAACGACCAACCTGACACCGCAGGAAACGGAACAGTTATCCCAATATGTGTCTGACGACAGCTATGTGCAGAGACAGAAGCAGGATATCCAGGAGCTTACCAGTCAGTTCCAGGGAATTATGAACGAGGAAGGAGCAGACAGCGAAGAGGAATACCTGGCTGCTTTCCGAAGATGTTTCAGGCCTCAGGCGGGGTTTGATGCAGATTACGCAATAAATATAGAAGAGAAAAAGAAAAAGCTCATTATATCCGTAAAAGGTCCCAAGATGGAGTGCTATTACGGTACGGCGGAGGAGCCTGATGTAGAGATGCAGATGAACAGAGCCGCAATGGAGGATATCGTCAGCGGCCGAATGACGTTCCAAAGAGCGTTTATGTCAGGAGCAATGAAAACCAAGGGAGATTTTAAAATTTTAAGGACGCTGGATCAAATCTTTCTCTTTGAAGAAAGAAGACTGTAATTTTAGGAAGCGAGGACAATAAAGATGAGTGAATGTATTTTTTGTAAGATCGCGAACGGAGAAATCCCGTCGAAGACCTTATATGAAGACGAGCTGTTTCGGGTGATACTGGATCTGAATCCCGCCACCAGAGGCCATGCGCTGATCCTGCCCAAGGCCCATGCGGCAAGCTTATATGACCTGCCGGATGAGACGGCCGAAGCTGTATTGGTGCTTGCAAAAAGGATGGCTCAGATCATGAGCGACAGACTTTGCTGTGACGGTCTAAATCTGATCCAGAACAACGGTGAGGCTGCAGGGCAGACGGTGTCGCATTTCCATCTGCATATGATTCCCAGATATGTGAATGACGGACAGACGCTTGGCTGGGTCCCCGGTGAGGCGACTCAGGAGGAATTGGAAGAGATCAGAAGAGAAATGACGGAGTAGAGACTGTGGATGAGGACAATTAATGTTGTTGAAATTACCGAAAACATTAAAGAGATGTGTATAGAGGCAACACATTTTTTGCCTGAAGATATGGGAAATGCCATGAAGGCGGCAGCGGATTCAGAGGAATCGCCTCTGGGACGGCAGATCCTGCAGCAGCTTCAGGAAAATCTGAAAATTGCCGGCGAGGACATGATTCCGATCTGTCAGGATACGGGCATGGCTGTAATTTTTATGGAGGTTGGCCAGGACATTCATTTTGAAGGAGGTTCATTGTCGGATGCTGTCAACGAGGGTGTCCGCCAGGGCTACACGGAGGGATTTTTGCGGAAATCTGTGGTGAGCGATCCGATCCATCGTAAAAATACCGGGGACAATACTCCTGCAGTGATACACTATGAGATAATATCCGGGGATCGGCTGCGGATCACGGTCGCGCCCAAAGGGTTCGGGAGCGAAAATATGAGCAGGGTGTTCATGCTGAAGCCCGCCGACGGGCTGGAGGGCGTAAAGAATGCCGTGTTGACGGCTGTAAAGGATGCGGGACCCAATGCCTGTCCTCCTATGGTGATAGGGGTCGGTATTGGCGGAACTTTTGAAAAATGTGCCTTAATGGCCAAAAAGGCATTGACGCGGCCGGTGGATAAGGGCTCGGATGTAGCGTATGTGCGGGAACTGGAGCAGGAGCTTTTGGAGAAGATAAACCGGTCGGGCATCGGCCCCGGCGGTCTGGGCGGAACGACCACCGCTCTGGCAGTCAATATAGAGACGTACCCCACACATATTGCAGGATTGCCCGTGGCAGTGAATATCTGCTGCCATGTAAATCGTCATGCCGTTCGTATCATATAATAAGTAATATAATAGGTAAAGAAATAAGTAATACGGCGTAACGGAAGTGTTCGGTGCAGGACTTATAGTGATGTTTTGTGCAGACAAGAGTAAGCGGAACATGCGGAAGGGCTTGGTGGAATGGATAAACATGTTAATGTACCGTTTGATGCTGAGACGGCGGTGTCTCTGCGGACAGGAGATTATGTATATCTGACGGGAACGATCTACACGGCGAGAGATGCGGCTCACAAGAGAATGCAGGAGGCGTTGGAAAAGGGGGAACAGCTTCCTCTGGATATGAAGAACAATGTGATATATTACATGGGACCTTCGCCTGCCAGAACGGGAAGGCCTATCGGTTCCGCAGGTCCTACTACCGCCAGCCGAATGGACAAATACGCGCCCAAGCTGCTGGAGCTTGGCCTGAAGGGAATGATAGGCAAGGGAAAGCGCAGCAGGGAAGTAAAGGAAGCAATCGTGAAGAACGGTGCAGTTTACTTTGCGGCAGTGGGAGGCGCCGGCGCGCTGCTCTCCCGCTCCATTGTTTCCTCGCAGGTGATCGCTTATGAGGATCTCGGTACGGAGGCCATTCGCAGGCTGGAGGTCAAGGACTTTCCGGTAATCGTGGTGATTGACGCCGAGGGAAACGATCTGTATGAAACAGCCGTGCGCGATTACTGCAGAGAATAGGCAGTGAAATCAAAAAAGGGAACAGAAATGCAATGGGACGTATCGTGTTGATGGTGGTAAGGCTGATCTTCAGGGTGCCTTACTATTTATTGGGAATATGGTGGAACGGAAAAAGGAAAGACTATGATCAGGAAAGGGCATACGCTTTCGTGAAGAAAGTGACGAAAGCGGCTAACCGCGCCGGGAGAGTCAGGATAGAATCTCACGGGCTGGAAAATATTCCGAAGGAAAACGGCTTTATCTTTTTTCCCAATCATCAGGGCCTGTTCGATGTTCTGGTGTTCCTGGAATCCTGTCCCGTACCTTTTGCCTTCGTTATCAAGAAGGAGGCCAGCAATGTGATCCTGTTGAAGCAGGTGATCTCCGCGCTGCGCTCCATTGTCATCGACAGGGAGGATATCCGCCAGTCCATGCAGGTCATCAATCAGATGGCGGAAGAAGTCAGGAAAGGCAAAAATTTCCTGATTTTTGCAGAGGGAACCAGAAGCAAGATGGGAAATAAGCTGCTTCCTTTTAAAGGAGGAACCTTTAAGAGTGCGGTCAAGGCGAAGTGTCCTATTGTGCCCTGCGCGCTGATCGACTCCTTTAAACCGTTTGATGAAAAATCCATTGTCCCCGTCACGGTGAAGCTGATCTATCTTCCGCCTATTTATTATGAGGAGTATGCGTCCATGAAGACGCCGGAGATCGCCGACATGGTCAAGGGACGGATAGAAGCGGCTATTTCAGAGTATGAAAAGTAAAAAAGCAATTGACAAAGCTTTATGCCTTATGTATAATATTTTTTGCGTCACATAAGGGTGAAAGATCAATTGGTAGAGACGTAGTTCGGATCAAGGAGAAATACTCAAGAGGCCGAAGAGGCGCCCCTGCTAAGGGTGTAGGTCGGGCAACCGGCGCGAGGGTTCAAATCCCTCTTTCTCCGTTTTACTGCCAAGAGACGGGCGCAAAGGATTTTATAAGGGAGG
>CANQUQ010000015.1 GCA_947627115.1 uncultured Acetatifactor sp.
TTGTACTGAACGGAAGACTGGAAGACCACGGTGCATTTTCCCTTTGCCTTGGAGTAGGAGGTGATCTCCGTCCTGTGCAGCATGATGTTCTGATAGTGCTCTCTTCTGCCGGCGTCCCGCAGCATATCTATCTCCATCCGCAGCCTGTTCCTGAGCTCCTCCGTACCTTCGGCGAGCAAGGAGGCATCCATCTCATCGACGCCGCGCAGATAGGATGTCAGAACATTTTCCGCCCGCCGCTTCATCTCGTCGAAATTGAATTCGGGAAAATCCCTGGCGATCCGGGGCAGATAGATACCGGTGCCCGCAGAGACGGACTTTGGCGTGACCTCGCTCTCACGCTCCACCTTCTGCAGGCCCTCCACGATATCCCTCGTTCCGAATGCCAGGTCGGAAAAAGCCTCTACTTTTCTTTTGATCTTTCTGTAAGTGTAAAATGATATTCCCATAATGATCAGTATCAGTACCAATGCAATGATAAGTAAATGCATTCCGAAATCTCCCGTTTGCTGCCGCGGTCCTATGTCCCGCGCAGCGGTCAGATCTTATCGTTGTCGTCAAAAATGTCTCCGCACTCAGGACAGAATTTCGGAGGATTCGCAGGATCTTCCGGCTCCCAGCCGCACTTGTCGCATCGATACAGCGGTGCGCCCTCCGGCTTCTTCTTGCCGCACTCCTGACAGAACTTGCCCTGGTTCACATGTCCGCAGGAGCAGGTCCAGCCGTCCAGAGCGGGCTTGGGAAGTCCGCACTCCTGGCAGAATTTGCCTCTGTTGTCCGCCCTGCCGCAGCTGCAGGTCCAGCCGAGCACCGCTCCCTCTGCCACAGTGCTTGCAGGCTTCATCTGAGGCTGCTGATTCTGAGGCTGGGATACTCCGAACATATTGCCCATGCCGTTGTTCATCATGCCCTGCATCATGCCCATGGCCATCATACCCATAGCGCCGTTCATGGCAGATGCGTTGCCGCCCTCGCCGTCTCCGCCGCCGTTGCCCATATTCTCCAGAGCCCTAGTATAAGCCTCCGTCTGTCTTGCCGCAGCCATGTTGGCGTTGGTGAGCACCGCAGTCTCGTTCCACTTGTTGATCTTGTCCAGGTCCTCCTGAGGAACGATGGGCGCGTTCATGGTCATGGACGCCACTTCGATACCGCGCTTCTCCGTCCAGAGCGTGTTCAGCTCGGTCTTCAGGTATTCGGTCAGCTCATCCATATGCGCGGGCACCTGAGAAGGGAGCACGCCCTGCGCCGCGATCTGGGACAGCGCAATGGGAAGCTTGGTCAGAAGCTCCGACTTCATGATGCCTGTCAGCTCTTCATTCTTGGAGTATTTGTCCTCCACATTGCCCGCGATATTGGTGTAGAAGACAATGGGATCCACGATCTTGAAGGAATACTTACCGTTGCACTTCACCGTCGTCTCCAGCTCAAGACCCGTCTTGGGCGATACCACATGGAACGAGATGGCTGTCGGCGTGCCGTAGAGATTGTCCAGGATCTCCTTTGTGTTGATGAAATAGACTCTCTGATCCTTGGCCGTATTGCCGCCGAAGGTGAACCTTCTTCCCAGCTGGGTGAAGGATTTCTTCAGATTCTCTCCCAGATTTCCGTACAGCAGTGAGGGCTCCGTGGAGTTGTCGTACACGAACTCGCCGGGCTCTGCGCAGAAATCCGTGATCTTACCCTGATCCACGATGATCATGCACTGTCCCGCATTGACGGAAATAATGGAACCGTTGGAGATAATGTTGTCGGTTCCCTGATTGCTGTTCCGGCCCTGCGTCACCCGCTTCTCGCCCTTGACCATCAGCGTGTCGCTGTTCATCGACGTGCAGTAGAAATACTCGCGCCACTGGTCAGCCACCAGACTGCCGAGGGCGTCTTTAGCTGCTTTGATTAATCCCATTTTTCTTCCTCCATTAACAAATTATTGTTCTGACCGCGAAAATATGTAATTTCACAACTATGTTTATTCTACCAAGTTTTACACTTTTTCTCAACAACTTTATTTAAAAATGCGGTTCCATTCCGAAACACAAGAACGCCGCCCGCGGATCCTCTCCGGGGCGGCTGCCTGCATCGGGCCGGCACTGCGTCCTTCCCTGTGCGGAATATTTACTTTAAGGCTTCCTTTGCAAATTCCGTATTCACCAGATCCTCATAGGGGACTCTCTCCTCCAGGACCTTCGCGTCCTGCAGAATGTTCTGCAAAAGATCGAAGGCATCCTTCTCGAACACCAGGTCCTCCTTCCAGGTATCCTGCTCATAATAGCGCTGCACGATGGCCGTCAGCGTCTCCTGATCCGTCTCTGAGAACTGGGGTGCGATCACCTCCGCGATCTCCTCCGGGGTGTGGGTCTGCACGTAGTCCATTCCTCTCTGCAGGGCATTGGTAAACGCCTGTACGGTATCCTTATTCTTCTCCAGATAGCTCTTCTTTGCGGAGAAAGCGGTGTAAGGAACAAATCCGGAATCCTCGCCCAGAGAAGCCACCACATAGCCCTCTCCCTTCTTTTCCAGAGCGGTGGCGTGAGGCTCAAATTCCACCGTGAACTCTCCCTGGCCGCCGGAAAAGGCCGCCGCGGTGGAGCCGAAATCGATGCTCTGGTCAATATTGACCTCCGCCGGGTCGATGCCGTTCTTCTCCAGAATATATTCAAATACCATCTCCGGCATGCCTCCTGCCCTGCCTCCCAGCACATCCCTGCCGATCAGCATCTTCCAGGAAAAATTGTCCACAGGCTCCCTGGCCACAAGAAAATTGCCCGCCCGCTGGGTCAGCTGGGCAAAGTTCACCACATAGTCCTCCGTGCCGCCCGCGTAGGTGTATATTGTACTCTCACTTCCCATAAAACCGATATCCGCCTCGCCGGTGAGCACCGCCGTCATGGTCTTGTCGGCGCCGAAGCCCGTCACCAGCGTGAGCGAAATGCCTTCGTCCTCAAAATAGCCGTTCTCTATGGCCACATACATGGGGGCATAGAAAATGGAGTGAGCCACCTCGTTCAGCACTACCTCCCTGCTGCCCTTCGATGATCCACTCCGGCCTGCACATCCGGTCAGCGCGCCCACTGCCAGTATCACACTGAGGCACACTGCAACTGCCTTGTTGAACTTTGACCTTTTCATAAAAGACCTCCCTTTCAAATGATGTTCTATCATATGAAGGGAAACGGCGAAAAGTTCCTTGCCGCCGGGAAACGGTCACTCGGTCTTCTCCGTCTTCGCGCCTTTCTTCTTTTCCTGGCCCTTATCGGGCGCTGCCGTTCGCTCCGCCAGATCGTCCACCAGCTTTTCGATCAGCAGCTTCTTCATGTACACGTCAAAGCTGAGCGCACAGATAAAGGCAAATTTCTGAAGGAATTCCCTGCTCTCCTGGGGAGCGTTCAGAAAAGTCCCTTCCGCCGCTTTGAATTTCTGCGTCACATCCGCCTTCAGCGCTTCCACCTGAGCCGCCTCCAGGCTGAACGCCTCCCGGTAGATGCTTTCCAGATTGAAATCGCCGTCGTTCTTGAAGAATTGCTCCGTGATGGGACGCAGCAGCGTCTGTATGTCCCCTATGGACAGGATCCCCTTGTAATAATAGATAAAGATCAGCAGCAGCACATGCTCCTTGGAATACTTCTTTTTCACCGGCGGCGGAAGGAGATCGTTCTTTGCGTAGTTATTGATCATCGTCTTTGTCAGTATCTTGTCCTCACCGGGATACCTCAGAGAGGCCCGAAGATGATTGTCCATAAAGGTAGTCACCTGATCCATGTACAGATCGATATCCGGAATATCGTCGGGACTGATATATTTGATCCTGTCCAGACTGGCCAGAATACTGTTCAGCAGATCGTTCTTATCAATCGTCAAGTATATTTCCTCCTTTTACACGCGGTATAGCAATATTATATAGTATTCAAAACCGTATGACAACAATTTCTTTTTTCTTTTCGCCGTCCGGCCCCCGCAGGCCGCAAAAAACATGTCCTTCATTGAATTACTCCGTGCATGATGTTATAATAAGAGCAATCACACCGGAATGCAGATATCCCGGTCAGGAAAGGAAACATTTCTATGAACAATGAGCTGGAGCAGATCGTCACCGAGGTGCAAAAGGTAGTCAAGGGAAAGAACGATGTCATCCGCAAGGTATTGGCTGCCGTTCTGGCGGGCGGTCATGTCCTTCTGGAGGATATACCGGGCGTGGGGAAGACCACGCTGGCCATGGCCCTGGGCAGATCCATGGCGCTGGAATACAGGAGGATGCAGTTCACGCCCGATGTGCTGCCAAGCGATATTGTGGGCTTTACCATGTACAACAGCGGCACCGGCGAATTTGAATACAAAAAGGGCGCGGTGTTCTGCAATCTGTTCCTGGCGGACGAGCTGAACCGCACCTCCTCCAAGACTCAGTCAGCGCTCCTGGAGGTGATGGAGGAGGCCAAGGCAACGGTGGACGGGGTATCCCATCCCCTGCCCACTCCCTTCACGGTGATCGCTACCGAAAATCCCTTCGGCTCCTCCGGCACACAGCTTCTGCCGGAATCACAGCTGGACCGCTTCTTGATCTGCCTGAAGGTGGGCTATCCCTCCCATGAGGCCGCGGTAGACATCCTGAAGAACAGTGCCGGGGAGGGTCTGGAGCAGGTGCGCAGCGTCATCACCGCAGACCGTCTGATGGAGCTGAGAAAACAGGCCGAGACCCTTCACACGTCCGAAAATATGTATGAATACGTGGTGCGGCTCACTGAGGAGACCAGGAAAAATCCCCGTATTGCCCTGGGCGTCAGCCCCAGGGGCGGCATCGCGCTCCTGCGGATGGCCAGGGCCATGGCTCTGATGCGCGGCGGGGAGTACGTGATCCCGGAGGACGTGCTGTCGGTGATCCACGACGTGTGGAGGCATCGGATCCACCTGAACGCCAAGGTGCGCGCGGAGGGTCTGGATGTGGCAGATGTCATTTCGGAAATCACAGAAAGGATCCACGCATTCTGATGAAAAAGAAGCTTCGCCCGAACCCCTGGGGAATTTTGAGATACTGCATACTGTTCGCCGTCACTCTCTGCGTGTGGAATTTTTTTCGCAGTTATCTTTTGTTCCTGGCATTGATATTAATGGTATGCTGCCCGGCAGCGTCGTTCCTTCTCTTACTGGCCGGCAGGGATATGCTGAAGGTCCGGGTCCTGCTGCCCGACAGGCGAGTCGGCAGGAACACCGGCTTTTCCTTTGCCGTCAAGATACATAATTACTCAAGGTATGCCGTTTTCACCGCGGACGTGTCCTATCGCTGCAGCAATCTCTTCACCGGGTACTCCGAGCGGAGGAAGCAGCGCCTGTGGGCAGGCCCCGGAGGCGAGGCCGGGACAGAGCAGCTCATGAGCAGCCAATACGCGGGGCGCGTGGAGGTCAGGATAGAATCCTTTGATATCTACGACCTGCTCCACCTGTTCTGCCTGCGGGACAGCAGCCGGCCGGATGCCGATGTCATTGTATGGCCTGCCTTCTCGGATGTGGAGGCAGAGGAAATATATGAGTGCGTGGACGGCTTTCCCAGGGATAACGAGACGAAAAAACGCGGCACGGACTACAATCCCGATTATGAGATAAGGGAGTATATTCCGGGGGACGAGCTGAAGAGCATCCACTGGAAGCTGTCCGCCAAGCAGGAGCAGCTGATGGTGCGGGAGCGCCTGGCCACAGGACGGGAAAAGATAAATGTGCTTCTGCCCCTGGGCGGCGACAGACAGCACAACGACGGACTCATCGAATCTCTGTACGCCCTGTGCAGGCTCCTGATAGAGAAGGAATACCCCATACAGCTCTACTGGCCGGGGCACGGCGAAATTCTTCTGGAGCGCTCCGTCTGGGAGCAGGGAGAATTGGAGAACGCCATCGAGGAGATCCTCAGCGACAGCGGGCTGCATCCCCAGGAGGAGGCCCAGCGGCAGCTGTCGGCCCAGCACCCCGGCGCAAGCTATATCTTGGTCCAGACAGGAGAATACAAAGGTGCGTATATTCGATAGGATGAACGGAACAGAAAGACCGGAGCTGACTCTCGTGCAGGTGCAGGGGAGCAAAAGGTATGATGTTTTTTCGGTCCTTGCGAAGGCCCTCCTGCTCTTTCTGCTGTCATACGGCTCCCTGGGGGGATTTTTGTCCTCCTTTGACCTGGAGTATAATAACGGTCTGTGCATGCTGGTCCTCTTTGTGCTGGCCCTGATCCTGAGCGCGGTGTACGAGACCGGAAAAAGGTGGTTCCAGAATCTTGTCATCATTTTCTATTTTGCCATATATGCCTATTTTGCCGTGTCAAAATACCGGCTCATCAACAGCGGCTACTTTGCCGTTCTGAACCGCTGCTACGAGGTGGCAAGACAGTATCTGCACGTGCGGGACGGAATCGAATACGCCCTCGCCATAGACAACACCTATGTTACGGTCACCATGTTCGCCCTGCTCCTGGGCATGGTGGCAGTCATCCTGCTGAATATCATGCTGCAGAACAAGTGCAGTCTTCTCAAGGTGATCGCCCTCACCTTCCTGCCCTATCTGCTTCCCTTTTATTTTGACCGTTCCCCGAAGCTGATCCACATGCTTTTTCTGCTGACCGGTTATCTTACCGCCGCCATTCTCCGCGCCTGGGGCATACGTGAGGAAATGTCGCGGCAGATGCGCTGTATTCTGCCGATTGCGGCAGTGCTGACCATTCTGGCCGTGAGGGCCGTGTCCATCGTCCTGCCGGAGGCACAATATAACCGGCTCCTGCCCAAGAGCACGCTGAAGCAGGCATCCGAGGAGAACGCGGTCCTGTTCGCACAGTTCGGCCTGATGGCGCTGTTCCCCCAGAACAGCTCCGGCGCCGGCGTCAACGGCGGGCAGCTCAGCAAGACGCCTGTCATCATGCCTACCTACGAGACGGTGCTGAAGGTCAGATACACTCCCTACGATCTCAATACCGTCTATCTGAAGGCGTTCACCGGAAAAGAATACCAGGGGGACAAATGGACCCCCGCCGCCGATGACGTACCGGATAACGGTGCCATGCAAGGGAGCCTGCTCTTACGTACTATTCAATATCGCCTCAGCACCCTGATCCTGGGGGACTCCTATATCCAAAGCGAACTGTCTGAAGAAACGCTGCAGGGAAGGGGCATCATGGAAGTAGAGAAGATGGGCGACAGCGACATGTTCGAATACCGGCCCTACTATACCGACCCGGAGGAGACCGAGACAGAGGGAAGAATCTCCCGCTACGTATACTATCCCCCCGTAAGTCAGGCCGACGATATCTACGATTACGTGTCCGACGACTACCTGGAGGTGCCCTGGATCTGTCAGTACGCCGTTCAGAAAACATGCGAGGAGGCAGGCTTTTCGGGCACGGAGGAAGAGATCGCGCAACAGATCATATCCTTCTTCCAGGAGAATTATGCTTACACTCTCCGGCCGGGAATATACTGGGGCGATCCCGATTACATCACCCATTTCCTGTTGGAGAGCAAACGGGGATACTGTGAACACTTTGCGTCTGCGGCCGTCATGCTGTTCCGCCAAATGGAGATCCCGGCGCGATACGCGGAGGGTTACGCCTTTACCTTTCAGGACGTGACGGAAGGCGGTTCGCTGGTGGAGGGCGCGGACTACAGCAGCTACTACAGCGGATATGCGCCCCTCGGTGAAACGGCGCTGGTGGAAGTAGAGATTCCCGACGCATATGCCCATGCATGGGTAGAGATCTATGTGAGCGGAAAAGGCTGGCTCGTGGTAGACCCCACGCCCGCCCAGACAACTCAGGCGAACACCACATCCTTCTGGGAGGCATTTATGGGCGGTGCCGGCGCAGACGAGACAGACATGGCAGGAACCGACCTCGGCTCCTATTTTGAAAACGCCCTCGGCGGAATGAGCTATATACTGCCGGCGGCCGCAGTCCTGTTCCTGCTGTGCCTGGGGATCCTGTATCTGCGGCGCATCTGCAGAGAAAAAAAGCTGCCCCCCAGGGAGAGGGTACAGCTGGAATACGGCCGTCTTCAGTCCTGCCTGAACAGGAGAAACGAAGATTTTCAAAAACTGCGCACCCTGAAGGAGCAGCTGGACTGGATGCGCGAGAGGCATCTGTTCCCGTTCGGCCCGGAGCAGGAGGACGCACTGTATCAGATATATTTTGCCAGAGACCTGAACTGCGATTGCGAGACGCTGCGCCATCAGCTCCGGCGCATCCGTCTCTCGCTCAGATACGGATTTTTCCGCAAGTCCAAGTTGACTTCAAGACTTTAGTATGTTAAAATGTTTATAGTACAGCTGTAAAATTTTACAGTGTAAAAGTATTCAGGGAGGTGCCGCCATATGAACAAAAAAATCAAGACAGAAGCTGTGGATTCCCTGTTCGACGCAGTGCTGTGCTTAAAGGACCGGGATGAGTGCTACCGCTTTTTCGAGGACCTGTGTACCATCAACGAACTGCTCTCTCTCTCCCAGCGCTTCGAGGTAGCCGCCATGTTGAAGAACCGGAAGACTTATCTGGAGATCGCCGAGAAGACCGGCGCTTCCACTGCCACCATCAGCCGGGTGAACCGTTCCCTGAACTATGGCAATGACGGCTACGAGATGGTCTTCGGCCGTATGGAACAGCCGTAAGGTCAGAGCGCACTGTTCTGCCCGGAGGAGTCGTTCTCCTCGCGGTCAGCTTCCTCCATTTCCTTCAGTGCCTCCTCAATGGCCGCCTTGGCGGATCTCTTTCCCGATCTCATCGCTCTGCCCACAGGTCTGGGCCGTCTTTCAGGCTCACTCTGATTCATGTTGCAGCTTCCCTGAAATACGGCATTCTCATCGATCACGATCACAGCGGTGGAAATGTTGCCCAGCACTCTCGCCGTACCTGTCAGCTCCGTCTTGTCCGTCACTGTCACATTTCCGACGATCTCTCCTCCTATCATGGCCGACTTGGCGGAAACGTCGCCGTTGACTGTCCCCGCGGCTCCCACGATCAGTGCTCCCGTTATCGTTACGTTCCCGTTCACGACACCGTCGATCCTCACCGAACCCTCCGCGCTGAAATCACCGTTGCACACGGCGCCCTGTCCTATGAGAGTCGTAATTCTTACCTCTTTATTCTTCATGATCATCCTCACCTTCTGCCGCTAACGGCCTATAAATTATCCTCGGCATCAGCCGCTTATGACGAGCACATCCATAGGTGCGATATATGCTCCGTCCTTCATCATCTGGTATCCAAGCTTACTGTTCCCGTCATTGATCAGGAACAGCGTTGTTCCCTGCTTGACGCTCTCCCCCTGCCGTACCTTCACTTCGCCGGAATTTCTGTATATCGTGACATAGCCGTTCCCGTGGTCGATCCAGACATTATGGCCGTATTCGCCGTCGTCGTTCACTGCGGTAACGGTCCCGGACGCCGTCGCCACCACCATGGCACCCTCTGAGGAGGTAAAAATACACATGGGATCTCCCTCTGTGACCTCCTCCCAGGTGGCAGAGCCGGTCAGCGGAAATTCCGTAGGCGTATACTGTGAAGCCACCTGCTCGGACAGACTGTTCTCGCTCTCCGTCTTCTGGGCCACCGTATCGCTCAGGATCTGCACCGTGGCATTCAGCTCCTGCACCTGACTTTGGAGAGCCTCCTTTTCCGCTTCCAGCGCCTGGAATTCTTCGAGCTGCTCCTGCCTCAGAAAGCTTCCCTCCTCCCGGATGTCTCCGACGAAAATGATGAGGCCGATCAGCGTTCCCGCGGCAGCGCTCAGCAAAAGCATCAGTATCTCTGCGGCCCACTTTCTGATACGGAACTGTCTTATACCTGCATCTGGGGCATCGGATGTAACAATGACTACATGACTGTTCTTTCGTTTATGTCGTTGTCGTCTCATACAAAAGTCACCTCCGGTAAACTTCATTATTTTACCATAGGTGACTCCTGACAGCAACGGAAATTTAACATTTTTGTAAAAAATTCATAACAATCACAGCTTCAAAGCCATGTCGCCGGCGGCGATCCACCCCTTTTTGCGCATCAGTTCAGAGAACAGCAGTGTCAGAACTGCCGGAAGCACAAAATGCATCGTCAGGATCAGCAGCAATGCCGCCCCGCCGCTCCTGCCGCCCTCCACCATGGAGCCGTAGGCCGCGATCTGTCCCACGAATCCGGCGGAACCCATGCCGGAGCCCACGGGGGTGCTGGTCATCCGCAGGACCGCAGACGCTATGGGGCCCAGGATGGCACTGGACAGGATTGCCGGGAGCCAGATGACAGGCTTTTTTACAATATTCGGGACCTGCAGCATGGAGGTGCCGACGCCCTGCGCCACCAGTCCTCCCACCTTGTTCTCCCGGTAGCTGGCGACGGCGAAGCCCACCATGTTACAGCAGCAGCCTACCGTAGCAGCTCCCGCAGCCAGACCGGACATTCCCAGGGACACGCCGATGGCGGCCGAGCTGATGGGAAGCGTCAGGATCATTCCCATGAGCACGGACACGGCCATGCCTCCCAGGATGGGGTGCAGCTCCACATTCACATTTACCAGATTGCCGAGCCAGCCCATAAAGACGGCTATGGGAGGCCCTGCCACAAAGGCGACCAGAGATCCGGAAAGGATAGAGGCCAGCGGCGTCACCAGGATGTCGACCTTTGTCTTCCCGGCCACCAGAGCGCCCATTTTGATCGCCACCACCGCTGCCACAAAAGCTCCCAGGGGCTCTCCCGGCGCGCCCAGCTTGAAGGCCTCCATGGCGGTGACTGCGGGAAATGCGCCGACCATTCCTGCCACTGCCGCGGACACGGTGACCAGAGGCCCCTGCTTGAATTTGCAGGCTACACCAACTCCGATACCTGCACCGGTCAAGGTCTTCGCCACGTTGCTGACGGCGGTCAGATAGACGCTCAGCGGCCCGCTGATCAGACCTCCGATCTGGGAGATGATAGTGCCGACGATCAGAGTGGAGAACAGCCCCAACGCCATTCCGCTCAGACCCTCTATAAAAATTTCGTTCAGCCATTTCTTGATCTTGTCCATCCCGGTCTTCTCCTTATCCTTCGGTATTTGTATTTTAACTGTCAGAGCAGTCCTGCCCCGAACAGATCTCCGACACCTTTTTCCGGCTCAGGCTTCCGCCGAACAGATCTCCGGCGCCTCTTTCCGGCTCAGGCTTCCGCCGAACAGATCTCCAGCACCTTTTTCCAGCTCAGGCTTCCGCCGAACAGATCCAGCGCGCTTCCGACGGTGACGTTCAGCCGGTCTCTTCCCAGCCTTTTGAGCAGCCGCAGATCCCCGTAGCTGTGTACGCCGCCCGCGTATGTCACGGTCCTGCCGCTCCATCGCCCCAAAAGCTCTGCAAGCTCCTCCTCGATTCCCTCCGATTTTCCCTCCACATCCACCGCGTGGATCAGAAATTCGTCGCAGAATTCGGAAAGCCTGTCCAACAACGCCCCGTCCAGCTGCTCCGATGTCAGCTTCTGCCACCTGTCGGTCACCACGGTATACCCGGCATTCGTTCTCCTGCAGCTCAGATCCAGCACCAGCCGGTCTTTCCCCACTGCCTCCCGCAGCTCCCTCAGCCTCCCGTAAAATATCCTGCCTTCCCGGAACACATAGGAGGTCACGATCACATGGGATGCGCCGGCATCCAAAAAATCAGCGGCGTTCTGCGGAGTGATGCCGCCTCCCACCTGCAGCCCGCCCGGATAGGCTCTCAGCGCATCCATGGCCTGCTGCTTTGTCTTTTCATATAATTCGTCGGACACAGCGTTCAAAAGTATGACATGCCCGCCCTTTATTTTGTGATCCCGGTATAATTCCGCAAAAAAGGCAGCGTCCTTCTCCGACACATGATTTTCACGAACCCGGCCGCCGTCCCCGCTCAGACTGCTCCCGACAATCTGTTTCACTCTGCCGTCATGAATATCGATACAAGGTCTGAATTCCATAATGTCAGCAACCGTTCCTCTCAATTTTTGTAAAAATTTTTGTCGCCGCCGCGCATAAATTATCTGTCATCTCACATACTAAATGCAAAATCCGTGTCGCACCGTCAGACGGAACGGCAGGATTTTTCAATTTATCTTCAGCAGACAGACGAACAATATGCAGAATGGAGGAGACTATGAAAAAATTCAATGCTCTTGCAGGGGCCAAAAGGCTCCTGGCACTCGGTCTGGTACTTGCATTCATATGCATGACAACGGCTTGTACCAACGGAACGAACAATAACTCCGGCAGCATGGCCGGAAACAATGCACAGTCCGGAGCCGGCACGGTAGCCGACAACAGCGGCAATACCAACGGCACGAACGGCGCCGACAGGAATACGGCCGGCAGCACCGAAAACGGCGCGGCCTCCGGCGATGTCAACTCAGGTGCAGACAACGGGACCGCTGCCGATAACGGCAACGGAAGCTACAACAATTCCGTCACGGAAGGCACCGACCAGAACGGCAACTCGCTCATGGGCGATGCGGACGGCGCTCTCGACAACGTGGTGGACGATGTCAGAGACGGCATCGACGACATTACCGACAATGTGCTCGGCAATGACAACGGCACGAACGGCGCAAACGGCGCAAACGGGACCAACGGCGCAAACGGCACAAACGGCGCGAATGGCGCGAACGGCACGAATGGCGCGAACGGCAGCGACGCTGCGGGCCAGACCGCAAACCGCTGATATTCTGTTTGATAATGGAAACGGTAAGGCTTTCAGGATTCCGTCATTTCCGGCATCTGAAGGCCTTACCGCTTTTTGTCAGACGTTGAGAACGGCTTCGATCACATCGCTCATGCTGTACATTCCCGCAGGTCTTCCGGCCAGGAACTTTGCCGCCTGCACCGCGCCTCGGCCGAACACGGCCTTGGAGTACGCCGTGTGGGAGAATGTGACTACCTCGTCCGTTCCGGCAAAGATCACATCATGCTCTCCCACGATGGTGCCGCCCCGCACCGCGCTGATGCCGATCTCCTTTTTCGGGCGCTGCTCGCGCCTTACGCTTCTGTCAAATACATATTCGTAATCGCCCCCCAGCTGCTCGTTGACGGAATCCGCCAGCGCCAGCGCCGTTCCGCTTGGCGCATCCAGCTTGAGATTATGATGCTTTTCCAGCACCTCCACGTCAAATCCCGCAGGGGCCAGCACCTCGGCCGCGTTTTTTAACAGCTTCAGCAAAAGATTGATGCCAAGGGACATGTTTGCGGATTTCAGCACCGCCGTGCTCCTGGATACCTCCGCCGCCTTATCCGCCTGCGCCTGGCTCAGCCCCGTGGTGCACAGCACGCAGGGAAGCTTATGCTCCGCGCAGTAATCCAACATCCGATCCACCACGGAGGCCGTGGAAAAATCGATCAGGCAGTCCGCTTCCACGTCGCACAGCGAAATATCCGGGAAAACGGGATACGGGTTATGTCCGTCGTCCCGCGGATCGATCCCCGCCGCCATCTCCAGCTCCGGGTCCTCCGCTATCATTCCGCTGATGACCTGACCCATCCTGCCGTTACATCCATGCATGATAATTTTGATCATCTTGTCCTCCACTCCGTATCGCCGGCGGATACCGCCGGCAGATCCATGCCGGTATCCGTATTACAGTATTCCGTACTCTTTCATTGCCTTCTCAAGCCTTGCCACATTCGCAGGCTCCATCTCTGTCAGCGGCATCCTCAGAGTGCCGTTGATCCTTCCCATCAGCTCCAGTCCCTTCTTGACGGGAATGGGATTGACCTCACAGAACAGCGCTCCGCACAGCTCCATGGCCCGAAGCTGCTCCTTCAGGCTGCCCGCCGGATCGCCATCCAGAAATTTCTTACAGATCTCGTGGGTCTGCCGGGGAGCCACATTGGCCAGCACGGAAATGACTCCGATGCCTCCGAGTGCCATGATCGGAACGATCTGATCGTCATTGCCGGAATAAATGTCTACGTCGTCTCCCGCAAGAGACGCCAGCTTTGCGATCTGGGAAATATTGCCGCTGGCTTCCTTTACGCCCACGATATTCTCCACATCCCTGCAGAGCCGCACCACCGTCTCCGGCAGAATATTGCAGCCGGTCCTGGAGGGCACATTGTAGAGCAGGACAGGCAGCTTTACCGATTCCGCAATGGCCTTGAAATGAGCGTACAATCCGTTCTGGGTGGCCTTATTGTAGTAGGGGCTCACCAGCAGCAGGCCGTCAACGCCCAGCTTTTCGGCTTCCGTGGAAAGATAGATCGCCGTCTCTGTGCAGTTGGACCCGGTGCCTGCCACCACGGGGATCCTGCCGGCCACAGTCCTGACACAGTGGCCGATCACGTCGAGATGCTCCTCATGGGTCAGCGTCGAAGCCTCACCGGTGGTGCCGCACACAATGACGGCATCCGTTCCCTCTGCGATCTGAAATTCCAACAGCTCATCGAACTGCCCGTAATTTACTTTTCCGTTGTCGTACATCGGCGTGACGATGGCCACGCCCGCTCCCTTAAAAATAGCCATCTTCTTTTCCTCCGTCCGCGTCAGATATCATAACTGGAAGACGCATTTCTTATGTAATATAAAGCGTGTAATATAAAACGCCGGCTTGACGAAGTGCCGGCGAAAAGTCCAACAGGAAAACCCTTTCGGCATCTTCCTACATACATTTGCATCATAGCATTAGAATCGGTCTGTGTCAATGCCTTTCTATGTCAATGCCTCTATTCCCAGACCTTAAATTTGACATTTTCGATGCGGGACACCTCGTCCGCCAGAATACAGATGGAATCAGGCAGGTTGATGCCCGTGAGAATGATCTCGGTATCCTCACGGCTCTCCAGAACGGACTGTATCACCTGACCGTCAACGATTCCCTTCTCCACCAGACCCAGCACTTCGTCCAGGACCAGCAGGTCGCACTCTCCCGTGGTCAGTACCTTTTTGGCAAAATTGATCCCGTTTCGGATATTCGCGATCTCCTCCTGCTTTTTCTCCTCCGGGAGCTGCTCAAAGTTCTCGCCTGACTTTTCAAAGCGGAACAGCTTTATCTCCGGCTCCAGCCTCTTCAGAAATTCGGAATCCTCCAGTCCTCTCTCCTTCAGGAACTGGATGATCACCACGCTCTTTCCCTCCGTGGCAGCCTGCACGGCCCTGCCGATGGCCGCAGATGTCTTGCCTCGTCCGTCGCCGGAATAAATATATATTGACCCTTTTGCCATAACGCACCTCGCCGTGTGATACTCACATATTCGCGTGCCCGCCCTGCAGATGCTCCGCATCTGCGGGCTGCAGTCTGCTGTGTCTTCAACAGTATAACACACTTTCCACAATTTGGCAAATTTCGGTTTCCCTATCCCTTCCGCGCCTGGATTCCGCGTCTCACGTGGGCTCTGTCTCCTCCACGATCTCAAGCTTGCTCACGGACACCTCAAAGGCGACCCGCTTCTCCACGGTCTCCTCGTCCAGCTTTTTCATATATTCACGGCTCTGGATCCTGCCCCACACGGCGCAGCGCTCCCCCACCTTAAAATGATTCGCATAACGGGCATTTCTTCCCCAGCAGATGCAGGGTATGTAATCGGATTTGCCGTACGGCCGGTTGACGGCCAGCAAAAGATCCGCAATCTCCCTCCCCAGAGGCGTCTTGCGGTAGATCGGCTCCTTACAGATATATCCGTCCAGAAAGATCTGGTTGGTCTTGGAGCTCTCCTCCACCTCGTCGATAAAGCTGATCTCTCTGGCAAATACGGAAAGCACCAGCCGATTCCTCCTCTCCTCATGGCGATTGTAGGACCTGAACTGACCGCTCACACAGATCAGCGCTCCCACGTAATCCGCCGTCACATCCATAAGGCGCTCCGACACCATGACGGGAATGATGTCATAGCTCTCGCTGAGGCGCTTACATCTCACGTCCACCATGTAAAAGCCCTCTCCGTAAATTTGATGGCTGTAAGAAAAACCGCTCACGATCTCTCCCATGACCGTCACCTGATTGTTTTCAATTACCTTATCTGTCATTTTTCCTCTCCTTCTGCCGCTTTATCGGCTTGTCTCGTGCTTAAGCTTTTTTCCGGTAGCACCGCCGGAGCGCCGCGCCTCCGGTGGATATTATTATATATACAATATTTTTCCGGAAAATAGTACCTTTTTCCGTCGCGGTATTTTTCATTTTTCGTCATTTTATCGCCATTTATCAACATATTATCATGCACGGCTGTATGGAAAAGCAATTACTTTTTCGGAGGACTGCGACGGATACTTGCACCTGCCATGAAATGGTGTTATACTGTAACGGTTTGAGATTCGACAAAACTTTTCGTTGACAGAAACAGTGAAAATCAGCGTTTTTTCCCGCCGGGGCGACAGATATCCCCACCGGGGCGCGGATCGGACTGTTCGGAAAGGATAGAGCAGAAATGAGACAGAAAAGAGAAGATATCAGAAATGTTGCCATCATCGCCCACGTGGATCACGGTAAGACCACTCTGGTGGACGAGCTGCTGAAGCAGAGCGGCGTATTCCGCAAGGGACAGGAGGTGGCCGAGCGGATCATGGATTCCAACGAGATCGAGCGGGAGCGCGGCATCACCATCCTGTCCAAGAACACCGCCGTTACGTACAGGAACACCAAGATCAACATCATCGACACGCCGGGCCACGCGGATTTCGGCGGCGAGGTGGAGCGGGTCCTGAAAATGGTGGACGGCGTCATCCTGGTGGTAGACGCCTTTGAGGGAGCCATGCCCCAGACAAAATTCGTGCTGCGGAAGGCATTGGAGCTGAAGCATCCCGTCATCGTCTGCATCAACAAGATCGACCGGCCGGAGGCCAGGCCCGACGAAGTGGTGAACGAGGTGCTGGAGCTGTTCCTGGAACTGGACGCGGATGACGCCCAGCTGGACTGCCCCTTTGTCTTTACCTCCGCAAAGACCGGCGTCGCCTCCATGGACGCCCACACTCCCGGCACCAGCATGGAGCCCCTGTTCGAGACGATCGTGAACTACATCCCCGCCCCGGAGGGAGATCCCGACGCAGGCACTCAGGTGCTGATCAGTACGATCGACTATAACGAATACGTGGGACGGATCGGCGTGGGAAAGGTGGACAACGGAAGGATCGCCGTGAACCAGGAGGTGGTCATCTGCAACCACCACGAAACGGACAAGCAGATCCGGGTGAAGGTGAGCAAGCTCTACGAGTTCGACGGTCTGAACAAGGTGGAGGTCAGGGAGGCGGGCATAGGCGCCATCGTCGCCATATCCGGCATCAGCGACCTGCACATCGGGGATACCATCTGCTCCCCCGATCATGTGATCCCCATCCCGTTCCAGAAGATCAGCGAGCCCACCATCGCCATGCAGTTCATGGTCAACGATTCTCCGCTGGCGGGCCTGGAGGGCAAATACGTGACCAGCCGCCACATTCGGGACAGACTGTTTCGGGAGCTGAATACCGACGTTTCTCTTCGGGTGGAGGAGACGGATACCACGGAATGCTTCAAGGTGTCCGGCCGGGGCGAACTCCATCTGTCGGTCCTGATCGAGAATATGCGGCGGGAGGGTTACGAATTTGCCGTCAGCAAGGCAGAGGTGCTCTTTCGGACCGACGGGAACGGCAAACGCACGGAGCCTATGGAGCTGTGCTATATTGATGTGCCCAACGAATTTTCCGGCGCCGTCATTGAAAAGCTGGGCCAGAGAAGGGGCGAGCTGCGAAACATGAGTTCCATTTCCGGCGGCACCTACACCCGCCTGGAGTTCTCCATACCCGCCAGAGGCCTGATCGGATACCGGGGAGAGTTCCTGACGGACACAAAGGGAAACGGGATCATGAATACCGTCTTTGACGGCTATGCTCCCTACAAGGGCGATATTCAGTACCGAAAGCAGGGCTCCCTGATCGCCTTCGAGGCGGGCGAGACCATCACCTACGGGCTGTTCAATGCCCAGGAGCGGGGCACTCTCTTTGTGGGCCCCGGCGAAAAGGTATACGCCGGCATGGTGATCGGCCAGACGGGGCGCAGTGAAGACATAGAGGTGAATGTCTGCAAGAAGAAGCAGCTGACGAACACCCGCTCCTCCGGTGCGGACGAGGCCCTGCGCCTGACGCCGCCCAAGATCCTCTCACTGGAGCAGGCCCTGGATTTCATTGACACGGATGAGCTTCTGGAGGTGACTCCCACCAACCTGCGGATCCGGAAAAAGATCCTGGATCCCACTCTGCGCAAGAGAGCCGCCATGAGAAATTAATGTTCCAGCATATTTTCAATAAAGATCCCGTATCCTCTGGTGCTGTCCTGCACGAGAACGTGCGTTACGGCGCCCACGATCTTCCCGTTCTGAATGATGGGGCTGCCGCTCATCCCCTGAACGATGCCCCCGGTGACCTCGATCAGCGCCGGGTCCGTGACCTTCAGCTCAATGCCCCGGTTCACATTGTCATGATCGAGATGCACCGCCGTGATCTCCACATCGTAGTATCCGGCGGTGTCCTCAACGGTACAGAGGATCTGGGCCGGGCCTTTTTGGATCTCCTGCTTCAGACCGATCGGCATCGGCTCGCCGTCTGCCAGCTCCAGGGCATTGTCATTGCAGACGCCGAAGATCCCTCTGCTGCTGTTGCTGGTGATATCTCCCAGGACATTCTCTTCGGAATAGACGATCATACCTGTCATCTCTCCGGGGTCGCCGTCGCTCCCCTTCTTAATGTCCACAATATCCGTGCTGTAAAGCGTGCCGTCCTCCATATGCATCAGCGTGCTGGTATCGATATCGTTGATCCCGTGTCCCAATGCGCCGAAATTCCCCTGACCGTCAATGTAGGTCATCGTTCCCACGCCCTGGGCGTTGTCCCTGACCCACACGCCGATCTTGTACTCTCCGTTCACGTCCTGAACGGGGTCCACGCGGACATCCATGAGCTCGCCGCCGCGCTCCAGCGTCAGGGTGATCTGATTCCCGCCGCAGTTGCGTATCCGCTGTATAAAGTCCTCCTTCTCGGTCACGTTCTCACCGTTCACCCGGCGGATGTAATCCCCCGATTTCAGCACGTATTTTCCGGGGGAATAGCTGACGCCGTCCTGCCCCTGAAATTCTCCCGTTCCCACCACCAGCAGTCCGTCCGTCTTCACGTAAATACCGATGGGCGCTCCCACCGGTATCAGCTCCTGATCCCTGATGACCTGAATATCGACCTGCTTGATGGGCAGGAAGCCGAACAGCTTCACGAACATGCGATAGCTCGTCTCCTCCGGTGCCTTCATGGTCACGGTCCTGTTCAGGTCTATATCCACGGCCCCTGCCGGTATATTGCTTGTCCCGCTCTCACTGACGCTGACGATCGCCGCCTCGGCAGGCACTCCCAGGAAAAAGGACTGCTCCTGATCCGCCCGCACGTTGATGACGGACGGTATCCGGCTGTCTATTCTGAAATAAAATGTGCCCGTCAGCGCGGCACAACTGAAAAGCAGCGCAATACAGAGACAGAAACGGTAAACTTTAAGCCGCCTCATCCGCTGCTTCCAGTTCTGCAGCAGGATGACTACATCCTGCCCGGCCTGTTCCCTGATCCTGTCATTGTCTTCGCTGCCTGCCCGACGCCTCATGCACACACACTCCCAAATTCTTTGTTCTCAACGCTGCTGTCCGCCGCATTGTCTACGCTGTTGACATTGCCCTCATTGTTGTGCTGACATTGTCCTCATCCCAATGTTGACAGTGTGTGTACTTTTATCGATTTTTATTTATCTTTGCCGTTTAAATTTGTTTTTCTGCTCCAGTGCCTGGGCCCTCATCTCTCGCGCGTTGGATAACGCCGCATCCGTCAGCGTATCGCTGCCCAGCAGTCTCGCCAGCTCCCTCAGGCTCTCCTCTCCCTCCACCGGACGGATATCGGTGATGGTATTGTCCTCCGTGCTGCTCTTTTCAATGACAAAATGCCGGTCCGCCATGGCTGCGATCTGGGCCAGATGCGTGATACAGATGACCTGCGTGCTCCGGGCCACCGTATCCAGCTGGCCGGATACCCGCCAGGCCGTCCTGCCGCTGATCCCCGCGTCTATCTCATCAAAGATCAGCGTGCCCACGGAATCCTTCCCCGCCAGCACGGTCTTTATCGCCAGCATGATCCTGGACAGCTCACCGCCGCTGGCCACCTGGTCCAGGGGCTTCAGGCTCTCCCCCGGATTGGTGGAGATCAAAAATTCCACATCGTCATACCCCTTCGCCGAGACCGGCTGACCGGGGCGCACCGCTATCTCAAACTCCACCGTCAGGAAATTCAACTGCTGCAGGGCTTCCTTTAACTCCGCCGCCAGACGGACGGCGTTCCCGGACCGCACGGCCGACAGCTCTCCGCAGGCTTCTTTCAGCTCCCGCTCCCGGCCGCTCAGCTGTTCCTTCAGACTCCCTATATACGCATCATAATCCGACAGCTTTGCCAGGAGCCGCTTTCTCTCTTCACCGCAGCCCAACACCGCCTGTATGGTGCCCCCGTACTTTTCCTTCAGATGATTCAGAAGATTCAGCCTCTTCTCCACACGTGCAAAATCCTCACCGTCAAATTCACAGCGGCTCATATACTCCGAAAGATCGCGGTTATAATCGGACAGCAGGCTGTCCACCTCCGCCAGCTGCCGCTCCAGCTCCTCCAGGCGCGGGTCATACACGGATACGCTGCGCAGCCCCTTCAGCGCCCGGCTCAAGGCTCCGGCCGCGCCTCCCTCCATATCGCTCCCCGTATACCGGTAGCTCTCCGTAAGATTCTCCATGATCCGCCTGCTGTTCGCCATGAGGCGGTACTGCTGCTCCAGCTCCTCATCCTCGCCGGGGACAGGCTTCGCCTGTTCGATCTCCTGCCATTCGAACTCGGCCAGCGCCCTTTCCCTTTCCCTGACGGATTCCTCCATCGATTCCTCCTCAAGCCGGCGCCGAAGCTCCCTGCACTCACGGCTGAGGCCGGCCACCTTTGCTGCGATGGGGAGCAGCTCCTCCCCGCAGTAACCGTCAAGGATCTCCAGATGATTCTTTTTGTGCAGCAGGGACTGATGCTCGTGCTGACCGTGGATGTCAAGCAGCACCTCGGCCAGCTCCTTCACCTGCTTCGCCGTGACGGCTTCTCCGTTGATCCTGCAGGTGCTCTTTCCCGCCTGGAGCCGCCTGCTGAGGATGACGCTGCCGTCCTCCTGAGGCTCCAGATCCATTTTTTCAAGGGCTCTCCGCACCTTCGGACTGTCCTCGCTAAATACCAGCTCCACCAGCGCGCTCTCGGCGCCCTTTCGCAGCATGTCCCTTTCAAATTTACTGCCCAGCGCCAGATTCAGGCTTCCGATCAGCAGGGATTTTCCTGCGCCCGTCTCACCGGTGAGTATATTCAGACCGGGGCCGAAATCCACCTCCGCCTCTTCTATCAGCGCCAGATTTTTCACGTGTAAGCTCTGCAGCATGTATCCTCACATTCCGCCGTATCTACGGCCAAAAGCTCCATGGATCCCACTCTCTTCCGAATTTATCTCTCCATGGATCTCTCCAGCTCTTCCATCAGCGCCGCAGCCCCCTCCTGCGTGCGCACCGCCACAAAGATAGTATCGTCTCCTGCGATACAGCCGACGATCTCCGGGAAATCCAGCGCATCCAGCGCTGCCGCCACCGCCATGGCCATTCCCGCCACCGTCCTGATCACCAAAATATTCTGAGCCATGCCCATGGAGACAAAGCCGTCCCGCAGCACGCGCAGGAACCTGTCCTCCATCTGACCGCTCTCCTGCCGCAGAACGGCGTATTTCTGCCGGCCGTCCGCGGCAGATACCTTGGTCAGCTTCAGCTCCCTGATATCCCTGGACACAGTCGCCTGTGTCACCGCTATACCCGCGGCCTTCAGTCTGTCCGCAAGCTCCTCCTGAGTCTCCACGTCGTAATTTTGAATCAGTTCCAAAATCTTTCTCTGACGATTTTTCTTCATGGCTCCCTCTCAATCTGTCATTTTCCGCTGGAGGACCTCCAGAAAGCTGACCTGACTCAGTTTGATAAACGCCGTGCTCTCCCCCGACTCGGCGATGCGGACCCTGTCGCCTGTGCGAAGGGGAATCACATGGCTGCCGTCAAAGCTGACCTCCACCGTCTGTATCCGCTCTTCCCGCCCCTTCGGTATCTCGATCTCGATCACATCCTCCGGGGAGAGAATGATGCTGCGCCGGTTCAGGGTGTGGGGACAGATGGGCGTCAGTGTGATCAGTCTGGCCTTCGGCTCCACCAGGGGCCCGCCCGCGGACAGATTGTAGCCCGTGGAGCCTGTGGGCGTAGTGACGATGACGCCGTCGGCGTTATATTCATGGAGGAACTGTCCGTTCACATAGATCTTATATTTTATGATCTGCAGGGAACCCACGCGGGAGATCACAATGTCATTCAGCGCCCATCCCTCCTCGGTGCGTCCCTCCGCAAGGACGGCTCTGCCGTTGAGCATCATGCGTTTCTCCTGCTCATAATCCCCGGCGATCAGGCGTTCCAGCGACTCCTCCAGATTCTCCGGCTCGATCTCCGTCATATAGCCCAGGGTCCCCAGCTTCACGCCGATGATGGGAATGTTCCGCTTCTTGGTCTCCCTTGCGGCCTGCAGCACGGTGCCGTCTCCGCCCAGCACCAGCATGCAGTCTACGTCGCCGGGAATGTCGTCAAAGGCCTCCTCATCGGACGCAGGCCTCCCCTCCCGGCGCCCGGTCTCTCCCGCACGGACCAGCACCGTACAGCGCTGTCCCTCCCGCTCCAGAAAGCTGCGTATGCGCATCGTGACAGCCAGGTCTCTGTCCTTGTGTTCATTTGTGTAGATCAAAAAATGCTTCATTTTCCCTCGCATTCTGCGCGCATCCCCAACGCGCCCGATCGGGTATCCATTCCCTGCTAAAGCGTGTGGGAGCGCTCTATCGTCTCCGCGATGCGCCTTTTCCACTCTTCCGTCCCCGACAGTCCCTCGCCGGACTGCTCAAGCTCTCTCAGAAGCTGTTCTGCAGCTCCCTCCGTCCGTTCCCTGACGGCCTCCTCCGGTTCACGCTCTTTTTTCAGATACAGCAGATACTCAATGTTTCCCTCCGGTCCCCTGATGGGGGAATAGTCCAGGTCCAGCACCGTGAATCCTATGCTGTCCGCATAGTCCACGATCCTGGAAATGACCTCCCGATGAACGGCAGGATCCCGTACCACACCGTTCTTCCCCACCTTCTCACGCCCCGCTTCGAACTGCGGTTTCACCAGACATACCATCTGACCGCCGCATTTCAGAAGATTCCTGGCGGGAATGAGGATCTTTGTCAGTGAAATGAAGGAGACATCCGCACTGGCAAAATCCAGCTTGTCCTGTATGTCCTCCGGCTTCATATAGCGGAAATTGGTCTGTTCCATACAGACCACGCTCCCGTGATTCCTCAGCTTCCACGCAAGCTGTCCGCGGCCCACATCCACGGCGTAGACCCTGGCGGCTCCGTTCTGCAGCATACAGTCGGTAAAGCCTCCCGTGGACGCACCGATATCCATACATACGCTCCCCCTCAGCGGGAGCGGCCATCTTTCCACGGCCTTCTCAAGCTTCAGGCCCCCGCGGCTCACATATTTCAGAGGGTTCCCCCTGACCTCCAGCCTGAGGCCCTCCTCCGCAAAGACGGCGCCCGCCTTGTCCTCCTTCTGACCGTTCACATAGACACAGCCGGACATGATGACGGCTCTGGCTTTTTCTCTGGACTCGGCGCAGCCCCGTTCCACCAGAAGCACATCCAATCGCTTTTTCATCGGCTCAACCCTTCTTATTTCCCTTCATCCGCTCGCAGATACTGCGGGTAATGCTCTCCGCGTCAATGCCGACCTCCTGTTTCAAAAGCTCCACATTGCCGTGCTCCACATAGGCATCCGGAAGACTGATGCCGAGAAAACGTCTCTGAATGCCCTTCCTGTTCATGAGCTCCAGCACCTTTTCCCCGTATCCTCCGGCGGCCACATTCTCCTCCATGGTGACGATCAGCACATGATCCTCACACGCCTCCAGGACGGCCTCCTCGTCGATGGGCTTTACAAAGCGGGCGTTGATCAGACTGACGCCGAATCCCATGGCCTTCAGGGCATCTCTTACGGCCTCCCCGGTCTTTACCATGCTGCCCACGGCAAAAAGCGCGATCTCCCACTCCCTGTAGATCCATTCCGCCCTGCCCAGCTCAATGGGAGCGCGGTACTCTCTCAGGCCGTCATAAGCGGTGCCTCTCGGATACCGAACGGCTATAGGGGCCGACAGATTCACCGCAAATTTCAGCATATCGGACAGCTCCCACTTGTTCTTCGGGGCACAGATATGCATGTTGGGTATCCCGGAGAGATACGTGAAATCGAAGATCCCCTGATGGGTCTCGCCGTCGCTTCCCACAAGTCCTGCCCTGTCTATGGCGAACACCACCGGAAGATTCTGCAGACAGACATCGTGAAGGATCTGGTCGTACGCTCTCTGCAGGAAGGAGGAATACACTGCCACGATGGGCTTCAGACCGCCTGCCGCCAGCCCCGCCGCAAAAGTCACCGCATGCTCCTCCGCTATGCCCACATCGAAAAAGCGGTCGGGATACATATTGCGAAAGCGCTTCAGCCCCGTGCCGTCCGGCATGGCGGCGGTGATCGCCACGATCCGCTCATCCCTGGCTCCCAGCTTGCACATGACCGTGGAAAAGATATCCGTATAATTGGCCACCGTCCTGGGATGGGAGGGAATGCCCGTCTCAATGTCAAAGGGCTCCGCTCCGTGGAATCTGGCGGGATGCCGCTCCGCCGGCAGATATCCCTTGCCCTTCTGGGTCAGCACGTGGATCAGCACGGCTCCCTCCACACGCTTTGCCTCGTTGATCACCCGCACCATTCCGTCGATGTTGTGACCGTCCACAGGCCCAAGGTATGTAATGCCCATATCCTCAAAGAACATGCCGGGGATCACCAGCTGCTTAAAGCTGCTCTTTGCCCTGCGGATCCCCTTGATGGTACTGCCGCCCCACTTTGTGTTGCGCAGAGCGTTGTAGATTCCCTCTTTCAGATCCAGATACCCTGTGGCGGTACGGATATTGTTCAGGTATTTTGAAACGCCGCCCACATTCTCGGAGATCGACATATTGTTGTCATTTAGGATAATAATGAAATTGGTGTCCAGACGCGCCGCGTTGTTCAGCGCCTCGTAGGCCATGCCGCCGGTCATGGAGCCGTCTCCGATCACGGATACCACCGTGCACGTCTCACCCTTCAGATCCCTTGCCTTCACCAGTCCCAGCCCCGCAGAGACCGAGGTGGAGCTGTGGCCCGTGTCGAACACGTCACAATTGCTCTCTTTTCTCTTCGGGAATCCGCTGAGGCCGTGAAATTGGCGCAGATGGTCAAAGCCGTCCCCCCGCCCCGTCAGGATCTTGTGCGTGTACGATTGATGTCCCACATCCCATATGATCTTATCCTCCGGCAGATTCAGCGCGAGATGCAGCGCCATGGTCAGCTCCACGGTTCCGAGATTGGATCCCAGATGGCCTCCCGTGACGCTGATCTTCTGGATCAGAAATTCGCGGATCTCCTGCGCCAGCAGATCATAGTCCTCCCGGTCGATCCTCTTAATGTCATTTGCCTGCTTAATGTTCTCCAACAGCATACCTTTATCCCCTGTTTATTCCTATTTGCGGCGGTCTATCAGTGTCAGGATCAGTCTTTCCAAAAATTCATGATCACAGCCGACATTTTTCAGGTATTGCTCCACAGCCTCCTGCGACAGCTCTTCCACAGTCCTTTTTGCCTCCTCCAGGCCGTACAGCGTCACATAGGTCTGCTTATGGTTCTGTTCGTCGCTGCCGACGGTCTTCCCCAGCTCACTGCTGTCCCCTATCACATCCAGGATGTCGTCCTGTATCTGAAACGCCATACCGATATCCTCGGCGCAGCGCTCCAGCAGCCGGATCTGCTCCTCCGACGCGCCCGCCAGGACAGCCCCTATCTTCATGGACGCCACGATGAGCGCCCCCGTCTTGTGCTCATGAATGAACCGCAGCTGCTCGGCCGTCACGGGAATTTCCCCGGCCTCCGCCTCTATATCCGCGGTCTGACCGCCTATCATTCCGTGAACGCCTGCCTTTTGGGCCAGCACGGAAAGCGCCCCGGCGATCCGCAGCAGCATCCCAGGATCCGTCCCGTCTGCAATCTCAAAGGCGCGCAGCGCCGTCTCAAAGGCGTAATTCAGCAGACCGTCGCCCGCCAGAATGCCCATGGTCTCCCCGTAGACCTTCCATGTCGTCTCTCTGCCTCTTCGGTATTCGTCGTTGTCCATAGCGGGCAGATCGTCATGCACCAGCGAGTACGTGTGGATCATCTCGATAGCCGCCAGAAAAGGCTCGATCTCCCTTCCCCTTCCGCCGCACATTCGGTAGGTTTCCAGCATCAGCATGGGCCTCAGCCTTTTGCCCCCCGCCAGGACGCTGTAATTCATCGCCTGCAGCACGGTCTTCTGCCGTCCCTCCTCCGCCGGCAGATAGCTCCTGATGATCTTCTCTATCTCCTGGGTCTTATTTTGAAGCAGCGCGTCAAACGTCTGTGTCTCCATGGTCCAATTCCTCCAGTTCTCCGGTCTCGCTCAGTTTCAGCACCTGCTTTTCCACTTTGTCGATCTGGTCGTTGCACTGCCTCAGGATCTCCACCCCCGCACTGTATGCCTTGAAGGCGTCTTCCAGGGATATCTCCTCCTGTTCCAGGACCCCTATGGTCTCCTCCAGACGTTCAAAATTCTCCTCCAGACTGAACTCCTTTTGTTTTTCCGCCATATCCTTCCTCCTGTCAGATCCCATCCTCACTGTTTTCCGGACAGATCTCTTCTACACGGGCCTTCAGGCTGCCGTCGCTCACCTGAACGGTGAGGAGCTGTCCCACCTGCGCCTGGGAAACGGACCGGACGTTCGCGCCGTCGCCGTCACAGACATAGGAATATCCGCTGTTGAGCTTTCCCAGGGGCGAGAGTCCCTTCAGCCGCTCCACGTAGAGCGCCAGCCGATGATGCCTCGCCTCCAGCAGCCGCCGCATCCTTGTCTGGATCCTTTCCTCCGCAGCCAGAGCCTGCATACGCTTTTCGCGGATCTGTCCGGCAGGACTTTTCGCCTTCAGCCGGAGGCTGAGCCTTTCCGCACGGCCCCGCTTCTCGCGGAGCACTCCCGCCATGGCGCGATCCAGCTTCTCTCTGTAGGCCGACAGCCCTCCCAGTATCTCCCGGATGTCCGTTACCGCCAGCTCCGCCGCAGCCGAGGGCGTGGGCGCCCGCAGATCCGACACAAAGTCGATGATCGTGGTGTCCGTCTCGTGGCCCACCGCGGAAATGATGGGAACGGAGCAGTTGAATACCGCTTCCGCCACCTCGCGCTCATTAAAGGCCCACAGATCTTCTATGGAGCCTCCGCCTCTTCCCACGATCATCACATCCACGCCCAGCTGCTCCAGCGCGTGAATACCGTTCACAACGCTGGCGGCCGCTGCCTCTCCCTGCACGATCGCCGGATAGAGAATGATCTGGACATACGGATTGCGCCTTCCCGCGACCTGAATAATGTCGCGAACGGCGGCTCCGGTGGAGGCGGTGACCACGCCCAGCGTTCTGATGAAGCGCGGGATAGGACGCTTGTACTCCGCCGCGAACATCCCGGTCTCCTCCAGCTCCCGCTTCAGCCTTTCAAACTTTTCATAGAGAAGGCCGTTGCCGTCGAGAACGATCTGCTTGGCGTAAAGCTGATATTTTCCGTCGCGCTCATAGACATCCACCGTTCCCCCCACGATCACCTGCTGCCCCTGTTCCAAACGAAAAGAAAGACCCGAACGGTCTCTTACGAACATGACACAGCCGATCGTACCCTTAGGGTCCTTTAAAGTAAAATAAATATGTCCAGAGGTGTGATATTTGCAGTTGCTGACCTCTCCCTTCACAAAGAGGCTCTGCAACAGATAATCCTGCGTGAACATATTTTTTATATAAGAATTCAATTGTCCTACCGTATATACGCTTCGAATCTCAATCACCCTGCTTTAGAATTTTCGCGAGAATGGCATTCACGAAGCCTCCGGCATTCTCCTGCCCGAACTTTTTGGCGATCTCCACCGCTTCGTTGATCGCCACGCCCGCGGGGATATCATCGTCATAGCGCATTTCAAACACGGCGAGCCGCAGAACGGTCAGCTCCACCTTTCCCATACGCGCCGTGCTCCATCCCTCCGTGTTGTCATTGATCAGTCTGTCTATCTCCGGCAGCCTTTCGCAGACTGCCCGGCATCTTGCCTCAATATATCCGATCTCATCGGGGGATCCCTGATTCTCGCTGTCTTCAAAGAACAGCCTTATCTGATCGGGCATGTCCGCCGGATCGTGGAATTCCACGCGGAACAAAAGCATAAATACCCGTTCTCTTTGCTCATGTCGTCCCATTTGTGCTTGATCTTCCCTCTGCCAATTTCAATGCCCCGCTGTCAGGCCTTTACCTTTACTCCCGCAATGCGGATGTTCACATCCGTACAGTTCAACCCTGTCATATTCTCGATCGCCGACTTTACCTTTGTCTGCACCGCCTGACAGGTGGCCGGAATATTGTATCCGTACTCCATGATGACAGCCAGATCCACGGTCACGTTGCCCTCCAGCACGTCGACTCTCACGCCCTTGGTGAGCTTCTTCATGCCCACCTTGCTCATGAGCTCGTTGGTGATAGTGCCCACCATGGCGCTGACGCCGTCCACCTCCGTAGCCGCAAGGGAGGCGATCATGGCAACCACATCATCCGCGATCTGTACCACACCTACATTTTCCTCTTTCTTAAGGATGACCGTATTCTGCTCTTCCGCAGTTCTTCTCTCCGTCTTCCTGTCCGCTCTTCTCGCCATTGATCATTACTCCTTTAAATTTGGATAAAAATTCTATCTATAGAGAGTATACCACACCTGTCAATCATTTGTCACCCAAAATGTAAGCGACATCTGGACGGGATTCTGGGTGTAGCCCACAGTGCCACCGCCGCCGTCGAAATAGTTGAAGATCTCCTGGTCGGTGATCAGCGCGGAGACCACCTTGTCATAGCAGTCCCGATTCGCACATTTCACCGTTATGTCACTCCTGCCCTGCTCCAATGCCCTTGCAAAAAGAGCCGACATCCGGTCTCTCTCGTAATCCGTGAACAGGGCTCCCTCCCGCACATAATAGTTGGCCGCCGTGTCAACGCACACGGGCACCGTCATCCTGTCGTCCAGGGTATGGGTGCGCAGCAGCTCCTCCGTCGTCACATTCAGATAATCATAATTGACTTCAGGTATGGCAGTCCCCTCCGGCACGTCACTGTCCCCGTCCGGCTGGTAGGAGGCATCTCCCCACGTGGTGTCCACATAATAATAGCTGCCGTCCACGTTCACAAGATTCCATGCATGCCCCTCACCGTTGGGGACCGTTCCCAGGATCAGCGCGCACTCCACGCCCAGACGGTTGAGCAGGTACTGTGTCGCCTTGGCATAGCCCTGACAGACCGACCTGTGATTCACAAAGACCGAATAAATATTCTGATTGTCCGGGGCATCCAGCTGATAGTCCGTGGCCCTTATCAGCGTATCGTACACATACTTTACCTTATCGTACTCGGAGGCAGAGCCGTCGATACCGTCCAGGATCTTCCGGACCTCCGTCTGTATCCTGTCATACCGGCGTTTCACCGTCTCAAGATCCGAGGTATACCTGCCTGAAAATTCTATGGCCAAAATATCCTCGCTCCGCCCGAATCTGGTATATTTTGTATAGGAGTACCCCTCCACATAAAAAAGCTCCGGATGATCGTTCATCACACACTGGAAGATCCTGTCGAGGTCGACCTCGTCCAGCCCCGCCGCCAGACCTTCCCCGGAAAGCTTCACCTCCGTCTGATAACCGCCCAGTATCTGCTCCATGTCATGATACCAGACCCGCTCCGCATCGTTCAGATCCGCCAGCGCAAAACCGCTGCCGTCCTCCAGAAAGCAGCACCGGCTCCCGTCAGCGGCCCCGGCCTCCGCCTCAGGCGCCGCCCCTTTTTCCGATGCCCCGGCGCCGTCGGATACCGGGCCCGACGCAGCCTGTCCGTCCTCATACTGCAAGCCGAAGTCTCTTGGGCTCTCCTCCAACAGCACGTCCGAACATCCGCCAAGGAGCAGGACAGACAATATGCAGAGTATTCCGCTCTGAAGCCTTCTCTTCATCGGCAACTTCACTCCTTAATCTCTTCCGAACTCGGTCAGCTCCAGACCCTTGTTGCGGTCCAGAGTCATGCCGATGCTCCAAGAATTCACGAACAGCAGCAACGGGTTCCCCTTCCTGTCCTTCACCTTTTTCATGTCGGAGGTGCCCACCAGCTTATCCAGATCCACCTGATCCTTGTTCTCTATCCAGCGAATGTGCTCATAGGGCAGATTCTCCATGCGGATCTCCACATTGTATTCATTCTTCAGCCTGTACTTCAGCACATCGAACTGCAGGACGCCGACCACGCCCACAATGATCTCCTCCAGACCCGAATTCAGCTCCTGAAAGATCTGAATGGCTCCTTCCTGCGCGATCTGTTCGATGCCCTTCACGAACTGCTTCCGCTTCATGGTATCCACCTGGCGCACTCTTGCAAAATGCTCCGGGGCAAAGGTCGGGATCCCCTCATACCGGAACTTGTCCTTCGGCATGCACAGTGTGTCGCCGATGGAGAAGATGCCCGGATCAAAGACGCCTATGATATCTCCCGCATAGGCCTCGGTCAGGATCTTCCTCTCGTCCGCCATGATCTGCTGGGGCTGGGACAGACGCATGACCTTGCCGCCCTGCACATGCCGGACCTCCATCTGCGCGTCAAATCTGCCGGAGCAGATACGCATGAACGCGATCCTGTCCCGGTGTGCCTTATTCATGTTGGCCTGTATTTTGAACACGAACGCGCTGAACTCGTTCTCCACCGGATCTATCAGGCCCACGTCCGCCCTCCTGGGCAGAGGCGCCGTCGCCATCTCCAGAAAATGCTTTAAGAAGATCTCCACTCCGAAATTGGTGAGGGCCGAACCAAAGCACACGGGAGTCAGCTCTCCCTTTCTCACCAGCTCCAGGTCGAACTCCGCACTGGCGCCGTCCAGGAGTTCGATCTCCTCCAGCAGCTTGTCCGCCGCTTCCTCACCGATCATCTCCCTGAGGTGTCCCTCGTCCTGCACCGGGATCTCGGTGGCGGTTCCCTCCTTCGTCCCCTTCTCCGTGTCCGCGTAGGAGATCACGCACCGTTTTTCCCTGTCATAGACGCCCTTGAAATTCTTTCCCGAACCGATAGGCCAGTTCACGGGGCAGGTGGCTATTCCCAGTTCTTTCTCTATGTCGTCCAGCAGATCGAAGGTGTCGTTGGCGTCCCGGTCCATCTTGTTGATGAAGGTGAAGATAGGTATCTTGCGCATGACACAGACCTTGAACAGCTTTCGGGTCTGAGCCTCCACTCCCTTGGACGCATCAATGACCATGACGGCCGAGTCCGCCGCCATCAGAGTGCGGTAGGTATCCTCGGAAAAGTCCTGATGTCCCGGTGTATCCAATATATTGATGCAATAGCCGTCATACTCGAACTGCAGCACCGAGGAGGTGACGGAAATACCTCTCTCCTTCTCGATCTCCATCCAGTCAGACACTGCATGTCTCGCCGTCGCCTTCCCCTTGACGCTTCCCGCCAGGTTGATGGCCCCTCCGTAGAGCAGGAACTTCTCGGTCAGTGTAGTCTTGCCCGCATCCGGGTGCGAAATGATCGCAAAGGTGCGGCGACGGTTGATTTCTTCTGTGCGATTGCCCATTTTTATTCTATATCCTCCAACATGCCCTCGCCCGAAAAGGCGGGCGTAATACCAAAATATTGTAACACAGTTGCCCCTATATCTGCAAAGGTTTTCCGCGTGCCCAGATTCCGGCCCCTGATCCTGCTGCCATACATGAGAAAGGGCGTATACTCCCTGGTGTGATCCGTGGTGGCGGTGTATGCAGGATCGCATCCGTGGTCCGCAGTGAGCATCAGCACGTCGTCCTCCCGCATTTTGCTCAGGAGCAGCGGCAGGCTTCGGTCAAAATCGCTCAGCGCCTCAGCGTATCCGTCCACGTCTCTTCGATGCCCGTAAAGCATATCGAAATCCACCAGATTGACAAAGCAGAGACCTTCAAAATCCCTGTCAAGATATTCCAGCGTCCGCCGGATCCCCTCTGCGTTCCCGCCTGTGTATACGGCTTCCGTAATACCCTTCCCCGCAAAAATATCCCGGATCTTGCCCACGGCGATCACATCCCTGCCGTTCTCCTGCAGCTGGTCCAGCATGGTGACGGAGGGAGGCTGCATGGAAAAGTCATGGCGGCGGGAGGTCCTTGTGTAGCTGCCGTGCTCACCGACGAACGGTCTGGCTATCACTCTTCCCACCCCGTGCTCTCCCGTCAGGATCTCTCTGGCGATCCGGCAGTAGTCATACAGCTTCTCCACGGGCACCACATCCTCGTGGGCCGCGATCTGAAATACGCTGTCGGCGGACGTATACACGATCAGATCTCCCGTGCGCACATGCTCGTCTCCGTAATCGCGTATCACATCCGTCCCGGAATAGGGAAGATTGCAGAGTATCCCCCGGCCCGTCCTCTCCCGGAAGGGGGCCAGCACCTCCTCCGGAAAGCCCTGCGGATATGTCGGCAGCGGCCGCGGGGAATATATGCCGGCGATCTCCCAATGCCCGATGGTCGTATCCTTCCCGTGGGAGGCCTCCCTCATTCGGGCGATCACCGCTTCCGGGGCATCGCCCTTCTCTCCCGCCTCTACGCCGTCTATCTGAAACAGTCCCAGCTTTTTTAAATTGGGAACGCAAAAATACGGACTTGAGGACACGCTCCTTAAGGTGTTCACGTTTATGTCACCGTAAGAAGCCGCGTCCTCCATCTCTCCGATTCCAAAGCTGTCCAAGACGATCAGAAATATTCTTTTCATGATATCTTCTGTCCTTTCGCAATGATATGTAAAGTATACCATAATTTCCCGGCAATTTATACCAATTTTTAGATTATGAAATACGGCTCATTTAAATCGTGAGATACGGCTCACTGCACCACGGTGCTGATAATGATATTTTCGGCCGGTATGTCTGTCTTACGCTTTACGATATCCTCTATCTGGGCCCGCATCACATCGTCCAGCGCGGCTTCGTTCACCACCACGTCCACCGCGTCCCCGTTGATGCTCACCACCACGTCGCTGAAGCCCTTTGCCTCCAGAAGTATTTCCGCCGCCGCTTCCTTCTCCGCGATCTCCGTCATCTTTACCATGCTGTCCACGGCTGCCTGCTTTTGTTCGTCCGTGAGTCCCGTGCTGTTGATGATCTCCAGCAGAGTCTCCTTGTTGCGCGCCCTGGTCTGCTCCTTCAAAAGCTTTGCCTCGGAGAGTACCATTGTCACGTCGCTGCCGGAGGTGAACACGGCTTCTCCCGGAATTTCATCTTCATCAGGAGTCGCTTCCGCCACCTGAGTGGCGTCGGTCACATCGGCGACGCCGGCGCCGTCCGTCAGATCCGTGCTCAGATAATCGTCCACGTGCGTGCCCTCCAGCTCGGAATCAAGACTTTCGATATCATTGGTCTCATTGCCCAGCAGGTCCTCCTCGGACAGATCCAGCAGTCCGTCAGCCGTATAGTTTTCGGCAAACACTTCATCGGAATCCACGGTGCTCGTACCGTCCGTGTAATCGATGTCGTCGTTCACTGTCAGATAATCCTCCTCAAGACCTGTTCCCGCGAACTGCAGATATCCTGCGATCGCGATCATGATCGCCAGGGCCGTTATCATCAGCTGGTTCTTTTTGATCAGGTTTTTCACTTTTTATCCTCTCTTTGCATTTTTACTAGTTTATTGTATGAGCTGTCTGATATAGATATGCGTACTACTTTGTCTCCATCTTCACCACCGATACCTTGTGGGCCTCCACGCCGAACAGCGCCTGTACGATCGCGGTCACGGTCCGTTTCACCGTGCCCTCCTCGGCGCCCTCCGCCACCACCAGGACGCCTTCTATCTCAGGCGTCAGCGTCTTCACCACATAAGGTTCGCTGTCCGACCCTGTAGAGCGGTACACCACGCTGTCTCCCGCCTCCACCTGACTGACGCTCCTGCTGCCTCCCTGGGAGTCCGCTTCGTTGGTAGCCTGCCGGGAAAGCGGCGTCTCCCGCTCTACCACAAGCTCTCTGGACGCCTTCAGCGTGATCATTACCCGCACCTGGCCCACACCCGACACTTTGGAGAGCGCCTGGGTGAGCCGCTGTTCCATAAAGGCCACGTACTCCGTCTCGGAAAGCTCCTGGGGCAAGGCTTCCGTCCTGTCCTCCGCCCCGTCCGTCTCCTGCTGCCGCTTTGTCAGGGGATCCGTCCCCGCGCCGTCATCTTCCTTCCCGCCCTTATCCATGGGCATGGCAATGATGAACAGCAGCACTCCGGACAATACCAGCACGATCAGATTGTCCCGCCGGAACCATTTCCCCGGCTTTTTTTCCTTTATCCTCTGTTTCCATTCCTCCAGCCTGAGCCACTGCGGCGGAAATTTTTCTGCCTTCTTTCCTGCTTTCTCATCCATCCCGTTTTCCTCCTCGCCATACGCTCATATCAGGGTGCGGCAGCCTGCCCTCCCAGAATCGGCTCCACCGGGGCCACCTCCACGCGGATGTCATGACCTCCCGCGGCGGTCCCTTCTCCGGACGGCTCCTCCGCTTTCTGCGCTCCTGCACTGCTTTCCTCCGCCTCCTGCTCTTCCGTCCTCTGCGCCCCTGCGCTGCTCTCCTCCGCCTCCTGCTCCTCCGCTCGCTGCGCCTCTGCACTGCCTTCCTCCGTGCTCTGCTCCGCTGCTCGCTGCTCTTCCGTCCTCTGCGCCTCTGCGCTGCCTTCCTCCACGGGCGGCTCCTCCGCTCGCTGCGCCTCTGCATTGCTCTCCTCCGTGCTCTGCTCCGCCGCCCGCTGCTCCTCCGCTCTCCGACGCACCTCCTCCAGCGTCATCCGCTCCAGCAGCGCATCCGTCTTCTCCGCCTCCTGCCTTGCTTCCTCCATACTCTTCTCCAGGCTCTGCCGGAGCGCATCGAGCCGATCGGCCGCCGTCGATCCCCCGTCGCCCGACAGCAGGCCCGCTATCGGCGAAAAGAGCTGTATCAGCACCATGACGCTCACCAGGAGCTTCAAATATTTTTCATAAGACTCCTGGGGCCTGAACTGGACTATCGCCTGAGCGCATATCATAAAAATCCCTGTCCGGCAGATCGCCTGAAAGAACGTACTGTGCATATTCCCTCTCATTCTGCCGCTTCAGCGGCCATTTCACAGCGGCTCGAAGCCTCCTCACCTTCTCACCGATGCGGTGATGACGGCCATGGCGATCAGGAGCAGCAGCATGGCGGTCAGCGTGGTGCGCAGAAGAAGCAGGCCCGCATCTCCGGTCCGGTCAGCGCAGGCCGTGATCCGTTTGTCACAGACGATCCCCATAAATGCGGCAGAGCCCTTTAGGATCCCCGCGATCACGGCAATCTTTATCAGCGGTGCGGCACACATTACCAGGAACAGCAGAAGCAGCACGACTCCCACGCTGTTCTTCACCATCACCGCGGAGCCCAGCACCATCTCCACCACCCCGTCGGCCAAATTTCCCACGCCGGGAATGGCGGACACCATCTTCTGCAGAGCGGAGGTCTTCACCGAATCCACCACCGGCGCGATCAGCGCCTGAAAGACACTCAGCCCTGCCACGACTCCGACAGCCCCTTTCAGGACCCATCCGATCCCCTTTTCCAACAGATCGATGAGCAAATTCAGCTTCTCCTCCACCCACACGCCGTTTATCACCGCCAGCATGCACATGCTGCTGATCAGCGGCAGCAGTCCTCCCGCCAGCAGATTCTGGATCCCGTACAGGATGATGAGCATCATCTGGCCGGCGGCCCCCGCCGTGGCGGCACCCGTGGATATGCCCACCACCACCAGGTACGCCGGGATCATCAGCTGGATGAACAGGATCACATTTCCCATGGCCTCCGCCGCGGTCTGCGCGGCCTGATAAAAGCAGCGCAGCAGGACCACCGTGAACAAGAGATACATAAAATAAAAAGCGATATCCGCCACCTGATGCCTGTCGAAAATCTCCACAAAATGCGTGATCAGGGCGGATACGATCCCAAGCACAAGGAACCAGATAAAGATATTCTTCATCCCGGCGATCTGCCCCGTGACATCCGTGACGACACCTGAGAACAGACCGCTGACCGCCCCTATGATGTCCCCCTCCATGATCCTGCCCAGAAGGGCCTCCAGGGACAGCGTATTCTGAGGGAACAGGGTCTGCATGCCCTGCTCCAGCTTATCCAGCCCGTAATCCTGCCAGATGAGATCCATATCCATCGTGTGTCCGCCCCCTTTTTACATAAAATTCCGTATCTGCTCTATCACCGCGAACAGGACGGGCAGCCCCGCGAACATGACGGACAGCTTTCCCAATATCTCTATCTGCCCCGCCACCGACTGATAGCCGGCGTCCTTACAGATACCCGCACTGAACTCACAGACATAGGTGATCCCTATGACCTTCAGCAATATGGCCAGATAGCTCTCGGCCCCGTCCAGGTAGCCCCGGATCCTGTCCAGCTGTCCCACGACGGCCTCCACCTGCTTTACGGCATACCAGAAGATCAGTATCCCGGTACATATGCCCACATAGATGCCGTATTCCGGCTTCTGCACCTTGAACTGCACTGCCAGGAGCACACCGGCAATGCCCAAGAATCCTATCTTGACAAGTTCCTGCATCCCGCAGACCCCCTATAACGAAAACAAAGTCTGTATCGTCTGGAAAAGTTCATAGATGTACGGCACGATCCATGTCAGCACAAGGATCAGACCGGCCAGACTGATGAGGAACGCATGCTCCTCCCGGCCGCTGTGCTTCAGCACCTGACTGAGTATCGTCACAAGTATTCCCACCGCCGCTATCCTGAATATCAGACTGATTCCCATAATTTCCCGCCTTCCGCTGTATTCTGCCCTCAGATATCTACCACAACACGAGGATGAGCAACAGCCCTCCCATCGCTCCAAGCCCAACAGCCATTCTGCATTTCTCGGTATTTTCACGCTCCAGCTTCTCTACGGTCCCCGCCATCAGCTCTTCGCTCCGTTCTATGGCGCGCAGCTGCATTTGTCCGTCCATGTATCCGCTCTCTGAGGCGAACTGCAAAAAGGCCTCGCGGTCTTCCTCCTTCAGGGGCAGCGCCGCCAGAGGCTCCCGCATCCTGTCCCGGAACACTCCCGCGAAGGATTCCCCTGTGTTTTCCTTCATCACGCTGTCAATGCTGCGCAGTGCCCCGGCGAACGGAGGCTCCAGCCGGGCCGCCACATTCCTGCAGCTCTCCGGCAGTGTGGCCCGGCCGTAGCGGACCTCCCCTGCCAGAAGCTCAAGGATCGTCTTCAGCTGGCGCAGGGCCCTGACTCTTCCGAGCAGCTGTCCCCGATACCACATGCCCAGTCCCAGACATCCCGCAAATATCATCACTCCCCCCACGCCTCTAAGCATCTGACTCTCCCATCCTGATCAGCTCTCTCATCATACAGCGGCCGTCCCTGCGGCCAAGCAGGAATCCCACATCGAACAGCTGATTCCATTTCTCACGGCCCACCCCGAACCGCCGTTCCACATCCCGGAGGCAGTCCCCGTGAACCGTGGCAAGTATTTTGCAGCCGCAGGACGCCGCCCGGAAGAGCTGCTCCAATTCCTCGCTGCTTCCCAGCTCGTCTATGGCTATGACCTGCGGCGACATGGAGCGCAGGAGCAGGAGCATTCCCAGCCTCTTAGGGCAGGCGTCCAGCACATCCGTGCGCATCCCAAGATCGTTCTGGGGGACTCCGCAAAATGAGCCTGCCAGCTCGGAACGCTCGTCCACCACCCCTACCGTCATGCCCCGGCCCCAGGCGCCCCCGTCGGATATCTGGCGTATGAGATCCCGCAGCAGCGTGGTCTTACCGCACCCCGGCGGGGAAACGATCAGCGCGCTCTTCAGTCCCTTTTCTCCGTACATATAGGAAATGACGCCGTCCGCAGCGCCCATGACCTGATGGGAGATCCTGATATTGATGTACGAAATATTTTTTATGCTCCGCAGTCTTCCGTCATCCTCCAGCACTGCCTGTCCGGCCACCCCTACCCGATGTCCGCCGCTGACCGTGATGAAGCCCTGCCTCAGCTCGTCCTCAAACGCATAGAGGGAATAGTGACAGATATGCTTCAAAAGCCCCTCCAGCTCCTGCGGTGTGGCACTGTATGCATGCAAAGGGCTGTCCAAGAACAGACCGTTCGAATCCAGGAACAACTCCCTGCCCCCCATATGTATCACCACCGGCCGATAGGCCCGCAGGCGGATCTCCTGTATATCCTTCTCACAGGCCGCCGTCCGCTTCCAGAAGCCGCGCCGCTCCGCAGGAAACAGCTGCAAGATCGTATTCGCCACCGGCATACCCTCCCTTCACACAGCGCCGCCCGGTACAGACGTGCATAGGTTCGTCCCCTCTCTCAAATATATGACGCCGGGACGCGGATATGCCTGTAAATTTATAAAGGAGCAGCCCCCAAAGGCTGCTCCTTCTCAAATGCTCCCAAATTTATTCAGTATAAATGTTGTGATAGATGCGATAATATCCTCCGCCCAGATTCTGGACCTGGATCTGTATGGAAAAGTTCTCTGCCTTAAGCTCCTTCAACACCCCGTCCACATAGCCGCCGCGATAGCTTCCGCTGCTGTATGCTCTCTCCACACTGCTCCAGAGACTTTCGGGAATCACATTGCTGAACGTCTTATCCCCCAGCCCCACCTTCTTCATCTGTGTCCGGCAGTCGCTGTAATACTCAGCCAGAGTGTCCAGCACATCCTCCTCACGGATTCCGGCCTTTTTCAGATTCTCCTGATGCCTCCGTTCTTCCTCCGTCATCTCTTCCCCGCTCTCGGCCTCGTTCCCACTCACCCAGGACAGAGGCTTCTGAGGGTCGGGATTGATCAGACTTTGCGCATCCACAGCTTCCTCTTCCTCCTCCCCGTCCTGCGCCGGCGTCTCTGTGGGCACGACAGCTGCAGCGTCTTCGGGCTCCTCCCCTCCTGCAGTCCCCGTGCACGCGGGAAGATATACGGACAGTCCGGTGCGGATGTGCGTGTCCGCAAATTCTGCGTCCGTCTTGTTAAAATAATCGTAAGTCATCGGCTCCGTGTCGTCCCAGGTGAGATCCACATTGTAGTATTTCCCATCCAGCCGGACAATGTTCCAGGCGTGGGCCTCCCCCGCATATCCGGTGCAGTAATAGCACGGAATCCCCAGCTCCGTCATCAGCAGCTGGAACGCTCTGGCATATCCCGCACAGACGGTACGCCCGTTCTCTATGGCGCTGTAGGCCACCTGATCGTACGGGGCATTTCTGTCATACTCCGCCATCTCCGCCAGCGCATCGTGGATATATTTTTCTTTTTCCGCGTCGCTTCCCAAAGCATTCGCCTTCTGAACCAGATCCCTGGCCCTGTCGTAATAATCCGCCATCCCCGGCTCGTTTTCGGCCAGATCGTTGTATTCCAGCGTGACCTCCACACAGGTGCCGTCCTCCAGATACATACAGGAATAACCGGTCTCCAGGAGCACCAGCTCCGGATGATCGTTGAACACCGCCTCAAAGACCGTATTCAGTTCCTCCAGACTTGCACTGACCGATGGGACAAAGGACGTGACCTGCGCCATGGCATTGGAGTAGATCTGCATGTAAAGCGGCTTCAGCTCCTCCTCCAGCATGGCATAATAGGGATAGAGGCTCTCGTCCGCCAACAGCCCGCTTTCCGTGTCCGTCCCCGTCAGGATCTCGCTCAGACCGTCCGCCTCCTCCGGCGCGATCTGTCTGGTGTCTGCACTGACAGGCTCATACCCCCACAGCCCCCTCACCTCAGGCGGAAGCTCCTCCGGCATATCGGCGGGCAGCAGATATCCTGCCGTCTCCCGGTCGGGCAGCCAGTCCACATTGATGCCGGGCCTGGGTTCCGGCAGCACGCCCTCGCCCCTTCCCTGCTGTGCCTGGGACGCACTTTGGTCTGCCGGACCCGAACCCTGCCGCGCTGTCTGCACACGCTGTGCCAGCATCTGCGTCAGCGAAGGGTTCAGGGCGCATATTAAGATCGCCAGGCAGGCTGCCGTTATCAGCCCCGCCAGCGCAAAAAAGATACGCTTACATATCTTCATCTCTCACACACATTCCGCCGCATATGCGGCCGTTCTTTTGTCATCTCCATCTTATCATAAAAGGCCTCCCCATAGCAACCTTGGATTTCCCTGCTGTAAGGCCCGGCGCCCGGACAGGTCTGCGATACTATTCAAAATTTTTCATATAAAAAAAGGGAGCTGCGCACCAAGTACTCAGTGCGCAGCTCCACACATTCATGCATTTACGGCTCAGCCCTCGATCGGGATGTATTTTGTCTCCTCCACCTTCGGCACAGCCTCTTTCTTCGGAACGCTCAGCTTCAGGATGCCGTCCTCGAATTTTGCCTTGATATCCTCCTGTGTGACATCTTCGCCCACATAGAAGCTTCTGCTGCAGGTCCCGTAATATCTCTCCCGGCGAATATACTTTCCGTTGCCGTCCTTCTCGTCATTGTCCTGTTTGGTCTCGGCGCTGACCACCAGATAACCGTCCTTCAGTTCCGCCTTGACATCTTCTTTCTTGTATCCGGGAAGATCGATGGCAAGCTCATAGCCTCCGTCGTTCTCCTTGATATCCGTGCGCATCACGTTGGTCGAAGGAGTGTTGTATCTTGCGATCGCCCTGGTGGGACGGGCAAAATCATCCAGAAAATCCTCGATCAAATTTTCTCCAAAAATACTAGGCATCAACATAAGTCATTCCTCCTTTTTCTTATACATGACTGCCGTCATATTCATTGTTTCCCGGAGTGGGATAAAGTATGTGTTCCTTTATCTCCTTCGTTCTGACTCTGTTATAACACCTTTATTAGCACTCGTCAATAGTGAGTGCTAATAATTAATTTTTCTTTTATACTTTTTATTTTTTCTTTACAAGGATGCATTCAAACATGCCCTTGCGCTTATCATAGCGCAGATAATGGAGCAGTCCGTGGCATCGGAAAATATTATGTGCGATGGACAGTCCCAGACCTGTGCCCTGTCTGCCGCCCCTGCTTTCATCCCCCGTCACGAACGGTTCCCACAATCTGCGGATCCTCCCCCGGTATGAAAGGTGGGCATCGTTCTGTACGATGAGGGCATATTTCTTTCCCACCACCCGGATCTTACCCTTCTGCGGCGTATAGCGGATACAGTTGGTGACCAGATTGTCCATGGCACGCCCGAACAATTCCCGGTCTCCTTTGAACGGGAACGAGCCCTCCAGAGAAACGGAAAGTTCTTTTTTGGAAACATCGCTCTCATATCTGGAAAAAAGCTCTCTGCAGATCGCCACTCCTTCCAACGCCGTCTTTTTTATGGGACGCTCATTCCTTTCCTCGCGGAACAATTCCAGATTCTTCTCTATGATATCCTTCATGTAGCAGACGTTTTCCGTGATGCCGTCAATATAGCGGTCTCTCTTTTCCTCATGTGCATTCAGCTTCAAATTCTCCGCGTATCCCCCGATGACCGTCAGCGGAGATTTCAGATCGTGAGCCATGGAATCCATCAACGTCCTCCGATAGGTCTCCATGGCATTTCGATTCTTCAGAGTGCGAAAAGCCGCCACAGTCCATACCGCAGCCGCAAAAAATGCGGTCAGGCAGCAAGCCGCTGCAGTCTTTCGGAGCATTTTCAGATCGTCCCCAAAAAGCGCAGGGTACTCACAGTAGAAATTCAGCAGATACTCCTGGCCTGTACGATCCGTGAAGGCTCTGGACGCGGCGCACCATATCCTGCCGGAACAAAATGCAAGGACACCGTTGTTCTCCCGGCCAAAGAGATATCCTCCGCCATTCCGATCCAATCTGCGGAACTGACTTGCCGCCCGCTCCCTCTCCCCGTCTGTCCGCTCCCGGTCGTCCACGATCATGAAGGTGACGAATTCCGCCGGATCTATCTCGCGATACACATATCCGTCCTCCTGCTCTCCGGGACCGTTCTCACCTGCCGCCGTGTCAGAAAGATCCAAAATCTCCCTTCCCACGACCGTCTCCTGTACATGTAAGTCTGCTCCCCGGCCAGGATTGACCAGTATCTCGTCTATCTGCACCCTGCCCGGCTTGAACTGGCTGCCGTTTACATACATATCCAGCACCCGCGCGGTGCGATAGGTCCCTCCCGCCAAAAAGACCTTTTCCGTTTCTCCTGCGGAGTCCGCACCGTTTCCGTATACTCGCCGATAGACCTCCGCCACATCTTCAAAAGGGCATTGGAAGACCCTCAGGTCTTCGCTCTCTGTTTTCGTATCCTTCTGGCGGAGCACTAAAAAGCCCTGCCCTTCGGTATCCGCCAGCACTTCCCCGGTAGCGGCGTCTATCCAGCATCCGTAGCTTTTGCCCGTCCATGCCATGTAATCCCCGAACTTATCCTGGCCGGCGGGATGCCATATTGTCCTCAGGGCCGCCAGACGGAACGCCACCTCCCCCGCCGCTTCCTCATAGGTGTGTTCCGCAAGGGTCTGTTCTATGCCGCTCAGCACCGTATTGCAATAGCTCTCGTTCTCTTTTACCAGCCGATCGGTACTGCCATAAAAGCGGCAGGTCAAAAAGGCGTACAGCATTGCCCCAAAAACGATCATGCAGATCGCCGCGCGCTTAAAAAAGAGACCGGCAAATACTGCGATCCCCTGTTCTTTGCTATCCCTGCCCCGTTTCATGAACCGTCCCCCTCTCCCTGTCGATCCGTGATCTTGTACCCATGAGAAATGACGGTCCTGATCTGTCCGCCTGCCTCCCCCAGTGCTTTTCGCAGCTTCTTCACATGATTGTCCACCACTCTGTCATTCACTGAAAGATTCTCTCCCCAGATCTTCTCCAGGAGCATTTCTCTGGTGAAGACCCAGTTCTTCCTCTCCATCAGGGTCACAAGAAGAAGGTACTCCTTTGCCGCCAGATCGATCCGGCGGCTGCCGACGGATACGGTCATGCTCCGCCTGTCCAGAGTTATGTCCCCGCAGGTCAGAGTCCCGCTCAGCGCCTCGCCCTTTGCTCTCCTTAGCAGCGCCATGACTTTCGCATACAGCTCCGCCAGCAGGAACGGTTTACAGACATAGTCATCGCAGCCCAGCTCGTACCCGTACAGCCTGTCCTGCTCTCCTGTACGGGCCGTGATGAGGATCACCGGAATATCCGTGCTGCGTCGGATCTCCTTCAATATCGAGAATCCGTCCAGTCCGGGAAGCATCACGTCCAGCAGGATCATATCATACTTTTCCTGCCGGACCATGCGAAGCCCCTCCGGTCCCGTCCCGGCACTGTATATCTCCAGATCTTGGGACCGTCCCGAAAAATAATCTTCCACTCCCTCACGGATCTGAGGGTCATCCTCCACCAACAATATCCGATACGTTTTCACACCGCACCACCTCCAATATTTTCATAACATGCCGGTGTGTCCTCCGTATGTCCTTTTCCGATCCTTTAAATTTTTTCTTTGGCCGCTTCCAGCGCCTCGATCAAGCGGTCGCACCATGCGTCAAATTCCGGGTCTTCCCTCTGACATTCCTCCGGATGTGACAGCACATAGTCCAAAGCGATACGCACGCCCTGGTCGAACCTCACCGACGTTCTCATGTCCGGCACCGCCCGCTTCAGCTTGCTGTTGTCAAAGACCACCGAAACGGACTTGTCACCGATCAGGCTTCCCGTAAAATCATAACCGTATCTGTCGCCCACGGCGGCCAGATATTCGGAGGCCACATAGTACGGATGCAGCTCCACGCCCAGGGCGTCCGCTATGGTGGCGTAGATCTGATTCCAGGTCAGGGTCTCGTCCCCCGTGATCTGGAACGCCTCGCCGATGGCGTGGCGGTTGCCCATCAGTCCGGTAAAGCCGACGGCAAAATCCGTGTTAAAGGTCAGCGTCCAGAGGGAGGAGCCGTCGCCCTGAATAATGACGGGCTTTCCTTCCATCATGCGCTTCACCACCTGCCAGAAGCCGCCCTTCCCATGCACGCCCAGCGGAATGTTCCTCTCGTCATAGGTATGGCTGGGGCGGACAACGGTGACGGGAAAGCCCTCCTCGCGATACTTCTTCATGAGAAATTCCTCGCAGGCAATCTTGTCCCGTGAATACTGCCAGTAGGGATTGGCCAGCGATGTCCCCTCCGTGATCACATAGCTCGCCGCCGGCTTGTGGTAGGCGGAAGCGGAACTGATATAGATGTACTGTCTTGTCCTGTCCCGGAACAGCCGGTAGTCCCGCTCTACATGCTGCACCTGAAAGCCGATGAACTCACAGACAGTGTCAAAGTACAGGTCTTTGATCTTATCCGCCACATCCGCCTCGTCATTGATGTCCGCGACAATGTGCCGGACTCCCTCCGGAAGTACCTCATTGCGGTTCCCCCGGTTCAGGATCCACACCTCCCAATGCAGTTCATTCACCAGTCGCTTTACGATGGCCGTGCTGATGATTCCTGTGCCTCCCACGAACAATGCTCTCATATTTCCTTCTCCTTTCCTGTTCCGTCTGCTTCTTTGTAAAAAAGGACATCAGCCAAGCTGATGCCCCTGTATCTTTTCCGAACTATTTCTGCGAAACGCGGCTTACGGTGGCCAGCACCTCCGCCTCGTCGAAAGGCTTCGTGATGAACTCCTCTGCACCGCGCTTCAACGCCTCCACCATCTTTTCCTTCTGGCCCGCTGCGGTTATCATGATGACCTTGGCATTCTCATCCGCCTTTCGGATCAGAGTCAGCGCCTCGATCCCGTCCATGACCGGCATAGTGATATCCATCGTCACAATATCGGGATGCAGCTCCTTGAATTTCAGATAGCCCTCCTCACCGTTCGCGGCCTCCGCCACGATCGTATGTCCGCCATGCTCCAGGACGGCTCTCAGGATCTTTCTGGATGTCCTGGAATCATCCACCATCAATACTGTAGCCATGTTCTTTCCCCCTTACTTAATCTCTGCAATTGTAAAATACAGCCCCTGTCCGCGTACAAATATAGGCACCCTGCACACGGGCCCGCTGCAGGTCTGTTCTTTCATTCCGTTATATTCAGGGGGCATCAGTTCAAGCTGTACGCCCTGTCTGCTCATCTCCGATGCGTAGAGACCGTTGATGCAGTTCAGCAGCTCGCCTGCCGCATCCAGGGAATCCAGATCCAGGCAGTCAAATTCCTCCCGTCCGAAAGAACAGCACACATCCAAAAGCGCTCCGTTCCTCTCCGAAAAACATGTCACGATCCCATTCTCTCCGGCGAGAGCCTGACTGACCATATCGTCCGCGGGCATGACCTCTGTCATGGCGCCCCATCCGGGATAGGTATTGCGGCTCACCAGACGGATCAGCGTGCGGACGGCCGTCGCCACGATACCGTCATATTTCTTTGCCTCGTCCGGAAGCATGAGCGGCACGATCCTGTCCACGTTGTCGCTCTTGATATCCTCCAGTTCCGAATTGCTGTAGCCGTACCGTCGCTTAAAATCGTTCCACAGCAGATCTATTTCCTCCATTGTGATCAGCTGCTCATCCACCAACGCCTGAACAAAGATCAGATAAGCATTTCCCTGCTGCTTTAACAGCTTATCGATCTGCTCCCCGGTCAGATAGCCCTTACTCACGGCGATATCGCCGAAACGCTGATCCATCACGGCCTGCAGTCTGTTGACCTCGTCGGCCTGCTCGATGGTGATCAGCCCCTCCTCCACGGCGATGAGTCCGAGCTTTACACGGACCGCATCCTGCTTTGTCAGGATTCGGTTCAGCTGATCCTTCGTTATCTTTCCGGTCTCAACAAGATAGTTGCCCAAAATGTATTCTACCATGCCATCTCTCCTGTTCTGTGCTGTCCATCCAGCCGTTTGTACACTAAATCATTTTTAGTATATCGCTAAGTAGAATAGGTGTCAAGGAATATTCCGCCCTGTTGCGGCGGGAGTTTTCGGCAAAAAAGACCTGCCGGCAGACCGGCAGGCCGAAATGTATCTCACAGGACCTTGGATAAAAATTCCTTCAACCGCGGATTTTTGGGATTTCCGAAGAACTCCTCCGGAGACCCGCTCTCCAGGATCTGTCCCTCGTCGATAAAGAGCACCTTATTGGCCACCTCTCTGGCAAAACCCATCTCATGCGTCACGATGATCATGGTCATGCCCTCCCTTGCCAGCGCCTTCATCAGATCCAGCACCTCTCCCACCATCTCCGGGTCCAGCGCGCTGGTGGGCTCGTCGAACAGGATCACGTCGGGATTCATGGCCAGCGAACGCACGATGGCAACTCTCTGCTTCTGTCCGCCGGAAAGAGTTGCGGGATAGACATCCGCCTTGTCCTCCAGTCCGATGCGCTTCAGAAGGGACAGCGCCTCCTCCCTGGCCTCTCTGCGGATCTCCGCCTTGCCCGCCGTTACGGGCAGCAGCTCCTTCTTTTGCTCTCCCTTCCGGAAGACATTGCCGATCCGATTGAAAAAGTTGCTGCGCTTTGCCCTTCTCAGATCCTGGCAGCGCAGATGTACGGGCGCCAGCATGATATTCTCGATCACGGTCTTGTTGTTAAAGAGGTTAAAATGCTGAAAGACCATGCCCATGTGCCTTCTGTGCACATTGATGTCCACTCTCTGATCCGCAATATCCACACCGTTGAAAATGATCTGTCCCCCCGTGGGATCCTCCATACAGTTGAGGCAGCGCAGGAACGTGCTCTTGCCGGATCCGGAGGGCCCGATCACCACAACGATATCGCCCTTTTCGATCTTGACGCTGATGCCCCGCAGGACCTGTGTCCCGCCAAAGTGCTTTTCCAGATTAATGACGTCTATCACTTTTTCTCAGGCTCCTTTCCATGATCTTGATCCCTGCGCTGATGATCAGCACCAGCAGGATATAAATAAGCGCCATGACAAGGTAAGGAACCATGAATTCATAGCTGTTGCTGCCGATATAGTTGAACGCCACATAAAGGTCAGCGGCGCCCACGAAGCTGACGACAGAGGTCTCCTTCACCAGAGTGATAAATTCGTTGCCCAATGTGGGCAGGATGTTCTTTACGGCCTGCGGGAGCACCACCTTCATCATGGTCGTGCCGAAGTTCAGCCCCACCGCGCGTCCGGCCTCCATCTGGCCCGGATCCACGGACAAAATGCCGCTGCGCATGATCTCGGATATGTAAGCGCCGCTGTTCAGGCCGAAGACACATATCGCCACCTGCACCCCGGTCATATGCCGGCCGGCCAGAGGCAGCGCCACAAAGTAGAACAGCAGCAGCTGCACCACCATGGGCGTGCCCCGGAAGAACCCTACGTAAAAGCTGCAGAAGCCGTTCAGGACGCGGGGCAGCAGCTTATACTTGGGAATCACCCTCACCGTTGCGATCAGGGTGCCGATCAAAATGCCGATGATCAGACCGAGGACAGCGATGGTGAGAGTGTTCCGCAGGCCCTCCAGGACCCTGACATAACCGTTCTGATTCACAAAGATCTCTATGAACTTATCGATTTTCTGACTGAAATTTCCCATTTCATCCTCTGAATTACTGCATGGTGTTAATGGATTTCGTAATGAAATCCGCCGGTGCGGAGTCAATGATGACATACTGGATATTACCGTTGAGCATATCCTGGACTGCCAGCGCGCCGTTCTTATAGCCTACAGCCTCCGCTGCAAAACCGTCAAAGCCCCACTCCTCGTCGCCTTCCACATAGAACTGGCCCGTCGTGCCGTTCTGCACGCCGATCTTTACGCTGCTGTCCTTCGTGTTCAGGATAGCCTCAACGGAAGCGGCGTCGGTGCAGCCGTCAAACTCCGTGTCGTCGGAGACAGTGATCAGTCTCTGAGAAGCGATATAATAGGAATCCGAGAATGCCACATACTCCTCTCTGTCAGGTCTCACCGTCAGGCCCGCCATGGCGATATCGCACTTCTGCTGGCCGACGGACAGGCATACCGCATCAAAATCCATGTTCTGGATCACCAGCTCCTGGCCGAGATATTCCGCAAGAGCGGCCGCGATCTCCATATCCACACCGTAGTAATTCTCGCCCTGCGTATACTCAAAGGGCTCGAAAGCGGCGTTGGTAGCCACTACCAGCTGATCCTTGCTCTCGTCATAGGCAGCGGAGGTGACCGGCGAGGGCGTGCCGTCGCCAAAATACTTGTTGCAGATCTCATCAAAGGTACCGTTTTCCTGGATCTCCTTGATGAAAGCGTTCACGGACTCCAGAAGCTCCGGCTGGGTCTTATCCACACCGAAGGCATACTCCTCGTTCGTAAGGTCGATCTCAATGACCTTGGCCGTCTTTGCCGCTTCCTTTCCGCATCCTGCCAGAACGGATGCCGCAAGCACTGCCGCGAGTAACACTGCTAATAATTTTTTCATTTTTTCTCCTCCCCTTATATAAAAGATCATATCATACTTGTTGTAATGTACCATCTTTTATCGAAAATTGCAATCTTTTATTTCATACGCCTCAGGATCTCCAGCACATAGTTCCAGGTCCGCTCCACGGAGGCGATATCCATGCGTTCCCTGACGGTATGGATATCCTTTATGTCCGGCCCGAAGGATACGCAGTCAAGCCCCGGAAGCTTGCCGGCGAACAGACCGCACTCCAGGCCCGCGTGAACGGCCTCCACGGAGGGGCTGCGCCCGTACTGCTCTTCGAACACCTCCACCATCAGCCTGCGCAGCCCGGAATCCCTACGATACTCCCAGGCCGGGTAGTCGCCCGTGCACTCCACCGTCCCGCCCAGAAGATCTGTGAGGTTCCGAAGACGGCTGACCACCTCCTCCTTTTCCGTGGCCACGCTGCTGCGGACGGAAAAGCTCATCACCGCCTCCCCGTCGTAAGTCTTCAGGATGCCCAGGTTCAGCGAGGTCTGCACCAGGCCCGGTATGTCAGGGCTCATGCGCTGAACGCCTCCGGGAAAATTCACCAGCGCTCCCACAACGCGCTTCCCCGATCCTGCATCCAGCGCTCTGAATTTTCCTTCCCCGCCGAACACTATCCTCAGGGAAAGTCCCGGATCCGTGCTCCGGTATTCGTCCCCGAAGATCCGGCCGTACTCCTGCGCCAGCTCCTCCGCCCTCTCCCTGTCCTTCGCTCCAATCACCAGCCTGGCGGCCGCCTCCCGCGGAATCGCATTGTCCTTCAGCCCGCCGGACACGGAGAGCAGCCCATAGGGCACTTCTCTGTCCAGCCCGTTCAGCGCGCGGCCCAGCAGCATGTTGGCGTTGGCGCGGCCCTTGTCTATCTCCACGCCGGAATGACCGCCGGTCAATCCGCCGACCTCCAGCACCGCCTCCACGCCGGACATATCCTCGCGGCCTACCGGCAGATGACAGGCGGCGCTGACGCCGCCCGCACAGCTCACCAGCAGAACGCCCTCCTCCTCGGAGTCCAGATTCAGCATGGTCCGCGCCCTTAACGGAGAGCAGTCAAGAGCGGCGGCCCCCAGCATTCCCGTTTCTTCATCCACCGTGAAGACCACCTCCAGAGGCGGATGAGGGATGTCGTCCGCATCCAGGATCGCCAGGGCGAACGCGACGGCGATGCCGTCGTCCCCTCCCAGCGTGGTGCCGTCCGCGGACAGAAAGCCGTCCTCCACCCTCAGGATCAGACCGTCCTTTTCCGGATCCACCGCACTGTCCGGCGTCCTCTCGCACACCATGTCGAGATGCCCCTGCAGGATGACCGGAGCGGATCCTTCATACCCTGGGGTGCCGTCCTTGAAAATTATCACATTGTTGCTCACGTCCCGAATATACCGAAGACCGTGCCCTTCTGCAAAGCGGACACAGTAATCGCTGATCAGCCCGGTGCTGCCCGAACCGTGAGGGATCGAACAGATCTCCTCGAAATACCGGAATACAGACGCCGGTTCCATTCCCGACAGAACTCCCATTTTTGCCCCCATTCCGCCGCTTCAGCGGCCAATTCATAACACGTCTCTATCGCCGAAGATCCGGCACCTGTTATTCTACTATCGCACCGGCCAAATGTAAAGCGCAGGGCCAAAATTCCCTGCCGTCCGGGAAGTACCCCTGGCGCCCGGAAAATGCTCCGCGGTCCAAGACGTGCTCCGCGGTCCAGGACGTGCTCCGCAGTCCAGAACGTGCTCCGCAGTCCTGGAAGTACCCTTGGTGTCCGGCTTTCTTCGTCTCTATGGAATCGATGTTGTATTCCGGAAGAAAATGTGGTATGATGGAGTCAGCGGAACTCAGTTCCCAAGTACATTATCCGAAAGGAGTCTTACTTATGCAAAAGTATTTTTGTAATCCCTGCGGCTACACATATGACCCTGAGAAGGGCGATCCCGAACACGGCATCAAGCCCGGAACGGCATTCGAAGATCTTCCCGACGACTGGGTATGTCCCGTCTGCGGTATCGACAAGAGTATGTTCCAGCCCTGCATCGACAATTACAACTAAGGCGAAAAAGGGACCGGCGGCTGCCGGTCCTTTTTTTGTGCAGTGGTATTCCGGCGCGGCGCAGGGCACGGCCGCTGCCGTTTTCCGGGCTACATGTTCCGCCCGTCCTTTAACCTGACGGTCCGGTCACAGCAGCCTGCCACCTTTTCGTCATGGGTCACAATAAGGATGACCCGATCTTTTTGTCTCAGCTTCAGAAAAATCTGCATGACCTCGGCGCCCGTGGGCTCATCCAGCGCGCCGGTGGGCTCATCCGCCAGTATGATCCTGGCATCCTTTACAAGAGCCCTTGCGATCGCCGCTCTCTGCTGCTGTCCGCCTGACAGCTCGGAGGGATAAGCGCGGGCCTTCTCCGCGATGCCCAGACTTTCCAGGGCCGTTCGGGTACGCCTTCCGATCTCCGCGGAACGCATCCCCTGATAGCGCAGCGGGAGGGATACGTTCCGGTAAATATTCATATCATCGATCAGGGCAAAATACTGAAGGATGAATCCGATCTCATTTTTCCGGTAGCTCCGAAGAGCCCTCCTGTTCTCAAAATCAACGGGCCTGCCGTCTACAGACAGAGTGCCCCCGTCCATGGTCATCAGACCGCCGAGAATATTTAAGAGCGTAGATTTTCCCGAACCGCTCTTTCCCATAACGGCGACGATCTCCCCCTTATCCGCCGTGAGGGAGACGCCTCGGAGCGCCTGCACGGCGCCGTCCCCCTTTCCGAATGTCTTTCTGATCTCCTTTGCCTCCAGATATGCCACTATTCCTCACTCCTTATCACTTCTTCAATATCTATTTTCCACAGCTTCCTTACGACGATCAGCGAAACGGCCAGCATGGCGCATACGGCAAGGGACACAATGACAGCCAGGAACAGGAGCCTGCCTTCCATCATCCATACGGTGAACAGCATCCCTGCGCCGACGATCAGCACGATCTCCGCCAGAAATGCCGCCGCAAGGGTAAAAAGCGACTGCCCGTTCATGATCTCTATGGCATATCTTTGCATGTTTGCGTTTATTTTTGTGATCATGCTCATACAGATACCGGAAATGCCCATGATGCCCATGACGATACTGGCAGCGAGAAAGATCCGCATCGTCTGCTCGGATTCCTGCTTAAAAAGCTGTACGCCGTACGAGGCTCCCATCAACGAGATTGGGAACAGACCGTTCCTGACATAAATATTGTTGATGCGCTTGCCGATGCTGTTTATCTGCGATCTGGGAGCCGCAAGGTCCGCTGTGACCGTCCCCGCCAGAGCTTCCTCGTAATTGAACTGCGCAAAGATCTTTTCCTCTTCCGTTTCCGGCACATCCTCTATAAAAAAGTACGGAAGGACTACGGAATGATCCAGCGTATTGGGCCGTCCATCCTTCTCAAGGATCTGGTCTGTGGCGATCACAGTGCCCTCCTCAAGGATCCCCACCACCTTCAGATCGAACGTATCGGTATACAGATAGCCGTGCAGAATATCGCCCGGCCTGTATTTCCCGCCGAATGCACTGCCCAGCAGTACCGGGATCTCTTTTTGTCCCCTGTGAAACAGAAAATCGTCTCCGTCGAACATTCGGCCCTCTTTTGCCCGGAGGCCAAAATGGGCGATCACAGTGGGATTGATGCGGCTGATCTGTCCTTCAAACACCCGATTGATGTCCCCTATGCCGTAAGACGGCATCACTTCCCGGAGACTGACCTGGGAAGGGTCGTAATAGCCCGGATAAGACGAGGAAGCACAAAAGTCGAGCAGCTCTTCATCCGAGAACGCCCTGCCCAGCTCCTCATAATCAAGCTTCAGATCGGCATATTTGATCGCAAGGTAATGTTCTCCCAGTTCCTCCTGAAGCTCCCGATAAGCCTTGTCGAGATTGGACACATACTCCGGATCGCCGGCAGCGTTGGCCATCTCTCCGTATTCCTTCTCATCCGCAGGCATGTAGAACATAGAATAATACGCCGCATCCTCCCTGATGTTATTGGAGGTGAATGTAGGCGAAATATCAAGGAAATAGCCGGAGATCGTCGCACTCATCCAGAAAAAAAGTGCCAGCTGTGCGATCAGGATCAGATTGACCAAAGCTCCGCTCTTTATGTTATGCCATAATTCGGAAAGTACGTTTCTCATAAGCTCACACCCTTTTTAGGACGATCCTTGTGCGAAGAATATAGACCGTCATCCGCACACCGACGATCAACAGCTCTGTCAGAAGAAAAATGCCGCAGAAAAGACAGTACTCCAGAATGCCCACAGTGCCGGTCAGCCCGGAAAACGTCAGGCAGGCCGCCGCTGTCCCCGCGATCAGGAACGATATGCCGGCCACGGCAAGGAACTCTGAACAGATCGAGAGCATCACTGCCGCAGCAGACAGGCCCAACAGCTTCTCCACCTGCACCTTCTGATTTTTCCGGCGCATCCAGTAATTCCCGGCCAGGATCATATTCAGAACAAATACGCATATGATTGCCAGATAGATCTTTTCTATGACATCCAGGCTCCCCAATTTATGTGCGCCCTGCAGAGACTGCCCACCCGTCTTCTGCATTGTCCAGTCTTCATCCATGACCGTCCACAGCAGTTCTGTGTTGTTCCTGACCGCCGTCCCCGAAATGCCGTCGACCGCATACCTTCCCGAAATTCCGGTCAGCTCCACCGCCGTCTCCAGCGGTATCCATTTCATACTGTCCAGCCGCGTCGGCTGAGAGCTTCCCAGGATTCCGATCACTTCAAAGGGCTCGCCGAGGATCTCAATGTATTCCTTTCCGTCCTCTTTGTACAGATCCTTTTCGAACCGCGTGCCGATCAGCGCTTTCCTCTCGCTGCCCCGGCTTTCCTCCTGAGTGAAGAAGCGCCCGGAGAGAAGCGGGGGGACATCTATTTTCCCTCTGTAAAATACGCCTCTCGTATCGGCATCCATCTCAAGATCCTTTTTGAACAGGACGCCCGGCATCCATTCCGGGCCTGACAGGATCCCGCGGACCGATTCCCAGCCCGCAGATTCCTCACAGACCAGGTAAGACGCCCCTTCCGAATAAAATCCCCGTTTGCTCTCCTCCAACTCCCGTCTTGTGTGCATGTTCGCAAGGACAAAAAAGGTGGACAAGAACACAAGGATCAGATTAAAGGCCAACAGCAGCGCACTCTTTTTCATTTTCCAGTGAAAAATCTTCATTCTGCCTCCCTTTCCCCCTCTGTGGCCGGGGTCAGCAGATAAGGATTTCCCAGCAGTCGGACGTTCCAGCCTTCCTCCCAATAATTGCAGATCATCTTCATCTCCTCAATGTACCAGCCCTCCGGCGTATACGAGCACTCAATGCACTGAGCGGTCTCCGTCCGGGGATCCGCACAGGAGACAAGGCGCAGCATAGTCCTGCCGTTCCTTTCAAATATCGTTGCTCCCATTCCGTGAAAGTCAGGATCTTCCCATCCTATCCACTTGACCTCCGGATCCGGATTTCGGATGAAGCGGCCGGGATACTCCGCCAGTTCAGGCACCCCTGCCTGATTTCTTTCCGCGTGCAGTACATGAGTCTGTACAGATCCGTAGCTGCTTCCCGCAGAAGCTTCGTTCACAACGATATCCGCCAGCCCGTCGCCGTTTACATCTCCCGTGACCAGATGGGAAACTCTGCTGTCCGAATAATTCATCAGGGCAATATTGCCGTCGTGAAATTCTGCAATCACCTGACTGTATGTGCGATCGCCCTCCACATTGTCTTTCACGAACACTCTGTCCTCTTTTCCGTCTCCGTCCAGATCCGTCCTGATTTCAATACCATAGCCGATCGGAATATTTCCTGCTGCGTAGACCTTTTCGCCGCTTTGAATATGGATCAGACTTCCGACCAGAAAAGGACAGATGCAGGCGGCAGCGATCAGGTTCCTCCCTTTCTTCTTTCTGCCATTGATAATACTGTCGAATCTGCGCCTGACAAACCTCACGCCCTGCACATAACCGGTGGAGACCGCGCTCCTCTTGCGGTCGCTTCTTGCGACCCACGCCATGATCACATCGCTGTACTCTTCCCGGTATGTCCTGTTCTGCCCTGATACCACAGCCTCATCGCAGCAGATTTCAATATCCTGCTCCGCCGCTTTTCTAAGCATCCAGACCAGAGGATTGAACCAATGTATGAGATTGACGGACAGAAAAAAGAGCTTCAGCAGAATATCCTTATTTTTACAGTGAAGGACCTCATGCCTTAGGATAAAGCGCAGATCCCGTTCATCCGATACGTCGTCCGGCAGTACGACCGTGTTCCGCAATACGCCTACGGTAAACGGCCCCATAGAGGAATTCCTGAGAACATATAATCGGGGCACTCTTTTCAGCTCACACCGCCGGGCTTCTTCTCTCAGGAGATTTTGCATGGCGGGGTCCACGCATTCCTGCCCCTGCCGCAGGATCTTTCGCTTCCAGATCTGATGGCCGGCTCCGTAATAGAGCAGCAGCCCGATGCCTGCACATGCCCAGACAGCAAAAAACACATCCGCGGTAGTAAGCTCTCTTTGGGTGCCATTCGACGACGCCGGATCTGCGGTATCCTGAAATCTGTCAGCCCCTTGTAAGAAATCTGCCGCAGCAGCTCCATGTGCGGCGGTGTCCCGTATATGTTCCGTATGCCCCTGTCTTATCACCACCTCAGGAATCGCCGCGCAGTATCCCTGAACGGGAAATCGAAAGGGCAGCAGGCAGCATAGGGCGATCAGGCTCCAAACGGTCTTCCTGCATCCGGCTCCGTAACCTTTTCCGCAAAGGGAAAAGAAAAAAAGAAAGATGGCGGTACATGTGCCGGCCACAAAGGACGTATTGAAAAGAGCGGCCACGAATTCACTCATTTTTCCTCCTTTCCTTCCAAAGAATTCAGATATTCCCTCAGTTCAGCGATCTCTTTCTGTGAAAGTGCATTGGTCTTACAAAGCTGCGCAATCATCTTTGCGGCGGAATTATCGTACAGCTTCTCCAGGAAAGATTTGCTCTCCTGTACCTGATATTCTTTTTGCGAGATCAGCGCGACATAGTAATTTGTGCGCGTGCTTCTGTCGCAGGATACATATCCCTTATCCACCATTCTCGCCAGAAAGGTCATTAACGCCGCAAGCTTCCAGTCATGCTTCCCTTTGAGGCCCATCAGTATTTCATTGGAAGTCATGGGCTTATCTCCTACCCACAAGACCTTCATGATCTCAAATTCTGAATCCGATAGTTTTTTCATGTCGATTCACTGCTCCTTACATATCGTTAACATTTATATTTTCATTATACATTATGTTAATATTAGTGTCAATGTTGAAAATGGGAATAGGATGCCGATATCATTTTCTAAGCTTCCACGAAATTATATGGTGGTGAATGAAGGATAATCTGGTGTTATCTATCAAAATATTTATCGAAGGATAACCTCGAACATCGCAAAAACCGTATAAATAAGTAA
>CANQUQ010000016.1 GCA_947627115.1 uncultured Acetatifactor sp.
CCAGATAGCTCAGTTGGTAGAGCAGAGGACTGAAAATCCTCGTGTCACTGGTTCGATTCCGGTTCTGGGCATTTTTTATGTGTTCTGTATAGAATGATAGTGCTGAAGGGCAGAAATTTCGCCTTTTAGTGCTATTTTTTTGTATTGTTTCATGCTATAATAGCCTTGCCCCCAAAATATGTAAGGAAATAATAATGCGATGGACGGTAAGAAAAACAATTCAAATTTGGAAATGAATCATGAACGGCCGGAAGGTGACGGTAAGGAAGCTTTTGTACATGTACCGAAAAATAAGCACGGGAAGCGGATTGCTTTTGTGATCCTTGCGGTTATTGTGCTGTTTGCGGCCGCATATTTCGGCATAGGAATTTATTATCGTTCTCATTTTCTGCCGAATACATATGTCGAAGCCATTCCCGCCGTAAGTTATGTCAATTGCAGCGGTCTGACCCCGGTCGAGGCGGCGGCTCTCCTGGATGATCAGGTCCGGGATTATACCCTCACAGTGACAGGACGGGATTATGCTACGGGTGAATCCGGTATTGTTCTGGGAACGATCGCCCCGGAGGACATTGATCTTGGTTTTGAAGATACGTTGAGTTCCGCAAAGTCGATTCTGGAGTATCAGGAATGGCTGTTCTGGATAAAGAGTCTGATTGTCGGCAGCGACAGCTATTCTTTGGATCACAGTGTTACTTACGATACGGATATGCTGGAGGATGTGGTAAGGAGCTGGGATGCGTGCCAGAGCAAAAATATGGTGATAGCTCAGGATGCGTATATTGGCCAGTATTCCGAAAAGAGCCAGGGATTTGAGGTCATTTCCGAGACGAAGGGAACGGAACTCAATGTGGATCAGGTCCTTGAGGCCATAGAAGCGGCTCTCAAGGCGCATGAGACAAGTCTGGACCTGGAGGCGGCGGGCCTTTACAGGACCGCAAAGATACTGCAGAATGACAAGCGGCTGACAGAGCCGGTGGAAACTGCAAATAACTGGCTGAGTACGAAGATAACCTACGACTGGAACGGCGAAGAAATTATTTTGGACGGGGAGACGATCCGGGACTGGGTATCCATTCAGGATGGCGAGGCGGTGCTGGATGAAGAAGAGGTGGCTTCTTTTGTACGTTCCCAAGCACAGAAATATAATACGTACGGCAAGAATAAGAAGTTTACCACTACGCTCGGAACAGAGCTGACCCTTAACAGCGCAAGCTACGGTTGGAAAACGGATGTTTCCGGCGAGACGGAGGAGCTGATCCGACTGATTCGGGAAGGGACCGTATGTGCAAGAGAACCGCTGTATTCTAATGAAGGCCGAATAAAAAATACCGAAAATGATATAGGGGATTCCTATGTGGAGATAGATCTGACCAATCAGCATCTATATCTGTATCAGGATGGCGCCATTATTCTTGAGTCGGATTTTGTCTCCGGGAACATCAGCGCCGGGAACGGTACTCCTCAGGGCATATTTGGTGTGACATATAAGACTACCAACGCCATTTTGCGCGGAGAAGACTATGAGACGCCGGTCAAATACTGGATGCCCTTCTACGGAAATTACGGCATGCACGATGCCACCTGGCGAAGGGCCTTTGGCGGAACGATCTACCTGACCAACGGTTCGCATGGCTGTATCAATCTGCCCCTGAGTAAGGCGAAAAAGATCTATGAGTATGTTTCCACAGGATTTCCGGTGATATGTTACTATTATTCCGCACCGGTAGTACCGGCTCCGGAAACGCCCCCGGCGGAGGAACCGGCTCCGGAAGCACCCCCGGCGCAGGCGCCGGCTCCGCAAACACCTCCGGCACAGGCGCCGGCTCCGGAAGCGCCCCCGACGGAGGAACCGGCTCCGGAAACGCCCCCGACGGAGGAACCGGCTCCGGAAGCGCCCCCGACGGAGGAACCGGCTCCGGAAGCGCCCCCGACGGAAGAACCGGCTCCGGAAGCGGCTCCGACAGAAGCGCCTCCGGCAGGAGATCCTGCCGCTGCCTCCGCGCAGGAATAGGAGGCATCTGCGGGAACGGTTCCCGCAGATGAATGAGCAGGAGCGGATTTGACAGGAAATCGCCATTTTTAAGTGAGAACGGGAGGAAAGATGCAAAGGAAGACGGCCGGACGTACTGCGAAGCAGGCAAAGCGATGGCAGGATAAAATGGAATGTTATCGCCACAGAAGCAGGCAGATAAGCAAAGCTGCCCCTGATATTCTGAGCTCCCGAAACTTTCATAGGACCAAGGAGCATATTCAGCATGGGAATGTCACGGTACATACACATGCAATGAATGTGGCGCGGCACAGTCTTGCTCTCAGCGAAATATTACATATCCGCTGCAATCAGGAGGAAATGATACGGGGTGCGCTGCTCCACGATTATTTTCTCTATGACTGGCACAGACCTGACAAAAAAAATCCGCACAGGCTGCATGGCTTTTTTCATCCGGGGAGGGCGCTGCGCAATGCCTCCAGGGAATATCAGCTTACCGAGCGCGAGCGTGATATCATCAGAAAACACATGTGGCCCCTTACAGTGGTGCCGCCTATGTGCAGAGAGTCGTGGATCGTCACGATGGCTGACAAATGGTGCTCTCTGATAGAGACCGTTCATCTGTACAAGGGACATGGTATTATTTTGGAAAAACTGAGGGAAGACGGAAGTGGAGCACTTACTTGACAGACTGTTGGAAAACCGAGACAGCGGCATCTATCCATATCACATGCCGGGCCATAAGCGTCAGGCCTGCGGGAAGCTCTCCCGTGAACTATGCGGTATTGATATTACGGAAATAGACGGCTTTGACAATCTTCATCAGCCGGAGGGGATTCTGCTCAGGCTCCAGCAGGAGGCGGCGAGGCTTTACGGAGCGGAAGAAAGCTTTTATCTGGTAAACGGCAGTACGGCGGGAATACTCAGCGCAGTCAGTGCGGCGGTCCCGCAGGGCGGGCACATTCTCATGGGCCGCAATTGTCATCGGTCCGCGTACCATGCCGCCGGCTTAAGAAACTTGAAAATATCTTACCTGTATCCTCCCGTTCTCTCAACGTATGATATCTGTGACAGGGTATTCCCGCAGCAGGTGAAGGAGGCGCTGGACGCGGAGCCGGACATTGACGCCGTTCTGCTGGTGTCCCCCACTTACGAGGGAAGGATTTCGGATATTCAGGCTATTGCGGAGATCACAAGGGAAAGAGGGATTCCTCTGATCGTGGACGAAGCCCACGGTGCACATCTTGGATTCGGACCGTCCTTTGCGCCAAACAGCTGCAGGGCGGGGGCGGATCTGGTGATACACAGCATCCATAAGACCTTGCCGGCCCTTACGCAGACGGCATTGCTTCACGTCAGCGGGGAGCTGATCGACCGCAGGCTGCTGCGGCGGTTCCTGCAAGTCTATCAGACCAGCAGTCCGTCCTATTTATTGATGGCAAGCATCGACAATGCGCTGGAATTTGTAGAGCGGGAAGGGCAAAGGGCATTTGGGAGCTTTGCGGAAAACTACTCAAAAATGCTGGAGGATCTGTCGGCCTGCAGACATTTGCGATTTTTGCCCTGGGAACGGGCATATCAGGACATCGGTAAGCTGGTCATTTCCGTAAAGGGGACCGGCATGTCCGGAAGAGAGTTATATGACACACTGTTGCAGAAATACAGGCTGCAGCCGGAGATGGCAGCTGAAAGTTATGTGCTTGCCATGTTTACGGTCAACGACAGTGCGGAGGCATATGAGCGAATGACCCGCGCATTGCTGGAGATCGACGGCACTCTGACGGCAGCGGGAGCTGCGGGGGAGACGGCGGCTGCAGAGTCCATAGAGGTGGGAGATACAGGCAACAGGCCGGTCTGCAGATATCCCCTGTCAAAAGCCTGGGAAATGGAGTCTGTGGAAACAGAGCTGGAGGAGAGCGTCGGGCATCCGGCCGGTGAATTTGTGAATTTGTATCCCCCCGGAGCGCCGGTCCTGGTGCCGGGAGAGGAGATCACACCGCAGCTGTGTTCCCGGATCCGGACCTGGGTACTTGAGGGGCTGACGGTTCAGGGAGCACGTCTGATTGACGATAAAATCTATGTGAGGACTCTTGTGCAAAATCAGGGGAAAGAGGATGAATTGAGGAAGACAAAAGGAATCTGTACCCTTTGATATATTTGACCGGGGCATAGCGGGACACCGGATATGAAATGAGAGGCAAGATGGGTAAAATAATTTATCTTATGGGGAAAAGCTCCACGGGTAAGGACACGGTCTTCAAAAGACTGCTTGAGGACGACGGTTTGAATTTAAAAAATATTGTGCCTTATACCACCCGGCCCATCCGTGAGGGGGAGAAAAACGGTGAGGAGTATTTTTTTACGGATGAGGATGGTTATTTACGGCTGAAAGAGCAGGGGAAGATCATTGAGAGCAGGGTCTACCATACTTTTCACGGGCCGTGGAGGTACTTTACCGCCGATGACGGGCAGGTGCAGCCGGGCAGGCAGAACTATCTCATGATCGGTACCCTGGAGTCCTATGTGAAATTAAAGGATTATTTTGGAGCAGACAGAATGCTCCCGATTATGATAGAATTAGATGACGGGATCAGGCTGCAGAGAGCTCTGGATCGGGAAATAAAACAGGATCCGCCTAAATTTGAAGAGATGTGCCGGAGATTTCTGGCGGACAGCATAGATTTCTCAGAGGATAAAATAGAAGAGGCAGGGATCCGGACCCGTTTTAAAAATGACGATCTTGACAGCTGCCTGACAAAGATCAGGGCGTACATAAAAGAGCGGCTGGAAAATACGGATCCGGACTGAAGGCCAATGCGGAAGAATGCTTCGACGGAAGGAGGTGGCAGGTGTGGAGATGAAAGTAGGGCAGGTAAGCCAGAGCGCACCTATAGAGCAGACACAAGTCAATCAGCCTGTGGATGGCAGTTTTAAATTTACGCTTGCCAGCCATATTGAAGAAGCCGAGCTTCAGGCCAGACTGCAATCTCTGATGGAGGAGATCACAATGCAGGGCGAGCGGCTTTCCAAGCGCCGCGATGTAAAGGATATGAAGCATTATCGCGGACTGGTAAAGGAGTTCCTGAACGAAGTGGTCACCCATTCCCATTCCTTCTCCAGAGAAAATTTTCTGGACAGAAGGGGGCGCCACAGAGTCTACGGCATTATCCGCCTGATCGATGAAAATCTGGACCAATTGGCCCAGGAGCTGATGAAAGATGAGAAAGACAATCTGGCTATCCTGAATAAGATCGGGGAAATTCAGGGACTGCTTCTGGATATATTTACATAGGGGCGGCGGACATAGCTTCAAAAGAGAAAGGGACGGTATATTTATGGCGACATTTCATGATATCATCGGACAGGAACAGATGAAGGAACACCTGCTTAACACACTGTCGACCGGCAAGATTTCTCATGCTTATATCATAAACGGAGAGAAATCTTCCGGGAAGGAATTTATAGCGAAGGTGTTTGCCATGGCGCTGCAGTGCGAGAGGGAAGGCGTGGAGCCCTGTCAGGAGTGCCGCTCCTGCAGGCAGGCGCTGTCGGACAATCACCCGGACATCATTCGGGTGAGCCACGAAAAACCGAACAGCATCGGCGTGGACGACATCCGCCTTCAGGTAAACAATGACGTGGGTATCAAGCCCTACAGCGGTCCGTACAAGATCTATATCATCAATGAGGCGGAAAAGATGACTCCTCAGGCGCAGAATGCGCTCCTGAAGACTTTGGAGGAGCCGCCCGCCTATGCGGTGATCCTGCTTCTGACTACTAATGTAAATTCGCTGCTGCCCACCATCCTCAGCCGCTGTGTGGTATTAAATATGAAGCCGGTGGCAGACGAGCTGGTGAAGAAATATCTGATGGAACAGCTTCAGGTGCCGGACTACAGGGCGGATGTCTGTGTGGCTTTCGCCAGAGGCAATATCGGCAAGGCCAAATTGCTGGCCTCCAGTGAAGAATTTGAGAACGTCAAGGCGGAGGCATTGTCTCTGCTGAAATATATACAGGATATGGATCTGAACGAAGTCATTGCGGCTGTCAAGAAGATTACGGAGTACAAACTGGAGATCAACGATTATCTTGACATCTGTGCCATCTGGTATCGCGACGCCCTGCTGTTCAAGGCCACTCACGATGTAAATCATCTGGTGTTCAGAGAAGAACTGCAGGCTTTGCGCCGCACGGCCCAGCACAGCAGCTATGAGGGAATCGAGACGATTCTGAAGGCACTGGAAACGGCAAAGCGCCGGCTGGATGCCAATGTGAACTTTGAACTGACCATGGAGCTTCTGATGCTGACGATACAGGAGAACAGCTGACCGCGGTCTCGGCTGGGGCCTGTGCCCGGAAAGGATAAAAGGATGAACAAGCGTAAGATCATAATTTTCTTTGGAGGCTGCTCCTCCGAGTACAGTGTATCACTGGAGTCGGCATACTCCGTGATCTGTAATCTGAATAAGGAAAAATATGAGCCTGTTCCCGTGGGCATCACCGAGAGCGGGAAATGGTATTATTACGGCGGCGAGACAGAAAAGATCAAAGAAGACTGCTGGCAGGAGGATCCCGCCTGTATTCCCGCGGCGCTGTCGCCAAACAGGGGTGAAAGATCCCTTCTTCTGTTTCCGCAAGGCAGCATGGAGAAAATCACGGTGGACGCGGCATTTCCGGTGATGCATGGCAGAAACGGAGAGGACGGCACCATTCAGGGCCTGATCGAGCTGGCGGATATTCCGCTGGTCGGCTGCGGTGTGCTGGCATCCGCTCTCTGCATGGATAAAGACCGGGCCCATAAGCTGGCAGAATTCAACGGAATCCGCGTGCCGAAGGCCATAGCGTTCGGCAGGATATATGATCTGCACCAGGTCCTGAAATTTGCGGATCAGACAGGTTATCCGCTGTTCGTGAAGCCTGTGAAGGCCGGCTCCTCCTATGGCATCACGCGGGTTCAGGATAAGGAGAACCTTATGGAGGCGATCAAGCTGGCCTTTCAATATGACGACGAGGTGATCGTGGAGGAGGGCATTCCCGGTTTTGAGGTGGGTTGTGCCGTTCTGGGCGATCACGAACTGACAGTGGGCGAGGTGGACGAGATTGAGCTGGCGGGAGGATTCTTTGACTTTACGGAGAAATATACGCTGAAGACTTCTGCCATCCATGTGCCTGCGCGGGTGGATGAAGAGACCTCCGGCCGGCTGAAGGAGACCGCTAAAAAGCTGTATAGGATCCTGGGATGCACCGGCTTTGCAAGAGTGGATATGTTCCTGACCCCGGAGAAGGAGATTGTTTTTAACGAGATCAATACGATTCCGGGCTTTACGGAGCACAGTCGTTATCCGGGCATGATGAAGGCCGCCGGGATTCCGTTCTCGGAGATCCTGGACAGGGTAGTGGAGCTTGCACTGGAGCGTTAGCTTGGAAGGCTGTCAGGGAGGATACATCTGCGGCAGCGGGAAAGAGGAAACATGGACACAAAAAAGACCTATGGCGGGATAGATATCTTTAAAATGATCGCGGCGTTCCTGGTGGTGGCGATTCACACCTCACCGCTCCAGTCTTTCAGCGCGGAGGCGGATTTTTTTCTGACCAGGGAGCTTGCGCGGCTGGCGGTGCCATTTTTCTTTATGGTGACCGGTTATTTTGTCCTCTCGGACCGGCTGTGGGGGGAGGATAAGGATGTCGGGCCCGTGTATCGCTACCTGAAAAAGGTGGCCGCTCTGTATGGCGTTGCCATTCTGTTGTATCTGCCCATCGGCATTTACGCCGGTCATTACAAAGACCTGACGGTCTTCGGCGCACTGCGGATGCTTGTCTTTGACGGTACATTTTATCACCTCTGGTATTTTCCGGCGCTTTTGTCAGGCATTCTTCTGGTGACGCTGATGGGACGCTTCTGTTCTCTCCGGACGAGTATGGTGATCTCAGGTTGTCTCTATCTGCTGGGGCTGTTCGGAGACAGCTATTGGGGGCTGATTTCCGCAGTGCCCGGCGTTTCTACAGTCTATGAGTTCGGCTTCTGGCTGTTTACATATACCCGGAACGGCATTTTTCTGGCGCCCCTGTTTCTGGTGATGGGCGCATGGCTGAAGCAGGGTGCAGAAGACGCAAGACCTGTGCCGAATGCCATCGGCTTTGCCGTGTCGTTCGCACTCATGACTGCGGAGGGATTTATTCTGAGGCATTTTGATCTGCAGCGTCATGACAGCATGTATTTTCTGCTGCCGGTCTGCATGTTCTTCCTGTTTCGGCTGCTTTTGACCTGGAACAGAAAATCTCTTGAAGCGTTCCGGACGTTCTCCACCTGGATATATGTTCTGCATCCTGCCGTGATCGTTGTTGTCAGAGGCGGCGCTAAGGCGGTCGGAGCCACGGCGGTCTTTGTGGACAACAGTCTGATCCATTATCTGACAGTGTGCGTGGGGGCCACGGCAGCGGCGATCCTGGTCGCGCTGGTGCTTTCGCGCTTCCGGAAGCCCATATGGGAGAGGGACCGGGCCTGGATAGAACTGGACATGGCGGCTCTTGCACACAATGTCAGAACCCTGCAGGGACTGCTCCCGGAAAGCTGTCAGCTGATGCCTGCGGTGAAGGCAGAAGGATACGGCCACGGTGCCGTCCTGATTTCCAGAGAGCTGAACCGGCTGGGAGTCAGGGCTTTTGGCGTTGCCAGTGTAGCAGAGGGAATCCAGCTGAGAAAAGGAGGCGTAAAGGGGGAGATCCTGATATTGGGCTATACGCATCCGAAACAGTTCGGTCTTCTGCGCCGCTATAGACTGCTGCAGACGGTGGTGGATTATCCCTATGCGGAGGAGCTTGCGCGTTACGGAAAGAAAATCAGGGTACATATTGCGGTGGATACGGGTATGCATCGGATCGGCATCCCGTGCAGCCAGCCTGAAAAGATATACCGCATCTTTGAGATGAAGAATCTGAAGGTAGAGGGCATTTTCAGCCATCTGTGTGTCTCCGACAGTGAAGAGGCGCAGAGAATGGAATTTACAGAATCTCAGGGGAGGGCCTTCTTCGATCTGGTGGAGGACCTGAAAGAAAAGGGATATGAGTGTCCGAAAAAGCATTTGGTGGCAAGCAACGGTGTATTGAATTATCCGGAATTTGCAGGCGATTACGCCAGAGTCGGCATTATTCTTTACGGCGTGCACAGCACGTCCGGGGATATGGACCGCTCCGGCGCGACATTTCGCCCCGTGCTGTCTCTGAAAGCCAGGGTGGCTTCCGTGAGAGAGCTTGCGGCAGGCGAAGGGGCCGGTTACGGTCTTGCGTTTGTAGCGGAGCGTCCTACGAAGCTCGCCACGATCACCATCGGCTATGCGGACGGACTTTCCAGAGGTCTGTCTCAGGGGAAGGGCTCTGTGCTGATCCGCGGTCACAGGGCGCTTATCGCGGGAAGAATATGTATGGACCAGACGCTGGTGGATGTGACGGATATTCCTGATGTGCAGACCGGTGATGTTGCGGTGCTGATCGGCCGTTCCGGCAATGAGGTCCTCACCGCCTACGATATGGCCGATGCCCTGGGCACGATCACCAACGAGATATTTACCAGTTTGGGCGCCAGGCTGACGCGCACGGTAAAGCAGAGATGAAGTATTTGGCAAATGGTTTTGCAATAAAAATGTAGCTATTTTGATGAATGTATGCTAAAATACATAAGCAAATGCGGGCCTGTACAGAAAAGGCCGAAAATAAAGCGCGGAGAGCGCAGTGAGGTGTATAGATGACAAAAGTAATCGGAGTAAGATTTCGCACGGCGGGGAAGATCTATTTCTTTGATCCGCTGGAGTTCGAGATAAAGAGAGGCGACCACGTCATTGTGGAGACCGCCAGAGGAATTGAATTCGGCACAGTGGTATCCGGCGTGTCGGAGGTGGAGGACAGCAGGGTCGTACAGCCCTTAAAGCCGGTGATTCGAATTGCAAATCAGCACGATATGCAGCAGGAAGCGGACAACCGGCGCAAGGAAAAGGAAGCGTACAAGATCTGTCTGGAAAAGATCAAAAAGCATGAGCTGGACATGAAATTGATCGACGCGGAGTATACCTTTGACAACAATAAGGTTCTTTTTTATTTTACTGCGGACGGGCGTATTGATTTCAGGGAGCTGGTAAAGGATCTGGCCGGAGTGTTCCGCACCAGGATCGAGCTGCGTCAGATCGGTGTACGCGACGAGACGAAAATCGTGGGCGGTATTGGTATCTGCGGCAGACCGCTCTGCTGTCACAGTTATCTGGCCGATTTTGTGCCGGTGTCCATCAAGATGGCGAAGGAACAGAACCTGTCCTTAAACCCCACGAAAATATCCGGGGTCTGCGGCAGGTTGATGTGCTGCCTGAAGAATGAGGAGGAGACCTACGAGGAATTGAATCGCAGACTTCCCAATATAGGAGACCGTGTCACCACGGAAGACGGTCTTAAGGGGGAGGTACAGAGCGTAAATGTGCTTCGTCAGCTTGTGAAAGTGGTGGTCGACGAGGGGGACGAGAAGGAGATCAAGGAGTACCCGGTGGAGAAGCTGCAGTTCCACCGCAAGCACGGCAAGAAGGAAAAGCTGGAGCTGTCCAAGGAGGAGATGCAGGAGCTGGAGCGTCTGGAGGAGGAAGAGCACCAGGAGAATGAGGTCCAGGAGATCGACGAGACCCCGGCAAGACGGGATGGCGGGCAGAACCGTCAGGAAGGTCAATTTCAGGGGGACAGGCGCCATAAGAGCCGCGGCCGGGAGGATCAGAGCCGGCAGGAGCATAAGAACCGCCAGCACAGCCAGAGGCGTGACGAGCAGCAGGAGATCAGGCAGCATCAGGGCGGCCACAACCGTCACTATAACAGACAGAAGCGCGGGAACGGAAGAGTGAGACAGGAAGGACAGTCAGGGCAAAATGACAGTTGAGCTGAAGGGGCAGGAGCGTGTGGATGAACTGCAGCGGAATGGCTATCGGATCATACAGGATCCGGAACGGTTCTGCTTCGGCATGGATGCCGTATTGCTCACGGGGTTTGCCCATGCCGGGCAGGAAGAGACGCTGCTTGACCTTGGTACGGGCACGGGAATTATTCCGCTGCTTATGGAAGCCAAATATCACTGTGCGCGGCTGGTCGGTCTGGAGATCCAGCCGGAAAGCGCAGATATGGCATTGAGAAGCGTGGAGCTGAACGGACTGTCAGAAAAGATCAGCATTGTAACGGGCGACATCAAGGAAGCAGACACGATCTTTCCGTCTGCTTCTTTTGATTGTGTCACATGTAATCCGCCCTATATGATCGGTCATCACGGGCTCACCAACCTGAACGAGCCAAAAGCCATAGCGCGCCACGAGATTCTTTGCACCTTTGAGGATGTGGCGCGGCAGACCGCAAAGCTGCTGAGACCGGGCGGACATTTCTTTTTAGTGCACCGGCCTTTTCGACTTGCAGAGATCATGGTGACGCTGACAAAGTATAAATTAGAGCCGAAACGGATGCAGCTTGTATACCCTTATGTGGACAAGGAGCCGAACATGGTGCTGTTGGAAGCAGTTCGGGGAGGAAACCCCAGAATGACGGTGGAGAAGCCTCTGATCGTCTATAGCGAACCGGGGGTATACATGCCGGAAATTTATGATATTTACGGGTACTAGCCGGAGAGGAGGTGCTGCGCATTGCCGGGAACTTTATATCTGTGTGCCACTCCTATCGGCAATCTGGGGGATATGACGCCCAGGGCGGTGGAGACCCTGCAGGCAGTGGACGTGATCGCTGCGGAGGACACCCGCAACAGCATTAAACTGCTGAATTATTTTCAGATCCGTACGCCCATGACCAGTTATCATGAGCACAATAAGGTAGAAAAAGCCTATAAGCTGATCCGGCAGATGCAGGAGGGGAAGAATGTGGCGTTGATCACCGATGCCGGTACGCCGGCTATTTCCGACCCCGGAGAGGTGCTGGTCCGGATGTGCCATGAGAACGGTATTCCCGTTACTTCGCTGCCGGGCGCTGCCGCCTGTATCACCGCACTGACCCTGTCGGGGCTGCCCACAAGACGTTTTTGCTTTGAAGGGTTTTTGCCGGCTGACAGGAAGGAGAGGCGGGAGGTGCTGAAGGAGCTGGTCCAGGAGAGCCGCACGGTCGTCCTGTACGAGGCGCCCCATCACCTGGTGCACACGCTGGAAGAATTGCAGGAGGCCCTCGGTGACCGCGATGTGACGTTATGCCGGGAACTGACAAAAAAATTTGAGTCCGTAATGCCCACCACGCTGAAAAAGGCATTGGAATATTATAAGGACCGGGAGCCTAAGGGAGAGTATGTGTTGGTGCTGCGGGGCAGGAGCCGGGAGGAAAAGCTCCGGGAGGATATCGCGGCCTGGGAAAGTATCAGTCTTGAGGAACATATGGCTCATTACCGGGAACAGGGCCTGGACGAGAAGGCGGCCATGAAGCAGGTGGCGAAAGACAGAGGTGTGGGAAAGCGGGAGATATATGCCTGTCTCCACAAGGATCAGGACAGGTGAAGCTCCGGGCGGAAATTTGTCGGAGCCTGTGTGGCGGGAGCAGCAGCCGTACATGCGGCGGAATGTGAGATAATATGGCAAGAAATTGTGACATGTGTGTCAATTATGTATACGATGACGAGGACGAGTGTTATATATGTCTGGTGAATCTTGACGAGGACGAGATGTATCGTTTTCTGACCGGGAACCAGAATGAGTGTCCTTATTTCAGGCTGGACGATGAGTATGGCGTAGTGCGTCATCAGATGTGACGAAGGGCGGACAGGCGCTGTCTATTTTTACATGGGAGCTATGGAGATGTCAATATCCGAAAAAATATTTAAAATTCTGAATATACTGCTTTTGGCTGTATTTGTTCCGGTGCTGCTTTGTTCGGTCATTGTGGGAAATCACATGGATTATTGGGATCCAATGAAAATTGTGACCAGGCTGCCGAACCAGGTTCTTTTGCTAATAGCCTTGGCCGGGCTTTCTGCCTGTATGTTCTTATTTTGGAGATGCGGCAGGGCAGAACTTTCGGCGCGAGCAAACAGGGCGGTGAACGGTGTGCTCGCGCTGCTGTTCCTCGGCCTGTATTTTGTAAATGTGCGGGTCGCGAAAGAAATTGCATTCCATCTTCCGTGGGACATTATGGTGGTGAGAGGTGCCGCTTATGAAATTGCGAACAAGCGGATGCTGGGATATCAGTATTATTTCTCCGTGTATTCCAACAATATCCCCATAGCCTATATTTTGGGGAGGATCTACCGAAAAGCGATGGAAATGCAAAATTATCCTTATATAAAGGATTTTCTTTGGATACAGGTGAACTGTGCGCTTATCTCCGTCGCCGGTCTTTTCAGCTGTCTTACGGTAAAGAGGCTGACAAAAAAATGGATGCCTGTGGCGGCGGTCTTTTTTCTGTATCTGGTATTGGTGGGGATATCTCCCTGGAAGATCGCTCCTTACACGGACACCTACGGCCTGATCTTTCCTATTATGTGCGTCTACTTTTATGTGTGCTTCAGACAGGCACAGCATACGTGGAGCAGGTATTTATGTGTCTTTTTTTCTATAGTGGCAGGCATGGCGGGGGGTTTTGTAAAACCCAATCTCTATATTGTGGTCATTGCGCTCTTAGGCACCGAGCTGCTCGGCCTGCTGAAGGCGCCTAAGGAGAGATGGAGGTTCGTTCTTGCGGAATTTGCTCTTGCGGCGGTGCTTGCATTCGGCGGCAGGGCGTATGCAGGCCGCATTATCGATGAAATCGGGCTGGATTTCAATAAAGAGATAGAGGCGGGGTGGCAGCATTATTTCCTTATGGGCCTGAACGAGGAGACGACCGGGGGATATAATGCAAATGACGTAGCAATATTCGGAGAGTTCCAGACCAGCAGAAGAGACAGAGCTCATGCGGAGCTGGAGAGAGCGGCGGACAGACTCCGGGACAGAGGATTTTTCGGGACCCTTTATTTTTATCTCAACAAGATGGTGATGACTTTTAACGACGGGGTCTTTGGATGGTGCTCGGAGGTCTGGATCGATGAATACTATCCGGTCGAGACGGCAAGCAATACCGCGCTGACACAGCGGCTCAGAGGTATATTCTGGCCCAGTGATGCGGGGTATGATGTGGGAGGCTACCGGACGCTTTGCCAGCTTGTCTGGATATTCAGTATTCTCTGCATACCGGGAATCGCTCTGTACAAGGGAAAAGAGAGAGAGGAATACGGGATCTTTACGATCTGCTTTTTGGGGATCTTTTTCTATCAATTACTGTTCGAGGCGAGAGCCAGATATCTCTTTGTGTTCCTTCCCGTACTGTTGACGATATCCGTATGCGGAGCGCAGGAGTATACCAACCGCATTGTGCCCGCTCTGAAAAAAAGGAGGCGGCAAAGTAAAGAATCGTAGCTCCGTGAGAATATTTTTTTCTGCATGAGTCAAAACTATCCTTGTAAGATGCCCGCCTATAAGAGTGTGGGACAAAAATCAAGGAGGTTACGGACATGACCAACATTTCAGAACTGGATCTTCAGAACCTGCGTCATCTGATCGGCGGTTTTGACACTACGCATTGCAAGATGCAGGCTTACGCCCAGGAGGCAACGGATCCCCAGATCAAGCAATTTTTTGAGAAGGGTGCAAAGTCCGCCATGGACAACAAGCAGCAGTTGATGAAGTTTTTGAACTGATCATGGAGCTGCCCCCTGGCAGCAGAAAGAGGGAATTATGCAGGAAAAAATTATGGTGGCTGATACCCTGGCAGGTATCAACGGAGAACTGACCCGATATGCGGGTATGATCGCGCAGTCTGAAAACAAAGAACTGAAGCAGACATTGAAGCAGTTGCGCAATGCGTGTGAGCAGTCTCAGGAGGAGCTTTACCAGATCGCAAGGGAGAAATCTTACTATGTGCCCGCAAGCAAGGCGACGGAAGAGGAAGTCGCCCATGTGAGACAGTTGTTCACTCAGGGAACGATCTAGGCAGCAGGCGTTGCAATACGGTATGGAAAAGCACCGTCGAGGAAAATCGACGGTGCTTTTTGTGTGGAAAAAAGCATAATATGAAACAACTACTGTTGTGTCAGGATGTTAAGAATGTTAAATGCAATATGGGCAGTGATGATTCTGGTGGCAGTGCTGTACGGGGCGTTCACCGGCCGCATGGGAGATATAACCAATGCGGCTCTGGACAGTGCGGGAGAAGCTATCTCCCTCTGTATTACAATGGCGGGGGTAGTCGCACTGTGGATGGGACTTATGGAGATTGCCTCCAAGGCCGGTCTCATTCAAAAATTGACCCGGTGGATCTCGCCCTTTCTGACGTTCATGTTCCCGAAAATACCCAAAGGGCACCCGGCAAGGGAGTACATAGCAACTAATATAATCGCAAATGTGCTGGGCCTGGGATGGGCCTGCACCCCGGCGGGGCTGAAGGCAATGGAGGCCCTGGCGCGCCTTGAGGCGGAGAGGGGAAATCCGGAATATCTGCCGGAGAAGCCAGATCCTTCCGCGGGGAAGGCAAAAGTTACCGGCGCTGCAGGCGGAACGGGCAGTGATGCGGGAAGCCGAAGGGCAAGTGCCGAAATGTGTACATTTTTGATCTTGAATATTTCCTCGCTCCAGCTGATCCCCGTGAATATGATAGCCTACCGAAGTCAGTACGGCAGCAGCGATCCCACCGCCATCATCGTGCCCGCCATCGTTGCCACACTGATCAGTACCCTGACGGCTATTGTCTACTGTAAAGGAAAGGACAGAGGAGGAATACGGTCATGAAGGCGCTGGGAAATCTGTCAGGTATTGTCATTCCCCTGTTGATCTTTTTCATTGTGGGATACGGATATGTATCAAAGGTAAAAGTGTACGAGACCTTTTTGAAGGGAGCCAGGGACGGTCTGAAAATTGTGGCGGATATCGTACCCACTCTGATCGGGCTGTTGGTGGCGGTAGGAATGCTTCGCGCCTCCGGTTTTTTTGACATGCTGGGAGGATTCCTGGGGCCTGTGACGGAGGCGGCGGGCCTGCCCGCCCAGTTGATGCCGCTGCTTGTGGTAAAGCTCTTTTCCTCCTCAGCGGCAACGGGACTGGTGCTTGATATTTTCAGGACCTCCGGCCCCGATTCCTACGCAGGACTTCTGACATCGATCCTGATGAGCTGTACGGAGACCGTTTTTTATACTATGAGCGTATATTTTCTGGCGGCAAAGGTCACAAAGACCCGGTACACTCTGACCGGTGCGCTGCTTGCCACGGCGGCGGGAACGGTGGCGAGTGTGTTCCTGGCGAGAATGATGGTGTGAATATTTTTTGATAAAATTTTGTTGAATCTATGCGGAAAGTATGATATCTCAGAAAAGGAAAGCATCCACTCCAAAGTGGATGCTCCCAAGAGTGCTAATGTCTTTACAGACACCTGACATCATATTTTAACGGTTATATATGCCTGTTTCAGACTTAAAACACCCCACTTTCCCCAAGCCTCTGGCGGGGAAAGTGCCTTTCGTGTTCCGGAAGCCTATGTTTCGGGAAGGACCGCAGGGTCTTCCGGCAGCTCCCATTTTTCCAGCAGTTCGTTCAGAGAGACAAAGTCCGAGGGGCCGGCATCCAACAGAAAACTGTTGAACCGATAGTCGGAATACTCCGGTCCCCAAAGTCTGTGCGCCGTCTCCCGGAGCGACTGGATCTCAAGGTATCCCAGGTAATACTTCAGATAGTTGCAGGGCTCCAGGACAATATAAGTATAGATGGACTGGATGGTGTCCTCGTCGGTGATGCCGAATCCCTGCAGTACCTGTGAGACCTGGTCGAAGGAGGCGTTGTCATAGTGAATCATAATGTCCAGCATGGAGAAAAGGCACAGCTGCAGACTGCGGTTATACTTTTCTATCTGTATATAGAGAGCGTCCTGTGCAAGGCCCTGCTCCGTCAACAGCTCCGAGGCGTAATCATAGGAGGTAAATTCCACGTACAGGGCCCAGCCCTCCAGATAACCGCCGTACCAGAGCAGGCTGCGCACAGGCCGTTCCCTTCCGCTCATGAAGCTGCGGTTGTTGTAGACGGTCTGGTACAGATGGCCCGGATAGCCCTCGTGCGCCAGAGTGGTGTAAAGCTCCGGGCCGCTGGGGGTCTTCAACTGGTTTATGTAGATGACATTTTGGCTGGTATCATCCAGAGGAGCCGTCAGATAAAAGGCGGGCGCACAGTAATTTTCAAGGTTCCGGTCCACGGGCTTAACGGATACGGCCGCCGCTTCGCCCGGAATGGCAGGGAAATCCTCCGCCATGCGTTCCTGCAGATCGGCCAGCATCTGAGAGGCATTGGTGTAAGGAAATGAGATCTTCGTGCCGGCGTTGTAGCCGTTGACGGCTTCAGGGTTCTCTGTGACCAGCTGCAGCAGTTCGTTGTAGGTCTCGGAGAAACGCTTGGCCAGCAGTTCCTGAATCTCCTCCACGGAGCGGCCGGAGCCGGTCTCCGAAGCCAGCAGTGCTTCGTAATAGGATCTGCCCTCCGGCAAGGCTGCAAGCCCGGCCAGGGGAATACTCTCATCCTCCAGAAGCAGCAGGCCGTCGCCCAAGGATACGTAAGCGGGCAGCAGGACCGTCTTCAGCAGCCTGTCGTTTTCCACCAGATATTTTCTCGCTTCCTCCAGAGTGAGTTCCCCCCGGTCGCACAGGATCTGCAGACGGTCCCGAAAGGTGGTCTGCAGAAAATGAGTGCCTGACTCCAGATCCTTTTCTGTGACAATAGTGTCACATTCTTTTCTGACCTGTCTCAGACAGGAGGCTGGCACGCCCAGACCCGCCGCAGCCTTCTCCTGTTCATAGACAAGCAGGGAGGCAAAGTATTCGTCGGTCTGATCCAGCAGGGCGAGGTAATCCTCCACATCCCGTTTGCTGCGAAATCTGTATTCCGCCAGCAGTATGGGCAGCTGGGACTGCATACCTGAGGAGGGGGAAAGAGGATTCTGGTAGTAGGTAAAGCCTCCCAGCTCCAGAGAGTTAGTCAGGGACCGGGTCAACAGTGTGTGGAGATAGGCGTCAGAGTCGGAAAGATTTTCCGTATGTATGGATTCCAGGGCCGCCAACGTGTTCTCCGTGACGATCAGGCCGTTTTTGGCGCCCTTTGCACTGTATCCGGGCAGTACGGGATCATATTCATAGATGCCGAAATTTTCCGGGAAGGCCAGAGAATAGTGCATATTGAGCGTATTCCCGGACATCTCGTTCACAAAGAGCCGGCCGGTAATATTGGAAAACCGTTTTTCGTCCTGCCGAAAGGTAAAAAGAAAAATAGTTAAGGAACTGAACGACAGCAGCAGTGCGGCTGTGATCCAGAACTGTTTCGGGGAGAGAGAAATATGTTTTTTCAATAAATCCACCTGTTCGGTTGCTGCATTGTTACAATATATGTGCGGAAAATAAAAAATTTGCTTTTAGGCTAAATAATCGTGAACAAAATCAGGATGTATGATATAATGTCCGTAAAGGGCTCCGCCCTGCCGACAGCAATAAAAATTGAGAGACGGAGGACACAACATGAAAGCGATGAAAAAGTATCAATTCTGGTTCTGTACCGGATCCCAGGATCTGTACGGCGACGAGTGTCTGCGAAAGGTAGCCGCCCACTCCAAAGAGATGGTGGAGGGATTTAATGCTTCGGGAGCGCTTCCCTATGAGCTTGTGTGGAAGCCTACGCTGATCGATCAGGCATCTATCCGACGCACCTTCAACGAGGCCAACAACGACCCGGACTGTGCCGGTGTCATTACCTGGATGCACACATTTTCTCCTGCCAAGATGTGGATCCTGGGCCTGCAGGAATATCACAAACCTCTCTGTCATCTGCATACGCAATACAATCAGGAAATCCCTTACGACACGATCGATATGGACTTTATGAATGAGAACCAGTCTGCTCACGGCGACAGGGAATACGGTCATATCGTCACCCGCATGGGCATTGAGCGAAAGATCATCGTGGGCCACTGGCAGGACAGAGCCGTGTCCGAAAAGCTGGCGGCCTGGATGCGCACTGCGGTGGGCGTCATGGAGTCGTCCCACATCCGAGTCTGCCGTCTGGGAGACAACATGAACAATGTGGCAGTCACCGAGGGCGACAAGGTCGAGGCACAGATAAAGTTCGGCTGGGAGATCGATCACTATAACATAAATGATGCGGCGGCATATGTAGATGCCGTTACGGATGCTCAGGCGGCGGCCCTGACCGACGAGTATTATGACAAATATGAGATTCTGCTGGAGGGCAGGGACCCTGAAGAGTTCCGCCGCCATGTGGAGGTGCAGGCCCGCATTGAGCTGGGTCTGGAAAAATTTCTGGAGGAGGGCGACTACCATGCCGTCGTTACCCACTTTGGCATGCTGGGAGGCCTGAAGCAGCTGCCCGGCCTGGCAATTCAGCGGCTGATGGAAAAGGGTTACGGCTTCGGCGCGGAGGGAGACTGGAAAACGGCCGCGATGGTGCGTCTGATGAAGATCATGACACAGGGCGTAAAGAATGCGGGAGGAACTTCCTTCCTGGAGGATTATACCTACAATTTTGTGCCCGGCAGGGAAGGAATCCTGCAGGCCCATATGCTGGAGGTGTGCCCCACTATTTCCGACGGCCCCGTCAGCATCAAGGTACAGCCTCTTTCCATGGGCAACCGTGAGGATCCTGCCCGTCTGGTGTTCACCAGCAAGACAGGTCCCGGCATCGCCACATCGCTGGTGGATCTGGGGAATCGGTTCCGCCTCATCATCAATGCGGTGGACTGCAGGAAGTGCGACAGCCCCATGCCCAAGCTGCCCGTCGCTACTGCGTTCTGGACGCCTCAGCCCTCTCTTGCGGTGGGTGCGGAGGCATGGATTCTGGCCGGCGGCGCGCACCACACGGCATTTTCCTATGACCTGACCGTTCAGCAGATGGTGGACTGGGCGGACGCCATGGGCATCGAGAGCGCAGTGATCGACAAGGATACAACGATCCGGAGCTTTAAGAACGAATTGAGATGGAATGCCGCATACTACAACTAAATACCGCGGAATAAGGAAAAGCGGTCTTCACATCAAAAAATAAAAAGGCTGCCCGGCGCAGCGGAAAAGAGGGAAAATGAGCGAAGCAGTGACAAAAGCAATTCAGGACGGCAGGACCGTTCTCGGTATCGAGTTTGGCTCCACCCGCATCAAGGCGGTGCTGGTAGATGAAAGTCACCAGCCCATTGCCATGGGGACCCACGATTGGGAGAACCGTTTGGAGAATAATATCTGGACCTACAGCCTGGATGACATATGGAACGGTCTGCAGGGCTGCTATAAGAGCCTGACGGAGGATGTGCGGAAGAAATACGGCGTTGCGCTTGAGAGACTGGGAGCGCTGGGCTTTTCCGGCATGATGCACGGATACATGGCATTCGACCGGTCGGGAGAGCTGCTGGTGCCCTTCCGCACATGGCGCAACACCATGACGGAGGAGGCCTGCAGGGCGCTGGTTCCCGTGTTCCGGTTCAATATTCCGCAGAGATGGAGCATTGCCCATCTGTATCAGGCGATCCTGAACGGCGAGGAGCACGTGAAGAATATTTCCTTCCTGACCACTCTGGCGGGATACATACACTGGAAATTATCGGGGGAAAAGGTGCTGGGCATCGGAGAGGCCTCCGGTATGTTCCCCATCGATTCCGCCGTCAGGGATTTCGACCAGACCATGCTGGATCAGTTCGACGGCCTGATCGCAGACAAGGCATATCCCTGGAAGATCAGGGATATTCTCCCCGGCGTGCTCTGTGCGGGAGAACAGGCGGGTACGTTGACGGCCGAGGGAGCCAGACTTCTGGATCCCACCGGTACGCTGCAGGCCGGGGCGGCAATGTGTCCTCCGGAGGGTGACGCAGGTACCGGCATGACCGCCACCAACAGTGTGGCTGTCCGCACCGGTAATATTTCCGCAGGCACGTCTATCTTTTCCATGGTGGTCACGGAGGCTCCCCTTGCCAGCGTGCACGAGGAGATCGACATGGTGACCACGCCCGACGGTCATCCCGTAGCCATGGTGCACTGCAACAACTGTACCTCCGACCTGAATGCGTGGGTGAACCTCTTTGAACAGTTCGCAGACCTGTCGGGGATGCGGATCGACAAAAATGACCTTTACGGCAGTCTGTACAGGGAAGCGCTGAAGGCCGACACCGACTGCGGCGGTCTTATGGCGTACAACTTTTTTTCCGGTGAGCCGGTGATGGGGCTGGACGAGGGCAGGCCCATGTTCCTGCGCACTCCTGACGCAGCCTTCACGCTTGCCAATTTTATGCGCGCTCATCTTTACGCAGCCATGGCGGCTCTGAAGATCGGCAACGACATTCTCCTGAAAGAAGAGCATGTAAAGGTGGATTCCCTGATGGGGCACGGCGGTCTCTTCAAGACGCCCGTGGTGGGGCAGCAGCTCATGGCAGCAGCTATGAACGCCCCGGTCACCGTTATGGATACAGCCAGCGAGGGAGGTCCCTGGGGCATTGCCATTCTGGCCTGCTACATGCAGGAGAGGGCGCAGGGGGAAAGCCTGTCGGATTACCTGAACAACAGGATATTTGCGGGCCAGACCGGTACGACCATCGCGCCTAAGCCGGAAGACGTGGCCGGTTTCGACGCATACATTGAAAAATACAAGGCAGCGCTTTCCGCCGAAAAAGCGGCAGTGGCCGATTTCAAATAAGGAGGAGCCCATAACAATGCTGGAACAACTCAAACAACTCGTCTATGAAGCCAATATGGATCTGCCCAGGTACGGACTGGTCACGTTCACATGGGGAAACGTCAGCGCCATCGACCGGGAGAGCAATCTCTTCGTGATCAAGCCCAGCGGTGTGGAGTACGATAAACTGACACCGGATGACATGGTGGTGGTAGACCTGGACTGCAGAAAGGTGGAAGGCCGGTACAATCCTTCCTCCGACACCGCAACGCACGCCCAGCTCTATCGGGCTTTCGCGGAGATCGGCGGCGTGGTGCACACGCATTCTTCCTACGCCACGAGCTGGGCGCAGGCGGGGCGCAGCATTCCCTGCTACGGCACGACCCATGCCGATTACATTTACGGCGAGGTGCCCTGTGTCAGATGTCTGACCGCGGAAGAGATCGCAGATGCCTATGAAGAGAACACCGGGCGGCTGATCGTCAGTGAATTCAAGCGGATGCACAGGGATCCCATGGCCGTTCCCGCAGTCCTCTGCAAAAATCACGGACCCTTTGCCTGGGGAAAAGACGCAAAGGACGCCGTACATAACGCAGTGGTCCTGGAGGAGGTGGCCAAGATGGCATACCGCGCAGAGACCATCGAGCCCCGCATCCAGCCGGCCCCCCAGGAGCTCCAGGACAAACATTATTTCAGGAAACACGGTGCGAACGCATATTACGGACAAAAGGAACTGAATTAAGATATCAAGCCGTATAAGGCAGAATGGAGGAGACCATGAACAATTTAGAGCTGCAAAGGCACGCTAACGACGTGCGAAAAGGCATTGTAACGGCGGTTCACAGTGCCAAGGCAGGACATCCCGGCGGATCCCTTTCCGCAGCGGACATTTTTACGTATCTCTATTTTGAGGAGATGAACATAGATCCCAGGGATCCGGAGAAGGAGGACAGGGATCGCTTCGTGCTTTCCAAGGGACATACCGCTCCCGGCCTCTATTCGGCTCTGGCGTACAGGGGATTTTTCCCTGTGGAGGATCTGAAGACCCTGCGCAAGCTGGGCTCTTATCTGCAGGGGCATCCCAGCATCCACATTCCGGGCGTGGACATGGCCTCCGGCTCTCTGGGGCAGGGCGTTTCCGCTGCGGTCGGAATGGCTCTCGGCGCAAAGATGAGCGGCAGGGATTTCCGCGTTTACGCTCTGCTGGGAGACGGTGAGATTCAGGAGGGTCAGGTGTGGGAGGCCGCCATGCTGGCAGGCCACCGCAAGCTGGATAACCTCTGTGTGATCGTGGACAACAACAATCTGCAGATCGACGGTCCCATCGATCAGGTCTGCTCTCCCTATCCCATCGATAAAAAGTTCGAGGCATTCAATTTCCATGTGATCAATGTGGATGCCCATGACTTTGATGCGCTCCGCGCCGCCTTCCGGGAGGCAAGAGAGACAAAGGGAATGCCTACCTGTCTTGTGGCGCACAGCGTAAAGGGCAAGGGCGTCTCCTTTATGGAGAACAATGTGGGCTGGCACGGCAAGGCTCCCAACGACGAGGAGTATGCCGCTGCGATGGCGGATCTGGACAAGATCGGTGCAGAATTAGAGAAGGCAGGTGAAGCGTAATGGCAGAGATCAAAAAGATTGCAACCCGTGAAAGCTATGGAAATGCACTGAAAGAACTGGGCGAGGAGTTCCCCGATCTGGTGGTGCTGGATGCCGACCTTGCGGCGGCTACCAAGACCGGCATTTTTAAGAAGGCTTATCCCGACCGCCACATTGACTGCGGTATTGCGGAATGCAACATGATGGGCGTGGCGGCAGGACTGTCGCTGGTGGGCAAGATTCCATTTGTGAGCTCCTTCGCCATGTTTGCGGCGGGACGTGCCTTTGAACAGGTCCGCAATTCCATCGGCTATCCCCATTTGAACGTGAAGATCGGTGCCACCCACGCCGGCATCACCGTGGGAGAGGACGGCGCTTCCCACCAATGCAACGAGGACATCGCTCTGATGAGGACCATTCCCGGCATGGTAGTGATGTGTCCCGCGGACGACGTGGAGGCCAGAGCGGCGGTCCGCGCGGCCCTGGAGCACGAAGGCCCGGTATACATCCGCTTTGGCCGTGCGGCAGTGCCTGTGATCAATGACAGGCCGGACTATAAATTTGAGATCGGCAAGGGCTCCGTTCTCCGGGAAGGTACGGATGTGACCGTCGTGGCCACAGGCATCTGCGTGGACGCAGCGCTGGGAGCAGCGAAAATGCTGGAGGCGGACGGGATCAGCGCGGAGGTCGTCAGCATCTGCACCATCAAGCCGCTGGATGAGGATATCATTGTGAAAAGTGCAGGGAAGACCGGCAGGGTAGTCACCGTGGAGGAACACTCTGTGATCGGCGGTCTTGGCAGCGCAGTGTGCGACTGTCTGTGCGCAAAGCTCCCCACTCCCGTGAAGAAGGTGGGCATGCAGGATGTGTTCGGTGAGTCCGGCTCTGCAGCTGCTCTGTTGCAGAAATACGGGCTGGATGCAGAGGGTGTCTACCGATCCGTAAAGGATTTTGTGTAAGCTCTGCAGGATAAAAAAGACAGGCGGCCCTTGCAGAATGCAGGGGCCGCTTCCTTTATGTGTGTCTGCCTCTGAATATTTTAGAATTTTTTGCCGTTATTAACAACTTTGATACATTTGCCTGTTAAATTGTCATTATGCACGGCGGCCGTCCAGGGATGAAGCATTCCGGCACAGCGGGGAAAGGTACAAGAGGTAGAGGTATGACGCAGCACACGGCAAACCATAATGTCCGGCAATATCCGGACGTGATCAATGTAAAACGCAATCCTTATCTGGTAGATTATGAGGAGCAGCGGAGACTTCGCAGGACAGCGGGGCAGACGGGCGGCCGGGCGGCCTCCAGGGCCGTACAGAGAGCCCGCCGCAGAAGGATCGTGCGCCGACAGCGGTTTGCAATAGGGCTGTGGGCGTTATGCATCCTGCTCCTGTCCGTTGCTTTTCTGGCAAAGAACGCAAAGGTCTCGGCGGCCAGACATGAGAGACCGTCAGTTCCGGCGGAATGGGAGAAGGATACGACGGCACAGTCCTCATCAGAGACGGTCCAGGGCCTTCCCGCCGCGGTGTTTGCCGGACATCCCCAGTGGACGGAGGATTTTCTGACACCGAACGAGTACTCGCGGCCGGGAGACGCATTGGAGAGCGTGAAAAATATCTTTGTGCATTACACCGCAAATCCGGGGACCAGTGCGGCACAGAACCGCAGCTATTTCGAACAGCAGAAGGATACCCATGAGCGCAGTGTCAGCTCACATTTTATCATCGGCTACGAAGGGGAGATCATTCAATGTGTCCCTCTGGATGAGATTGCCTATGCGGTCCAGACAAGAAACACGGATTCCGTCTCCATCGAGTGCTGTTATCTGGCGCAGGACGGTTCCTTTACTCAGGAGACGTATGACTCTTTGATCGGTCTGCTGGCATGGCTCACCGATGCCTACGGTCTGGAAACGGATGATATCCTGCGGCACTATGACTGCGGCGGGAAGAAATGTCCCCTCTATTACACGGAACATCCCGATGCATGGGAACGGCTGAAGGAGGATGTGGCAGGTGCAAAATGATCTGAAACGGCTTGCACTGCCCCTGCATATTTGTTAAAATAGCCATGAGAGTACGAGCGGTCTGTCTCAGAGGCAGACAGGAATCCGGAAAGGCATGGTACGTGATGAATATTTTATCACCGTCTATTTTGGCAGCGGACTTTTACAGACTGGGCGAACAGATCCGGGAGGCGGAGGCGGCAGGCGCAGATCATCTTCACATCGACGTGATGGATGGGATGTTCGTCCCGTCGATTTCCTTTGGACTGCCGGTGGTATCCACCCTGAGGAAGCACACGGATATGTTTTTTGATGTGCACCTGATGATTGAGAGGCCGGAGCGGTATATAGAAGAATTTGCCCGCTGCGGTGCGGATCTGATCAATTTTCACATAGAGGCCACCCAGGATGTCGGGGGAACGATTCAAAAGATACGCAGCCTGGGAAAAAAAGTCGGAATCACTCTCAAGCCCGCGACTCCTGCCGAGGCAGTGAAGCCTTATCTGGAATTGGTGGATATGGTGCTGGTGATGACGGTGGAGCCCGGATTCGGGGGTCAGAAGCTGATCTCCCACTGTCTGGACAAGGTCCGCGCTGTCCGCAGTATGGCTGCGGAGCTGGGACTTGAGACGGACATCGAGGTGGACGGCGGCATTGTCCTCGACAATGTGAGACAGGCGCTGGACGCGGGAGCCAATGTGATCGTGTCAGGGTCAGCGGTGTTCGGCGGCGATATTTCTGCCAACGTCAGGGCTTTTAGAGAAAAAATGAAATAATATAATAAGGCCGCCCCATTTTGCCGATAATCAATATACAGTATTGATTTTTGCAGGGGGCGGTCAAATGCAGTTGAACGGAATCGGGGCGGAGCACTCGGCGGACATGCACCATGTGACGAAGTGCGTGCATGATCACAGTGAAACGGAGATGAGAGGCGGGACCAAGAGGCTGACCTCGCCTGGGGCGGCCGCACGGTTTTCCATGCGTGTCCACAGCCAGCCGCCTCAGACGCTGTCTCTCACGGACCGGGTACAGCAGCTCTTGGCGGACGGAAGGGATCTGCTGCGCGGTATCTGGCGCGGAAGTGAGATTTCTTCGGCAGAAGAGACCGGAGAAGGCTCCGGGAACGCGCTGTTTGCGGCGCAAGCGGACAAGGGAAATGACGCAAATGTCATAAAGGCGGCCGAAAACAACGAGATGATCCGTCAGAATCCCTACTTTGCCGCTATCGTGCCCCAGACACGGCAGAGCGGTACAGTATCTGTGCTGCAGAAGGCGAGGATGAAGACGAGGGCTCTCGCCGGAAGATTGGCCAGTCATCTGCCCGGCGGTTCTTTCAGATTTCAAAAGCAGAATTCCTTTTCCGCCAAAGGAGAGGACAGCCGGGAAGAGATACGCCGGCGGAGCAGATACCGGCAGGATGAGCTGGAGATTGACTGCATCCTCACCGACGAGAGTTATCTGCTTGATTCCTACGACAGGAAGGGCGGATACAGTCAGCTGACCACCCAAAAGTAATGCGGCCCGACAGAGAAAGCGGATTGACAGCGGTCGGGGTTTTGTGATAACCTGTCTATCAGGAGTACGAAACAGACAAAAGCAATGACGAGGAAGAATACCGTAACGGCACTTTACAGAGAACATTCCGCCATTTTAAGGCTCGTCTTCTTACACATAGGCGCACCTGCGCAGTGGTGAGGAGGCGGGCCCGTTTTTTTCTCTGTGTGTTTTCTGTGCATTGCAGTAAAAAGGCGTAATGTAATGTAATAAAGGTAAAAAAGAAGGAAAGGAGCAATACACAATGCAGAACAAGGGACCCTATTATCTGACTACGGCTATTGCCTACACCTCAGGAAAGCCTCATATCGGAAACAATTATGAGATCGTGCTGGCCGACAGCATCGCCCGTTTCAAGAGGAAGGAGGGCTATGATGTCTTCTTCCAGACCGGAACGGACGAGCACGGACAGAAGATTGAGATAAAAGCTCAGGAGGCGGGCGTGACGCCCAAGGAATTTGTGGACCGGGTGGCCGGAGTGATCCGGGGCCTGTGCGATCTTTTGAACATCTCTTACGATAAATTTATCCGTACCACCGATCCGGACCATGAGCGGGAGGTACAGAAGATATTCAGACGCCTGTATGATCAGGGGGATATCTACAAGGGATCCTATGAGGGCTTGTACTGTACTCCCTGCGAGTCCTTCTGGACGGAATCCCAGCTGGTGGACGGCAAGTGTCCCGACTGCGGCAGAGAGGTCAAGCCCGCCAAGGAGGAGGCGTACTTTTTCCGCATGAGCAAGTATGCGGACAGGCTGATCAGACATATCAACAAGCACCCGGAATTTATCCAGCCCGTGTCCCGCAAAAACGAGATGATGAACAATTTCCTGCTTCCCGGCCTCCAGGATCTGTGCGTGTCCAGAACATCTTTCAAATGGGGGATCCCCGTGGATTTTGACGAAAAGCATGTCGTGTATGTCTGGCTGGACGCACTCACGAATTATATCACAGGCATCGGTTACCATGCGGACGGAGACAGCACGGAGCAGTATAAAAAATTCTGGCCGGCAGACCTGCATCTGATCGGAAAGGATATCATCCGTTTCCATACCATTTACTGGCCAATCTTCCTGATGGCGCTGGGAGAGCCCCTGCCCAAGCAGGTGTTCGGTCATCCCTGGCTGATGATGAGCGGCGGCAAGATGAGCAAATCCAAAGGAAACGTGATCTATGTGGACGATATGGTGGATTTCTTCGGTGTGGACGCAGTGCGCTACTATGTGCTGCATGAGATGCCCTATGACAATGACGGCAATGTGACATGGGAGCTGGTGGCGGAGAGGAACAACTCCGATCTGGCCAACGTGCTGGGAAATCTGGTGAACCGCACCGTCTCCATGAGCAATAAATATTTCGGAGGCATTGTTTCCGACAAGGGTGTCGTTTGTGAGGAAATCGACGGGGACCTGAAAAAGACCGTGTGCAGCGCTTACGGAAAGGTGTCGGAGAAAATGGAGACCTTCAGGGTGGCGGATGCCCTGACGGAGATTTTTGCCATTTTCAAACGCTGCAACAAATATATCGACGAGACGGAGCCCTGGGTGCTGGCGAAGGATCCCGAAAAGGCAGACCGGCTGTCCACCGTGCTCTACAATCTGGTGGAGGGGATCGTCATCGGCGCTTCTCTGCTGGAGCCGTTCATGCCGGAGACGGCGCAGCGCATTGCGGGGCAGCTGAACACATCCCTCAGAGATTTTGACCGGCTGGAGCAGTTCGGCCTGTATCCCGACGGCAACAGGGTCACCGATCAGCCTCAGATTCTCTTTGCAAGATTGGATAAGAAGGATGTGGAGAGGCGCGAGGAAGAAATTGCCGCAGCCCAGAAGGCCGAGGCGGAAAGGAATGCGGACGACCGGACGGGCGGCGGAGAACCGCAGGCGGCGGTCGACATGGAGGCAAAGCCGGAGATCTCATACGATGACTTTGCAAGGATGCAGTTCCAGGTGGGAGAGATCATTGCGTGCGAGGCGGTTCCGAAGTCCAAGAAGCTGCTGTGCAGTCAGGTGAGGATCGGGAGCCAGGTGAAGCAGATCGTCTCCGGCATCAGAATGCAGTATACGCCTGAGGAGATGGTCGGCAAGAAGGTGATGGTATTGGTGAATCTGAAGCCCGCGAAGCTTGCAGGCGTTGTGTCCGAGGGAATGCTGCTGTGCGCGGAGGATGCGGAGGGAAATCTTGCGCTGGTGGTTCCGGAGAAAGATATGCCTGCGGGAGCGGAGATCTGTTGAGACGGACAGTTTGAAAAAAAGCTTAAGTTTTTTCCCGAAATGAGTTATACTTCATAATAAGATGGGTCACAGAATCTAACTGAAGAGGTGGAACATGGGAAAAGAAGAATTCTATTATGATTCCAGAGACGGCGTCAGCAGGCTTTATGCGGTGAGATATGTCCCCGATGCGGAGGTGCGCTGTGTGGTACAGATCGTACATGGCATGGCGGAGCATATGGGGCGCTATGAGGAGTTTGCCCAATACCTGGCCGCTCAGGGTTTTGTGGTCACCGGTGAGGATCATATGGGGCACGGCAAAAGTGTGGGTAAGGACGGCAGATTTGGTTACTTCTGTGAGCAGGACCCGGCCACGGTGCTGGTGCGGGACGTGCACAGGCTCAAGAAATCCACACAAGAGCTGTATCCCGGTGTTCCCTACGTTATTTTGGGGCACAGCATGGGTTCCTTTATTGTGAGAAATTACATGTGCCGGTACGGTACGGGCATTGCCGGCGCAGTGATCATGGGGACAGGCATGCAGCCCAAAAAGCTGTTGAATATGTCCAAGTCTTTAGCCAACCTTCAAAAAACCTTCCTTGGGCCCAGGCATGTCAGCGAATGGATAGACAAGCTGGCTTTCGGGAAATACAACGAAGGCATCGACGATCCAAGGACCCCCTTCGATTGGCTTTCCGCGGATGCCCGGAGAGTGGACAGCTATATTGCGGATCCGCTGTGCGGATTTACCTTTACGGCCAACGGATTTGCCACGCTCTTTGAGCTGATACTGCGGCTGTACCGCGAGGAGTATCTGGAGAAGATTCCGAAGCATTTGCCGGTGCTGATGCTTTCGGGCACGGCCGATCCCGTGGGCGATTACGGGAAGGGAGTCCGGAAGGCATACGATTCCCTGTGTGAGGCGGGCCTGGACAACATACAGATGAAGCTGTATGAGGGCGGCAGGCATGAGCTGCTGAATGACATTGACAGAAATAAGGTGTTCGGGGACATCGGCGAATGGATAGAAAAATATATTCTGAAAGAGCGGGAGTCCGGGAAGTGACGGGGGCCGGAGCGAAAAGCATGGCCTACGAGGTCAGATGGGCCAGAGAGAGCGAATGGGGGCCTGCCATGCGGATGATCTGGCGGACCTTTCTTGAGTACGACGGAAAGGATTATACCGAGGAAGGCATCAAAAACTTTTTTGATTTCATAACGGACGACAACCTGTATGTGGCCTTTCTGAAGGGGGAATATCAGCTGATGGTGGCATTGGCGGACGAGAAGATCATCGGCGCCGGCTCCATCAGGAACGGGAATCACCTGTCGCTTCTGTTTGTGGACGGACCGTATCACCGGATGGGGGTGGGCAGCACGATCCTGATCCGATTGTGCGATTATCTGCGCCAGGAGGCGGGAGAGCGCTTTATCTCTCTGAAGGCGGCGCCCTACGCGGTAGATTTTTACAGGAAGCTTGGTTTTCAGGCAGTCAGGCCGGAGGAGGAGCATTCCGGAATCCGCGTGACAGATATGGTAAAAGTATTTTAGTTTGTACAGGCCGCCGAAGGCGGCAGATTGCGAGGAAAAATGAAACTGTTCGATCTGGAAAGTCCGTTGATGCAGGCACTGGGGAAAATGGCCGATCTGCTCTGGCTGAACATACTCACCATAATCTGCTGTATTCCCGTCGTGACTGTGGGCGCATCGCTGACAGCGATGAACTATATGGCCCTGAAGATGGTGAGAGATGAAGAATGTTATATCACCAAGGATTTCTTTAAATCCTTTAAGCAGAACTTTAAGCAGGGCACACTGATCTGGCTCCTGCTGGTCCTGGTGATTCTGTTCCTGTCCTACGATTACTACATTGTAGGCAATCTGAACAGCGATTTCCGGTTCGTGCTGCAGATCGTTCTCACAACGGTGGCGGTCGCGCTGTTCTTCACTGTGCTCTATGTCTTTCCGCTGCTTGCCAAATTTGACAATACTGTTTTCGGGATCATCAAGAATGCGTTCCTGATCAGTATCATGCAGCTTCCCAGGACGATCCTTATGGCGGTGTTCTACATCATTCCTGTGCTGCTGTTCATATATTTTTACGATGTGTCACCCCTTATGGCCCTGTTCGGGCTCTCGGTACCGGCGTGGCTGTCGGCACTGCTGTACAACAAATTTTTCAAGAAGCTGGAAGAGCGGGTCGCGTCCGGTGCGGCCAAGGAGGAAGACGGGGAGACGGATGAAAGGATCTTTCGGGATGAGTTGGATGAGCATCTGTCGGGGGGCACAGGCTCCGAGTGAGAAGCATTGGCTATTTTTACTAACAGAAGGCTGTGTTTTTCGTCAAATTGACATGATTCAGGGAAAATGGAGAAGGTTGTAAGCAATTCCTACAATTTGGTTTTAAAAGCTTTGTGAAATAGTGGCATGGCGCATTAAAGAGATTTCGGCTATACTTGTTACAGTGTTACACGGCTGTGCCGTTAAAAAGTTGAGCAAAATGTCAATAGGAAAGGAGTTACATAATTATGGCAAGTTTAACTTTGAACAACATCTGCAAGGTATATCCTAACGGCTTTGAGGCAGTTAAGAATTTCAACCTTGAGATTGCAGATCAGGAGTTCATCATTTTCGTAGGACCTTCCGGATGCGGTAAGTCTACTACACTTCGTATGATCGCAGGACTGGAGGATATCACCTCCGGTGAACTGAAGATCGGTGACAGAGTAGTGAACGATGTTGAGCCCAAGGACAGAGACATTGCAATGGTATTCCAGAACTATGCTCTGTATCCTCATATGTCCGTTTACGACAACATGGCGTTTGGTCTGAAACTGAGAAAGGTTCCCAAGGATCAGATCGACAAGATGGTAAAAGAGGCAGCTAAGATCCTTGACCTGACTCCGCTCCTTGACCGTAAGCCCAAGGCTCTGTCCGGTGGTCAGAGACAGCGTGTGGCAATGGGCCGTGCTATCGTTCGTAACCCCAAGGTGTTCCTGATGGATGAGCCTCTGTCGAACCTGGATGCCAAGCTGCGTGTACAGATGAGAATTGAGATCGCTAAGCTGCATCAGAGACTGGGCACCACCATCATCTACGTTACACATGACCAGACCGAGGCTATGACCCTGGGTACAAGAATCGTCGTTATGAAGGACGGCGTGATCCAGCAGGTAGATACGCCTCAGAATCTGTATGATAAGCCTTGCAATCTGTTCGTTGCAGGATTTATGGGTTCTCCTCAGATGAACTTCCTGGATGCATTTGTAAAGGTATCCGGCGATACTGCTTACTTGGAGATTGCAGGTCACAGCATTCCTCTTTCTGCTGCTAAGTCCAAGAAGCTGATTGCAGGCGACTATGACGGCAAGATGGTTACCTTCGGTATCCGTCCTGAGGATGTTTACGATGTAGATACTTACCCGGATGCATCACCTCAGTGTGTATTCGAGTCCAGCGTTAAGGTCTATGAGCTGCTTGGTGCAGAGGTTTACCTGTACTTTGATCTGGAGGATTTCCCTATCACTGCAAGGGTAGATTCCCGTACCAACGCAAGACCCGGCGATATTATCAAGTACACATTTGATCTGGAAAAGATTCATGTTTTCGACAAGGATACCGAGCAGGTCATCACGAACTGATAAAGGTGGTCAAAAGGGTGCTGGTAACAGCACCCTTTTCACTTTTCTGTAAAAATTTCTATAAAAAACAAAGGGCCGGACTATAATCATGATTTCAAGTCACATCATTCAGACCAGCATTGACGAATTAAAAGCCATCACGAAGGTAGATTTATTTGTATACGATCTGACGGGAAGGGCCGTGGCGGCCACTGCGGATCAGGCGGAGATCACGGAAGATCTGATCAGAGGATTTGCCGCATCTCCCGCGGACAGTCAGGTCATAGGTGCACACCATCTGCTGAAGATTCTTGACGAGGGGGAATTGATATATATACTGCTGTCAAAGGGTGTCGGCGAGGATGCCTATATGGTTGGCAAGATCGCCGTGTGCCAGCTTCAGAATCTTATTATCGCTTATAAGGAACGATTCGACAAAAACAATTTCCTGCAAAATCTGCTGCTGGACAATCTGCTGCTGGTGGATATATATAACAGAGCAAAAAAACTTCATATAGAAGTGTCTGTTCCGAGGGTAGTTTTTTTGGTCGAGGCAAAAATGGAGAAGGACGGAATCGTGACAGAGCTTTTGAGAGGGATGTTTTCCCATCAGGCCGGCGATTATGTCACAGCGGTGGACGAACACAGTATTATCCTGATCAAGGCTCTGGAAGCGGACAGCACTCACGATGACCTGCTGGAAATTGCCGACACGATCGTCACTTTGATGAACAGTGAAGCAATGCTGAATGTGCGGGTATCCATCGGCACGGTGGTGCAGGAGCTGAAAGATGTGTCCAAGTCATATAAGGAGGCGCAGATGGCCCTGGATGTAGGGAAAATTTTTTATGCGGAGAAAAGCGTGGCATCCTACAGCACTCTGGGAATCGGCCGCCTGATCTATCAGCTGCCGGTCAACCTCTGCAAGCTGTTCATCCAGGAGATCTTTGGCAGCAATGTGCCGAGCGGTCTGGACGAGGAAACTCTTAACACGATCAACAAATTTTTTGAGAACAACCTGAACGTGTCGGAGACCTCCAGGCAGCTGTTCGTTCACAGAAATACACTGGTGTACAGAATTGAAAAAATTCAGAAGACCTCAGGTCTGGATCTGCGGAATTTTGACGATGCTCTCACCTTCAAAATTGCCCTGATGGTAGTAAATTACATGAAGTATTTGGACAATCAGGACCGCTGAGGAATTTTAAGACAACCCTGTGAATATACTGAATTAACAGTTCAGCCAGGGGGATATTCTGATGCTATATGACAGAAAAATAAAATATCTTGATTATTATGAAAGCGGAGCAAGGGTCGGGGGAGTCGGCTTTGCAAAGTTGGAGATGCGGGAAAATACGATCCGAATGGAAGTGTCTGTCAAAGGACTGCATGAAACGGATTCCTTTGTCAGAGATGTAGTGCTGCAAAGCATCGGATCGGAGACGGTCCTGGGGCAGATAGAGATCCGTGAGGGCAAAGGGGCGTTCCGCTATTGCGAACACACGCAGGACGGAACAGGAAAAGCGGGAATTCCCTACGGAGAATTTCGGGAGATCAGGATACCCATCGGCGGTTCCAGAGAAATCATATGCTCCCTGCAGGATGCGGTAAACAGGATCGTAAAGCCGCGTCAGCCGGAGGATGCGGACAATGCCCTGGCGGTGCCGTCGGCCGCTCTGCCGGAAGAAACGGTCAGGAGAGAATTGGAGAGCCATGCAGCCGAGCTGCAGTCGGCCGATGCCATCCGACAGGAAGCGTCACAGCCGCAGGAGGCCGCGCAGCAGGAAGCGTCTGAGCCGGAAGTTCCTCGGCCGGAGATTATCCGACAGGAAGCGTCACAGCCGCAGGAGGCCGCGCAGCAGGAAGCGTCTGAGCCGGAAGTTCCTCAGCGGGAGATTATCCAACAGGAAGCGGCCCGGCCGGAAGGAGCAGATGAGAGATCGGTGAAGCTCATGGAGGATAAGTGGATGCAGCTGTCTGCCATGTACCCCCATATTCAGCCATTTGGAGACGACAGAGATTATCTGTCTTTGAATCCGTCGGATTTTGTGCTGTTTCCCGCTAAAAATTATCGCGCGGTCAACAATAGTTTTTTGCTGCACGGATATTATAATTACCATCATCTGATCCTTGCCAGAGTGGAGCACCGCGGAAGGAATCTGTATTATATCGGTGTGCCGGGAAATTATTATGACAGAGAGAAGCAGGTGGCGATGATGTTCGGGTTTGAGAGTTTTGAAAGCGAGTCCGAACCTGTCAAGACGGGAGATTTCGGATACTATATGATGCGCACCGAGCTGTAGATTATAAAACAAAGGCCGTACATATGAGGACACAGCTCCACCCGGCTGCCTCGCGGCACATGAAAGATTCCGCTTAGTGCTGCTTTGTTCCCAACCTGACACGGTTCACGGATTTCCATTGCGCAAGACCGAATTTCATCACTGTATCAACATCAAAATGTACGGCTTTATTAGTGTATCCGTTTCCGGGACTTTTGTCAAGAATTTCTGTCAATTGTCAGACGAACGTGGTATACTCTTATCAGACATAAGACTTTGGGAACTATTCGCATGGTCTGTCACAGGACAAGCTCGGACAACGGGCTGTTCCGGGAAAGGGGATTCATGAATAAAAATGTTTTTCGCCAGTTATCTTACGGAGTTTATGTGGTGAGCACCTGGGACAAGGGACGCGCCACGGGCTGTACCGCGAACAGCGTTATGCAGATCACTTCCGAACCGCCCACCATCGCGGTAAGCATCAACCATGACAATTATACCAACCAATGTATTCGTGACACGGGAAAATTTGCCATTTCGATCCTGGGAGAGAATTCCAGCCCCGGCATTATCGGAACATTCGGATTCAAGAGCGGCCGGGACAATAATAAATTTGACGAGGTGGAGCAGGCAGTGAAGGGCTTTCTGCCGGTGGTGGCGGATGCCTGCGGTTATATCGTGTGCGAAGTCGTCGACATGATGGAGACCTCTACTCACACAGTCTTTTTGGGAAAGGTGCTGGATGCGGATATGCTCAAGAGCGACACACCTATGACTTATGCTTACTATCACAATGTGATCAAGGGGAAGAGTCCCAAGAACGCTCCCACTTATATTGCGGAATAGGACTGCCGCGGAAGGCAGAGTGATATCAGAACATAGTGGGAGCGCTGTTTTTTTCCTCTTTGTTACGCCTGCGCAGCTCCGCAAAGAACCGTTTCAGGAGACTGCTGCATTCTTCCTCCAGGATTCCCCGGATGACGCGGACCTGATGGTTGAACTGCGGCATTTCCAGAATGTTCAGGATGGAACCTGCGCAGCCGGCCTTTGGATTCATACAGCCTATGACCGCTTCGGGGATCCTGGCCTGGACAATGGCGCCAGCGCACATCTGACATGGCTCCAGAGTGACGTAGAGCGTACATTCCTCCAGCCGCCAGTCTCCGATGCGCCTGCTGGCCCTGTTGATGGCGGTAATCTCCGCGTGAGCCAGAGTGTTTTTGTCCGTGTTTCTCCGATTGTAGCCCCGGCCGATGATCCTGCCCTGATGAACGATCACGCAGCCGATGGGAACTTCTCCCAGATCGTATGCCTTTTTCGCCTGTTTCAGGGCTTCTCTCATATATTTTTCCTGTATACTCGTCACTGACGCCATAGATGTCCTTATTCCCGATCCTTCTGCTTTTCCAGCTGCTCGCATACAGCGTCCTCCCGTCGGCCGCAAGCCTCGTAGAGCTCGCAGATTTCAGCGATTCTCGCTTCATCTTCCAGCAGGTCTGCTGCTATCTTCTCCGGAACATCTCCCCGCTGCAGTTTACCGCAGACCTGATGGATCAAATAGCGGAGCTGGCCACGTTCTATGCCAAGTTCCATGCCGTCCTCTACACCCTCTTCATACCGGACTTTGAGGGCATCATCCAGATTGAATTGCGTATAAAGCATGTTCTCTACCTCGCTTCCGTGTTTCCTTACAAAATCCTTAAAAATTCCCTCCCGAATGCTGTCCTGAACGGAAAGCGTCACCGCTTTGTCGCGGGTCATGCCGGATTCTATATAGGCTCTTACCTGTTCTATGAACCATGCATACTCATACAGCGGCAGGCATTCCTGTAGGATACGGTGTCCTACGGGAAGGTTGATATTTAACATCTTTACTTTTAATTCTAGCATGGGGTCCGCAGTTTTTGCAATATACGAATCCGAAAGTTTTAATATTTCCTGAAAAGCAAACCTTTTTCGTTTCCCGCAATTTTGCCGTTGCGGGAAAATCCTTCATGTGATATCCTAGCAATATAGGAGAAATTTCCCATAGAAGGAGAGAAAGTTTGAAAGTAAACTTTCAAATTTTGATTAATGTGCGCTGAAGCGCACAGGGGGTGTAAAAATGAGTTTGGAAAAGCAGTTGGAGAGGCTGACAAAGGCAGCGTACGGGAAAAGCATAAGGGCCTGCACGGATGAACAGTTGTATGACTGCGTGCTGCGGCTGACAAAGGAGCGGATGGCCGAAAAGCCCGTGATCGCGGGAAAGAAAAAAGTATACTATATTTCCATGGAATTTCTGATCGGGAAGCTGTTGTCGAACAATCTGATCAATCTGGGCATTTATGAGGAGCTGGCCGAGATCCTGAAGAAGAACGGCAAGGAACTGACCGCAATTGAGGAGGCTGAACCGGAACCCTCTCTGGGCAACGGCGGCCTGGGACGGCTTGCCGCATGCTTTTTGGATTCTATCGCTACACTGGGGCTGCCGGGGGACGGTATCGGGTTGAACTATCATTTCGGCCTGTTCAAGCAGGTGTTCAGAAATAAACTGCAGACGGCGGAGAAAAACGACTGGATCGAAAAGGATTCCTGGCTGAACAAGACGGGGACCACATTTGAGGTGTGCTTCGGCGACAAAAAAGTGACCTCCGTACTTTATGACATTGATGTGATCGGTTATGAGAACGGTCGGAACAAGCTGCATCTGTTCGATATATCTTCCGTGGACGAGCGCCTGGTCAAAAGCGGTATCGACTTCGACAAGACGCAGATCAAGAAGAACCTGACCCTGTTCCTGTATCCCGACGATTCCGATGAGGACGGCAACCTGCTGCGCATCTATCAGGAGTATTTCCTGGTCAGCAGCGGCGCCCAGCTCATTGTCAGGGATCTGAAGGAAAAAGGCCGCGATCTGCACCGCATGGACAAATATGTGGCGATTCAGATCAACGACACCCACCCCACGCTGGTGATCCCGGAGCTGATCCGGATCCTCACATGGGAGGAGGGATTCACCATTGACGACGCGGTGAAGGTGGTGAGCAGGACCTGCGCCTACACCAACCACACGATTCTGGCGGAGGCGTTGGAGAAGTGGCCGCTTTCCTACATTGAGAAGGTGGTGCCCCAGCTCGTGCCCATTATCAAGGAACTGAGCGCGAGAGTGGCAAAGAAGTATAAGGAGCCCAAGGTGCAGATCATCGACGGGGACAAAAGAGTGCATATGGCGCACATCGATATCCACTACGGCTACAGCGTGAACGGTGTGGCCGCCATTCACACGGATATCCTGAAGGATACGGAGCTGCATCATTTTTACGAGATATATCCGGATAAATTCAACAATAAGACCAACGGCATCACATTTCGCAGATGGCTTTTGTCCTGCAACAGGGAGCTGGCCTCTCTCTTGTCCGAGACCATAGGCGACGGCTACAAAAAGGATGCGAAGGAGCTGGAAAAGCTGCTTGAGAGGGCGGACGACCGGAAGGTCCTTGACGCCATAGATGACATCAAGAGACGGAAGAAGGCGGCCCTGACCGCATACGTTAAGGAGAAGGAAGGAATCGAGATCGACCCCGAATCCGTCTTTGACATCCAGATTAAGCGTCTTCATGAGTATAAGCGGCAGCAGATGAACGCGCTTTATATCATTCACAAGTATCTGGAGATCAAGGGCGGCAAAAAGCCGGTGAGGCCCGTGACCTTTATTTTCGGTGCGAAGGCGGCTCCTGCCTACGTGATCGCCCAGGATATCATCCACCTGCTTCTGGTGCTGTCCGAGATCGTGAACAAGGATCCCGACGTGAGCCCCTATATGAAGGTGGTCATGGTGGAAAACTACAATGTGAGCTATGCGGAAAAGCTGATCCCTGCCTGCGACATATCAGAACAGATATCTCTCGCCTCCAAGGAAGCCTCCGGCACCGGCAATATGAAATTTATGCTGAACGGCGCCGTGACCCTGGGCACCAGCGACGGTGCCAATGTGGAGATCCACGAGCTGGTGGGCGATGACAATATCTATATTTTCGGCGAGAACAGCGATGTAGTCATTGACCATTACGCCAAGGCCGATTATGTTTCCAAAGACTACTATAAGAAGAGTCCCGTGATCCGGGAGGCCGTAGACTTTATTGTGAGCAAACAGGCTTTGAAGGCGGGCCGCAAAGAAAATCTGGAGCGCCTTTACAGGGAACTGCTGAATAAGGATTGGTTCATGACGCTGTTGGATCTGGAGGATTATATCAAGGTAAAAGACCGGATGCTTGCGGACTATGAAGACAGAGAGAAATGGAAGCGCATGATGCTGGTGAACATTGCCAAGGCAGGCTTTTTCTCTTCCGACAGAACCATCGAAGAGTATAACAGAAACATTTGGAAGCTGTAGAATCGAGGTAGTTATGAGGAAGTGCGGTGTATTGCTGCCGGTGGCCAGCCTGCCGTCGGCTTACGGGATCGGCTGTTTTTCAAAAGAAGCATACGAATTTGTGGACAGACTGGCACAGGCCGGACAGTCCTGCTGGCAGATTCTGCCTCTGGGTCCCACCGGTTACGGTGATTCCCCGTACCAGTCCTTCTCCACCTTTGCGGGGAATCCCTATTTTATAGATCCCGAAGATCTGATCGCCAGAGGATATCTTACCAAACGCCAATGCGACAGATATGATTTCGGAGACGATCCGGAATATATTGACTATGCCCGAATATACAAGAGCCGCTTTCGACTGCTCAGAGAAGCATGGAAGAACAGCAGCATTTCCGAAGACGCGGGCTTTCGCCGTTTTGTAGAGCAGAACAGCTTCTGGCTGGACGATTATGCGCTGTATATGGCGATAAAGACGGCCCACGACAATGTGTGCTGGGTAGAGTGGGAGGAGGACATCAAGACTCGCAAGCCCGGTGCGTTGAAGGCGTGCAGAAAAAAGTACGCCGACGAGATTGAATTCTATCAGTTCCAGCAGTATATGTTCCGGGAGCAGTGGAATAAGCTGAAAGCCTATGCCAACGGCAAGGGCATCGGCATTATCGGGGACATCCCCATTTATGTGGCCTTTGACAGTGCGGACGCATGGGCGAATCCCGAACTTTTTCAGTTTGACAGCGACTGCAATCCGACCGCCGTAGCGGGGTGCCCGCCGGATGCCTTTTCCAAGACGGGGCAGCTATGGGGGAATCCGCTCTACAATTGGGAATATCACAAAAAGACCGGCTACAGGTGGTGGCTGCAGCGCCTGGCCGCCTGCTATGAGAGGTATGACACTGTCAGGATCGATCATTTCAGGGCTTTCGATGCCTACTATTCCATTCCCGCAGGGGCAAGAACGGCGGAAACGGGCGAGTGGAGACCGGGGCCGGGCTATGAGCTGTTCGCGGCAATGAAAAAAGAACTGGGCAAACGGGAAGTCATCGCGGAGGACCTGGGCTTCTTGACGCCGTCGGTGCTGCGGCTGGTGAAAAAGACGGGATTTCCGGGCATGAAGGTGCTGGAATTTGCGTTCGACTCCAAGGAGGAGAGCGATTATCTTCCCCACAATTATCCGCACAACTGTGTGATCTATACGGGAACCCATGACAATGACACCCTGATGGGCTGGTATCGCACGCTGAACAGACAGGACAAAAAATTCTGCAACGCGTACCTGAATCTGAAGCGGGGCAGGAAAGAGCCGCTGCAGTGGGAATTTATCCGCGCCGCACTCTCCAGCGTGGCGGATCTGGCAGTGCTTCCCATGCAGGACTATCTGGGGCTGGGCTCCGAAGCCCGGATCAACACGCCCTCCACGCTTGGAGACAATTGGAGGTGGAGAATGTTGCCCGGCGCGTTTACGGAGGAGCTGGCGGAAAAAATGAAAGCGTACGCCAAGCTGTACGGCAGACTGCCTGCCGGGAAAGCCCACAAAAAGACCGCAGCAAAAAAATAAAAACGACAAAGCTGTCATAAACTGCCTGCCCGGTGAGCGTGCTTCAGCCTGACAGGCGTTTGTGTATATAAGGCACCTGCGCATATATGGCGGCGTATGTGTGTGGGAGGAAGGAACGCATGAGGATATACGGTTTTCAGAAGACGACGCTATTGGATTACCCGGAGCATGTGGCAGCCACGGTCTTTACCGGAGGCTGTAATTTTCGATGCCCTTTCTGTCATAACGGCCTGCTGGTGCTGAATCCGGAAGCGCAGCCACGAATTCCGGAGGAGGAGGTATTCGCATATCTGGAAAAACGCCGGGGGATTCTGGAGGGGGTCTGCATTACCGGGGGAGAACCTACTCTGCAGGAGGATCTGGCGGAGTTCGCCGGCCGGCTGAAGGAGATAGGATATTCGGTGAAGCTGGACACCAACGGCAGTCGGCCCCAGGTGCTCCGCGAGCTTCTGGATGCAGGACTTCTGGACTATGTCGCCATGGACATAAAAGCCTCCTGGGACCGTTACGCAGAGGCTGCGGGAGTGAAAGATTTCGATCCGGCTCCGATCCGCGAGAGCATGGAATTGCTGAAGAACAGCAAAATTCCCTGCGAATTTCGCACTACTGCGGTGAAGGGCATTCATAGCGTGCAGGAATTCCGGGAGATCGGCAGGATGCTGCAGGGCTGTCAGGCGTATTATATACAGGGCTTTCGGGAGAGTGAAAATATGATCGGAGAAGGCTTTGAGGGCTTTTCCAGGGAGGAGATGGAGGAGATGGCCTCTCTGGCGGGGGAGCATGTGGATAAGGTCATGCTGAGAGGGGTAGAGTGAATAGCCGGGAGAAGGCGGTATTATGAAATTCAGACAGAAATATTTTGGTGACAGGGATTTTTATAAAATGACGCTGGCGGTGGCAGTCCCGATTATGATCCAGAACGGGATCACCAACTTTGTGGGCCTGCTGGACAATATTATGGTGGGGCGCATCGGCACGGAGCAGATGTCCGGTATTGCCATTGTGAACCAGCTGCTTCTGGTGTTCAATCTGGCGGTCTTCGGCGCTATTTCCGGCGTGGGGATATTCGGCGCCCAGTTCTTCGGGTGCGGGGATCACGGGGGCGTGCGGCAGACGTTTCGGTTTAAGCTGTATGTCTGTGCGGGAATCGTGACGCTGGGAATCCTTGCCCTTTTCTTTTGGGGAGAGGGGCTGATCATGCTGTATCTTCACGGGGAGGGGAATGAGCAGGCGCTTCTGGCTACGCTGGGGTACGGGAAGAAGTATCTTCTGGTGATGCTGACGGGACTGGTCCCTTTTGCGGTGGAGGAGATATATGCCAGTACCTTAAGAGAGTGCGGTGAGACAAGACTTCCTATGATAGCCGGTGTCGCGGCAGTGTTCGTGAACCTTTTGTTCAACTACCTGCTGATCTTCGGCAAGATGGGATTTCCCAGGCTGGGCGTGGCGGGCGCCGCTATTGCCACAGTGATCTCCCGATATGTCCAGGCGGCGATCGTGATCCTGTGGACTCATACCCATGCGGAGAAAATGCCCTTCATTGTGGGAGTATACAGGACGCCGCGCGTTCCTGTCCCCCTCGCCTTAAAGATCCTGAGAATGGGGTCGCCCCTGCTGTTCAATGAGGTCCTTTGGGCGGGAGGCATGGCGGTGCTGAACCAGTGCTACTCCATGAGGGGACTGGATGCGGTGGCGGCGCTGAATATCTCCGGCACCATTTCCAACCTGTTCAACATTGTCTTTATGTCCATGGGAAATGCCATTGCCATCATTGTAGGACAGCTGCTCGGCGCCGGGAAGATGGAAGAGGCAATGGATACGGACAGAAAGCTGATTGTATTTTCGGTGTTGTCCTGCTTTGTATTAGGCGGACTGATGCTGTTGTTCGCTCCTCTGTTCCCCATGCTGTACAAGACCTCCGTCGGGGTGAAGGATCTGGCGGCATGGCTGATCCGGATCGCGGCCTGCTGCATGCCGCTCTATGCCTTTATGCACGCGGCCTATTTTACGCTGCGTTCCGGAGGAAAGACGATCATCACCTTCCTTTTCGACAGCGTATATCTATGGGTGATCAGTATTCCGGTTGCCTATATGTTGAGCCGCTATACCGGAATGCCCATGGTGCCTTTGTATCTGAGCTGTCAGCTGATCGACATTATAAAGTGTGTGATAGGATTCTTTTTGGTAAAAAAGGGAGTCTGGATTCATAATATTATTTCATCAGAGGAAAAATGAGAAGAAGAAAAAGTGATTACGGTTACATAAAGGTCAGCTACAGGAACTATCGGGAGAGAGTCAGGCGAAAGCGCAGAATCATTGCGGCGGTGTCTGCCGCAGCTCTGTTGATCATAGTCCTTCTGGGCCTTGGGCTGGGCAGAGCACTGTATCCGGGCAGGGAAGAGGCGTGGAAGGCGGAGCCGGAATCGGCCCCGGTCTCATCGGCGGACGGAGAGCAGAGCGGAGAGAGCCGGATGCAGGACGCGGACGGAGGGCAGAGCGGAGAGAGTCGGATGCAGGACGCGGACGGGACTGCGGAACAGGATGCGGCCCAGGATATCCCGTCCCCCCTGCCGGAGCACGAAAAGAGGAAAGAGACCCTTAAGGTAAAGGGAATTTATGTGACCGGACGGATGGCGGGAAGCGAAGCCTTTCAGGATCTGCTTGAGCTGGTGGACGAGACGGAGCTGAATACCATGGTGATCGATGTGAAGGACGATGAGGGCAGGATCACCTATGAGACGGAGCTGGAAACTGCCAGGGGGATAGAAGCTCAGACCAGGTACATCAGCGATATGGAAGGCCTGATGAGGACGCTGAAGGAGCATCATGTGTACACCATAGCCAGAATCGTATGCTTTAAGGACCCGCTTCTGGCGGAAAAACGTCCGGAGCTGGCGTTAAAGGGACCGGACGGAACGCCGGTGACAGACTCGAACGGTCTGGCCTGGGTCAATCCCTATCGGAGAGAGGTGTGGGAATATCTGACTGAAGTGGCCGGCGAGGCTGCGGCGATGGGATTTGATGAGATTCAGTTCGATTACGTGAGATTTCCCATCGGGGCCGATGCGGATGCCGCCGACTACGGGGTGAATATGCTGGAATATACCAGACAACAGGCTATTACGGATTTCCTGACTTTTGCATCGGAGGAACTGGGCGCCGAGGGAGTGCCGGTGACGGCGGACGTGTTCGGCACTATTATCGGGAGCGATACCGACAAGGAGCGGACCGGTCAGGATTATGCGGCTTTGGCCGGTGTCATCGACGTACTTTGCCCTATGGTCTATCCCTCCCACTACAGCAATCATGTGTTCGGCCTGGACGTGCCGGATGCGCATCCCTATGAGACGGTCTATGCGGCGCTCACGGATTCCGGGGAAGAGCTGAGCGGTCTGCCGCCGGAGAAATGCGCGGCGGTGCGGCCCTGGCTACAGGCCTTTACCGCCACCTGGGTGCAGGGGCACATCTCGTACGGCGGAGAACAGATCCGGCAGCAGATTCAGGCCGTTTATGATGCCGGTTACGATGAATGGATCCTGTGGAATGCAACGAACCGCTATTCCGCGGAGGGGCTTTTGGAGGAGCCTGTGGAAAACAGTGCGCCGGATCAGACGGCGGACACCTGATTCGGAGACGGCTTGTCCTGGGCGTGATCCAATGCATTCTGCAGTGTGGCGGAAGCGATGGCGGTCAGGGCCTCGCGGGTAAAGAAGCCCTGATGGGAAGTGATCATCACGTTGGGGAAGGAAAGCAGCCTGGCGGTGGTGGAGTGCTCCAGGATCTCGTCCGAGCGGTCCTCGAACACGTTGTTCGTCTCCTCCTCGTACACATCCAGTCCCACGCCTGCAAATTTGTGCATGCGGATGCCCTCTATCAGATCGTCGGTCTTTACCAGAGCGCCTCTGGAGGTGTTCACCAGTATCACTCCGTCCTTCATCCGGCGGATGGTGTCTATATTGATCAGATGATAGGTGGAGTCCGTCAGAGGGCAGTGCAGAGAAATGACATCACTGTCAGATAAAAGCTGATCCAGAGAGACGTATTCCGCAAGCTCCCGGAGAGATTCGTTGGGATACACGTCGTAGGCAAGAATCCTCATGCCGAAGCCTCTGCAGATGCGGCACATGGCGGCGCCGATCCTGCCGGTGCCGATAATGCCGGCAGTTTTTCCGTGAAGGTTAAATCCCATAAGACCGCTTAAGCTGAAATCGTTTTCCCGGACTTTGTTATAGGCCTTATACAGCCGGCGGTTGCAGGCAAGAGCCAACGCTATGGCGTGCTCCGCCACAGCCTCCGGAGAGTATCCTGGGACACGCATGACACAAATGTTGTATTCTTGCGCCGCCTCCAGATCCACATTATTGTAGCCGGCACAGCGCAGGAGCACCAGTCCGATCCCCTTTCTGTGGAGTATCTCAAGCGTCTGTCTGCCCACGTCGGAGCTTACAAAGGCGCAGACGGCGTCAAACCCGTCTGCCAGGGCCGCGGTGCGGGGCTCCAGGTCGGATTTGAGATACTCGATCTCCAGCCCCGGAAATTCCGGCAGTGCAGCCTGAAAGAATTCCGTGTCGTAGCTTTTGGCGTCATAAAATAAGATTTTCATAGTCATTCTCTCTCCTGTTCTCTAATCATATGTTTTGCCAATATACAATATAGTATGCGTTATGCGGACGCTTTTTAATTTATCATTGTAAATAATAGTACAAGGAGAAAAGCCGCTTATGGAGATTTTGACGGGAAGCCTGTAAGGATTTCAGACCCAAAGCTGATACAGGAAGTGGAAAAGCAAAAAAGCGTCCCCGGACGTACCGGGAACGCTTTTTATGTTTGAAACAGGATAACGCAAACTCAGTTATCCGAATTGTTCAGGCAATCAACCCTTCCAAGCGTTGTACTGGTTCTGGAACTCGGTCAGGATTTTCTGATATCCGGCTCCATCCAGGGCTGCCTGATATTCGTCAATTTTAGACTGTACGTCTGCCGGAGGATAAGCGCCGTTTTCAAGGTTATAGCCATACTCATTAAATATGTTCTGACATGCTGCGAACTCTGCCTCTACAGGCTTCTTGTCGAAATGAAAGCCTGTTGCAGGAGAGGTCTTAGCGTCGTTGTTGAAGCCCTTGTACAGTTCTGCCTTGTTGTCAGGCTCGTTGTCCATAGGAGTTACGATGGTAGCACTTGCAGACTCCCACATGGAGTGGTTGTACTTCTCGGAGGTACCGGTAGGATCCTCGTTCTCTGCAGGAGCTCTCAGGGTGCCGTTGTCGTCGACCCAAGACTGAAGAACTCTGCCGCCGTCGGTAGCATATACATAGTCCTCGCCCTCGATGCCGAAGGTGTACAGGTCAGCCAGCTTGCTGTCGGTGTAGAGCAGGCCCATGAAGCGCAGGCAAGCCTTAGCCTGTTCCTCGGAGCTGTTGGAGGTCACTGCATAGCAGGAGCCCAGAGCAGAGGTGGAGTGTGCCCATTTGTTGGTAAGGGGAACCATAACAACGTCCTGGCCATAACGAGCACTTGCCTCGTCATTTACAGGGACATCTGTCCACCAGGAGAAGCCCCAGGTTTTTTCCTGAGTCGTCTGGTCGTTCGTGGTCTTGGTCACATCGTCCTCGGAGATGTAGCCCTTGTCGGCCCAGTCAGCCATCAGGGTACAGAACTCAAGGTACTGAGGAGAAGTAACAACGTCCACCACCTCGTTGGTGCTCTTGTCGACTGCAACCCAGTTAGCGGTAGCATCAGCGGTGAAGAAATCAAAGTCGTTGATGTACCATCTGTAGAACATAGCGGTCTTCTGGGTCAGGTAGGGATACTTCAGACCTTCGGACCTGCAGTCGGCCAGCATGGGCTCGATGTCCTTCAGAGACTTAACGGAAGACAGGTCCCAGCCGTACTTGTCGACCAGATCCTTGCGGGCCATCAGGTCGTAGCCCTCTACGTTGTCCTTGTAGACGGGGATGTAGTAGTTCCTTCCGTTGTACTTGGTATTCTCCCACTGGCTCGCGTCCATGGACTCGTACAGAGCCTTGCCGTCCTCGGACTGAAGCAGGTCTGTGATGTCGTAAACAGCGTTCTTGGGAACTAGGTCGTTGGTGCCGATGGCTGCTTCCCAGGAAGCGGTCCACAGCAGGTTGATCTCGTTGTTCGCCAGGGACAGGTTGGCCTTGTCGGTGTACTCGTTGGAGGAGATCTCGGTCAGAACGATCTGAACGTTGATCTTATCCTTGATGTACTCGTTGATTGCTGTCTCAACCTTCTTTACCTGCTCAGAGTCAGGAGTACCAAGGTTGAAGGTAGCTCTGGTTACGTTGATGGTAACAACCTCGCCGCTGGGCGCTGCAGGCTGTTCTGCGTCACTGCTCTCGTCAGCAGGAGCGCTGCTCTCGTCTGTGCTCGCCTGCTGGCTGTCAGCAGAGGGCGCAGTGCCGGCGGTGTCATCGCCACAGCCAGCAAGCATGGTTGCTGTCATAGCACCGGCCAAGACCAGAGCTAAGATCTTTTTGATTTTCATTTAAAAATCCTCCCTTTTTATTTTTTATTTCAAACCCGCCGCACTATTGCATTGGGTCGAAACCGAAGTGAATGAGATCAGCCCTTTACGGATCCCACCGTAAGACCTTTGATGAAGTACTTCTGGAAGAACGGGTACACCACCATGATCGGCGCGATCACGACCACCACGGTGGCCATCGTTGCCGAATACTGGGGGATCGTTCCGCCCATGGCCGCGAGAACGGACGAAGGCACGTTGCCGGCGCTGAGCAGGAACTCGATGCTCTTCTGGATATTTACCAGCAGCAGCTGCAGGGGCTTCTTGTTGTCGCTGGTGATGTACAGCAGCGCGTTCTGCCAGTCGTTCCAGTACGCGGTAGCCATCATGAAGCCTACGGCCGCAAGTGAGGGCTTTAACAGCGGGAACGTGATCTGGAAGAAGGTGCGGTACTCACCGGCGCCGTCGATCTTGGCCGCCTCCATCAGCTCCGCCGGGATACTGTTGGTGATATAGGTCCTCAGGATGATCACGTTCATGGTGGTCACGCACAGCGGCAGGACCAGCAGCCACAGGCTGTCCTTCAGGTGGTACATGGAAGTGAATACCACATATCCTGCCAGCTGTCCGCCCTGGAACAGCATGGGGATCAGAAGGTACACCGACAGGAACTTGGATAACCGGAACTCTCTCCGGCTGATGGAGTAGGCGAACATGCTCATCACCAGCAGGCCCAGCGCCGTGCCGCCTACGGTGATGAAGATCGTGACGCCGTAGGAGGTGAAGAGCTTCGTGCCGTACTTCAGCACGCTGTTCATGCCCGCCATGGACCATTTCTTGGGCCAGAAAGCAAAGCCGTTCTGATTGATGGCTGTCTCATCGGAGAACGCCGCCACGAACACCAGCACTACGGGGAGCAGGCAGAACAATGTGTATAACAGGAGAAAGAAGCCGAGTATGTACTGTCCCGGTCCTTTCTTTTCTTTTTTAGAAGGCGCCAGATCGGCCATGTTTCCTTTTTTGCTCATCTTTCAATCTCCTTCCCTTAGAATAACGCGTTTTCCGGAGCGATCTTGCGGACCAGGCCGTTGGACAGCAGCATCAGCAGCAGTCCTACCACGGACTGGAAGAAGCTGGCCGCTGCAGGGAAGCCGAAGTTCGAGCTCTTGAAGATCGCATTCAGCACGTAAGAGTCAATGACCTGTGTGGTGGAATAAAGCGTGCCACTGTTCCTGGTGACCTGATAGAACAGACCGGTATCGGATCTCATGACGCTTCCCACAGACAGCAGGAGCATTACGGTGATCATCGGGATCAGGGAAGGCAGCGTGATGTGCCAGATCTGCTTCCACTTGTTGGCGCCGTCGATCTGGGCCGCCTCGTACAGCTCCGTATCGATACCTGCCAGCACGGACATGTACAGCACGGAACCGTAGCCCACACTGTTCCATATCTTTACGATAGTCAGGATCAGGGGCCACAGCGAGGCCGTGGAATAGAACCGGACGTTCATGCCGAAGGTATTGTTCAGGATACCGGTATCGGTACTGATGAATGCATATACGATGAACTGCACTGCCGCGTAGGAAATGAACACGGGCACGATCATGATGGTCTGCATTACCTTCGCCACCTTCTTGAATACGAACTGGTCGATAGCGATGGCCAGCACCACGTTCAGGAAGGTCCCCACTGCGGTGAAGATCACGTAGTAGATCAGCGTGTTCTTCGTGATGGAAACAAAGGTGTCCTTGGAGGCCAACATGAACTGAAAGTTTTTGATTCCGTTCCAGGGGCTGCCCCAGATGCCCTTCGTGTAGTCAAATGCCTTGAATGCCATTACCAGACCTGCCATGGGCACATACATGATAAAGAACAGGATCAAGAAGGCCGGTAGAGCCATTACCACGTGCGCCCTGTGTTTCCATGTGTTTTCGAGAAAACCTTTCATTGTGTCACGCTCCCTTTTTATATTTTTGTTATAGCCCCCATATCGCCGCGGGCTTTTTCTGCCAATGTGAAGGAATGACCTGTGGGATTTTATTTAATTCCTCCCATTAAAAAAAGCGGCCCGCCGGATATCAGCGGTGGCCGCAGGTAGAAAAACGCAGTACTTAAAACGTACTGTTATGGATCGTTTCCAGATGGAATGCCAGATCGGACTGCTTGTTTGGGTAGAGATGGGAATAGATCTGCAGGGTAGTCTCGATCTTGTCGTGTCCGAGACGTTCCGCGATCAGGAGAGGAGAATACCCCAGTTCGATCAGAAGGCTTGCGTGGGAATGGCGAAGGTCGTGGAGCCGGATTTCCTTTACCCCTGCCTCTGCACAGCCGGATTTCAAGGCTTTGTTCAAATAGTATTTGCTCACGGGGAACAGCCTCTCGTCGCTGCGGTGCGCCGTCAAGAATTTCCGCACATAGGAGCGCAGCTCGTCCGCCAGAAAATCCGGCAGCGTGACGCTCCTTATGCTCTTTGAAGTTTTGGGAGCAAGGAGCAGGTCCTGTCCTTTGAGACGGCAATAGTTATGGGTGATGTGCATCAGGCCTCTGGCAAAATCAAAATTGTCCGCCGACAGGGCCAGCAACTCACCGGATCGGATGCCGGTCCAGAACAGCAGCTCAAAAATGATGCGATAGGGGGATTCCGCGTCCAGGCAGGATAAGAAATGCCGAAATTCGTCAATCGTCCAGAAGCTCATGGCTGCGGCCTTTTTCTGGCCGATACTGCCGCACAGAGCGGCGGGATTGGAGGGAAGATCATAGTATCGTATACCGTAATTAAAAACGGCCGACAGCTGTACATGAATGGATTTTAAATAAGTATCGGAATAAGGCCGGCCGTTCTTGCTGCGGTGAGACAGCAGTTCGTTCTGCCAGAATCTCACTGTGGATACCTTGATCTCATTGACGGGCATGTTCTCGAAATAAGGGAGAATTTTTGTTTCGATCAGATAAGTCTTCTCATAAAAGGAAGTCGGCTTGCAGCGGTTCCTGCAATCATCCAGATAGAGTTCTGCGAGCATCCGGAAGGTCATTTCACAGCAATTTGTATGCTGCGTGAGGAATGCAGCCTCGTAATCCCTGGCGGCTTTTTTGGAGGGAAAGCCTTCCTTTTTCTTACGCTTTCTTTTGCCGTTCCAGTCCGTGTAATAGAAGCTGCAGTACCAGCCCTTGCGTTCCCTGTTTTTGTATACAGGCATAAAAAACACATCCTTTCTTTTTTGCAATATTATACAAAAAAGAAAGGATGTGAAAAAGTACGCTTATGGTACGGTGCGGGCCAAAAAGGTTATCCCATGGTGACTACCACGTCGTAATGGGTCTTGCCCTTCTCGTAAGGCACTACGCAGCCGGAGAGGGTCTGTCCGTCTACCGTGATGGACTTAACGCCCTTCTCCACATGGTCGGGATTTACGACCTTGATGTTGTATGTTCCCTCGCGGAATTTTCTCGTCAGCTCAAAATCACCGAAATCCTTCGGCACGCAGGGATCGATGCTCAGACCCTTGTGCGTCGGATATACGCCCAGGATATGCTGCGACACGTTCACAAAGGTCCATGCCGCCGTACCCGTCAGCCAGCTGTTCTTTGCCTCGCCGTGGAACTTCGCGTCGGCGCCGGCTACCATCTGGGAATACACATAGGGCTCCGTCCTGTGGATCTCGCTGAACTCCTCCACATAGGCGGGACAGGTCTTCTTGTAGATCTCGAAGGCTCTGTCTCCACGTCCGATGACGGTCTCCGCGATGGATACCCAGGGATTGTTGTGGCAGAAGATACCGGCGTTCTCCTTGTATCCGGGCGGATAGGAGGAAATCTCGCCCAGCTCCAGATGATATCTGGTGTAGGCCGGCTGCAGGATCATAACGCCGTACTTTGTATCCAGACGCTCCTTCACGGAATCCAGCGCTTTCTGTGCCAGACCTTCCTTTACGCCGATGCCTGCCAGCGGGCAGAAACCGTTGGACTCGATGTAGATCTGTCCCTCCTCGCATTCCTTGGAGCCGATCTTCTTGCCGTATGCGTCATAGGCGCGGACGAACCATTCGCCGTCCCAGCCGTCCTTCAGCACTGCGTCGTACATCTTCTGTACTTCCGCACGGGCGTAATCCGCCTCCGCCTGATCGCCCATCAGCTCGCAGAGCTGAGCGTATTCCTCGCCGTATTTGACGAACATGCCCGCGATAAATACGGATTCGGCAACGGGACCCTCGGAGGGACCGAAGGTCTGGAAGGACTCGCCCGGGTGCTCGGAGAAGCAGTTCAGATTCAGACAGTCGTTCCAGTCCGCACGGCCGATCAGAGGCAGATTGTGCGGTCCCTTGTGGTTCACGATATAGTCAAAGGAACGTTTCAAATGCGTCATCAGAGGCTTTGCAACGCTCATGTCGTTGTCGAAGGGCACCATCTCCGTGAGAATGGAGGTATCACCGCTCTCGCGGACATATGCGGACGTGCCGGCGATCAGCCACAGCGGGTCGTCGTTGAAGCCGCTGCCGATGTCGGAGTTGCCTCTCTTGGTAAGGGGCTGGTACTGGTGGTACGCGCTGCCGTCCTCGAACTGCGTGGAAGCGATGTCGATGATACGCTGTCTTGCGCGGTCGGGAATCAGATGCACGAATCCCAGCAGATCCTGACAGGAATCTCTGAAGCCCATGCCTCTGCCGATACCGGATTCATAATAGGAAGCGGAGCGGGACATGTTGAACGTTACCATGCACTGATACTGGTTCCAGATGTTCACCATGCGGTCCACCTTGTCGTTGGAGGACTTCACGGTATACTTGGACAGCAGTTCGCTCCAGTATGTATTCAGCTCGGCGAATGCCTTCTCCACATCTGCGTCGGTCTGGTACTTCGCCAGCATAGCGTTGGCAGGCTTCTTATTGATAATGCCGGGAGCCTCCCACTTGTCGTCTTCGGGGTTCTCAAGGTAGCCCAGTACAAATACGTAAGACTTGGTCTCGCCGGGCTCCAGGGTCACATTGATCTGATGGGAGGCGATGGGTGACCAGCCGCTGGCGATGGAGCCTGTTGCCTGTCCCTTCTCGACCGCCTCCGGATTGGCCGCGCCGCGATATGCGCCGAGGAAGGCGTCACGGCTCGTGTCAAATCCGTCTATCTTTGTGTTGACGGAGTAGACCGCATAGTGATTTCTTCTTTCTCTGTACTCGGTCTTGTGATAAATGGTGGAACCGATCACCTCCACCTCGCCGGTACTGTAGTTGCGCTGGAAGTTGCGGGAGTCATCGTCCGCATTCCACAGGCACCACTCTACATAAGAAAAGACAGAGAGCGTCTTGGCGGTGTTTCCCTTGTTGGTCAGCTTAAGTTGGCTGATCTCACAGTTGTCGTTCATCGGAACAAAGGTGAGCACGGACGCCTCCACATTGTTCTTTGCGCCGGTAAAACGGCTGTAGCCGATGCCGTGACGGCATTCGTAGCTGTCGAGGTCTGTCTGCGTAGGCTTCCAGCCCGGATTCCACACGGTATCGCCGTCTTTAATATAGAAGTATTTGCCGTTGATGTCGTTGGGCACGTCGTTGTAGCGGTAGCGGGTAATGCGCAGCAGCTTGGCATCCTTATAGAAGGTGTAGCCGCCGCAGGTATTCGAGATCAGGGAAAAGAACTCGTTGCAGCCTAAGTAGTTGATCCAAGGCAGCGGCGTTTTGGGTGTTGTGATGACGTACTCGCGGTGCTCGTCATCGAAGTAGCCGAATTTCATAGTGGTGTTCTCCTTTTCTTTATTTTATTATATAATAATGTAAATCATTTCTGGTGCGGATTGGTGCAATGAGCCGTGTGCACGGATAATTATGCACGGATAATATTGATAAGGCAATTATACAAAATATACGGCTCAAATGCAATCACAATTTGGGAAACGGCATACATATATCTGCACTGTCTGCACTGCCTTCGGGAAATTAATTTGTGGACGATCGGCAGATAATTTTGTGGAAAACAAGGAATGTCCGGCATGCTATTCTGTATGACACAGATAAAAGTATAAAAGTTGAACAAAAAAAAACAAAAATCTATTGCACAATTATCAATTTTGATGTAATATGGTTATACGCATATGATTGAGTATGCTGTAAAACAATCATTAATGGGAGGAATTAAACTCGGCGGGAACGGGTCTGATATACTCCCGTGCCGACAGGCAGGGCGGTCTTTCACCTTTGTGTGAAAGAACCGCGACAATATAGGGGCTATAGCAAAAAATATAAAAAGGGAGCGTGACACAATGAAAGGTTTTCTCGAAAACACATGGAAACACAGGGCGCACGTGATAATGGCTCTACCGGTCTTCTTGATCTTGTTCTTTATCATGTACGTGCCCATGGCAGGTCTGGTAATGGCCTTCAAGAACTTTGACTACACGAAGGGCATCTGGGCCAGCCCTTGGAACGGCATCAAAAACTTTCAGTTCATGCTGGCATCCAAGAATACATTTGTTACCATGACAAAAAATACGCTGATGTACTACGTGATCTTCACCGCAGTGGGGACCTTCCTGAACGTGGTGCTGGCCATCGCCATCGACCAGTTCGTATTCAAGAAGGTGGCGAAGGTGATGCAGACCATCATGATCATACCCGTGTTCATTTCCTACGCGGCAGTACAGTTCATCGTATTCGCTTTCATCAGTACCGACACCGGTATCCTGAACCATACTTTCGGCACGAACATCCGGTTCTATTCCACGGCCTCGCTGTGGCCCCTGATCCTGACTATCGTAAAGATATGGAACAGTGTAGGCTACGGCTCCGTGCTGTACATGTCCGTGCTGGCGGGCATCGACACCGAGCTGTACGAGGCGGCCCAGATCGACGGCGCCAACAAGTGGAAGCAGATCTGGCACATCACGCTGCCTTCCCTGATCCCGATGATTACTGTAATGCTCCTGCTCTCTGTGGGCGGTATCATGAGATCCGATACCGGTCTGTTCTATCAGGTCACCAGGAACAGCGGTCAGTTATATTCCACCACGCAGGTTATTGACTCTTACGTGCTGAACGCGATCTTTAAGAGCTCGAACTTCGGCTTCACCGCAGCAGCCAGCTTCTTCCAGTCCGTGATAGGTCTGCTGCTGATGCTGCTGTCCAACGGCCTGGTCCGCAAGATTGCTCCGGAAAACGCGTTATTCTAAGGGAGGGAGATTGAGAGATGAGCAAAAAAGGAAACATGGCCGATCTGGCCCCTTCTAAAAAAGAAAAGAAAGGACTGGGACAGTACATACTCGGCTTCTTTCTCCTGTTGTACACATTGTTCTGCCTGCTCCCCGTAGTGCTGGTGTTCGTGGCAGCCTTCTCCGACGAGAAGTCCATCACCCAGAACGGCTTCAGCTTCTGGCCTGAGAAATGGTCCATGGCGGGCATGAACAGCGTGCTGAAGTACGGCAATAAGCTCTTTACCTCCTACGGCGTCACGATCTTCATCACCGTAGGCGGCACGGCGCTGGGCCTGCTGGTGATGAGCATGTTCGCATACTCTATCAGCAGAAAAGAGTTTAGATTATCCAAGTTCTTATCCATATACCTTCTGATCCCCATGCTGTTCCAGGGCGGACAGCTGGCAGGATATATCGTGTTCACCACCATGTACCACCTGAAGGACAGCCTGTGGCTGCTGATCCTGCCGCTGTGCGTGACCACGATGAACGTGATCATCTTGAGGACCTATATCGCCAACAGCATCCCGGCGGAGCTGATGGAGGCGGCGAAGATCGACGGCGCCGGTGAGTACCGCACCTTCTTCCAGATCACGTTCCCGCTGTTAAAGCCCTCACTTGCGGCCGT
>CANQUQ010000017.1 GCA_947627115.1 uncultured Acetatifactor sp.
CCCACGCCGGAATTCTATCTGTTCTATAACGGGACAAAGAACGTGCCGGCAGAAAAAGTATTAAAACTTTCGGATGGATATATTGCCAAAACGGAAGCGCCTATGCTAGAATTAAAAGTAAGAATGATCAACATCAATCTCCCGGCAGGTCACAGGCTGCTGCGGGACTGTCTGCCGCTGTATGAGTATTCCTGGTTCATGGAACGGATCCGGACATACAGACAAGAGGGACTGGACCGGGACAGGGCAGTGACCCTTGCGGTGAAGGACAGCATCCGGGAGGGGATCTTTACGGACTTCGTGAGGGAACATGGGACGGAGGTACAAAATATGCTGTACACACAGTTCAACATGGATGATGCGCTGGAGGTAAGGTATGAAGAGGGCGTGGAGGACGGCATGGAGCGCGGCCGTACTCAGGGCGAGCGTCATCTTCTGATCCATCAGGTCTGCGGCAAGCTGCAGATGGGAGAATCCCCGGAGAAGATCGCGGAGGATCTTCTGACAGACAGGGAGGAGATTGACCGGATCTGCGAGGTCTATGCAGAATGCGGGCCGGAGGAAGAGGTCATCCTCGACAGGCTGGAAGAAGGACGCCGCTGACAGGAACAGCGCTTATCCTTGTGCTGTGCCGGTCCTGCGCAGGTGGAGAATGGGGACGATCCTGCCGGGAGAGACCGGACAATGCGAAAATACCTAAAAATAATATAAATTTCCAAACCATTTATTGACTTTTACAGGCAGGTCTGAGATAATACAAAAGATGTTAAAAAATGTAAGTCCCAACAAAATATTTTAGGAAAGAGGTAAAAGAGATGGCAGAAATCAATTTGAGCAAGTATGGCATCACCGGCACCGCCGAGATCGTTCACAATCCTTCTTTTGAGATGTTGTTCGAGGAGGAGACGAAGCCCGGTCTGGAAGGTTATGAAAAGGGCCAGGTGAGTGAACTTGGTGCGGTCAACGTTATGACCGGTATCTACACCGGACGTTCCCCCAAAGATAAGTACATAGTAATGGATGCAAACTCCAAGGACACCGTATGGTGGACCACTGAGGAGTACAAGAACGACAACCATCCCATGACGGAGGATACCTGGGCGGTCGTGAAGAAGCTGGCTCAGGAAGAACTTTCCAACAAGAGACTGTTCGTGGTGGATGCATTCTGCGGTGCCAACAAGGATACCCGCATGGCAGTGCGCTTCATCGTCGAGGTGGCATGGCAGGCTCACTTCATCAAGAATATGTTCATTCAGCCCTCCGAGGAGGAGCTTAAGAGCTTTGAGCCCGATTTCGTTGTCTACAACGCATCCAAGGCAAAGGTAGAGAACTATAAGGAGCTGGGCCTCAACTCCGAGACCTGCGTTGCCTTCAATATTACCAGCCGCGAGCAGGTGATCATCAATACATGGTACGGCGGTGAGATGAAGAAGGGTATGTTCTCCATGATGAACTACTACCTGCCTCTGAAGGGCATCGCTTCCATGCACTGCTCTGCAAACACCGATATGGACGGCAAGAATACCGCAATCTTCTTCGGCCTTTCCGGAACCGGTAAGACCACTCTGTCCACAGATCCCAAGCGTCTCCTGATCGGCGATGACGAGCACGGCTGGGACGACAACGGCGTGTTCAACTTTGAGGGCGGCTGCTATGCGAAAGTCATCAATCTTGACAAGGATTCCGAGCCTGACATCTACAATGCGATCAAGCGCAATGCACTGCTGGAGAATGTTACTCTGGATGCCAACGGAAAGATCGATTTCAACGATAAGAGCGTGACCGAAAATACACGTGTTTCTTATCCCATCAATCACATTGAGAAGATCGTTCAGCCCGTTTCCGCAGGACCTGCGGCTAAGAACGTGATCTTCCTGTCAGCAGATGCGTTCGGCGTACTGCCTCCCGTATCTGTTCTGACTCCCGAACAGACTCAGTATTACTTCCTGTCCGGATTTACCGCAAAGCTTGCAGGTACCGAGCGCGGAATCACTGAGCCCACCCCTACCTTCTCCGCTTGCTTCGGCCAGGCATTCCTGGAGCTGCATCCCACAAAGTATGCAGAGGAGCTGGTCAAGAAGATGGAGGCAAACGGCGCCAAGGCATATCTGGTGAACACCGGATGGAACGGCACCGGCAAGCGTATCTCCATCAAGGATACCCGCGGCATTATCGACGCAATCCTGAACGGCGATATCGCAAAGGCACAGACCAAGAAGATCCCTTACTTCAACTTTGAGGTTCCCACCGAGCTTCCCGGTGTTGACACCAACATTCTGGATCCCCGGAACACTTATGCCAACGCTTCCGAATGGGAGGAGAAGGCAAAGGATCTGTCCCAGAGATTCATCAAGAACTTTGCAAAGTATGAGAGCAACGATGCCGGAAAGGCACTGGTGGCAGCAGGTCCTCAACTGTAATTGAAAACAGAACGGTTTGATCCTGTTTCATAAAAATCGGGTGTGGTTACACACCCGATTTTTTTGTGGGCAGCAGAGTTAAAAAATATGTTGACACCCGACATATGTCGTGGTACAATATAATCACGATATGGCGACGGACGACATATGTCGGATCCTGACACGAAAAGGAGGATATGGGTGGAGAACAAAACAGAGCCTTTGACCGAAAGTTATTTCTTTATTTTAATGTGTCTGTACCATGGACCAAATCACGGCTACGGAATCATGCAGCAATCTCTGAAACTGTCAGACGGGAATGTGCGCATCGGCTCCGGCACGATGTACGGCGCCACCAGCCAAATGATGAAAAAGGGATGGATCGAGGAATGTCCAGTGGACGGTTATGACCGCAAACGGCAGTACCGGCTGACCGATGCAGGACGGCATGTGCTGCTTGAGGAAGTGGAACGGCTTCGATATATGGTCCGCACGGCGGATGCCGTGATCGGGGGTAAAGATTGAAAATGAAAGACCGTCTGATCGGCGACGGAGTGCGAGGAAAGTTTGAAAGTAAACTTTTAAATTCAGAAAAGAGGGGTGTTGACACACCCTCTTGGAATGCGTGCTGAAGCATGCAAAGGGGGATAAAAATGAAGAAGACTAAGAACATTTATAAAATGTACGCAGCCTGGGAGTTCGAGAAGGAAATAGGGGATTTGGAGGCACAATCCCAAAAGGGGTGGCAGCTGGTCAAGGGCGGCCTGTTCCACAGCAAATTTGCCTTTGACGATTCGGTGGAATACCGCTATGCGCTGGATTTTAATCAAGATATTGCCGATCCTGCACGTTACAGGGAGACTTTTGCCGAGCAGGGGTGGGAGTATCTCAATTCCACCTTCAACGGCTGGCATTATTTTCGCAAAGTATATGATCCCTCTGCACCGGAAGAGGAATACCAGATCTATACGGATACTGCTTCCAGAAAGGAGATGGCAGACCGCTGGAGACGCCTCGCCTGCATACTTGGAGTGTGTGAGCTTGTGGTAGGTGCGGTGACCCTGGTCAGGAATTTCTTTGATCCGGCCATCTCCGGCATCTGTCTGGATTTGGCCAGCGTGTTATTGGGACTTTTGCTTATTTTGAGCACAAGATGGATGCACCAGCCGAACAGGCGCAGAACTCCCGGCCGGATGCTGATTCCCGTTTTTGTACTGCTTGCCATTGCTTTGGTCTTTGGCAGTTTCAGAATGAAATGCTTTCGCACCCAGACGGAATATATCGTTCCGGAGGAGGATAGCGCATGGCAGTGTCAATTTAATGTGAAGCTGCCGGACATCTATACGCTGGATGTGCGCGTTGATGCTCCGGAGAACGTAAGGATTGTCGTTGTGAAAGAATCCCCCGGCGAAGAATCGTCTGTTGAGACTTACGGGACGCTGCCCCGGTATTACACTGTGGAGGGAACGCAGATTGGGCAGACGGCCCGCTTGTTTCTCACGCCGGGCACCTACAGTATCTATACCCAGTATTTGTCCGGCGCAGAGTCCGGGCTGGCAGGGCAATTTGAGTATCAATTGGATTAAAGAGACGGAAGGGCCAAAGGGTATCCCCAAAGTCATTTGACTTTTTGGGGTACCCTCATTTTTTGGATATGGAATGTGAAACATTAATGAGAAATCTGAAAATGAAGTTCAAGCGCATAGAACTCAATATGTCCCAAACCGAACCGGCAAGACGCACCGGGGTGCCGAGACAGACCATAGGCCTGATCGAAGCAGGAGAGTTCAATCCGTCTATTAAGCCGTGCATCTCCTGCATCCGTGCCGGTATCTGGGACAGACGGCTGGATATGAAGCCTAGGACCTGTTTTATCGTATCGCTGATCGCAGCGCTGTGCACGGCGGTGTTCGGGTTCGTCCAGAAAATGGCGACATGGGCGATGGATGGGCACAACGGGGCACGCCGGATGACGGACTTACGGAAAAATGTTGACACGAAGGTCCGGGGGGTATAATAGTGCAAACGGAAAACGAATCACGTCATATCGTTTTCCGGAAAAGGCTCCGGAAATCCATGCGGGCAATATATGAGACAGGAGGAAAAATGATGTACAGAAAATCGGAGGACGGAAAAAAGGGAAAAGTCCTGATCAGAAGGATGGCGGCTTTGGCGCTTAGCGGAACAATGCTTTTCAGCAGCGGTATGGTGACGCTTGCGGCGGGCATGGAGGATGTGTTTGACACTCAGGCTTACGCCGACAAGTATCCCGATCTGAAGGCGGCTTTTGGAGACGATGAGAAGGCGCTTTTGAATCACTACCTGACCTATGGCATCCAGGAGGGCAGAGAGAGTTTCGGTCTGTTGGACGTGGTAAAGTACCGTGAGATGTATCCGGATCTGGCGGCTGTTTTCGGCGATGACTGGGACGCTTATGTGGAGCACTATCTGACCTATGGCGCCTTGGAGGGAAGGGAGACGGGAACCGACTTTAACGCGTTGGATTATGCGGAGAGATACCCCGATCTGAAGGCTGCTTTCGGAGATGATGTACTGGCTCTTTACAAGCACTACCAGACCTGCGGCAAGACTGAGAACCGTGAAGCCAGATCCGAGAAAGTGGTACAGGAGGAGATCAGACAGAAGCAAGCCCGGCAGTCTGCAGCACGGCAGTCTGCATCTTCCAACGGCAGCCGGACGGAGCGCGAGGATTACGACGGCGGCTATACTATCTATGAGTATGATGCGGCAGGAAACGAGGTGAAAAGTACTACGTATAGTGCGGATGATGTCTTAATTAGTTATACCATTTGTGAGCGTGATGCGGCAGGACTCCTGATGAAATTGACTAAATATCTTCCTGATGATACAGTATGTGAATATACCATTTTTGAACACGATGCGGCACATTTGCTGAAATCCAACACATACAACAGAGACGGCGAGCCAATCGGCATGTGGGAGTCTACCTATGATGCGGCTGGAAAGCTGATCAAGACAGTATCTCAAGGAAGAGTATATGAAAATGGCAAAGAGTCCGGTTGGAGTGAATTCGTAGAGGATGCAGATGGACGGATAGTGAGTAGTAAGTGGTATGACAATCAGTGGAATGTCGAATGCGAGGAAGAATACAATGCAGACGGCAGCAGTAAATTTATCAGCTATGATGCGAACGGGTATAAGTTTATCGAGAGTGATTATACCGCGGATGGTATATCTTCCGAGAAGTTATATAATAATGGTGTGATATACAGCTGGAAGATTTATAACACGGACGGCAGCTATAAGAAAATAGAATATGATGAAAACGGTGATCCTATTAGTGAGAGAGAATATAATTCGGACGATACTTTGAAATAAGCGTGACGGATTCGGCAAGACAAGTCTGACAGGCGGCAGCCCGGCTGCACTTGCCGGACCTAAGGAAAGCCCGAAAGAGGGAGCGACGGTCCATAACTGTTTTTCGGTTATGCGGCGGCGCTCCTTTTTTGCGGGCAGCACGGACCGCAAAAAACGTCAGGATCAGTTAATGCCGAACCGGAAGACGAGCAAAGTGATGAGCCTTGACGCTTTCGGGCTGCATACAGCAAAAGACCGGTATCAGTTTAGTGCTGCCGGGAGTAGACCGGCAGAACGGAGCGTTACTTGCGAAGGTGCTGGCCGGACTGTGACAGGAAAAATTTGAATTGGCTGAATTGTAAAATTTACAGTTGTAAAATTTCTGGTTATTGGCTATAATAGAAGTAACCTGAAATGTGCGATAACTCCTGTTTATTTTTGAACCTACATTACTTTAAACGGGATTCCTATATCGCCAAGTGGCTGTCAAGCCCTCACTCGAAAGAGGATTGGAAGGGAAGGCAAAAGCTTGGTTGCGGTTACCCACCTAGCGTCGCTAGGAGTCAAAAAACAGGAGGCGGCATTTTGGGGTTAAAGACAGAAGAAAAGAGCAGTCCATCGGGGCTGCTCTTTTATGATAAGGGAGGACTTGTCTTTTGGATCGGGATCGCTTCGGAATGAACAGATCTCAACGGATGCAGCTGAAGGCGTTTATCTGTCTTTTGGGCATTTTGTTGATCATATTATTATTTTTGGGAAAACTTCTTTTTTCCGCAGTACATAATGAACCGGCGCGGGAACAAGAGCCTGAGGCCGAAAATAAGCCCCATGTGCCGGTGGTGCAGGTCTTGCATAACGCATGGATCATGGAAGAGGATGAGGAAGGTATTTCTGTCTTTTACGACGAGCAGCGCTTCAGTTATCCCTTCGGCGTCATCGACGGGACGGAAGACGGACAGACGTCGTATTATCAGCCAGAGGAAAGCGTGCGGGAGCAGGTGGCAGATATAAGGCTTGTGGACGGCGCGGTCACGGAGGTGAACGTAAAATCCGAAAAGATCAACGGCAGAATCTTAAGCGCCGACGATTCTTTTGTGGAGATAGAAGGTTACGGCAGTATCCCTTTGGCCGAGGACTACCGCGGATATCGGCTCTATCAAAGTCTGGAGACATGCACTGTCCGGGATATTCCCTTTGGTTACGGATTTACGGACCTGTGTGTGGAAAACGGAGAGATCTGCGGCATTCTCATTGCCAGAGAAGAGGCCATGGAGAATATCCGGGTCTTGATCAAGACTTCGGATTTCAGCGGGATTTTTCACGAGAAGCTGATTTTGACGGCTGACACCGGTTTTTCCGTGATCTACGGAGACTATGGCAGCCAGCAGAGCGAGCGGCACGAAGCGGGGGAAGAGATCGTGCTGACGGTGTCCGACAGTTGTTTTGACGGAAAGAGAGTGTGGATCGTGCCGGATGTGCTGACGGGAAAGATCACCTTGAAAAACGTGAGCAGAAGTCAGGGGGCGCCTTCCTACAGGGGGCAGCTGGAATTGATTCCTGAAAATGAGGGGATCATAGTAATCAACGAGGTGCCGCTGGAGGAATATCTGTACAGTGTGGTCCCCAGCGAGATGCCTGCAAAGTATCCTCTGGAGGCGCTGAAGGCCCAGGCCGTCTGTGCCCGGACCTACGCCTACGGCCATATGCAGCACGCGGGATACCCGCAGTACGGAGCCCATGTGGACGACAGCACGTCTTATCAGGTATACAACAATATTCTGGAGCAGGAGAGTACGACTACCGCAGTGAAGGACACATACGGGCAGCTATTGTTCACTGCCGACGGCCAGCTTGCAGAGACATACTATTATTCCACATCCTGCGGTGTGGGCAGCGACGCCACTGTGTGGAAGACGGAAACACCGCATGAGCTTCCTTATCTTCGATCCAAAAGCCTCAGCAGAACCGCTATGACGGAACAAGTGGCAGCCATGTCCGGAGGAAAAGAGCTGCCGGAGGACGATATTGGGACCCGCCTTATGGAGGAGGACGCATTTGAGTCCTTTATTCTGTCAGTCAACGAGGATGATTTCGAGGCGGAGGAAGGCTGGTACCGTTGGAATTACAATGTGACGCAGGTAGACTCCGATAATATTTCTCAGGCTCTGCAGGCAAGGTACGATGTGAATGAAAAACTGGTACTCACCTTGTGGGAGGGTGAATATGTCAGCCGTGATATCGGTAAGATCGGAGAGATCAGGGATATTTACGTGGCAAAGCGCGGCAGCGGCGGCGTGGCGGAAGAATTGATCATCGAGGCAGAGAACGGTACATACAAGGTCATCTCCGAGCATAATATCCGCTATGTCCTGAACGATGGCAGCGCCAGAGTAAACAGGCAGGACGGCAGCGAAATTCCCAGTCCTACGCTGTTGCCCAGCGGATTCTTTATAATCGCCACTGGTAAAGAGGACGGAAATGTGGTAGCATATACCTTGGCCGGAGGAGGTTTCGGACACGGTGTAGGAATGAGCCAGAATGGGGCCCGCCGCATGGCCGACAGTGGTTTCCAGGATCGGGATATATTATTATTTTTCTTTGAGAACTGTAAGATCAATAAAATTTATGAGTAGGAGAGCCAAATGTTACGCAGGTATTATACTAGCGGGCGGGAATTTTTTGCCCAGATGCGCAAACAGAATATCAGCGCCTATGCTGCCAGTATCGCGTTTTTCTTTTTTCTTTCAATAATTCCGATGCTGATGATGGTATGTACGATCCTCCCCTATACGCCTCTGACGGAAGAAAATTTAGTGACGGCGGTGACGGACATCACACCGGAGATGGTAGATCCTTTGGCAGTGAGCGTGATATCCGACGTATACAACAGATCGGCAGGGATCCTGTCGGTGGCAGTGATCGCCACCGTCTGGTCCGCAGCAAAGGGCGTCATGGCCCTGATGCGCGGCCTGAATGCTGTCAACGGGGTGGAAGAAAAGCGGAATTATTTCGTAATACGTGCCATAGCGTCACTGTACACGCTGGTGATGATCGTGGTGATCATTCTTTCGCTGTTCCTCATGGTGTTCGGTGATCAGCTTGTCAGTCTCGCCCTGCACAGGATACCAACCCTGCAGTCGGTGGTGTCCTTTGCCATGAATTTCCGCTTTCTTCTGGTGTGGGTGATACTGACGCTTTTGTTCGCGGCGATCTACACCTATGTTCCGGACATGAAATTAAAGTTCAGGGATCAGATACCGGGGGCTGTGTTCGCCGCCGTGGTGTGGAGCATTTTTTCCTGGGGGTTCTCCGTCTATGTGACCTACGGCAATACTTACGGTATCTACGGCAGCTTTTCCATTATTATCATTGTGATGATATGGATGTATTTCTGCATGTATATTACCATGATAGGAGCATGGCTGAACCGCTATCTATGCGCGGCGGATCAAAAATCTGCTTGACAATTTACAGTCCGGTCAGTAATATTAATTATTAGTAATGATAAAAGCATTGATGGTGCACAGTAGAGATCCATCTTCCGTCAGAGAGAGGAGGCCGTCGGCTGAAAGCCCCTCAGGTTCAGGTGGATGTTCGAAATTCCCACCGGAGCTGTCTCCGTGAAATTGTTAAGTCATCTGAGTAGCGGAGGCCGTTGGCGCTCGTTATGCGCAGCAGGAGAGCCGGCTGCTTCACAGGGCAGCAGGAATCAGGGTGGTACCGCGGATCATATTCGTCCCTCGTAGTCGGAAGACTACGGGGGATTTTTGCGCGTACGGGCATCGCCCGAAGACTATGAAAGTCCGGGAGGACACAGTGCTTCCGGCCGCAGCATACCGTGTGCTTAATTTTTATACACAGAAAGGGACAAGACATGAAAGCAAAATTAGACCAGATCAGATGTCAGGTGCAGGAACAGATAAAAAGCTGTGACACCACCGAAAAGCTGAATGAGATCAGAGTCAGTATCCTGGGCAAGAAGGGTCAGCTTACGGATCTTTTGAAGTCCATGAAGGATATTGCTCCCGAAGAACGCCCCAAGGTGGGACAGATGGTCAATGAGGCGAGAGCGGAGATCGAGCGCACTCTGGAGGAGCAGAAGAGAAAGCTCGAACGGGCGCTCCGGGAGGCAAAAATGAAGGCGGAGGTCATTGACGTGACTCTGCCCGCGAAGAAGACCGAAATGGGACACAGGCATCCCAACACTATCGCTCTGGAGGAAGTGGAGAGGATCTTTATCGGTATGGGATATGAAGTGGTGGAAGGACCTGAGGTGGAGAAGGACTACTACAATTTTGAAGCGCTGAATATCCCGGCCGATCATCCCGCGAAGGACGAACAGGACACCTTCTATATCACCGGAGACATTTTGCTCCGCACCCAGACATCCGGCGTGCAGGTTCACGAGATGGAGAAGGGAAAGCTTCCGATCCGTATGATCGCTCCGGGCAGAGTGTTCCGCTCCGACGAGGTGGATGCCACACACTCCCCCTCCTTTCATCAGATCGAGGGCCTTGTCATTGATAAGGATATCACCTTCGCGGATCTGAAGGGCACTCTGGCAGAGTTCGCCAGAGAGCTCTTTGGAGAGAGCACAAAAGTGAAATTCCGCCCCCATCATTTTCCGTTTACGGAGCCCAGCGCCGAAATGGACGTGACATGCTTTAAGTGCGGCGGTGCAGGATGCCGTTTCTGCAAGGGCAGCGGCTGGATCGAAATACTGGGCTGCGGCATGGTCCATCCCCATGTGCTTGAGATGAGCAATATTGATCCGGAGGTCTACGTGGGTTTTGCCTTTGGCGTAGGACTGGAGCGAATCGCACTTTTGAAATACGAGATTGATGATATGCGTCTGCTGTACGAGAACGACATCCGTTTCTTAAAGCAGTTCTGACCCAGGCAGTCAATACAGAATAAAAATTATCAGAAAGGACATTCCTATATTATGAATACAGCATTATCATGGATCAAAGCATACGTCCCCGATCTGACATGTACCGATCAGGAATACTGTGACGCTATGACTCTCTCCGGCACCAAGGTGGAAGGGTATGTGCGCAGGGACAAGAATCTGGAAAAGATCGTTGTTGGCCAGATCGTTTCCGTTGAGCGCCATCCCGATGCGGATAAGCTTGTTGTGTGTCAGGTGAACATCGGTTCCGAGACCGTGCAGATCGTCACCGGCGCCCCCAATGTAAAAGCGGGCGACAAGGTGCCCGTCGTTCTGGACGGAGGGAAGGTGGCAGGCGGTCATGACGGCGGTCCTCTGCCTGAGAACGGTATCACCATTAAGGCGGGCAAGCTCCGCGGCGTCCCCTCCAACGGGATGATGTGCTCCATCGAAGAACTGGGTTCCGACAGAAATATGTATCCGGAGGCTCCGGAGGAGGGCATTTATATTTTTCCGGAAGACACCGAGATCGGCGCAGATGCGGTGGAGGTCCTGGGACTGCATGATACGGTCTTTGAGTACGAGATCACCAGCAACCGCGTGGACTGTTACAGTGTGCTGGGCGTGGCCAGGGAGGCGGCCGCCACATTCCGCAAGCCCTTCCTTCCGCCGGTGGTCCGGGTCAAAGGCAACAAGGAAGATGTACATGACTATGTCTCTGTGGAAGTGAAGGACCCGGATCTCTGCCCCAGGTATCTGGCAAGGGTCTGCAAGAATATCAGGATCGCCCCCTCGCCGGAATGGATGCAGAGAAGGCTGGCTGCCAGCGGTATCCGTCCCATCAACAATCTGGTGGACATTACCAATTACGTGATGGAGGAGTACGGTCAGCCCATGCATGCCTTTGACCTTGATACCGTTGCGGGAAGGAAGATCATTGTGCGTCGTGCCAAGGACGGAGACATGTTCCAGACTCTGGACGGTCAGATGAGAAAGATGGACAGCGAGGTGCTGATGATCTGCGACGCGGAAAAGGAGATCGGTATCGCCGGTATCATGGGCGGTGAGAATTCCAAGATCACCGACAGTGTGAAGACAGTGCTGTTCGAGGCGGCCATCTTCAACGGCCCCAATATCAGAAAGTCCGCAAAGAGGATCGGTCTGCGCACCGATGCGTCCGGCAAGTTCGAGAAGGGTCTGGAGGTACACAATGCGGAGGCGGCCATCGACCGCGCTTGCCAGCTGATCGAAGAGCTGGGCTGCGGCGAGGTGGTGGGCGGCACCGTGGACGTGGCCTGCCCCATGCCGGAGAAGAAGGTGCTCGCTTTTCGGCCGGAGAAATACAATAAACTGCTCGGCACATCCGTGACGGAGGAAGAGATGCTTGAGATATTCGGCCGGCTGGAAATCCAGGTGGAGCGGAAGGCTGACGGTTCGGCGGAGCTTGTGATCCCTTATTTCCGCCAGGACCTGAACTGTGACGCTGACATTGCGGAGGAAGTGGCGAGATTTTACGGCTACGACAAGATCCCCACATCCCTCCCCAAGGGAGAGGCCACCACAGGGAAGCTCTCCTACAAACTGCGCATCGAACAGAAGGCGAGGGACATTGCCGAATACTGCGGCTTTTCCCAGGGGATGTGCTATTCCTTTGAAAGTCCCAAGGTATTCGATAAGCTGCTTCTGCCTGAGGATGATATACTGAGAAAGGCGGTGACCATTTCCAATCCGCTGGGCGAGGACTTCTCCATCATGAGGACACTGCCTCTCAACGGTATGCTTACCGGCCTTTCGACCAATTACAACCGCCGCAATAAGAACGTGAGGCTCTATGAGCTGGGCAACATTTATCTGCCCAAGTCGCTGCCGCTGACGGAGCTTCCGGAGGAGAGAATGCAGTTCACGCTGGGCTTTTACGGAGACGGCGACTTCTATACCATGAAGGGCGTACTGGAGGAGTTCTTTGCAAGTGTGGGCATGAGAAAGCAGCCGGAGTACGATCCGGAGGCGGGCAGACCGTTCCTGCATCCCGGCCGTCAGGCGCTTGTCAGATATGAGGGCGTGACGCTTGGCTATCTGGGCGAGGTGCATCCCGAAGTGCTGGACAACTATGCGATCGGGACAAAAGCCTATGTGGCCGTGCTGGATATGCCGGCTGTGGAGAAGTTTACCACCTTTGACAGAAAATACGAGGGCCTGGCCCGTTTCCCTGCCGTGAGCAGAGATCTCAGCATGGTAGTTCCCAAGGAGATCCTGGCGGGACAGATCGAGAAAATGATCCTCCAGAGAGGCGGGAAGCTGCTGGAATCCTGTGAGCTGTTCGACATCTATGAGGGCGAGCAGATCAGACCGGGATTTAAATCCGTGGCATATTCCGTCACCTTCCGCGCAAAGGACAGGACCCTGGAGGAGAACGATGTGAACGCCGTCATGAAAAAGATCCTGAACGGTCTGGAGCAGATGGGGATCGAACTGAGACAGTGACCGGAGCCCCGGCGGTGAAGACTGTCAGTTTTTGGGTTGCATGGGCCGGGGGGCATGTGATAAGATATTGCCAAGAAAGGGATGGATATCAATGGAAAAAAAGAATGCCTGGGAGAACTACAGTGCAAAGCAATTGAAGGAACTGGAGAAGTTGAATCGGGAATACAGAGAGTTCCTGGATAACGGCAAGACGGAGCGGGAGTGCATCGACACTATCGTAAATACCATTGAGGCGGAAGGCTACCGGGAGATGGAAGGCCTGATCCGGTCAGGGGGAAAGCTGAGTGCGGGCGATAAGGTGTACAGCGTCTGGATGAACAAGTCGATCGTCATGTTCCAAGTGGGAAGCAAGCCGATGGCGGACGGCATTAATATTCTGGGCGCCCATATTGACAGTCCCAGGCTGGATGTAAAGCAGAATCCTCTCTATGAGGACGGCGGGATCGCCTATCTGGATACGCATTATTACGGCGGTGTGAAAAAATATCAGTGGGTCACTATACCGCTGGCTCTTCACGGCGTGATAGTAAAGAAGAACGGCACGTCGGTGGAGGTGAATATCGGCGAGAACGAAGATGATCCCGTATTTTTCGTGTCAGATCTGCTGATTCATCTTGCGGGAGAGCAGATGGAGAAAAAAGCTTCAAAGGTCATCGAGGGCGAGGCGCTGGATCTGATCGTGGGGAACAGGCCTATTGTCATCGACAAAAAGAAAAGCAAGACGGAGGAAAAGAATGATGCCAAGGAAAGCGTTAAGGCCGGTATCCTGGACATCCTGAAGAAAAGCTACGGCGTGGAGGAGGAGGATTTTATCTCTGCGGAGCTGGAGATCGTGCCCGCAGGGAAAGCAAGAGAGGCGGGCCTTGACCGCAGCATGATTCTTGCTTACGGTCAGGACGACAGAGTCTGTGCATTTACTTCCATGCGCGCCATGCTGGACATAAAAGAGACCGAGAGAACGGTCTGCTGTATTCTGGTGGACAAGGAAGAGATCGGTTCGGTGGGCGCCACCGGCATGCAGTCCAGATTTTTTGAGAACGCTGTGGCCGAATTGATGAATCTGACGGGAGAGTATAACGAGCTTGACCTGCGCAGATGTCTGTCGCACAGCTGTATGTTGTCTTCCGATGTCAATGCGGGCTTCGATCCCTCCTACGCATCCTGCTTTGAAAAGAAGAACGCCTCTTATCTCGGCGCCGGCATGGTGTTCTGTAAATTTACGGGAGCCAGAGGAAAATCGGGATCCAATGATGCCAATGCGGAGTATCTGGCGCACCTGCGCCGGCTGCTGGATGACCGCAAGGTGGCTTATCAGACGGCCGAGCTGGGGAAGGTTGATATGGGAGGAGGCGGAACCATCGCCTATATTCTGGCAAATTACGGTATGAATGTCATCGACAGCGGTGTGGCTGTCCTGAACATGCATGCCCCCTGGGAGGCTACGAGCAAGGCGGATGTCTATGAGACCTATCGGGGGTATATGGCGTTTGCGGAGGGAGCCTCTCTGTGATGCTGAAGAAATCGGATTTTTATTACGATCTGCCCCAGGAGCTCATCGCCCAGGATCCGCTGGAGGATCGGTCGTCCTCCAGACTGTTGATGCTGGACAGGCAGACCGGGGAAATATCCCACCATGTCTTCCGGGAGATCGTGGATTTCCTGCATCCCGGCGACTGTCTTGTGCTAAATGACACCAAGGTGATGCCTGCCAGACTGTTCGGAGAGAAGGAGGATACCGGTGCCCGCGTGGAGGTGCTGCTGCTGAGACGCAGGCGCGCAGACGTGTGGGAGACGCTGGTAAGGCCCGGAAAAAAATGCAGGCCCGGAACCGGGCTTGTGTTCGGAGGCGGACTGCTTCGGGGGAAGGTCCTTGAGACAGTGGAGGAGGGAAACAGGCTCATTCAGTTCGAGTATCAGGGAGTTTTTGAAGAGATACTGGACAGGCTGGGGGAAATGCCCCTGCCGCCTTATATCACACATAAGCTGGAGGATAGGAACCGCTATCAGACGGTCTACGCCAGGTGTGAAGGATCGGCTGCGGCACCTACCGCCGGGCTGCATTTCACCGATGAGCTTCTGGACAGGATCCGGGCAAGGGGCGTAGAGATCGTTTTTGTGACTCTCCATGTAGGATTGGGAACATTTCGGCCTGTGAAAGAAGAGAATGTGTCAGAACATCACATGCATTCGGAATTTTACCGGATATCCTGCGAGGCGGCGGAGAGGATCAATGCGGTAAAGGCTTCGGGCGGCCGGGTGATCTGCGTGGGAACGACGGCCTGCAGGACCCTGGAGAGCGCGGCAGATGCCGACGGCAGGGTACAGCCCGGCGGAAGAGAGACGGACATATTTATTTATCCGGGCTACCGGTTCAAAATGACGGATGCGCTGATCACTAATTTCCACCTGCCGGAATCCACGCTGATCATGCTGGTCTCGGCATTGGCCGGAAGAGAAAATGTATTGAATGCCTACAGGGAAGCGGTCCGGGAAAAATACCGATTTTTCAGCTTCGGGGACGCGATGTTCATCTGTTGAGGGTGCTGCAGTACATATGTTATATCAAAAGAAAGGAGATCGGACAAATGGAAGGAGAAAGACGGAAGAACAAGAGGAGCAGTCTGAGCTCAAAGCTGGTCATCAAAAAGCTGGACGAGGGCGGGAGCGACAGACAGGTCTCGATAGATATTGTGGATGTGTCCAAGACCGGGATCGGTTTTACATGTACGGAGCCTCTGCAGATCGGAGAAGTCTATGAGTCTTATCTGACTATTTGGACGAAGGAAGTGATCCACGCCTTTCTGCAGATCGTCAGGATCGAGCTGCAGACCGACATTTTTTCCTACGGTGCGATCTTTATCGGTATGCCGGAGATGGATTCCGCACGGATCGAAGTATATCAGACGATCAATGAAAGTGAATAATACCGACAGCAAAATAAGAAAATTGGCGGTGACTGTGCCGGCAGCAATTCTGCTGCTGGCACTTTATGCGCTTATTTTCGGATTCTCTTCTCAGGATGCGGAGCAGTCGGGTTCGCTGAGCCTATGGCTATCGGAGGGGTGTGCGCAGTTCCTGAATCATCTGGCAGGAGGCGGTTGGGACCGGCAGTTCACGGACGGCATGGCGTTGTATCTTGAGCATCCTCTGCGGAAGCTTGCACATTTTGGGGAATATGCCTGTATGGGAATGCTGGTGTATTTTGTCTGGTGCCCCTGGGTGAGGAAAGGGATGAGGCTTTATCTGCTGACGGTCGTGTGGGTGGCTGTATCCGCGGCACTTGACGAGCTGCATCAGTGGTTCGTGCCGGGGCGCTTCAGCAGTCTCGCGGATGTGTGCCTGGATACCTGCGGCGGAGTCTTTGGGCTGCTGTTCGGGCTCTTCCTGGCGTGGCTGTCCGCGCATCTGCGCTTCAAAAGAAAAGAGAAAGACCGGAGTGACGGGTAGCCGTCCTCCGGTCTTAGCTATTGTCCAAGGAGTCATGCCGCATGTCTTCGGCTTTCTCAGCCGCGGATATGCACGGCATAGCCGTTTGCCTTCAGCAGCTCGGCGCTTTCCGCCATGGAGCGCTCCTCATAGAACTCCACTCTGAGCACGCCGTCTTCCGACTCGCGGTTATGGGAGATGGCAATATTTTTTATATTCAGGTTCCGGTCGGCCAGGAGAGTGACAATATGCGCCAGAGAGCCTGCCCGGTCCGCAATTTCCACGTTGATGCTGCAGGAGGACTTGATGGGGCCGCTGGATGCGTTGGCAAAGGAGTCCCGATATTTTCTGGCGCTGTCAAAACGCCGGTACAGGGCATCCGCATCACCGGCGTCGATCGTCTCCTTAAATTCCGTGAGCGCCCGGATGTATTTTCCCAGCAGCACGGAGATGTTGTCCCTGTTCGTCAGACAGATCTGCTGCCACATGGCGGGAGAGGAGGAAGCGATCCTGGTGATATCCTTGAACCCTCCGGCGGCCACCATGCGCATGGTGCCCTCCTGGGAATCGCTGTCCTGAATCAGGGAGACCAGGGATGACGCCACCACATGCGGAAGATGGCTTATGGCGGCAGTGACATAGTCGTGCTGGCGGAAATCCAGGATCAGGGGAATCGCTCCCATTTTCACCACCAACTGGCGGAACGCCTCCACCCTTTCGGAAGGTACCAGGGAGGTGGGAGTCAGGATATAGTATGCGTTTTCCAAAAGGGATGCCTTGGAGCTGGCAAAGCCGACACGCTCGCTGCCGGCCATGGGATGTCCGCCGATGAAGCGCTCGTCAAGACCCGACCGGCGGATCGCTTCATGGATCGTAGTCTTCACACTGCCCACGTCGGTCAGCAGGCAGTGATCGGGGATCACCTTCTTAACGGTCTCCAGATTGTTGTCATTGACTTGCACGGGAGCGCACAGGAACAGGTAATCGCAGCGGCGGAAGCTGTCATCGATGCCGCCGGCCGCAATGTCCGCAATTTTTTCTTCCTCTGCCAGACGCAGGGAATCCCTGTTTACATCATAGGCAACGATCTCAATATCGGGATCGGCTTTTTTGAGGGCCCTGGCAATGGAACCGCCGATCAAGCCGAGGCCGATAAAGCCGCAGGTCAGATGAGACATATAAATACACCTCTCTCAATCAAAGTATCGTCAGTGACACTATAACACTTTAAAGCATGAAATTCAAGCAAAAAAAGATGACGGCAGCATTTTGTTTTCCCGGCGTATTTTGGCAAAAATGTAATAAATGGCTTGTAAAAACATCTGTAGTTTAGTAAAATATCCGTATGGGAATTGAACGGTCCGGGAACGGATATGGCAATTTACCCAAAAATCATTAATCGGAGGAATCTCACATGAAAGTTTACACAACTGACAAGATTCGCAACGTAGTTCTCCTGGGACATGGCGGCAGCGGCAAGACCAGTCTTGCAGAGGCCATGGCATATCTGTCCGGCATTACCTCCAGAATGGGCAAGGTGCCTGACGGAAATACTATTAGTGATTACAGCAAAGAGGAGCAGAAACGTAAGTTTTCTATCAACACGTCCGTAATACCCATTGAGTGGGATGGGTATAAGATCAATATTATAGATACGCCCGGTTACTTTGATTTTGTAGGTGAGGTCGAGGAGGCGGTCAGCGCCGCGGGCGCAGCAATCATAGTGGTGAACGGCAAGTCCGGCATTGAAGTCGGCACGCAGAAGGCGTGGGAACTGTGTGAGAAATATAAGCTTCCCAGATTTATCTATGTGTCCAACATGGATGTAGACAACGCCTCGTTCCGCCAGGTGGTGGAGGACATGACGGAGAGCTACGGAAAGAAGATGGCTCCGTTCAACCTGCCGATCCGCGAGAGCGAGAAATTTGTGGGTTATGTAAATGTGATCACGGAGACCGGCAACCGCTGGCAGGGCAAGGACGTGGTCACCTGTGAGGTGCCGGAGTACAATAAGGCAAATCTGCAGATCTGCCGCGATACATTGATGGAGGCGGTGGCGGAGACCAGCGAGGAGCTGATGGAGAGATATTTCGGCGGCGAGACCTTTTCCGAGGCGGAGATCAGGGCGGCTCTTCGCACCAATGTGTGCGACTGCAGCCTCGTGCCCATGACGATGGGCTCCAATACCCTCTGCCAGGGCGTGTACACGCTGCTCGACGATATTGTAAAGTATATGCCCAGCCCTGAGAACCGCAAGGTGGCGGGAATTAATCTGAAGACGAACGAGATATTTAATGCCGACTATGATTTTTCCAAAGCAAAGTCGGCGTACATATGGAAGACCATTGTGGATCCGTTCATCGGAAAGTATTCGCTGATCAAGGTGAATTCCGGCGTCTTTAAGACGGACGACCTGATCTATAACGTGGATAAGGATATAGAAGAGAAGATCGGAAAGCTGTATGTCCTTCAGGGCAACAAGCCCATGGAGGTGGCAGAGCTGCATGCCGGTGACATCGGTGCGCTGGCAAAGCTGACGGGAGCGCGTACCGGCAACAGTCTTTCTACGAAGGCCACCGCTATTAAATTCGGTCAGTTCGAGATATCCACGCCCTACACCTACATGCGTTATAAGCCCAAGAATAAGGGGGATGTGGATAAGATATCCCAGGCGCTGCAGAAGATCACGCATGAGGATCAGACGCTGAAGGTCGTGAACGATTCCGACAATCGCCAGATGCTTCTTTACGGCATGGGCGATCAGCACCTGGAGATCGTGGTCAGCAGACTTTTGAACGAGTACAAGGTGGACGTGGAGCTGACGAAGCCCAAGATCGCCTACAGAGAGACGATAAAGAAGCAGTCCGACGTGGAGTATAAATACAAGAAGCAGTCCGGCGGACACGGACAGTACGGTCATGTAAAGATGCGCTTCAGCCCTTCGGGCGACCTGGAGCAGCCCTATGTATTCGAGCAGGAGGTAGTGGGCGGAGCGGTGCCCAAAAATTACTATCCGGCAGTGGAAAAGGGCCTGCAGGAGTCCGTTCTGAGAGGGCCCATGGCCGCCTATCCGGTAGTGGGCGTAAAGGCGGTGCTTTACGACGGATCCTATCATCCGGTAGACTCCTCGGAGCAGGCATTCAAAATGGCGACGATACAAGCGTTCAAAAAGGGATTCATGGAAGCTCAGCCCATACTGCTGGAGCCCATTGCCTCCCTGAAGGTCACGGTGCCCGACGCATATACCGGCGATGTCATGGGCGATCTGAATAAGCGCAGAGGCCGCGTGCTGGGCATGAACCCCGTTCAGGGCGGCAAGCAGACCATCGAGGCAGACGTTCCCATGAGCAGTCTGTTCGGCTACTGCACGGATCTGCGTTCCATGACCGGCGGCAGAGGCGAGTATTCCTACCAGTTCGCCCGCTATGAGCAGGCTCCCTCCGACGTGCAGGAGAAGGAAGTCGCAGAGAGAGCAGCGAAGGTCGCCGAGAACAGCGCGGAAGAATAAGCCGTGTGCACAGGGAACGGATATCATTTCCGGACGGTCCCTCATGCGGTCGAAAACTCGTGCGCATCCTTGACATGGGAAGAGAAAATGAGTAAAATACAATCTTAATAGCGATGTTAAGGTTTTGCGTAGGAGGACAAAAGTATGGCAGTACCGTATAACCATCATGAGGTGGAGCAGAAATGGCAGAAAATATGGGATGAGGAGAAGGCATTCCGGACTTCGGACGATTATTCAAAGCCCAAGTATTATGCCCTTGTGGAATTTCCTTACCCTTCGGGACAGGGGCTTCATGTGGGACATCCAAGACCCTATACGGCTTTGGACATTGTTGCGAGAAAGCGCAGGATGCAGGGCTATAACGTGCTGTACCCCATGGGATGGGACGCTTTTGGTCTCCCTACGGAGAACTATGCCATCAAGAATCATATCCATCCAAAGATCGTGACGAAGAACAATGTGGAGCGCTTTAAGGGGCAACTGCATGCTCTTGGATATTCCTTTGACTGGGAAAGAGAAGTGAACACTACGGATCCGGAGTATTACAAGTGGACGCAGTGGATCTTTTTGAAACTGTTCAAAGCGGGACTGGCATACAAGGCGGAAATGCCCATCAACTGGTGTACCTCCTGTAAGGTCGGCCTTGCCAACGAGGAAGTGGTCAACGGCGTGTGCGAACGCTGCGGCTCCGAGGTGGTCCGCAAGGTCAAGAGCCAGTGGATGCTGAAGATCACCGAGTATGCCGACAAACTGATACAGGGGCTTGATACCGTGGACTATATTGAGCGGGTCAAGGTGTCTCAGAAAAATTGGATAGGAAAATCTCAGGGCGCGGAGGTGGATTTTGCGATCACCGGCAAGGAGGAGAAGCTGCGCGTCTACACCACCCGCCCGGATACGCTGTTCGGCGCCACCTATATGGTGGTATCTCCGGAGCATCCCTTGATTGAAAAGTACAGGGATGAGATAAAGAATTATGACGCTCTTGCAGAGTACAGAGAGCAGGCTGCCAGAAAGTCTGATTTTGAGCGCACGGAGCTTGTGAAGGACAAGACCGGCGTACAGATAGAGGGCCTCACCGCCACGAACCCTGTAAACGGCAGGGAGATCCCAATCTGGATCTCGGACTATGTGCTCATGACATACGGCACCGGCGCCATTATGGCGGTGCCGGCCCACGACGAAAGGGACTGGGATTTTGCAAAGAAATTTGGCCTCCCCATCATCGAGGTGGTGGCGGGCAGCCCTGTCAGTGTCCAGGAGCAGGTGTATACGGATGTGGCCACCGGAACTCTGGTAAATTCCGAATTTCTTAACGGCCTGTCCGTAGCCGACGCCAAGGCGCGCATAATCGAATTCCTGGAGGAAAAGGGGATCGGTCACAGCAAGACCAACTTCAAGCTGCGTGACTGGGTGTTCTCCAGGCAGCGTTACTGGGGAGAGCCGATCCCCATCATAAAATGTGAAAAGTGCGGATTTGTGCCGCTTGACGAAAGTGAGCTGCCCCTGATGCTTCCGGAGGTGGAGAGCTATGAACCCACGGACAACGGGGAATCTCCGCTGGCGGCCATGAAGGATTGGGTGAATGTCACCTGTCCCTGCTGTGGCGGCCCCGCAGAGAGGGAGACGGATACCATGCCCCAGTGGGCGGGGTCTTCCTGGTATTTCCTGCGCTATACGGATCCCCACAACACCGAGGCGCTGGCAGGCAAGGAGGCTCTCGATTACTGGCTGCCGGTAGACTGGTATAACGGCGGAATGGAGCACACTACGCTGCATCTGCTCTACTCCAGATTCTGGCACAGATTCCTGTATGATCAGGGGTATGTGCCCTGTCCTGAGCCTTATCAGAAGCGTACCAGCCACGGTATGATCCTGGGCTCCAACGGCGAGAAGATGTCCAAATCCAGAGGAAATGTGGTCAACCCGGATGATATCGTGCGGGATTACGGCGCAGATACCCTGCGGACCTACGAAATGTTCATCGGCGCCTTCGATCTGAGCGCGGCATGGAGCGAGGACGGCGTGAAGGGCTGTCGGAGATTTCTGGAGAGAGTGTGGAAGTTGCAGGATATTCTGGCGGAAGGGGAAGGCTACAGCGCCGATCTGGAGACAAAGCTGCATCAGACCATCAAAAAGGTGTCCGCCGACTATGAAAATCTAAAATACAACACCGCCATTGCGGCAATGATGTCCCTGATCAACGAGTTCTACAAAAAGAACGCCGTGACAAGGGGCGAATACAGGACGCTGCTTACTCTGTTGAATCCGGTGGCTCCCCATATTACCGAAGAGCTGTGGCAGAGCGCAGGCTTTGAAGGAAGACTGTATCAGGCGGCGTGGCCACAGTATGAGGAAGAAAAGACCGTGGAGAGCACTGTGGAGATCGGTATACAGGTCAACGGCAAGATGCGCGCTGCAATCACCGTTTCCAAGGATGAGGACAAGGAAAGCGTGATCGCAGCGGCGAAGGAGGCGCTGGGAGATAAATTGACAGGAACTGTCGTCAAGGAGATTTATGTACCCGGAAGGCTGGTAAACATTGTGGCCAAGTAATGCCGGATAACGGATAGAGGAAAAGAGAGTCCCACTGATGCAGGAAGGACTCTCTTTTTTATGTCCGGTCACTGTTGTATGTTCCCGTTCCTTTTGGCCTTTTCCAAAATACTGTCGATCTGAGAAAGCTCTTCCTGACTGCTGTGCTTCCTGATGGCAGCAATGGCGGCGGTCATTTCCTGGGGCGTAAAGCTCAGATCCTGCTGTCTGGCCCGGTTCATCATGGGGAGCAGAGAGGTCATGAGCTCTCTCTGATTTTTTCCGCGGCTCTCTTCATACATTTGCCGCAAAAAATGGAGCTTTACTTCGGGAATATCCTTTACCAGAGGGTCTGCCATCCATGTGGGCATTTCGGTCTTGTCCATGATAGCCTCCATAATTTTTTATGTATTGTCTTTTTCCGGGGTGTTTTCAGGGCCGGAGGATGAGAACATCTGCATGAGCTGTGCAAGCATTTCCGGATCCGCCCCGCTCATCGCGGAGAGGATATTTCCCATGCCGCTGCCGCTGCTGTCGCTTCCCATACCGTTGGGGAACATTTCCTTCAGCATTTCCATCATCTCCATCATTTCACGGAGCTGCCCCATACCTGTCAGCATATTTTTGATTTCCTGAATTCGGGCTTTTTCCCGGCGATCGCTATAGGGCAGAAGCTCATCCAACAGTTCTATCACACCGTCGCGGTCCGTGTCCAGAAGACTGCCGTCCGTCAGGGAATGCAGGGACAGTACCGTCCGGCGGCCTCTGATGACAGGGTGTCCGGGTGACTGCCACATTCTCTGCAGGGTGTATTGCAGTTCGGAAAATTTGATGTATACGGCCAGGGTGTTCTGCTGCTTCGGTGGGAGATAGGACAGGAGTACCTTCAGCATCTGAATATGGTTCGTGGTCATCAATGTGTCAAATGCAGTAATGGCTTCCCTTCCTTTTTCTTCCATGGCAGTTGCGACCTTTCCGGCAGTATATCAGGCAATGAGAGTTCCCTGTTCTATAGTATGATTTCCGCGGGGCACTTATGTATGCCGCGCGCGGAGCCCGGACCCCCGAAGGAGCCTGGGCCCGCAGACAGACCGTCTCGCGGAACGGATCCGTTATGCGCAGCGCCTGATCTTAGTTGTTGCAGCCACAGAAGGTGGAGAGCAGCAGGATCCAGATCAGCCATTCGCAGCAGCTGCCGTTGTTGTTCAGCAGGTTAAAGCCATTGCCGTTGTTGCAGCCACAACCGTTGCCGCTGCGGCCAAAGCCGTTTCCGCCGAAGGCGAACAGCAGGATGAGGATCCAGATCCAGCAGCATCCTCCGTTGTTGTTCGCTGTGCTGACACCGTTGCAGGAATCATTGCATCCACAGTTGGTAGCAGTCAAATCACTCATTGTAATAGCCTCCATAGATTTTTATGGTTTATTGTATGCACCCCGGCATGTCTATGTTTCATATGTCCTCAAATTTGTGAGTTTCAGGAATCCCTTGAAGCCGGGAGGAAATTGTGTTAGTATGATTATGGGAAAGTGAGAGGATCAAGACGACCGTTCTGCGGGGGGAGAAACGAGCGAAGGACAGATTATGACGCAGACAGATTATACGGTGGAGGGACGACAGTTCCGGACCAGGAATGATTATGTCAGGGCCCTGCATGACAAGCAGATCATGGATCGGATACGCCGGGAGACGGACCTGAAGAGCAGGGCTCAGCTGGAGCAGCTGAAAAAGGATATTCAGGGCGGAAAATATAATTTTATGACACTTCTGGAGCAGGATTTCCAGGAGGAAATAGATGAGTACATACGAGAAATATCCGGCAAGAGCGACAGAGAGCTGGACGGTTATGTGAAGGAGGAGCTGAAACGCCGTGAAAAGCGGAGAAGGCTGATCCTGGCGCTGTGCAGTGTTGTGGCTCTTGGGTGCCTGGGGTATGTGGCGGTCTATTTTTATTTTAACCAGAGGACGGCGGACAATTATCAGGTGTTGAGCGATTTGAAGGACCGTCCGGCCGCACCGTCGGCTCCTGCGGCAGCAAACGGTCCGTATGCGCCGGAGGGCGGACAGGAACCGCCCGAAGTGCTGGATGAATTCAAAAATTTGTTAAATGTCAATAAAAAGCTAATCGGATGGGTAAAAATTGACGATACAAATATAGATTATCCCGTAATGCAGACAGCGGACAACGAGTATTATCTGGATCACAATCTGAACCAGGAGTATGATAAGAACGGCTCGATCTTTCTTGACAAGGACTGTGATATAGTAGATCCCAGCACGAATCTGATCCTGTACGGCCACCATATGAAAAGCGGTAAGATGTTCGGCGGTCTGGATCAGTACGAGGACCGGTCATATTGGGAGGAGCATCCCTATATTCAGTTCGATACGCTGTATGAGAAGGGGACCTGGCAGGTCATGTACGTATTTCGCTCCAGGGTGTACAGCCAGGAAGAAATTGTGTTCAAATACTATCAGTTCATAGATGTGAACAGTGTGCAGGAGTTCGACTCCAATATGCAGGAAATGGCGTCCATGTCCCTGTACGACACGGGCGTGACGGCAGAGTACGGCGACAGGCTGCTGACGCTGTCCACCTGTGATTATGAGGAACCCAACGGTCGGTTTGTTGTAGTGGCGAAGAAAGTCCCGACAAAGGAGTAATGGAAGATGGCAGGCAAAGAAGTGAAGAGAGAAGTCAGCAAGGGAAAAAGACGTTTAAAGCGGTCCGTGCGCAAGACGCTGGGAGCGCTGTTTTTGGCGACTGCCATTGCGGTGGCAGCGATTCCGACGGAGGGGCTGGAGGCAAAAACAGAGCCGAGAAATCCTGCAAATTCCGTGGTGATAGATAGCAAAGGCCTGATTCCGGAGATCGATAAAGATGCTGATATTTATATATCGGGAGATTCCCTGTTCCGCTTTGCCTTTTATCAGGAAAGCGGCAATCTCCTGGCAGTCATTCTGGGATTTAATTCCCAGACGCTGCCGGAGGGGAGAGTGGTGATTCCGCAGCAGGTGGAGCCATATATGAAATTTACCGATTCACTTGGAACCTCCGAGGGGTACGTGGCAGTGGGAGGAACCGGAAGGTTCCTGTATTGGAAGGAGACAAGGCAGGTCCCCGTGGAGGTATCGGACGGAGACGAGGCTCAGACGAGAGAGGAATTTGTGGCCTACCGTCCCTGCTATGCCAGCGAAATAAGCAATTGGGGCGACCTGGAAGCGAAAGACCTGTATTTTGACAATAAGAATAAGTCAGAGGCCGGGAAGGGCAGGACCAATTATGAGGAGGGCGATTTGACCTCGACGGACAAGGTGCCGGAGGCGCAGAGAAAACCGGCGGATGTGGCATACATCGGAAATCAGTTCGTAGAGGATGACAATCCGTCAAATCCCACGGGTATCTGGCACGTGAAGGGGAACACAAATGATGATCCGTCACGCGGTGTCTTTGCGGAAAACAACAACATTACCACACTGACGGTCAGCGACAATCTGCGGGGCATCGGTGATTATGCTTTTTACCGCTGCGGTTCTTTGACCAGCGTGACGCTGGCGAACGGACTGTCCTTTATTGCGGAGGGCGCCTTTGAGAACTGCTCCAGCATGTCCAGCATCAACCTGGATGTTCACAGTAATCTTACCGCCATTGCCCAGAGAGCGTTTTACAACTGCGCGGCATTGGGGTCCTTTACTTTGCCCATAGGTGTTCAGCAAATAGGAGATTCTGCCTTTGAAGGATGCAGATCTCTGCAGACGGTGGACCTGCTCAGCGGCGGCCCCGGTGTTTTTAACCAGCTGTCAAAGCTGGGCGAGGATGTGTTCAGGGGCTGTGAGTCCCTGCAGAATATCACCTTCCCGCGGGGCGTGACGGGGGACATTTGCCTGTCTATGTTCAACGGCTGTGTTTCTCTCCATTATATTTCTACTATGAATACGTCGATTTCCTTTGTGGAAGAGGAGGACTTCTTTACCTATAAGGATTTTAAGAGAATGCTGGCAGAGGGCTCCGGGTCCCCTGTGGACGGCGGCTTTTACTTCCAGGGGATCGAGGGCTCAAAACTCCATGAGATGACGAGAAAGGAATGCTTTGCATTCAGCTATATCAACGTGCTGGGCGACACAGTGACGGACCTGGACCGCTATGAGCTGACAGTGCAGGAGGTGAACAAAAGCGGCGAGGAGGCAGAGGAGGACGATGAATATTATGAACCGGGCATTGCCACCTATGAGGTGAACTCCTCCAGGCATTTGACCCGGTATTCCGCCGGAAAAGACGTGACATCCATTACCATCCCCTCCCGCATAGGGCCCCATCCGATCAATGTGATCAATGCCAGGACTTTTATGGACAAATGTCATATAAAGAAGGTGGAGATACCGGCCAACGTGCAGGAAATTGGCACCGAGGCCTTTCAGGGCTGTCACAACCTGGAGAATGTGATTTTCAGAACGGGTGATGTGGTCATCGGCGACAATGCCTTTGCGACCCAGACGGTAGGTTCCCACGAGGGCTCCTGCGGCGGGTTAAAGAACGATGCGGACAATACGCCTGCGGTGAAGCTGAAATTTACCGGCCCCGTATCCGAGACCTCCGGCCCCTTCAACTATGCCATGAGCGCGAGAGGAAAGTATAACGCGGAGAGCCAGAAGGAAGATTTTATCACCTACTATACGGGATGGCCGACCAACATGGAGATCCAGTACAACCCGGAATCGGACATGAGCGAGCTGGTGAATTTCCCTTCCCTGAGAGAGCTTCGTGCTACGGATGTCTATACCAGAAAAAATTATGCGTACATTGACAAAGAGCATGAGGATGCCACTACCACTGCGGTTCAAAAGTATGAAGCCGGACAGGAAGCGATCATGACCGACATGGAGAAGGCCATTATCAATGCGGCGGTCAATATCGTGATTCCGGAGGGTGTTGATTCCGTCAGGGACGGCCTGTTCCGGGAAAAGGAAATCGACGACACGATCCCGATGATCCTCAGGGCTCCTAAGACGGTCACCGCATACAGCCTGAAGAAAATAACCTGCGAGGAAAGCGGCGATGTATCCGGCGGCGACGGGACAGATGTCACAGGAACGTTTGCAGGCTGCGAACAGATATCCAGCATTGTCCTTCTCGGCGGTGTGGACACCATTGAAGACCATGCGTTCAAGGACTGCAAGGCGCTGAACCATGTGGAGCTGCCGCCTACGGTAAGCTCGCTTGGCATACGGCCCTTCGGAGGCTGTCCTGAGCTGTCGAATGTCAGCTTTGGAGGCGGCCCGTATTACACCTGCGATAATTCTATCATCTATGAATTGACGGATGGGGAAAAGACAAAGATCGTGGAATGCCTGGAGGGCAGAAGCAATCCCCGCGTGAGCGCGGATGAAATGGCGTCTGTGACGGAGCTGTACCCGGAGGCCTTTATGGGCACTCATGTGATGAACGTCGATCTGAGCCAGTCCAAGGTCACTGTCATTCCGGAAAGAGCATTCATGGACACACAGAATCTCATGGAAGTGACCCTGCCGCGGTATGAGCCGAAGCAGATCAAAAAGGATGCGTTTACCGACAGCACGATCTTAAGCCTTGTGATTCCCGGAGAACGCGCCACGATTCATTCGGAGGCGTTCGGAGGCAGTACCAAGACGGGAAAAGACGGCCTCTGGTTCTACTGTGAGGCGAACAGCGATCCGTGGAACTATGCGGACAGCAATAATATCAATCATGAAGAGACAAAGCCCGTGCGGTACTGGAAGGTAAGATTTGTATATTATGACGACGAGGGCGCGGAGCACCAGATCGGCGATACGCAGGAGATCCTGGAGGGCGAAGCGGCAACGCCGCCGGAACCGCCGCAAAAGGAAGGCTATGTGTTCCTTCGCTGGACGCCGCAGGATTATATGGCGGTCTATAAGGATCTGACCGTTCAGGCAAATTACGTAGACGAGAACGAGGTGACCTATACAGTCAGATTCCTGCTTGAGGACGGTTCGGTATATTCGGAACAGAAAATCGTGCGGGGACATGATGTGATCATGCCTCAGCCCCCCTATAAAAAGGGATACGTATTTCTCGGCTGGAAGGTGATGGGCGGAGACGGCTCTACCAATACATCGCTCAATAATGTTCAGAACGATATGGATGTCATGGCGGTGTACAGAACGGCGCAGAACGGCGAGGACGACGGCTCCGGTACACAGAGCCAGAGCCCTAGACCTTCGGACGCGCCGGGACCTTCGGGCACACCGGGGCCCTCCGGCAGTCCCAGGCCCTCCGGCAGTCCGGGACCTTCGGGCACACCGGGACCTTCCGGTACACCGGGGCCCTCCGGCAGTCCGGGGACGGACAAAAAGCTTTATACTCTGACGGTAGAGAACGGCAGCGGTTCCGGAAGCTATGTAGAGGGCTCTCAGCCTGTGATCATTGCCAATGATCCGGCTTCAGGGCAGGAATTCGACCATTGGTCCGTGAGCCCGGACGATGTAAAAATTGCCAGTGCGGTACTGTCCGCATCTATTATCACCATGCCTGCAAGTGATGTGACGGTGACCGCTCACTATAAGGCCCGCTCCGGGAACGGCAGCTCAGGAGGCGGCAGCACCGGCAGCGGCAACAATACGCAGAGGCCGAACGGCAGCTCCGGCATTATTACGAACGGCGGCACCACGGTGGTCATCGACAAGAACGGCCTGTCCAATACCGGTGTGGTCTCCGCGACGGTACACGGCTCCTCCGACAACTTTACGATCAAGATCTCGGAGAGCAGCGATGCTACCGAGGCGGCGCTCAGGGCTCTGATGGCGGAATACGGGAACCTGGACAACATCAAGTATTTCCCGATGGATATTTCCCTGTATGATTCCACGGGGACAACGAAAATTACGGATACTACGGGCATTACTGTGGATATCACCCTTCCTCTGCCGGATTCTCTTATTACCTATGCCGGCAACAACAAGATTGCAAGCGTGGTAAATGACAGGCTGGAGAGACTGGGGGCAAGGTTCACTACCATACAGGGCGTGTCGTGCATTACTTTTACGGCGGAGCATTTTTCGCCCTATTTGATCTATGTGGATACCGGGGATCTGTCTTCGGGGATCGTGTCGGACAACACGCCCAAGACGGGAGACCTGATCCATCCCAAGTGGTTCTTATCCATAGGGCTGGCGTGCATTTCCTTCGTCCTTTTCATTCAGAAGGACGGCAGAAGGCAGCCTAAAAAGGTCAAGGTGAAAGCCAGATAAAGGGCAAGGTCTATGAAAAAGAGGAAACGGCTTTTCGGTGTTCTGCTCGTGGCAGCGGCACTGATCATCATGCAGCTTCCCGTATCGGAGGCAGATGCGGCAACGCCATCTGCTTCCGATTTTAAAATAGAGGGAAGCACATTGGTAAAGTATCAAGGCACGCAGAAGAACGTGTCGGTTCCCAATACGGTGAAGTTCATCAGCGAGGGAGCCTTTGAGGAAAATAAGAATATAGAACGGGTGGTGCTGCCTGACTCCGTCGAGAAGATCGAATCCTATGCCTTCTGGGGATGCGACAGTCTGAATACGGTGGTCCTTGGGAAAGGGCTGACCGCTGTGGGAGATTATGCCTTTACGAACTGCAAGGGACTCAGGCAGATGACGATTCCCTCCAATGTGTCCGTCATTGGGATCCAGGCCTTTGCGGACTGTGTGAATCTGCGGGACATAACGATTCCGCCTGAGACCGCGTCCATTCATGAGACTGCCTTTGACGGCTGTTATCAGCTGACCATCCATTGTAAGGAGGGCAGCGCCGCAGATAAGTACGCCGCAGCATTTTATGAAAAACAGAAGGAAATGCCGGAGTATGAGGACGTGCCGGAATACGATCCTTCCGACGGAGCCGCCCTTCCGGAGATTCAGCCCACGCCGTCGCCGGATGCGGGGCAGACGCCTGTCGGTACAGAGCCGCAGGAGCCTGCGGCCGGGGCGGAGCTTGGTTCCACAAAAGTAGTGGGGAACAGGGCTGTCGTGTTCGTGGCTCCGGGTGAGCTCAACGTCTATGAGGCGGCGCCGCCTTCGGTGTCGGAACAGACGCCCGCTGCGGATTTTTCGGCCGGATACTCAGAGGACGGCATTCCCAAATTTACGATAGTGGACGGCAGAATCGTGGCGGATCAGGCATTTTATAAGGATGCGGAGCTGAATGAGGTGTCACTGCCGGAGGGTATAAGGGAAATCGGACAGTTCGCCTTTGCGAGAAGCTCCGTGACCGGGATAACGGTTCCCCAGGGAGTGGAGGTGATCTCCTACGGAGCCTTCTATCACTGTGACGGTCTGGATCGTATCGAGCTGCCGGAGACGGTAATGCAGGTAGAGCCCAAGGCCTTTGAACATTCGGGCTGGGTAGAGAATTTTCTCAATGGCGGCGAGGGGGAGGGAGACTATCTGATAAGCGGAGGTGTGTTGGTCGCTTATCGCGGCTCTGCCGAGTCGGTCCATGTCCCGGAGGGAGTCCGCGTGATCGCGGCCGAGGTATTTCAAGGGCATGAGGAGATAAAGTCCGTTTCATTTCCGGAGAGCCTGAGAGTGATAGGAGAGGGTGCGTTCGAGGATTGCACCGGACTGAGGGAGATCAGTCTGAATCAAGGACTGGAGCGGATTCTGGACAGAGCGTTCTTAAATTGTGCCGCGGAGAGGATATCCGTGCCCGCCTCGGTGAGCGCCATAGGACTGCGGGCGCTGGAAGGTACGGAGGCGGATTACGCAGGGGAGGCTCCGGCTGTCACCTACGAGGTCTCCGCCACCAGACTTTCCAATGAAGACTTCAGGGCCCCGGCTCCGGATCCGGAGGCTGTGGCCGCAGGCGTTGTGGTGGAAGAGCCCGAAGGCGCGTCCGCGGTATTGGAGGGCGCCGCCCGAAGCTATGTGCTCCGGCTGTGGGAATGTCAGGACACGGCCGACATGGAAGGAGCCTTTCAACGTGCCTTTGGAAGCCGGCTTCCTGAGGGCGCCTATGTATTGGAAGCGGAGCTTTGTGATAACAGCGGTATTCCCCTGACGAAGCTTGGCAGGCAGCTCTTGACGATCATCCTGCCGCTGCCGGACTCCCTGGCAGGTCAGGAGGTAAGGCTCTTTGATCTTGACAGGAACGGACAGATCGAGGAGCTCCCTGTGGAGCTCGTCAACGCCGACGGAAAAACTTCGGTCCGGTTCGCTGCGAATACGGTCTCTCAACTGTGCCTGTGTCCCACGGGCGGTACGGCTTCGGAGCCCGTGGAGATCAGCGTGGATATGGAGAGCTATGGCGCACCCCCGGCGTCCCCGAAAGGGGCGGTACTGCCATGGAAATATCCTTTGGGGTGCATTGTTCTTCTTGGGGGAGTTGCTCTGCTCCTTACCGGCAGACAGAAGAACAGAGGAAAGTAATACGATCGCCGCAGAAGTCTGGACTTTCGGCCAGATTTCTGCGGCGGCACTAATTTTCAGTCCCGGCATACTATAAAAAATGAGTATAGTATATGCCGGGATGTTTTTTGTTATGCGGAGAGTGAGGGAACAGGTCGGAGATCTTGAGGGCCCGCGGGCGGACGGCGGCAGCGGCATTACTGTTGCAATGCTTGATACCGGCGTGGCATTTCATCCCGATCTTGCCGGAAGGGTGCTCTGCTTTCGGGATTTCACAGGACCCTGCCGGTCCGCCTGGGCGGGGAGCCGGGACGCTTACGATGACAACGGCCACGGGACTCATGTGGCGGGGATCATATGCGGCAGCGGGCTTTTGTCCGCCGGGAAATACAGGGGACTTGCTCCGGGAGTCAGGCTTGTGGTAGGCAAGGTGCTGGACGAGCGGGGAGACGGCCTGACGGAGGCTATGCTGAGAGGACTGGACTGGATCCTTGAGGTCCGGGAACGATACCGTATCCGTATCCTGAACATCTCGGTCGGGATAGGAGATCTGGAGGATAAGCAGAAGGAGCTGGCGCTGCAGGAGAAGCTGGAGGAAATTTGGGACAGAGGGATCTTGGTGGTGTGCGCGGCGGGAAATAAGGGGCCGGGGGAGGGAACAGTCTCCTCCGTAGGGGGCAGTTCGAGTGTGGTGACGGTGGGATGTCATGACGGCAGCTTTAAGGAGGGAGCTTCGTGGCTCTGTTCAAATTATTCCGGAAGGGGCATTCCGGGGGAGGCACCGCGCAAGCCGGATCTGGTGGCGCCAGGGACGGAAATAGTCTCCTGCAATTCCATGTGTTATCGTTTTCACGGCAATTATATCAATGCGTACGCCGTAAAAAGCGGCACCTCCATGGCGACGCCGATCGTGTCTGCCGCTGCGGCACTGGCACTGCAGAAATTTCCCTCCATGACCCATGAGGAATGCCGGCAGAAGCTGCAGTATACCGCCACGGACCTGGGGCTTCCCTGGAATCAGCAGGGATGGGGGATGGTAAATGTCAGACGGCTTTTGGAATAAGTGGGGAATTGGACTTGACAGGGCTCGTGTAATTGTATACAATTATACGAGCCAAACAATCAATGATAAAGGAGACTGAGCCGTTATGAAAGAGAATGATACCTTTCAGAATCGTCCTGTCACAATGAATACCAAGAATAATCTGCTCCAGATCGAAGAGCACATGTACATACTGGACGACGTGGAAAAGCCGAATGTATTCCGCAATATGTTCCCGTACTCAGAGATACCGAAGATACCTTTCAATGACAGGATCGTACCGCATAACATGCCGAAAGAGATCTGGATCACAGACACCACATTCCGTGACGGCCAGCAGTCCAGAGCGCCCTATACTACAGAGCAGATCGTAACAATATACGATTATCTCCACAAGCTGGGAGGCCCCAACGGGATGATACGCGCCAGCGAATTTTTCCTGTACAGCAAGAAGGACCGGGACGCGGTATATAAATGTATGGAGAGAGGCTATCGGTTCCCGGAGGTCACCAGCTGGATCCGGGCCAGCAAAGAGGATTTTAAACTGGTGAAGGAAATCGGCATGAAGGAGACGGGTATCCTTGTAAGCTGCTCCGATTACCATATTTTCCTGAAGCTGAAAATGACCAGACGCCAGGCCATGGACCATTATCTGAGCGTGATACGGGATTGCCTTGAGGAGGGGATCAGTCCCAGATGCCATCTGGAGGACATCACCAGAGCAGATATCTACGGGTATGTGGTGCCGTTCTGTCTGGAACTGATGAAGCTGATGGACAAGTACAAGATACCGATCAAGGTGAGGGCCTGCGATACCATGGGGTACGGTGTGAATTATCCCGGCGCGGTCATCCCAAGAAGCGTGCAGGGAATCATCTATGCCATTCACACTCACGCGGGGGTGCCTCACAGCCTGATCGAGTGGCACGGACACAATGATTTCTATAAGGCGGTGAGCAACTCTACCACCGCATGGCTCTACGGCTGCTCCGGCGTCAATACATCGCTGTTCGGCATCGGGGAGCGGACAGGCAATACCCCTCTGGAGGCGATGGTCTTTGAGTATGCGCAGCTGAAGGGCGATCTGAACGGAATGGACACCACCGTGATCACGGAGCTGGCGGAATACTATGAGAAGGAGATCGGTTATCAGATACCGCCGAGAACGCCCTTTGTAGGCCGTAATTTCAATGTGACAAGGGCGGGAATTCACGCGGACGGTCTGCTGAAGAACGAGGAGATATACAATATCTTCGACACGGAAAAATTCCTGAGGCGGCCTGTGCTGTGCGCCGTTTCCAACACTTCGGGGCTGGCGGGCATCGCGCACTGGATAAATACCTACTACAAGCTGAGCGGTGAAAAGCAGGTGGACAAAAATTCGGATCTGGTCAAGGCCGTAAAGGAGTGGGTAGATGAGGAATATGAGGGAGGCCGTGTGACCGTTCTGACCGACGAGGAGATAGTCGCATGTGTGGACCGGGTATGTCGGGAGAAAAATTATGAGCAATTATAACGTAAAGCAGGAGGTCACGGACAAGTATTCCCTGCGGGGCCGCGTCTTCAACAGGCTCAGGGAGGATATCCTGAGCGGAAAGTACGAGGAGCACGAGGAATTGAAGGAGATGGCCATCGGAGAGGAGATGGGCGTCAGCCGAACTCCTGTGAGGGAGGCCTTCCGGCAGCTGGAGCTGGAGGGGCTGATCCAGATCATCCCGAACAGAGGGGCTTATGTGACCGGCATCACGGAAAAGGATGTGCGTGATATTTACATGATCCGCTCTATGCTGGAGGGGCTATGCGCCCGCTGGGCTACAGAGCATATCACCCAGGAGCAGATGGACGAGATGGAGGAGAACGTATATCTGGCGGAATTCCATGCGAAAAAAGGGCACCTGGAGCAGCTGGCCGAGCTGGACAACCGGTTCCACGATATTCTCTACGAAGCCTGCAACAGTAAGATCCTGGAGCACCAGCTGAAGGACTTTCATCAATATGTGCTGAGGGTGCGGAGAAAGACTCTGGCAAATGCCAACAGAGGTCCAAAGTCCAATGAGGAGCACAAGCAGATCATGGAAGCGATCCGGGACAGGAACGCAGACCTGGCGGAACAGCTGGCACATCAACACATGATCAACGCCTACGAAAATATGGTAAAGAACGGTCTGCATGAAGCGTATGAGAGAGATGAGAGCCACAGTGGGAAGTAATGCTTTGCAGTCCTGTTCCGAATGGCTCGTATGACAGCGAAGACAGAATAACAAAATAATAAATAGCAGACGAAGGCGTGTTTCGCCGAAAGGCTGCGGAAAAGAGGAGATATGGATAAGATTAAAATGACGACCCCGCTGGTGGAGATGGACGGAGATGAAATGACAAGGATTCTCTGGCAGATGATCAAGGATGAACTTCTGCTCCCGTACATAGATCTGAAGACGGAATATTATGACCTGGGACTTGAGAACCGCAATGCCACCGACGATCAGGTGACGGTGGATTCCGCAAACGCCACCCTGAAATACGGGGTCGCGGTGAAATGTGCGACCATCACGCCGAACGGCGCGAGAATGAAGGAGTACGATCTCAAGGAGATGTGGAAGAGTCCGAACGGGACCATCCGCGCCATTCTGGACGGCACCGTGTTCCGGGCCCCCATTTTGGTGAAGGGCATCGTTCCCTATGTAAAGAACTGGACAAAGCCGATTACCATCGCCCGTCACGCATACGGCGACGTGTATAAGAACACGGAGATCAAGGTGCCGGGAGCCGGCAAGGCGGAGCTGGTGTTCACTGCCGCCGACGGCACACAGGTGCGGGAGACCATCCACAATTTCGACGGCGCCGGCATTATCCAGGGAATCCACAACACGGAGAGGTCGATCTCCAGCTTTGCAAGGGCATGCTTTGCCTATGCGGTGGACACGAAGCAGGATCTTTGGTTCTCCACAAAGGATACGATCTCAAAAAAATATGACCATACCTTTAAGGATATTTTTGAGGAAATCTATGAGAATGAATACAAGGATAAGTTCCGGCAGCTGGGCATCGAGTATTTCTATACTCTGATCGACGATGCAGTGGCAAGGGTGATCCGTTCCGAGGGAGGCTTTATCTGGGCCTGCAAGAATTATGACGGCGATGTGATGAGCGATATGGTAGCCACGGCTTACGGAGATCTGTCCATGATGACTTCCGTTCTGGTATCCCCCAGCGGCGTCTATGAGTATGAGGCGGCCCACGGTACTGTGCAGCGTCACTACTATAAGCACCTGAAAGGGGAGGAGACTTCCACCAACTCCATTGCGACCATCTTCGCATGGACCGGCGCGCTGAAGAAGAGAGGAGAACTGGACGGCAACGCAGAGCTTTCCGCATTTGCGGAGAAGCTGGAACGTGCCTGCATCAAGACGGTGGAGGACGGGAAGATGACGAAGAGCCTGTCGCTGATCTCAACCTGTGAGGCTCCGGTGATCCTGAACAGTCTTGACTTTATCAGGGCGATCCGTGAGACTCTGGAGACTTTGCTGTGATCCTGGGAAGAACTATTGCGCCAGCTTTTCCCATTCCTCGTACAGTATATCCAGCTGAGACTGGACATTGACCTGCTGTTCTGTCAGCTCCTGCAGCCGGGAGAACTGTGTGCCTATGGCGGGATCCGACATCTCCTGATGGATCCGGTTCAATTCCGATTCAAGTGTGGCAATTTTTTGTTCGCATTTCTTCAGGTCGTTGTCCTTTTTGCGGATCTGCGCCTGGGCTTCCTTTTGGTTCTTCCAGTCCAGCTTATTGGCGGATGATACATTTCCTGCGCCGTTTCCTGCGCCGGAAGAGGCGGGCCCTTCGGCAATGTTCAAGGCGGCCATCTGAGTATCGCGCTTCTCAAGATAATAATCATAATTTCCGATGTAGTTGATCAGTCTGTGGGCAGTGAGATCCAAGATCCGATCCGCCGTGCGGTTGATGAAATATCTGTCGTGGGAGACGTAGAGCACTGTGCCCTCATAGTGGTTCAGGGCATGCTCCAGGATCTCCTTGGATGTCAGATCCAGATGATTTGTAGGTTCATCCAGGATCAGAAAGTTGGCGCTGCTCAGCATCAGCTTCGCAAGGGATACCCTTCCGCATTCTCCCCCGCTCAAGTCGCAGATGCGCTTGAACACATCGTCGCCGGTAAAGAGGAAGGCAGCCAGCACGTTTCGGATCTCTGTGTTGGTCAGCGTGGGATAATCGTCGGATATTTCCTCGAATATGGTCTTTTCGCCGTGCAGCACATGATGTTCCTGGTCGTAGTATCCGATCTCCACGTTGGCCCCAAGATGAAATTGGCCATGATCCGGCGGAAGCAGCTGATTCAGGATCTTCAGGAGCGTAGTCTTGCCGGTGCCGTTATCTCCGATGATCGCAACGTGCTCGCCTCGCTTCAGCTCAAAGCTGACATTTTCGAACAGCAGCTTAGAGTCAAAGGATTTCCCCAAATTTTCCGCAGTCAGAACGTCGTTTCCGCTCTGGCGTCTGGGCGTCAGAGTCAGGCGCATGTCTGAACGGACCTCGGAGGGTCTGTCCAGCACGTCCATTTTCTCAAGCATCTTCTCACGGCTCTCCGCGCGCTTGATCGATTTTTCACGGTTGAAGGAGCGCAGCTTTTCGATGACCTCCTCCTGGTGCCTGATCTCGCGCTGCTGATTCAGATAGGCGTTCATGGCAGTGATCCTGAGCTGCTCCTTTTTTACGGCGTAGTCGGAATAGCAGCCCATGAAGGTGGTGGCTCTTGCCTGATCGATCTCGATCACCTTGGTGGCAATGCGGTCAAGAAAGTAACGGTCGTGGGATACTATGAGCACGGCTCCGCTGTAGTTTAGAAGATACGTCTCCAGCCAGGCGATGGAGTTCATGTCCAAATGGTTGGTGGGCTCGTCCAAAATGATCAGCTCCGGCTTCTGCAGCAGCAGCTTGCCGAGCGCTATCCTGGTCTTCTGGCCGCCTGAGAGCGTGGAAACGGATTTGTCAAAGTCCTCCTCCGAAAAGCCCAGTCCCTTTAATACGCCTGTCAGTTCGCTCTTATATGCATAGCCGTCCTCCATCTCAAAGGCGTGGGTCAGATTGGAGTACTGGCGCATCAGGTCCTCCAGCTCAGCGCCTTCCCTCGTCTGCATTTCCAGCTCACATTCTCGGATACGCCGTTCCAGATCAATGAGCCCCTGCTTGACGGAAAGCAATTCCCCGTAGACGGTATTGGCGGTATCTACCGCCTTGTTCTGTGCAAGATATCCTATCCTCTTATCCTTCGAGAGCGTCACTGTGCCGTCATCCGGCGGCATTTCTCCCACAATGATGCGGAGCAGGGTCGTCTTTCCGGCGCCGTTGATCCCCACAATGGCAGCCTTCTCATGATCCTCGATATGAAAGCTGATATTATCAAGCACTTTATTCTCCTGAAATGACTTTGATATGTTCCTGCAGGTAAGTATCATGACAGTGCAGCCTTTCTGAGCGTATTGCGGGCGGGAACGATTTCCCGGCCGCGGCAAAATTTATCCTACAGTAGATTTTATACAATTTCCCCTCGGTCAGCAAGCCAAAACAGAAATATTTTTGGCGGCTCCCGGTGATTCATTGACATATTTTTAACATTTTGCTAAACTAAAGTACAGGGAAGCGGATACGATGATTCTGGGAGGGATATCTTTGGAGGAGAGAGAAATTTCACAAGCTGTTATCGGACGGCTGCCCAGATACTTCCGTTATCTGGGCGAACTGAGAGATGAAGGTGTCGAGAGAGTTTCTTCTCAGGAGCTGAGTGAACTGATGAAGGTAACGGCTTCTCAGATCCGTCAGGATTTCAACAATTTCGGCGGCTTCGGACAACAGGGCTACGGCTATAATGTGGAATATCTTTATAATGAGATCGGCAGAATACTCGGAATCGACAGACAGCATAAATTTATTATTATCGGTGCGGGGAACCTTGGGAGAGCGCTGGGAAATTACATGAATTTTGAACGGCGCGGTTTTATTTTCTGCGGCATGTTCGATCAGGATCCGGAACTGATCGGCAGAGATGTCCGGGGAGTACATGTCAGGCCCATGGAGGAGCTGGAAAGCTTTATTGAAAAGAACAATATCGATATCGCCGTACTGACGATACCCAAGGCCGGAGCGGTGAGCGTTGCAAAGAGACTGGCCAAGACGCATATTCGCGCCATCTGGAATTTTGCCCATGTGGACCTGAACGTGCCTGAGTGGATCCAGGTGGAAAATGTGCATCTTTCGGACAGCCTGATGAAGTTATCCTATAACATCAAGCGCTATGCAGAGGAGCAGGAGCGGTCCTGACGGGAGGTGTCTATGAAGCATAAGTCGGGAAAGATCAGGCAGGAGGCGTTTCAGACAGCACTTCAGGGTAAAAGGCTTCCCATACTGACGCTGGACAACAAGTGGTATAAGCTGCTGGATGATGAGACAAGGGCATCGGTCAAGGGGATCGAGGAACAGGTGAATTTTCTTCTGAAACGCCAGGGGAAGCTGAATACAGAGCTTGGTGAGATCAAAAAGCTGAAGAAAAAACTCATGAGCGAGATCATGCCCATGGTGGACGAGGTGGCACAGACCGGCGACAGGTCCATCGAGAAGAAGATAGACCAAAACAGAAAACTGGTGGAGGAGTGCAACGAGAAAATAGACAGCTATAAGGACGAGCTGCTGGAGCTGCCCCGCCAGATCGACCGGCTGAATTTCCAGCTGATGATGCTGACCATGGATCGTTGCTATGATACCATGCACGATAATACGGAAGAGATACAGCAGATAGAGGCATGGGTGAAGGAGATACGCATCAACCTGAAAAAGCGGCTGATCAGAAAGCAGGAGATGGAACAGCAGAACCACCTGATATATTCCTATATGCACGATGTGTTCGGTGCAGATGTGGTGGATCTTTTTGATATGCAGTACGATCCGGAGAACAAGCATCCTGTCGTACCGGACAGGAAAAAGCCGGAAAAGCCTCCCCGAATATCCGGAAGGGACAAAAGGGACGACGGGGAGATGAAGGAGGGACAGAAGGACTGACGCGGGACCTGCTGCGTGCAGTCCTTTTCCTGTGAGAGCCGTTGGAGGTTCGGAGGAAATTCATCAAATCGATTCGGAGGGAGCAACTGTGAAATATCTGGTGACAGCGGAAGAAATGAGGCGGTACGACAGAAATACCGTGGAAAAGATAGGTATTCCGGCGGCGGTATTGATGGAGCGGGCCGCACTGGCGGCTCTTCGGGCAGTACAGGATCACTCCTGCGGGCGGGATACGGGCTCGCGCACCGCACTGATCCTGGCGGGCACGGGCAATAACGGCGGGGACGGTCTGGCCCTGGCAAGGCTTTTGTGCGAAGACGGCTGGCAGGTGGAGGTTTGGATCGCAGGGAATACCGGGAAGGCTTCGGAGCAGTGGACCCGGCAGCGGAGGATCCTGGAAAGTTATCCTGTGGATATTGGCACAAAACCCGCACGGCGGGAATATACTGTTCTGATAGATGCTTTGTTCGGCGTGGGATTGTCAAGGGAAATCACCGGTGAATATCTGGAGGCCGTGGAGCGGTTCGGAACGCTTTCGGGATATCGGATCGCGCTGGATATTCCCAGCGGCGTGGAGCCTGACAGCGGGAGTATTCTGGGGGCCGCTGTCCGGGCCGACGAGACGGTGACGTTCGGTTTTTGCAAGCGCGGGATGGTGCTGTATCCCGGCTGTGAGTATGCGGGAAAGATTACCGTGGCTGATATCGGCATATCGGAGCGCTGCTTTTTCGGATCGCGCCCCGGAATGTTCGTCTGTGAGAGGCCGCCGGAAGAGCTGCTGCCCAGGAGAAGGCATGACGGAAACAAGAGCACCTTTGGAAAAGTGCTGCTGGTCGCCGGAAGCCGCAATATGGCGGGGGCGGCCATCCTTGCCGCAAGAGCCGCCTATCGCATCGGAGCCGGCATGGTCAAGGTGATTTCCCCTGAGGAGAATCGTGTGATCCTTCAGGAGACGGTACCGGAGGCGCTTCTTGGGCTGCCCGAAGAGCTTGAGGAGAGCATGAAGTGGGCGGATGTGGCTGCGATCGGACCGGGAATCGGAAAGGGCGGGGATGCCCTCTTATGTCTTGAAAAGGTGATAGCGGAAGGTGAAAGACCGCTGCTCATTGACGCGGACGGTCTGAATCTTCTGGCGGAGCATCCCGAATACACGGCGCGGCTGGCGGAGCAGGGAGCGGCGGGAAGGGCATTGGTCCTCACCCCTCACATGGGGGAGCTGGCCCGCCTGACCGGAGAGACGGTCGCTCGGCTGAAGGAAGACCCGGTCCGCTTCGGCTGCGGACTGGCGGCCAGACTTCATGCGGTAGTCGCGGCAAAGGATGCCAGGACCTATGTATGTGCCGAGTCGCTCCCGGTGGGAGTGAATGTGAGCGGAAACTGCGGTATGGCCACCGCTGGCAGCGGGGACGTGCTGGCAGGTGTGATCGTCGGCCTCATGGCGCAGGGAGCAGCAGCGTTTGATGCCGCGGTGGCCGGTGTGCGGCTCCACGGTATGGCGGGAGATGCTGCGAGCGCCCGGCTGGGCCAGCATGCCTGTATGGCCGGGGACATCGCGGAAGAGGTGGGACGGCTCTGGAATCCTGTACAAGAGTAAGACTTTGTGTTTAAAACGTTGACGGCCGGCAATACTATTCCTCAGATACTTTGACATGACTTGGAGGGAAAATGAGACGAGGAGATGTATATTATGCGGATCTGCGGCCGGTCATCGGCTCGGAACAGGGAGGTATCAGACCTGTGCTGATCGTTCAGAACGACGTGGGGAACAGGCACAGTCCCACGGTGATCTGTGCGGCGATCACATCAAAGATGAATAAGGCAAAGCTTCCCACGCACATTGAACTCAATGCGGCGCTTTACGACATGGATAAGGATTCGGTGGTGCTGTTGGAACAGCTGCGCACCATCGACAAGAAGCGGCTCAAGGATAAGGTGTGCCACCTGGACGGAGACATTATGCGTAAGGTGAATCGGGCACTGATGATCAGCCTGGAGTTGGATACATAAGAGTTGGCTGCCCTTGACGAAAGGAATGCTTAATGATATATTTGATGTGATATCTTGCGTCCGGCAGATATAACGAACTTTGGAGGAAAAATATTTTATATGGACGACAGTGGGCCTACTGCCAGTATAATTCTTTTTATCGTGCTGCTTTTGGTCGATGTGTTCTTCTACGGCTTCGGAGCGGCATTGGACAATCTCAATGAGAAGGACATCGAGAGAACATCCCGTGAGGATAAGAGCAAAAGATCTGCCCGCCTGAAAAAAATGCTGGGCGATCCTGCAGATTTTGTGAATACGTCCCTGATGATCACTATGCTGGTCAATGTGATCATCGGCGCCGTACACCTGGATTTCCTGAGACGGCTCCTTCAGCGCGGGATCTCCGGCGGACTGCGGTTCCTTACGGAACAGTATTTCGGCGCGGGGAAGATTCCGGTGGAAGTGATATGGATGGCGGCTGTGCTGCTGGCCACGGTGCTGCTTTTGTACATAACGCTGACCCTGGGAGTGCTGCTCCCCAGAAAGATCGCGTCGCGGGTATCGGAGAAATGGGCATACACATGCGTCACGCCGGTGTATTTCGTCATGAAGATATTTCAGCCCTTTACCGCTCTTGCCTCCGTCACGACAAAATGCATCCTCAGGCTCTTCGGGGTGAAGGTCAGCGGCAGTGAGACCGATGTGACAGAGGAAGAGATCATCAGTATGATAAACGAGGGCCATGAGCAGGGCGTGATCCAGTCCAGCGAGGCTGAAATGATCTCCAATATATTTGAGTTCGGCGACAAGGAAGCCCAGAACATTATGACTCATCGGAACAGTATTGTGGCTTTCGACGGAGATACCCTGTTGTCGGACGCAGTCAGCCTTATGCTGGAGGGAAAGAACAGCCGGTATCCGGTATACGAGGAGAATCTGGACCATATTATTGGAATCCTGCATCTGAAGGACGCGATGAGATGGTATGCGGATGACAGCAAACGGAATTATCCCCTGCGGGAGCTGGACGGGCTTTTGAGGGAGCCCACCTTTGTCCCCAGGACAAAAAATATAGACGAGCTGTTCCGTGAGATGCAGGCGGATAAGCTGCAGATGGTCATTGTGGTCGACGAATATGGACAGACGGACGGACTGGTGGCCATGGAGGATATCCTGGAGGAGATCGTCGGAAATATTCTGGATGAATATGACGAAGACAGGGAGACCTTCATTGAGGAGAAGGGAAAAGACGAGTATGTTATCGAGGGTAAGACACCGCTGGAGGAGCTGGAGGAGAGGCTGGGAATCTCCTTTGCCGATGAGGAGTTCGAGACACTGAACGGATTCCTGATTTCCAGACTGGACAGGATCCCTGAGCCGGACGAACAGTTCGACGTGGATTACTGCGGTTATAATTTTAAGATCCTGTCGGTGGAGAACAAAATGATACAGAGCGTTCTGGTGACGAGGCTTGCGGAGGAGACCCCGCCCGACGAGGACGATCCGGAGGAAAAAGAATCAGAGATTGAACATTCCGGCGGGAAATGATATGATGTTGTACGGTCTCTGAAAAAAGAATATTTTATACACGGGAGGACATTATGTCAGGACATTCAAAATTTGCAAATATCAAACATAAAAAGGAAAAGAACGACGCCGCAAAGGGCAAGATCTTTACTATTATCGGCCGTGAGATCGCCGTGGCCGTCAAGGAGGGCGGCCCGGATCCGAACAATAATTTCAAGCTTGCCACCGTCATTGCAAAGGCAAAGGCAAACAACATGCCCAACGATACCATTGAGCGCGGCATCAAGAAAGCGGCGGGCGACGTGGGAAATGTAAATTACGAATATGTGACCTACGAGGGGTACGGCCCCAACGGAATTGCTATCATCGTGGATGCGATCACCGACAATAAGAACCGCACGGCAGCAAATATCCGAAGCGCCTTTACAAAGGGGCAGGGAAATGTGGGAACTCCCGGCTGCGTATCGTTCATGTTCGACAAAAAAGGTCAGATCATAATCGACAGAGCCGAGTGCAGTCTTGATGCCGACGATCTGATGATGACGGCGCTGGATGCCGGTGCGGAAGACTTCAGCGAGGAGGAGGACAGCTACGAGGTGCTGACCGATCCCGACAACTTTGAGGAGGTGCGCAAGGCGCTTGAGGCCGGTGGGATCCCTATGGTGAGCGCGGAAGTGACCATGATCCCTCAGAATTATATAGAGCTCACAGACGAGACCGCCGTCAAAAATCTTCAGAAGACTCTGGATATGTTGGATGACGACGATGACGTGCAGGCTGTTTATCACAACTGGGAGGGATAAAGCATCGCGCAAGGGGAGGCTTTGCCGAGGGAAAACAAGGCGGAAAACAGTGCCTTGGCGGAAAACAGTGCCTTGGCGGAAAACAGTGCCTTATGTGAAAGGTTGGTCTTATGGATAAACTTGCTATTGTAGTACCCTGCTATAATGAAGAGGAAGTACTGAAAATCACCTCGAAAGTGCTGAGAGAGGTGCTGGAGGATCTGATCGGCAAAGAGAAGATCGCTCCGGACAGTTTTATTCTGTTCGTGAATGACGGAAGTCAGGACCGCACGTGGAATCTGATCGAGGAGGAGCATTCCGCTTATCCCGTTCAGGTGTGCGGTGTCAAGCTGGCGCGCAATGTGGGCCATCAATTCGCGCTGACTGCCGGGCTGTTGACTGCAAAGGATATGTGCGATGTCACTATCTCCATCGACGCGGATCTGCAGGACGATGTGGCAGTGATCGAAGAAATGATCGATAAATTTCATGCGGGGAACGATATTGTCTACGGAGTGAGGCGGGAGCGCAAGACAGATACATTTTTTAAGCGCACCACAGCTCAGGGATTTTATCGGCTGATGGGCCTTATGGGAGTAAAGACCGTGTATAATCACGCCGATTTCCGACTCATGTCCAGACGGGCGGTGGAGGAGTTCTCCAAGTACAAGGAGACCAATCTGTTCCTGCGGGGAATGGTCCCTTTGATCGGATACCAGACCGACAATGTGTATTATGACCGCAGGGAGAGGGTAGCAGGAGAATCCAAATATCCTCTGAAAAAAATGCTGGCACTTGCCTTTAACGGTATCTCTTCCTTCAGTGTGAAGCCCATCAGTCTGATCCTGGGCCTGGGCCTGTTCATCATTCTGGTGTCCGTTCTGGCGGCGGTCTACGCTCTGGTATCTTATTTTACCGGCCATGTGGTGCAGGGATGGACCTCGCTGATACTGTCCATCTGGTTCCTCGGAGGACTGCAGCTTTTGGCTGTGGGGCTGGTGGGACAGTATATCGGTAAGATATATATTGAGGTGAAGGAACGGCCCCGTTACAATATTGAGAAGATTCTGACGGCCGGCGAGGACAGGAGTGCGTAATGAGTTGGGAAAAAAACAGGTTCAGTAATGTAATGTGGTTCTTATACGTGCTGATAACAGGCTGGGCCCTGATGAGAATGGCCGGGGCGATCGTGTCCACCATCCCTGAGGGCTCACCGTACAGCGGGGCGCTTCTGGCCCTGGAGATCGCACTGGTGACGGGGAGCGTTGTGTTTCTGCTCTATCGTTTCCGCAGCAGACATTTTGCAGCAGGAGGGGAAGGTCTGAGCTTCAGCACTGCAGGCCAGGCCATTGTGACGGTCATGATCATGGCTGCGGGACTGGTGTTCCGGATCAGTCAGATGTCTCATGCGGGAGAGCTTGCGGCCTATTTTGAGACGGCGAGAGTGGCACAGGGGCAGAGCCTGCCGCGGGTCGTCCATGGAGTCAGCCATATTTATCTGCAGCTTTTACATGCAGTTTTTCTGTTTGCGGGGAACAAGTTCACAGCAGGCATTCTGATGCAGATCCTTCTGCAGCTGGCGGGCGCGCTGCTGTTGTACTTTGCGGTCAGAAAGCTGTCGGGCGCTCTGGCGGCTGAGGTATCCCTCATCTTTATCATGTTTTCCGGTTATATGATACAGGACGCAGTGAATCTGTCGCCGCGGACGCTGTATTTCTTTCTGTTTTCCCTCGGCCTTTTCATTATGACCATCGCTGTCGACAAGGAACCGCAGCCCGTATTGTTCCTGGTCAAAGGCATCGTGATAGGGGTATTGGGATTTCTTGACGTGGGCGGTTTTCTGCTGTTGTTCTTTCTGATGACATCGCTGCAGTCTCAGCAGCAGGCAGACACGGAGACCTCCCGAAAGTGGATGGGGCTTGGGATCGGCCTGGCGGGTACGGCGGCCGGCTTCTTCTGTATGCTGCTGGCGGATGCTCTGCTCAGTGACAGATCCCTGTCCAGGATTTTTGGCGTCTGGAAAAAATTATATTGGTCTGACCGCTTTCAGGTGCCTTTCAGTCAGGGCCTGAACAGCTTTGGCCTGGTGAGTATTTTACTGCTTGTGACGCTGTCGATAGGAATCTTCAGTTATTGGTGCGACCGAAGCAGTGAGCGAATGAGCGTGTGGGTACTGACCTTCTGCGGAGCTGTGATAGCGGGAATATTCGGTGTGTTTACGGATGAGATACCGTCGGACATGTATCTGTATATCATCACGGTGGTGCTGGCGGGGATCGGCTTGAACGAGTGCTTTCGCCGGCCGCAGGAAAAGACCGATCCGGTGACCGTGCCGCCAGACGAGGAAAACCGTTCCGGCACATCTTCCACGATCGGGACCTGGAGCAACGCTTCAAAGACCTATTCGGAGGATGAAATATGGAGTCCGGCACCGAGATCAAAGCCTGTGGAGGAGACTGCACGCGCAGAGAAGGCGGCGCCTGTCGGTTCCGAAGCTCCGGCGGAGAAGTCGGTATCCGTGGAGGAGGCTGCACGGGTAGAGAAGGCGGTGCCCGTGGAGAAGACCGCACGGGTAGAGAAGACGGCATCTGTGGAGGAGGCTGCCGAGGAGATCTGGGGCGCATCCTCCGGGAGGACTGTCGGGCAAGCCGCAGATGGCGCAGGACCGGCGGAGAGATCGGTACCTGTCGGTTCCGAAGCTCCGGCAGAGAAGCCGGTGCCCGTGGAGGAGACCGCACGGGTAGAGACGGCGACACCTGCCGGGAAGAGGACGGAGCCCGATTACATAGAAAATCCTCTGCCGCTGCCCAAGCCTCACCAAAAACGTGAACTGACCTTTGATAAGGTGCGGACATCCGCTCAGGATGACTATGATTATCCTGTCAAAGCGAACGATGATTTTGATATTAAATAAAATGTATTTTTTGATCTGATCAGGTAATGCTAACAGGGAGCGCTTATGATAGCGTTCCCTGTCGTGCGGTAAGGGGACAGACTTACGGTGCATCTGTGAAAGCGTCATTGATGGAAGCAGAAGGAGAGGAGCATTATATGTCAGATGAAAAGAAGGAAAAGAAAATAGAGCAGGAGGAACACCGCGACGAACGGATCGAGAAGACGGGACAGGTGACGCTGGACGACAATGTACAGCTGGATAACATTCATCTCATCTCCATCATCGGAGAAATAGAAGGACATGAAAATCTTTCCAACAATTCCAAGGCCACAAAATATGAACATATATTGCCCAGTCTGGCAGCGATTGAGGACAGCAAAGATATCCAGGGCGTATTGGTCTTACTGAACACTATGGGAGGCGATGTGGAGGCCGGACTTGCCATCGCCGAAATGATCGCTTCCCTCAGCAAGCCCACAGTATCTCTGGTACTCGGCGGAAGCCATTCTATCGGCGTTCCCATCGCGGTCAGCACCGACTATTCTTATATTGTGGGTACGGGGACTATGGTGATACATCCGGTGAGAATGAACGGCATGGTGATCGGTGTGCCGCAGACCTTTGACTATTTCAAGCTGATTCAGGACAGGATCACGGGATTTGTCTGCGAACACTGCCGTATCGACAAAAAGACTTTGGAGGAGCTGATGATGGAGACGGGGGTGCTGACGAAGGACGTGGGCACGATCCTGGTGGGAGAGGAGGCCGTAAAGTACGGGATCATCGACGAGGTGGGCGGAATCGACAAAGCGATTGCAAAGCTGCACGAGATGATCAATCAGAGGGGATAATTTATTTTTATATAAATTTATTTTTTTAATATAAATTTAACTTTACAAATTGCCTGTGGTCTGTTATAGTGACAGTATCCTTGAAAAATCTAATCTATCTTCTTACGCAAATTCTGCGGCATTTTTCAAGACTACTATCATTTATCAACAGGAGGAATCTGCTTATGACAGATGACAGGACAAAGGAACCGGCCAAGGCTGGGACGAAAAAAGGCGGGAAGGAGGTTTCCAACAGGGAGCTGAAGTCCGACGTGTTCACCACCCTTTTCAGCAAGCCGGAGAATGCCGCCAAGCTCTACACGGCGCTGTCCGGAGAGGAGGCCGCTCCGGAGGAGATCCGGATCACGACCCTGGACGGCGTGCTGTTCTTAGCAAGGAAGAACGATCTGGGATTTACCGTGAAGGGAAGAATGCTGGTGATCAGCGAGCACCAGTCCACGGTGAACGAGAACATGCCCCTGCGGAGCGCACTGTATTACGGGCGAACCATGGAGAAGCTTTTGCAGGACCGGAACCTATACCGGGAGAAACGGCTCCCCATTCCCACGCCGGAGTTCTATATGTTCTATAACGGTAGGAAGGAAATGCCGGAAGAAAAAGTATTAAAACTTTCGGATGGGTATATTGCAAAGACCCGAGAACCTATGCTAGAATTAAAGGTAAAGTTGATCAATATCAATCTCCCGACAGGTCACAGACTGCTGCAGGAGTGTCTGCCGTTGTACGAGTATTCCTGGTTCATAGAACGGATCCGGACCTATCTGCAGGATGGCATGGACCGCGACAGGGCGGTGACCCTTGCGGTGCAGGACAGCGTCAGGGAAGGGATCTTTGCGGACTTTGTACGGGAGCACGGGACGGAGGTGCAGAATATGCTGTACACACAGTTCAACATGGACGACGCTCTGGAAGTAAGGTATGAGGAGGGCGTGGAGGATGGCATGGAGCGTGGCATAAGACAGGGTATGGAACGGGGCATGGAGCGCGGCGAGCGCCGTCTTCTGGTGCATCAGGTCTGCGGCAAGCTACAGAAGGGCGAAGCGCCGGAGAAGATCGCGGCGGACCTTTTAACGGATCGGGAGGAGATCGACCGGATCTGCAGGGCCTATGAGGAGTGCGGACCGGAGGAAGCGGCAGTCCTTGCCAGATTGGAAGAATAGAACGGATCAGATTATACAGATAAGGCGGGCGTCACATTTCTGTCAAAAGCGACGGGGTGGGGCGCTCTTTTGTGTGCAGAAGCGGATTAGCCGCTCCGGCCCGACCGTCCGCTCCGGCTGGTATCTTTGCAAGTGACGCTCCGCCCAGCCGCTGCCTTCCGGCAGACACGCTTTCGCTCGACGCGCAGCGCAGCGGCACTAGGCTCGACAGTACCTCGCCAAGTGCCGGCGCTGTTTTACGGTCTGCCGGAAGGCATCGGCAGGACGGAGCTGATACCAAGAAATTTTACACAGGCGAAACATCGCTAGGAACTCCTCAAGAAAAAGTTGACAGATAGTCTCGGGGGGTAAACTGAGAAGGACATTACGCCGCGCCCTCTGACGGGACGGCGGCAGCGAAGGAGGAAAAACATGAGCTACTGTATGAAATGCGGCGCGAAAAACGACGAGGGAAATAAATACTGCGAGGTATGCGGCGCGGCGCTGGAGGAAGATACTTTTGAGAAGGCTACTCTGAAGGGAAATGCTCCGGAGAAGACTGCGCCGGAGGAAGATACTTTTGAGGAGATTACTCTGAAGGGAAATGCTCCGGAGAAGACTGCGCCGGAGGAAGATACTTTTGAGGAGATTACTCTGAAGGGAAATGCTCCGAAGAATACTGTGCCGATGGAAACAATACCGTGGAAGGATACGGAGACTGCGAAACCGGCGGAGGACGAGCGGAAGGGTCTGGCAATCGCTTCCCTGATCTGCGGTATTGTTTCTCTGCTCTGCGGCTGCGGTGGCGTCTTAATAATCGGTGTTTTCGGCTGCTGTATCAATTTTATTGTAGCCGTTCCGGCAATTGTGTGCGGCATTATCTCTCTGGCCCAGAAACGCGGTGGAAAAGGTATGGCAATCACAGGTCTGATTCTTGGCGGATTAGGACTGTTACTGTCCATAATAGCAGCGTGCATTGGGTTGATTTTGATTCTTGCAGCGGATAGGTTTTGATTCTTTCAGAGGGCGATGGGGCGGCCGCTGGTTTTGAGTATTTGGGTTTGATATTATTGAAAATTCGTCGAAATTTTACGGGAATTTTTATAATGGTTAAATTTTACATTACCAAGAAATTCGCCAAGAACTCTTCAAGAAAAAGTTGACAGATAGTCTCTCGGGGGGGTAAACTGAGAAAGACATCACGCCGCACTTTCAACGGGACGGCGGCAGCGAAGGAGGAAAAATATGAGCTATTGTATGAAATGCGGCGCGAAAAATGATGAGGGAAATAAGTACTGTGAGGTCTGCGGCGCGGCGCTGGAGGAAGATACTTTTGAGGAGGTTACTCTGAAGGGAAATGCTCCGGAGAAGACTGTGCCGGAGGAAAATACGCCGAAGAAGATTACGACGGAGGAAAGAACCCCGTGGACGGATACGGAAAAGGCAGCGCCTGCAGGGGACGAGCGGAAGGGTCTGGCGATTGTGTCCCTGATCTTCGGCATTGTCTCTCTGGTCTGCTGCTGTACCGGC
>CANQUQ010000018.1 GCA_947627115.1 uncultured Acetatifactor sp.
AAATTGGCAGATAACATTTAATTATCTGTAAAGTACATCTCCAACAAACATTCTTAGTATTATTATACCGTAAAACCATTATAAATCAACAAAAATTTACCGGCCCCTTCCTTATTGATACTCTTGTCCGTATACATTTCAACAATAACGGATGAATTTTTTGTATAAACCTTTACCCTGTTTTCATCCTTCACAGAGGAGAGCGCCTCCCTGCCCTTATGTTCTTTGTCCATTCTATGAAAACCGGGCTGAAATTATTGACCTTCTTAACACGTACAAAAAGGACAACCCAGACCTTTGCCATAAGTCTGTGGCTGCCCTTACACTATGCTAATAATCCCTTAAAACATCTTCTAAAAGTTGGGAAGGATTGCCTGTGAGTATCCACAGACAGAATTTCACAAATCTTTTATCCAAAACTCTGTGAAAAAACTCTCCAACATCTTATTAAACTCGTCAGGCACATCCATATTGACACAATGTCCTGCGCCCTCAAAAATCACTGTTTTGCACTCTGGCTCTCTTTTCTTCCACATCTCCACGGCGGCCAATTCCATCGGAATATCATGCCGCCCGCAGCCGATCAATAGGGGATAATTTCTTTTAGCGGTTTTCCGTACATTGACCATCTTATTCAGACCTGCCAGATACATAAAAGATTTTTTCGGAAACTCTATATTCATTTTATAAAAGTCTTCCTGCGCCTGCGCGGTATAGGCAAAAATTTTTCTATTTGATCTTGCAAACCACCTGACGGAAAAAATTGCTTTCAACATCATGTCCTTTCCGAAATATTGGGACTTATCTTCGTGAATATCCAACAATGTTATTTGTATCGTCCATCTTCACCCCAGTGGTGGCTGCCAATCAGCTTCTGCTTTTTTGCTACATAAAAAACGTCATAATCCGATTTTTCTCACAATAAAAACGGGAGTTTGAAACATTTTCGTTTCCATAACTCCCTCATGTCTAATCTTTCCGCTATTTTGTGTCTCCGGATTGAAGCCATTCCATTGTGACACGGTGTGCCGCAAATATGGAATCCTTCCGAATTATTTTTGACGGATAATAACGGCAATCGGCCTCCCAGCCTGTATACATAACAGCATTTTGCCGAATCTTTGCCGGCGGCCTAATATCAATATTAGCTTTTTCGCACTCATTAAGCAAATAGTCTATATCATGTCCCCAAAGGTTCAAACCCTGTATACTTGCTTTCAGCTTAATCGTTTTCTCAATGGCCTGTTGGACATGATATGCGCCCAACAAGCGCTCATATTTATCGTCCGATCCGCCTCCGACCAATGCCAGCTTCAGATCCGCCAATATCATCGCTTTAAGCTTTTTCTGCTCGGCCGTCATATAAGATTACCCCGTCTCTTTCAATCTGATCCCACAACATCGTTTCCCTCATATTTTGAAGATCGCGTTTCCCACCAAACGACAATATATCATAGTCAACCTTCCCTTCATACAAATCAAAAAGCCTTAAACGGAATTCCCTGTATAATTTGTTCTTTTCCAATTTTCCTGATGTCATAGTAAGGTCAATCGGTTCCACATAAAGATCGATGTCAGAGGTCTCTGTATTTTCGTTTCTGGCGACAGACCCAAACAAAATCACACGGCCAAGAATATCTGCATATTCTGCACATATTTCGCCAATCTTTTCTATACAGCTTTGTCTGTCGATTTTCATTCCGTCACCCTCTCTCGATTTACTTAATACGATTATACCCTTTTTTATTTTGCTTTCAACTGCGGCGTCCGCACTTCTCTGCTTCACCCCCGCTGCCTTTCCCGCCCGTTCCATTTCGTTACAACCGTATGTACAGTAGATTTACTTACTCCAAACGCTTTTGCCGTCTGGCGGACCGTAGCATTGCTCTCAATGATATAGTTGGCAATGTTGATGGCACGCTCTTCAATATATTCCTTCATGGGATTACCCTTAAGAATGTTTTTTACATCTTATGAGGAATTTGAAGAAGATATGCGTGTGAATCAAAGCGGTTTTCATTTTCGGTTCTGCGTTCCTGCGTTATCTGTCCGCCTCTTAAATATGTCCTGCCTCTCACTGAGCGGAGGAAGCAGCATTACTGTAATAGGAATCCATCACTGCGAATCGGTCTGCGACAAATTTTCTGAAAACGTCCAATCCCTGGGCGTTGTTGGCATAAGTACCTTCCGGCCATCTCTCCATGTCCCGCAGATACGCCCCCGAAGAAAAAATGTCAGCCTCATATTCGTCCAGCATTTGACTGATGTATTCGTCAGACCATACCGTGCTTCTCAGCTCTTCGTATTTTTCATAGACCAGATTCCATATCTCCGGATCGTTGTTGGAACACAGCTGGCCGAAGTAACCGCTGCCTAAATAGCAATTGTATGTGACGGGCAGGCCATATGGCGATGTGGAATTGTGTGCGCCGTGCGTCCAACAGTTGCCCCACGACATATCCATATCCCACGGACAGTACAGTGCCCTGATCTGCTCCCGGTCCTTTTCAATTGCAAAGTAAACATTCTTTATGGCCCCGTTATCAGCGGTATCGGAGCCCTGTATCAGATTGATAAAAAGGTATGCGTCAATGACATTGTCGATATCGATCCCCTGATATAATGCCTCGTTGTTTTGTGCATTGGCCGCCAGATTCTTATAGTAATCGATCAGTAACGCCCACTTTCTACTGATCAGCTCCGCATCGCTCTGATCGACGGCCGACGCCAATCGGTAGCCCGCCATGGTTGAACCCTCAGGATCGAAATCGCTTTCCGCGTCCCAGGACACCTTTTTGAACAGCGCGGTATCGTAACTGTCTGCACTGAAATTAAGCTGTTTCTCATCTATCGGGTAGCCGATCGCATACAGCCCCCAGTATCTGTTGTTCAAAAAGAGCTCCAGATACTTGTACTCCATGCCCGTATTGACCTTCTTCTCATTATCGGCAGCACACGTATACTCCCACAAATTTGAGGAAAAAACGTTTCTTATCTTTTCCTGATCGTTGTACGCGGCATACAGGATCCAGTCGTCGTCTTCCCTCAGACCTAACAGGGCGATATGGTTGGGGCGTTCATTCTCCCCCAGCGACATTTGCGTCAGGGAAATGCGGTAGCCCAATTTGGGGTAGGCCCTCGTCGTCCCTCCCCGGACATGGATATACCCGTCGGAGTATGTGACCCTGTTCGGCGCTCCTCTGCGATTGTCAAAGAGCGTCAGCTCCATTGGCACGGCATCTGCGGGTATTTCCCCGGAAGCTGCTGTTGAAATATTCAGAAGGGGAAGCGTCGTACACTTTAGATGATATTTTTTACTGATGCTGTCGTCATAAGCCACCAGCTCTATGGTCTCATTCTGCTCAATGCCATTCTGTGTTATGCCTTTTTCCAGCACGGCCACCGACATATTTCGGTATTCAGACCTTATCCTTACCTGCGGGTCAAGGGCGTCTGCTGCCCCTTCCGGCAGAGAATAGTAAAAGGTATCCGAAGCCGGATCGAAGAACAGCTCCTCATCTCCAAAGACGATCCCATCGATCAGATCATCCTCCGAGTCTGTATGCTCTGACAGGATCCAGGCATATTCGGAAGCCGTGACGACCAGCTGCGAAAACCGTGCCGACCGGTTCAGAAAGAATAGTCCGCCGGCGAATATTCCGACAGAAGCAATGAGAAGAATAATACTGATTGTCTTTTTCCGGCCAATCATCAGATCACATCCTCGCTGTCATAACTAATGACGGAAAAACGCTCTACATTTTTTTCTTTGAGCCTCTTGGTCAAAAGGTCAGGATCCTTCACGGAAAATTCTATCACATAATCCATTCCCTTGGATGTGTAATTCCTGCTCTTCACACGGTATTTTTTACACTGTGCTTTTATCTCCTTAAAAATTTCCTCCTCCGAATCGGGCTGACAGTGGAACACAAGCACATAAGGCGCTTTGCCGAATGAGACATTGTTCAGGATTATCAGGAACACCGTGACTACAAGCGATGTGAGGACCGCCACCTCATAGAGCTGGCATCCGCAGATGATTCCGATATATATCGACCACAGTATGTACACCATATCCACCGGATCCTTCACGGCGGTGCGGAATCGGATGATGGCCAGCGCGCCGATCGTGCCCAGAGTGATCACGACATTCGACTGCAGGCACAGGATGATCGTGGCAATAAAAAACGGAAGAATCGCGATGCAGATGTTAAATGCCTTGCTGTAAAAAGACCTGTGCGACACGATTCGGTATATCAGGTATATGTATATGGATAAAATAAGCACCATGGCCAATACCGATATTGTAACGGTGGCATTTATGATAGGATTTTCGTACGTATTGATTATGTTGTCCCAAATTCTTTGTATAATGTTCATTTTTCCCTCATTCTGCCGCTTCGGCGGCCATTTCATAGCGGGCCGAGAGTTTTCATCTTCGGTCTTATCTCCCCATATTCCGCAATTTTAATCTGCCGAGATAATATTTGGAGAACGATGTCTGGATCAGTGAACCGCCGGTCATAATGTTCTTGATGTATCCGGGAAGTATATGATCGAATTTGACCTCCAGGACATGCTCGTCCTTCCCCTGAACAGGATAGCGGACATAACCTCCCTGAAGAAAATCATCCAGCTCATAGGCGGCCGAAACATTTTTATCCAACGTAATGCGGATGTTCGTGATGGGCTCCACAAATGCCGTCCGTTCATAGTCGATGATCACCTTGGGCTCAAACAGCTTTGTCATGATATCGATACAGAATTTTTTTAAAAGCTCTTCCTCGGTCTCCCAAAATACCTCTTCCGCTTTTCTGTCCATTAGCTTTTGAAATATATCTAATGTTATATGGCAGCTCTGCTTATAGCATCTTCCGTTATTCTTTTCCTTCCGCTCCAATTTCAGTGCGGTATAGTCGTCTCCGTAATAGCGTATGCGGTATTTGTACCTTTCACTGAGCCCGGCGTTGTTGTCCATTACGCACAGATCATTCAACTGATCGAAATACATGCTGTGGACCTCATATTTCCCCTGGGCGCCGCAATTTGCATCTCGTTCCAGAACGCCTGAGATCTTCTCGGAAATCTGAGCAAGATCCCCCTCACGGCAGACATATTTCCATTCATTTCGATATTGCCTGATAAGAACCACCTCCGCAAGCAAGATGATATCATAACGGACAGGATAAAACAATACTTTCCCCCTGACGGGCAGAGAATACGACAGCAGGAGCCGCTTGCGATCGGGCAACGAACAGAGCGGCTCCTGCAGATATGTACATTCAATTATTTTACAGCCAGAAAGATGTCAGCCGCAGATTCCAGATGATGTCGTTCAACTGCTTCTGGCAGCCAAACAGCTCCGTTGCCACATCGGCCACCTTTTCGCCCAGCTGCTTCATGGCGTCGCGGTTCTCCACCATGGCTTTCATATACAGGGAGTAATTGTCCAGATTTCCTTCAAACTGGGTCTTTATCTGCACCAGCAGCGACTCCAGGGAATCCCGGTAGTCCTTACTGTAGTCTACGCACATACTGTCCGCAATTTCTATCAGCATCTTTTCTACATCCTGCAGAAATCCTGCCTTATCCAGATACTCTCCCTTGAACATCAGGAATTTCTCGGTTCTGCAGTGGGAGTCATACAGCTCGCCCCAATTGGTGATGCCGGGCTTTACCACCTGCGGGACAGGGACATCCAGGAAGAACTTCTTTGCCGACTTGCTGATATTTCCGTTTTCCATGATGGTCTTTGTGACCGCCTCCATAAAGACATCTCTCTGACTCTCCAGCAGGCTCTTCCTCTGCGTCAGGAAATGATCCGTATACTCATCGATCACCCGGTTGATCATATCCCGGACATTTTCCTTATCGCGGTCCTTCACCTTCACCTTTCCCAGCAGGCCCAGGAACCAGCCCCTCAGCTCCCTGTCCATGAGTCTTTTGGTATCCTCCACGATCGCATTGTAGAGATTCGGCTTATCCAGGCCCAGCGCCACGCTGACCTCCTCCGGGAGCGGTACGTTCTCCGGAACGGAATACTCGTTGTATTCTTTCTCGATGGACTCGTTGATGGTCCTGCGGAGCTCTATGATATTTTTCTCAATGCCTTTGATCTTCACACGGTTGCTCTCGCGCAGGGAAATGGCACGGTTGCTCAGCTTGGAGAGCGCTCTGTCCACACTGTCGATGATGGCGGACGCCTTCACGGCGGAGGCATATTTCTCGCCGTACTGCAGGATCTCGCTCTCCAGCGCGTACAGACCGGCAGTGATCTCCAGCACGGAGCTGTCGTCCTTTCTGTTTATCGCATCCTGCAGAGCTTCCTCACAGCGCTCGTTCATGCGCTTGGTCGCAAACTCGGACATGGCGCAGCGGTTCTCCCTGTAGCAGTAACCGCCGAATTTATCCGTCATATTGTGGAGGCCCTTGTTGAAATCGGACTCATCCTTCTCCGTGGCGATATTGTTCTTCACGGCTCTCGCCGCATATCCGTACTTTGCAGAGATAAAGAACAGCTTCTTATCCGCCAGCCGGATGGAAAAGGTGTCGTCGTCCTTATACTTGATCTCCTCATGCTGCAGATCCGTCCTGGCATCTGCGTCAATACTGTCGGACCAGTTGATCACGAACAGGGAACGGCCGATATCTATGCTGGTCTTGCTGTTCTTCTCCTCGGTCTTTTTCAAATATTTCAACAGTGCGTTGTTTCCGCTTCCCTCTGTCTTGTTGGGGGCGGCAACAAAGATCAGTATGGACTGCTTCTGCTCGGACAGAGCGTCCATCAGTACCGTCTGATGCTCCGCATAGTTGCTGTCGGTTCCGGGCGTGTCGTAAATGACATACTGCACATTGGCGCTGTCCAGGGCGACCGGGAAACGGATGCGGATATCCGCGCCCACGTTCTCCATGCCGTTCAGCATGGTCAGAATTACTCGGATCTGGTCGTGCTGGGGCAGCTCCTCCCTGCGCACCCTGTCGACCTCCATCTGGATCTGGCCCTTGTCCATGCTCTCGGAGGGGGCGCTCACGAACTTAAAGCCGCCCGCCGCCTTGTCCCATTCCAGCACGGAAAAGGTTCCCTCCAGCACAAAGCTGATCTTTACATTTTCCCCGGACTTGGGACTGGAGATGCAGAACATCTTCGCGGTCTCGGAGGTGATCTTCTCAGGAAGGATCTTATATCCCAGCAGCGCATTGATCAGCGTGGACTTACCGGTACTGTACACACCGGTGAAGCAGAGGCTCACGGCGTTGTCCTTGAGGTCGTCGATCTTATCGAGAATGTTGCCCCGCTCCTCGTCGATCTGCTCGGCAAAGCTCTCCGCACTTTTTCTGACGCTTTCATTTTCCAGAGGGATCTCGAACAGCTTCTCCCTGTACTTGCTCAGGATCTCCGTGGCCTGTTCGCCGTATTTCCTGACTTCATCAAAGGTATGGGCCATATCCGGAAGCATCGCGATGAGTGAGGGCACGATCTTGCAGGTGCTGGACTCTGCGTTGTAATACTCCACCATCTGCACAAAGTCCTCATAATCCATCTTCGTGGTGATGACCTGCACCTCGATTTCCTTGAGACCGTCAAAGACATTTACAATGTCCTCAAAGAACGCATTCCCGTGATCCTGAAGTACGAAATTTCCCTTTAGGCCCATGTAATGCATGAGCCGACAGTCACTCTCGATAGGGACCTCCAGTCCATCCTGAAAACGATGGAACTCCACTTCCTTTTTCGCCGGATGATATTTCATCTGTAAAACCTGCTTACTCATGGCCACCTCCCATGTATCTGCGATGCAATTGCTTTATGCAGCATATAAACTGTATCTATTATAAACCATTACACCAATATAATCAATGTTCATTTATGCAAATATTCTCAAATTGCGCGACAGCTTGCCTTTCTGTATAAAACGCGCAGCCCCGGAAACAATAAAACAAAAACGGAGGTTTTCTTATGATCAACAACGATACGATCTATCTGCTGAAGGAGTGCGATTCCGGGTCAAAGATGGCCGTTTCCACGATCGACGAGGTCATGGAGAAGATCAGCGATTCCAGCATGAAGGATCTTCTCTGCCGGAGCCGTGAGCACCACGAAGAGCTGGGCAACCGGATCCACTCACAGCTCATGGACCATAACAGTGAGGAAAAGGACCCCAATGTGATGGCCAAGGGCATGTCCTGGATGAAGACCAACATGAAGCTGGGCATGGACAACAGCGACGCCACCATTGCGGATCTGGTCACGGACGGCTGCAACATGGGAATCAAGTCTCTCCACAAGTACATGAACCAGTACAAGGCTGCGGACGAGACATCCAAGGGCCTCTGCAAGGACCTGATCTCCATCGAGGAGGAATTGCGGAAGGACTTGCGGAAGTACCTGTAAATACCGCCGAAAAGGCTGTTGTGCGGCACACACTCTCCTGCCGTCACAACAGCCTTTTAATAATTAATGTATTAATTTATTCCGCAATCCCCCGCAGCAGGGCGATCTCCGCCTGATATCCCTCCAATTCGTTCGGTGTCTCCAGATAAAAAGGGAGGTCTCTCAGAGCCGGATGGGTCACGATCCTGCGGAAGGCGTCCAGGCCGATCTGTCCCCGCCCGATCTTCTCATGTCTGTCCTTGCGGCTTTCCCTGGGATTCACGGAGTCATTCAGGTGGACGGCCCTCAGTCTGTCCAGGCCCACCACGCTGTCAAATTCCCCGATCACGCCGTCCAGATCCTCCACAATGTCATAGCCGCCGTCCCACACATGGCAGGTATCCAGACATACGCCCAGCTTATCCGACAGTTCCACCCTGTCGATGATGGCCCTAAGCTCCTCAAAGCTGCGTCCCACCTCACTGCCCTTTCCCGCCATAGTCTCCAGCAGGACCGGGGTGTGCATATCCTCCCTCAGAACACGGTTCAGAAGATCGGCGATCAATACAATGCCCGTCTCCGAGCCCTGGCCTACATGACTGCCCGGATGAAAATTGTACATCGTCCCTGGGACCGTCTCCAGCCGTCTCAGGTCATCCTCCATAGTCTCCAGCGCAAATTTCCTGATATTCTCATCCTTTGCGCAGGCGTTCAGCGTATACGGCGCATGCGCCAACGGCGTGGCAATATCCGCCTTCTCAAAATAATCAAGCATTGCCTGCACGTCCTCAGGCTTCCAGGTCTTGGCCGCTCCGCCTCTGGGATTCCTGGTAAAGAACTGAAAGGTAGAAGCTCCTATGGACGCTGCCGTCTCCGCCATGTTCAGAAATCCTCCGGCGGAGGACAGATGACAACCGATGCGCAACATAATACCGTCCACTTCCTTTCCGCCCTACAGCACTCTCCGCACGGCAATGATCGTTCTGTACTGAGCGCCGTTGACCTTAATGCCGCCTCTTGGATAGGGATTGCTGTTGCTGGCATGGACCACCAGCCCGCCGCCTATGTAGATCGCCACATGGCCTTCATAGCATATCAGGTCGCCCGGCTGGGCATTTTCATAGCTGACTTCCTTCCCCACGCTGCGCTGCTCGGTGGACGTTCTTGGCAGATCGACGGCGAAGTTGTTGTACACCCTGTATGTAAAGCCGGAGCAATCCGCTCCGTTGGTCAGGCTCGTTCCCCCCGACACATAGGGGTTGCCGATATACTGACAGGCGAATTTTGCCACCTTTTTTCCGAGATCGCTGCCGCTTGAATTGTCAATGATCTTCGTATAATCGCTGTCGGCGTATGTGGCATTTGCGGCATTCGAAGCGCCGGCTCCGCCGCCCGTTCCGCTTCCCGTTCCGCTGCCGGTTCCGCTTCCCGTTCCACCGCCTGTCCCGCCGCCCTGCGCAGCGTTCTGTGCCCTCTGCTGTTCCTCCTGCATCTGCTTCAGCTTCTTCCTATCCTGCTGCAGAAGCTTCTGGGACACTGCCGCCTGCTGTCTCGCCTTGTCCAGCTCGGCCTCATAATTGTCGGATTCCTGCTTCTTCTGGGCCAGCATTACATCAAGATCCTTCCGCTGCTGCTGCAGATTGGCCCTGTCCGTCTCCAGCTGCAGCCTGTCGGCCTCCAGACCGGTCTTTTGCTCTTCCAGCATATTCCACATGGCCTGGAGCTGATCCTTCGACTCTTTATAGCCCTCCAGCTTCAGCTTGCTGTACTCGTACACCTTCTCGATGTAATCCATGCGGTTCAGGATATCGCCCAGACCCTTTCCCTCCGAAAAAGCGCTCATATAAGAATCGCTTCCCAGCTCATAGAGCATACTGGTCCGTGCCGCCATATCCAGACGCTGATCCTCCTCGCGCTGCCTGGCCGCCTCATACTCTGCCGCCGTCTGCACGATCTGGCCCTGCTTATCCTCTATCTCCGCTTCCTTTGCGCTGATCTCCTCTTCCTTGACCCCGATACTCGCCATGGTGTTGATGATCTCCGAGTTCAGATCCTCAATCTTCTCCAGGATCATATCCTGCTCGGCCTCCCAGTCGGAAATCTGGCCGTACAGCTCATTTAAAGCCTCCTCGCGTTTATCGATCTCATTCTGAAGGCCGGACATGCTCGTGGCCTCCACAGTCATGATCCGGTCCGTCCCCGGAAACAGCGCTGCCGCCAGCAGGCCCGCGGTCAATATGATATTAAGGAGTTTTATATATCTTTTGTCCATAGAAAAAGCATATCACACTTTCGACGTTTTTTCACCACAAAAAGCCTTAAGAATTCATAAAGCTACAGCTCACAGTTGTTCACCGTGCGAGGGAAGGGCACTACATCGCGGATGTTGCTCATGCCGGTCAGATACATGACGCAGCGCTCAAATCCCAGCCCGAAGCCCGCATGACGCACGGAACCGTATCTGCGCAGATCGAGATAGAACTCATAGTCCTCCCTCTTCAGTCCCATCTCTTCCATTCTCCGCTCCAGCACCTCCAGCCTGTCCTCCCGCTGGCTGCCGCCGATGATCTCGCCGATGCCGGGGACCAGACAATCCATGGCCGCAACAGTCTTTCCGTCATCGTTCAGTTTCATATAAAAGGCCTTGATCTCCTTCGGGTAATCCGTCACGAACACCGGGCGTTTGAACACCTCCTCCGTAAGATACCTTTCGTGCTCCGTCTGCAGGTCACAGCCCCAGGACACCTTGTAATCGAAATTATCGTTGTTCTTCGACAAAAGCTCCACCGCCTCGGTGTAGGTCACATGGGCAAAATCCGCATTCGCCACATGCTCCAGCCGCTGGATCAGCCCCTTATCCACGAATTGGTTAAAGAAGGCCATCTCCTCCGGAGCCTTCTCAAGCACATAGCGGATCACGTATTTCAACATGCCCTCCGCCAGCATCATGTCGTCCTTCAGATCGGCAAATGCCATCTCCGGCTCGATCATCCAGAATTCCGCCGCATGCCGCGTCGTGTTGGAATTCTCCGCCCGGAAGGTAGGCCCGAAGGTGTAGACGTTCTTGAAGGCAAAGGCATAGGTCTCCACGTTCAGCTGACCGCTCACCGTGAGATTTGTCTCCTTGCCGAAAAAATCCTTGCTGTAATCAATATCTCCCCCGGCAGTCCTGGGGATATCGTTCAGGTCCAGCGTCGTCACCTGGAACATCTCCCCCGCCCCCTCGCAGTCGCTGCCCGTGATCAGCGGTGTATGCACATACACAAATCCCCTTTCCATGAAATAGCTGTGGATAGCGTACGCGATCAGAGAGCGGACCCGGAACACTGCCTGAAAGGTGTTGGTCCTGGGCCGCAGATGGGGAATGGTGCGCAGGTATTCAAAGGAATGGCGTTTTTTCTGCAGAGGATAGTCCGCCGCGGAAGCCCCTTCCACCGATACCTCCGCCGCCTGCATTTCAAAGGCCTGCTTGGCATCCGGAGTGGCGACCACGGTTCCCCGGACCACCAGCGCCGCGCCCACGTTTATCCTGCACAGCTCCTGAAAGTTGGATAATCCGTCTCCGTACACCACCTGCAGGGGCTCAAAAAAGGTGCCGTCGTTGATTACCAGAAAACCGAAATTCTTGGAATCGCGGTTGCTTCTGACCCAGCCTCCCACAGTGATCTCCTTCCCGATATAATCCTCGCTGTTGCGGTACAGTTCACGAATCTCTGTCAGTTCCATCTTTTCCTCTTTTCCGCCGGCCCCGCCGGCTCATTTTTCAGTCCGTCCGCAGAAACGTCCGTCCGCAGAGGCATTAGTTTGCAGAAGCATATTTCTCCACCAGAAAACTCAATACCTTATCGGTCATGAACAAGATACGGCATTCCTCCCTGGAATAATCTCCCATATACTCTTCCACAGACTCGTAGTTCTGCTGTGAGGCGTACTGCTCCAGCAGAGACTGCAGCTCCTCGTCATTCACATTCAGTCCTTCCTTGTCCGCAATGGACTGACATGCCAGATTTGCCTTTGTGTTCACGGTTCCGTAGTAATCCACGAACTCCTCTTTAGTCATCCCGTATTGATCCGCGTATTCGTCTGCGGTGATGCCGCTGTTCGCCGCCTCATGCTCCAGATCCCTTGAGATGAGCGACTTATTTTCCTCCAACAGCTCCCTGGGAAGCTCTGCAAAAGTACTCTTTTCGACCAGCTCGTTCAAAATGGCATTCTGGAGATCCATCACATAGTAGGGATACGCCTGCTGATATATGGCGTCATACGTCCACTGGCGCAGCTCCTCAACGGTGGATACGCCCTCTATTCCCGCGTTGGCCGCGATCTCATCCTTCATATCCTCCTCGCCGTCCACCGCCGGAAGGATAAAATTCACCGTGACGGTAAAGACTACCGGCTGCCCGGCCAGATCCGGATTGTTGGGATACGGATCCGGAAAGCTCAGGTCCAGAGCCGCGGTCTCCCCCGGCATCACGCCCACCAGGCCGTCCTCAAATCCGTCGATAAACTGGCCGCTGCCGATGGTCAGGAGCGCTCCCTGCGCGGTCCCGCCGTCAAAGGCCACACCGTCCTTTTCCCCCACATAGTCGATATTCACGGTGTCGCCGGTCTCCACGGCGCGAGCCGTTATGCCGCCGTTATCCTTCGTAAACCCGCCGTTGTAGATATCCATCATTACCTGCTTCTGATATGCCTCGTCCACCGGCGGCTCCACGGACACGTCCAGGTTGTTGTAGTCCACTAAGGTCACATACTGATCCGCATCCATTTCGCTGAGCGAAATCTCCTTCTCTGCACCGCAGCCGGCCAGCAGCAGTCCTGAGACAAGCAGTGCCACGGCCGCGCCAAATAGCCTCTTTTTCATAGCCGATCTCCTTTACGGTAAAAGTCATGTCTATTCAGTTATACCACAACCGGCCGTTTTTTAAAAGTCTCAGACAGAAAAATGTCCCGCAGAGCAAAATGATTTGTTGCCTACATGCGGCCACTTGTGATAGAATACTTTCATGAACGGCAGCGGATGCGCCGTCACATCAATTGTACTGGAGGTCATGGTCTATGCCAACATGGGGAATTGTAGTCATTGTGATATCAGTGATACTGATCGCCGCGATCGTAGCGCTGTATTTTGTCGGCAAAAAAACACAGAAAAAGCAGGCGGAGCAACAGGAAATGCTGGAGGCCAACAAGCAGACCGTCTCCATGCTGATCATTGACAAAAAGCGAATGAAGCTCAAGGATGCGGGGCTGCCGCAGATGGTGATAGACCAGACGCCCAAGATCATGCGGGGCACAAAGCTCCCTATCATCAAAGCCAAGGTGGGGCCCCAGATCATGTCTCTGATCAGCGACGAAAAGATCTTTGACTCCATACCGATAAAGAAGGAGGTCAAGGCCGTCGTCAGCGGTATCTACGTGATGGATGTAAAGGGACTTCACGGCAAGACGGAGGTCCGCCCCGTTAAGAAAAAGAACTTTTTCCGCCGGGCCGTGGAGGCCGCCCAGGAAAAGGCAGGTGCCAAGCCTTTAAAATAATTCTTAATTCTCTGCGAAAAGAAGGATACCGATGAACGAATACAGAATAAAGGCATACGCAAAAATCAATCTGGCACTGGACGTAATAAAAAAGCTGCCCAACGGCTATCATGAGGTGAAAATGATCATGCAGAGCATCGGTCTGTGCGATGAACTCACTCTTGAAAGGATACCGAAAGGCATTACCGTCACAACGGACTCCCCCGAATTATCCTGCGGGGAGGATAATCTCGTCTTCAGAGCCGCACGGCTGATGTTCGACACCTACGGCATTCAGGGCGGCGTGAGGATCTATCTGCAGAAGAACATTCCCATTGCTGCCGGCATGGCCGGCGGGAGCACGGATGCGGCTGCCGCTATGAAGGGGATCAGCCGGCTGTTCGACCTGGAGGTGCCTCTTCCCCGACTGCGGGAGCTGGGAGTGTCCATAGGGGCCGATGTCCCCTACTGTATCATGGGAGGTACTGCGCTGGCCGAGGGCATCGGCGACGAGCTGACCCCTCTGACGCCTGTGCCCGATTTCTATATTCTGGTGGCAAAGCCCGATATCAGCGTTTCCACAAAATATGTTTACGGTCATCTGGACGCGGCGGGCATAACAAAGCATCCCGATGTGCAGGGAATGGCGATGGCCATTGAATCCGGCAGCCTGCAGGGAATTCTGGACCGCATGGGAAATGTGCTGGAGACGGTCACGATCTCCGCCTATCCCGTCATTGATTCCATCAAGCACAGGATGCGGGAGCTGGGTGCGGTGAATTCCCTCATGAGCGGCAGCGGCCCTACCGTGTTCGGTATCTTCCTGTCGGAACAGGCCGCGGAATTTGCCTGTGAACAGATGAAAACCGAGGGACTGGCAGATCAGGTCTTCCTGACTGCCCCAACCTAGAAAGGCGATTACTATGCAAGATGCTTTTCAGACAAGTATGGACGAATTTCTACCGCTTCGTGACGTAGTCTGCAACACACTGCGGCAGGCCATTCTCATCGGGGAATTGAGGCCCGGCGAGCGTCTGATGGAGGTCCATCTGGCGGACCGGCTGGGAGTGAGCCGCACCCCCATACGCGAAGCCATTCACAAGCTGGCCCAGGAGGGACTGGTCACCATCATCCCAAGACGGGGCGCGGAGGTGGCGCAGATCACGGAGAAAAGCATGAAGGACGTATTGGAAGTGCGCCGGGCATTGGACGCCCTCTGCGTGGAGCTGGCCTGTGACCGGATCACTGAGGCCGAGCTGGAGACTCTTCGCGCTGCCTGTGACACGTTCGAGCAATGCGTAGGGACCGGCGACCACAAAAAGATAGCCCAGGCGGATGTGGCGCTCCACGACATTATCGTGCAGGCCACCGGGAATCCTCGCCTGATCCAGCTGGTCAACAACCTCTCCGAGCAAATGTACCGCTATCGGTTCGAGTATATTAAAGACAACAGCCAGCATGAAACCCTGGTGCAGGAGCATAGAATTATCTATGAGAGTATTGTCCGCAAGGACAAGGAAACGGCCGCCGCGACCGCCCGCATGCACATCGACAATCAGGAGCGGTCCATCATGCGGCAGATCCGGCTGGACCGCAATTCCGGCAGCAGACCGGCCAAAATCAAGTGCTAGCTGCCCGCGTGCGGTATAAACACAGAGAAATACGTCAATAATCTCTTTACATCCCATAGGATGATATCCATAGGATTTATATCCATAGGAAAAGAGGTTATTGTATGAAAAATAAATGGCTTGGAATCCGTATAGCAGTCAGCATGTGCGCCGCATTGGGCTGGTGGGGCCTCATCTATCCTGAGCTCGCCCTGACACCGGACACCGTGCGTGTGGAGACGGAGGACGCATCCGGCAGCCTTCGGGAATGTCCCGCAGAGTGGGACTTTGAGGGCAGTCTCTACCGCGGTCTCCTGAATGCGGCCCCCGGCGATATCACCTTTCGCAGCAGGCTTCTCACGGATCTCGGCTCATTGCTTGGAGGCTTTCACAATGAAGTTAAATAGAGAGCTGCGAAGGGACGCTCCTATCGGCGTGTTCGATTCAGGGGTGGGGGGACTCACCGTCTTCCGGGAGATCATGCGGCAGATACCAAACGAAAAAATAATTTATTTCGGTGACACTGCCAGAGTTCCCTACGGCAGCAAATCTCAGGAGACGGTCATCCGCTACTCCGAACAGATCGTGCGCTTTCTCCGGACCTTTCAGGTAAAGACTATAGTGGTCGCCTGCAACACGGCCAGCGCCTATGCTCTGGACACCCTGGAGAAGGATACCGATATCCCCATAATAGGCGTGGTAAAGCCGGGGGCAAAGGCGGCCGCGGAGGTGACCCGCAACGGCCGCATCGGCGTGATCGCAACGGAAGCCACCATCGGCAGCCAGATCTACACCGAATACATAAGGGAGCTGAACCGTGACGTAACGATTTACGGCAAGGCCTGCCCGTTGTTCGTGCCTCTGGTGGAGGAGGGATTGCTGCAGGATCCCGTCACCGACGAAATTGCCCGGCGCTACCTGGCGGAGCTGATCGATATCGATATCGACACCCTGATCCTGGGCTGCACCCACTATCCCCTGATTCGCTCGACCTTAGCCAGGATCGTGGGCGACAGGGTCACGCTGGTAAATCCCGCGTACGAGACCGCAAAGGAGCTGAAGGAAATGCTTCAGGCGCAGGGCCTTCTGAACGACGAATCCCCGTCTCTTGGCAGCAACCAATATCAGTTCTTTGTCAGCGACAAGGCGGAGAAATTTGTGCGCTTTGCCAACTCCATCATAAAATACGGCATTCTGTCCGCCAAGGCGGTCAATATGGAGGAATACTGAGAAGCAAATATGAACAGGAAGGTACGGATCATCCTGACCGGCAGCCAGCGGGACGGGGATGGCCTGGAAACGGTCACGGAACAGTCGGCGGAGGCAGAGTATTACGAGCAGGGACACAGTATATACATTCTCTATGAGGAGGTCTCCGACACCGCTTCCGTCAAAACAAAAAATACGATAAAAATAAAGGACAACGTGTTGGAGCTGACAAAAAAGGGCTCCGTCACCTCCCGCATGGTCTTTCAGGAGGGCCTCGAACACATGACGGAGTATATCACATCCTTCGGACGGCTGCAGCTGGGCATCCTGACACATGCCGTACATATTGCGGAATCAGAAGATGCGTTGGAGGTATCTGTCGACTATGACCTGTCAGGGGACGGACAGCTCCTCTCCCGATGCAAAATTATAATAAAAGTTCAAAACACAGTCTAAACTATTCGGTTCCCATGACCGATATAAATATTAATCACGGATGATGTTGCGCCCGTACAAGGGCAGACTCGGCGCAGCGGCGCCAGAAAGAGGGACAATATGAGTGTAAACGGAGTTACATCAACACAGGCTTCGGCTGCCTACAATTATTCCACTGTGAATAACAGAACTGCCGAAAATACGAAAGCTTCTGAGGTATCAGACGATTCCAGAGAGGATTCCGGCGTAATATACGAGCACTCTGCAGAGTCAGAGGCCGCTTCCGGCACCAAAAAGACATATACGCCCAACACCGCTCTGGTGAACAAATTAAAGGCAGATGCCGAGGCACGCACCCAGCAGCTGCGCAGTCTTGTAGAAAAGATGATGGGCGGACAGGCTAACGCTTACGGAAAGGCCAACGATATTTGGCAGTTCCTGCGCAAGGGCGAGTATACCGTCGACGCTGCCACCAAGCTGCAGGCCCAGGCCGACATCGCAGAGGACGGCTACTGGGGCGTAAAGCAGACCTCCAGCAGGATCCTTGACTTTGCAAACGCTCTGACCGGCGGCGATCCCGATAAGATCGAGGAGATGCGTTCCGCATTTGAAAAGGGCTACAAGCAGGCCGAGAAGACCTGGGGCGGTTCCCTGCCCGATATTTCCAAGCGCACTTACGACGCTGTCATGAAGGGCTTTGACGATATGGCCGCCGCCGTAAAAAATACCGCTGAGGAGACCGATCCGACCAAGTAAGGAATACCTTTTATCTGAAGGACCGATCAAAGGCTTCCGCCTGACAGAAGGCGGAAGCCTTTTTTGTGTCTTTTTTCAGCCGCCCTTTACGATCAGCAGCTTCTGGCCCGGCACCAGCTCATCGCTGTCGAGAGAATTCAGCTCCCGCAGCACATCTACGGGCACATAATATTTCTTGCCGATGTTCCAAAGATTATCCCCGTCCTTCACCACATATACCACCATGCCCGGCAGATCGCTCATCTTGCCGCTGTCCAGCTCCGAGACGGTGACCTGCGTGATCAGATCCACAGGAATATTCTTAAAGACCACTGTGGAAAAGCTGAGCACTGCCTTTACATCCATCTCCTCCCCGTCCAGCATGGTCACCTGGAGCTGCTCCACCTCGGCATGCACCTTGCCCAGATCCTCCGGCGCGATATCAGGGACCTCCAGCGTGTACTGATAGGGAATCTGTGCCTGCGCGCAGCCGTAAGGCGCCTCATCCTCCCCTGTGACATACATGACCTTCACCGACATACTGCCCTGGAGCAGGATACCGTTCTCCACTGTGCTCTGCTGCTCAAGCACCGCCGATCCCTCGCTGTGCAGCAGCTGAAGCACGCTTCCCCCCGTAACGTGGATACGATCCGTGACCTTGGTCTTACCGGTCACCCTGGCCAGCAGCCTGCGCAGATTGGTCCGGTGAGTCTCCGTTCCGATCTCGTCGGAGACGCCGTACACGTCAGAAATGATCTCCAGCTTCTCCTCCTCGTAGATCCGGATGGAGATATCCATCACCAGCTCCAGACCGATGCTGCGCTCCTCCCCGTCAAAATCAGGGCGCACGGCCAGCTCCTGCTGTCCCAGGTGATATCGGATGTCGGGCAGCATGCCTTCCTTACATCCGTGGCATTCCAGCACGCCGCTGAACGGCAGCGTAGTCTCAAAGGAGCGGATCGGATGCTCCTCCCCCTCGCCCTCATACAGGAGGAACAGATGTACATCCCCCGACACGGTGAGCTTCTCCTCCATAGTCTTGAATTCCACGTCCCCCAGCGAGATGTTGTTCCAAAGGATCTGAAATATATTGGGATAGTTGGACGGCAGAGCCACCTCCTCCTTCAGCCGGAAGATATCGTTCTTGCAGATGGCGATCTGGGCGATATCCAGAGGCATCCGCCGGTATTCCGTCCGTTCCTCCCCATGGATGGCGATCGGCGCCTCCTCGTCATAGAGCTCCTCTATTTTTGCCGTCAGCGTGATCAGAGCCTGGACGTTCAGCTTGCGCGAATTGATAATGCCCACCGTCAGGTCCTCCACTTCGCCCTCCACCGTCACGGTGTCGGTGGGCACGGCGCCCTGCAGGATGATCCTTTCCTCAAAGGGCAGCTTCCCGTCCAAGGTCACAAGGCTGCTGCCCTCCTCCGAGGTATGGTACAGCACCACATAAGCCATCCGCCCTCTGACTGTGACGCAGTCGCTTCCCGGCTTAATCTCGTCGATGATCAGCTCCGCCTTCTCCAGATTCAGGGTACTCACGTCAGGCTTGCTTTCGGGTATATTTACATCGTCTTCCATGGTAAACTGCGTGACCGCCTCCGTTCTGGTGCGGTCCATATGTATGTTCCTCTTGATCAGCTCCACAAAAAATACCTCCATACATATACTGATATAAGTATATATATGAAGGTATTCCCGCTTTTATGATAAGGCCCCGGATCACCCCTCCACAGCTCCGATCAGGTCGGACAGATTTTCCACATGATACTGCTCCATATAGCGTTCGATGCCCTTTACCACCTCCGCCGTCGTGCAGGGATCCACAAAATTCATTGCGCCCACGCTGACGGCGCTTGCCCCTGCCAGCAGGAACTCAATGGCATCCTCCCCATCGGCGATCCCGCCCATGCCTATGACGGGGATCCTTACCGCCTGCGCCGCCTGATATACCATGCGCACCGCCACCGGCTTGATGGCCGGACCGCTCAGGCCCCCCGTCTTGTTTGCCAGGGCGAACCTGCGTCTATGGATATCGATCTTCATGCCCGTGATCGTGTTTATCAGGGACACCGCATCCGCACCCGCCGCCTCCGCTGCTCTTGCCATCTCCGCAATATCCGTGACATTGGGGCTCAGCTTCATAATGACGGGCTGCCTGGCGTGTCTTTTGATCTCCTGGGTAATGCCGTACAGTGCATCCGCTTTCTGGCCGAAGGCGATGGCTCCCTCTTTTACGTTGGGACAGGAGACATTGATTTCCAGCATGGACACCGCCGGCTCCTCCCCCAGACGCTCCACCACGGCCACATAGTCCTCCACGGTCTTTCCGCAGACATTGACAATGATCCTGGTGTCGAACTGCTTCAGAAAAGGGATATCCCGTTCCATAAATACGTCAATGCCGGGATTCTGCAGACCGATGGCATTCAGCATCCCCCCGTAGACCTCCGCCACTCTGGGCGTAGGATTTCCCGGCCAGGGAACATTGGCCACGCCCTTTGTCACAACGGCTCCCAGCTTGTTCAGGTCCACGAACTCCGAATACTCCATGCCGGACCCGAAGGTGCCGGACGCAGTCATCACCGGATTTTTGAAGGTGACTCCCCCGATCGTTATCTGTGTGTTCATAATCATACCCCCTGTGCGCTTAGGCGCACATCAATTTCCTATCCGAAAACTCACCCTCAAATTTCTACCTCGCCCGCCTCAAACACGGGGCCGTCGGTACAGATCCTCGCATTGTGCACGTTCGTGTGGTGATGCACTCCCCCGGTCTTCACCACACAGCCCAGACAGGCGCCCACGCCGCAGGCCATGTGCTCCTCCAGGGAAATGTACGCCGGGATTCCCGCCTCCTGGGCATAGCTCTTGATCGCCCGAAGCATGGGCATGGGCCCGCAGGCGTAGATCAGATCCGCCTGCAACCCGCACTCCCGTATGGCGTCCATGACATTTCCACGGATGCCCGCGCTGCCGTCCTCGGTAGCTATGTACAGCCGGCCGTGCTTTTGAAGATCCTCCTTTAAAAAGAGCTTATCGTCCCGATAGCCCGCCACGATCTGCTTTTCCGCCTCCAGCTCCTTTGCCAGCTCCAGCAGGGGCGGGATCCCGATGCCGCCTCCCATGAGAAATACCTTTTTCCCCCTGGCCTTTTCCAACGGAAAGCCGTTGCCGAGAGGTCCCATGACAGAGACGGGCTCTCCCTGGCGGTATCCGGCAAATTCACCGGTCCCCCTGCCGGCGACGCGGTACACGACCCTGAGGCTCTCCGCGTCCTCTCCCAGCTCACAGATGCTGATGGGACGCGGCAAAAGGGTGCTTTTGTCCCTGGGGTAGATGCAGAGGAACTGACCCGGTCTTGCCTCTGCGGCAAGGCGGGTGCCGATCCACATATCGTAGATTCCGGGTGCAATTTCCCTCTGGGAAAGCACCTTCGCTGTCTCTTTTCGCTTCATCTTGCATTCCTTTCTCACGCCGCACTCCACGCCGTGCCGTGTCGGGCATTTACCGTCTGCATCCCGCCTATGCCGAATAGACCTCCCTGCCGGAAGCGATGGTCTTTACCACCTTGCCCTTTAAGCTCCAGCCCGTAAAGGGAGAGTTCTCCGCCTTGGAGGCATAGCTGCCGGGAATGACCTGAGCGTACGTATCGATCAGGACCAGATCCGCAGGACCGCCCTCCTCCAGATACCCTGCATCCAGATGATACAGCGCCGCCGGGTTGGTGCTCATGAGCCGGAGCAGCTGACACATGGTGAGATACCCCTTGTCCACCAGCTCCGTGATCCCCAGCGCCAGCGCCGTCTCCAGGCCGATAATTCCGCTGGGCGCCTGAGTGATGGGCCTTGCCTTTTCCTCCGACGTATGGGGCGCGTGGTCGGTGGCGATCATATCTATGGTCCCGTCCACCAGTCCCCGTATGATCTCCTGGCGGTCATTTTCAGTCCGCAGGGGCGGATTCATCTTCGCCAGAGTGCCGTACTCCTCCACCGCCGCCTCCGTCAGGGTAAAGTGATGAGGAGTTGCCTCCGCATGGATGTTGGTGCCGATTTCCTTCGCCCTGCGCACCAGCTCCACGGACTCCGCTGCGCTGATGTGCTGGATATCTATGCTTGCCCCCGTCTCCAGCGCGATCTTCAGATCGCGCTCTACCATCGTGATCTCCGCCTCTCTCGGAGCTCCGCCGATGCCGAGCCTCTCGCTCGCCTCTCCGCGGTCGATGCCGTTCTCGGAGATCAGACCGGGGTCCTCCTCGTGGAAGCTGACAGGCAGATCCAGCGCCGCCGCCTCCTCCATGGCCTTCCGCGCAACGGCGGCATCCATGACAGGCATGCCGTCGTCGGTAAAGCCTGCCGCCCCCGCCGCCGCCAGCTCCTTCATGGGCGTCAGCTTCCTGCCCTGCATGCCCTCCGTCACATTGGCGCAGGCGTAGACATGGATCCCGGTCTCACGGCCGCGCCTCAGCACATACTCCAAGGTCTCCGCATTGTCCACGGGAGGCTTCGTGTTGGCCATCATCACCACCGAGGTAAAACCTCCCTTTGCGGCGGCCGCCGCGCCGGTGGCAATATCTTCCTTCTGCGTAAATCCCGGCTCCCTGAAATGCACATGCACGTCCACAAGACCGGGCGCCACCAACAGCCCCTCCGCGTCAATGACCCTGCAGCGCCCCCTGGGCGCCTCCAGATCCTTTCCGATCTTCACGATCCTGTCCTTTTGTGTCAGGATATCATATTTCCCGTCCCTGCCGGACTTGGGATCGATCATATATCCGTTTTTGATCAAAAGCATAGGCGCCTCCCGGAAAAAACATTTTATATACTGTGCGATCGCTCACGTGCGCTTTGACGCACCTGAGATCAAAGACCGACGCAATGACCTTCTGCGTCAACATTGTAGCATGGATCCGGGAAAAAGAAAAGAGATACCGGTCAGACCTTCAGACCGGTATCAAAATAATCTGCCAGCGGTTCAAAAAAGCGGCAGCTGTCATTGAGCCGCCGCGTTGTCGATCTCATCTTGAAACATTTCGTCAATAATCACAGTTATACTGTACATTTTTTTATCATGGAAATAGAATGTAATATGCGCAATTTCTTCACCCGTCTGTTCATCGTAGTCCCAATATCCCATAGCGCCTTCTGTTTTTTCGTCAGGTTCCCCCCATAAGGCAGCTATCTCTTCCGGTGTTGATGCGAAGGTCACACCGGCTACCTCAAAATCTCCATCCATATCTAATAAACTATACGATTCGATCCACGCATCTTCAAATCCTGTGCTCATATCCACCAGACCGTCTGTCTCCAGTGTGATATCCGGAAATGACACGTTGCCCACATATTTCTCTCCATGCATCAGATCACCGTGCGCACCACGTGTTCTCGTTGTCATATTCATTCCTTCGCCCAGGCTCAGCCCCTCGTCCATGTCCTTTACCTGGCAGGGAATCGGCAGCGAACATCCCTCTACAGTAAGCGTCTTCAGCTTCTCCGCCACCGTCATATCCCTGAACGCCTCGGAGCCTTCCGGCCCGCCGGGACTTCCGGCATCCGCCTGCGCAGGACTTGCGGAAGGACTTTCCGACGGCTGTTCCGTCACGAAAGTCTCCTCTCCCCCGCCGTATAAAGCGGCCGTTTCATCACTTTGACTGCCGCAAGCCGTCATGCCCAGTATCAGCAGGATCAGATATATACCCGCAGCCTTCTTCCCTCTTTTGAACATATTACTTCCCCCTCTGTTTTAACGGTCTGCATGTCTGCAATATTGTAGCTATAATATCACATAGTTGTATTGTTTACAAGCGCATTGTCGCTCATATAGGAGAGCGGCTGAAAGGTGTATCCCATCTCCTCCCACTTTGTGAGCAGCTCGTCCAACACTTCCCCGTTGGTGCTCGACGTATTGTGGAGCAGCACCACCGCTCCGGGATGGATCCGACCGGTGAGCTTATTGATCGCCTCGTTGTGAGTGGGCTGCTTCTCGGTGTCCCAATCCACATACGCAAGGCTCCAGAAGATCGTGCTGTAGCCCTGCTCCTTAGCCATGGTCAGATTTTTAATACCGCATTTCCCCTCAGGGGGACGGTAGTAGGGGGAGAGCTCGGTCCCCGTCACCTCCCTGAATTTATCCTCCACCGCCCTGAGCTCCTCCTGAAAGGCAACTTCATCCAGCGTATCGATATCATAGTGGTGGAAGGTATGGTTGCCCACGGCATGTCCCTCGTCCACCATGCGCCGCACCAGTTCCGGAGCTGTCTCCAGAAAATGACCTACCACAAAGAAGGTCGCCGGAGCGTTATGGGCCTTCAAGGCGTCCAGGATCGGTTCCGTGTTGCCGTTCTCATACCCGCAGTCAAAGGTCAGATAAATGACCTTTTCGCTGTCGCCGCCTATAAAGTAAGCGTTGTACTGTGCCAGCTCCTCCGGGGAGGCATTCCCCTCCGGCTGTGCGCCGGACTCACCGTAGCTGAGGCCCCACCCGACGCCTTCTTCCGTCAGCCTGTCCACAAAGGGTTCCGCCGAGGGCTCCGGCGTATCCTCAGACGGCTTAGCAGAGGCCGGCAGCTGATATTCGCCGGACTGTTCTCTGTCCGTGTGCAGTTCCTCCGCTCCTGACGGGGCGTCCCGGTAATCTGAAGCTGCAGCGTCCGACGGCGCTCTGCCGCCGCAGCCCGTGAGCGCTGCCGCCAGCAAAAGCGCCGCCATCATAACAGATCCCGTATTTTTCTCTCTGTACATTTTTCACACCCGATCCCGTTCGTATTTTCAATATTTGAAAGCTTACCTTCCGTTTTTACCATAGACCGGAAAAGCATCATATTTTCATCAAAAGTGTTTCCTGTTTGTAAATGTTCTACTCAAAAATGACCGTCTGATCCAGGCGTTCCGTCTTGATCACAATATAGGGATAGGAGGGTGTCTGATTTTCCTTTTCCGACGCGTCCGGTCCCAAAAGACATGTGTTGACACAGATATTTGTCTCCGTCAGATAAAGCTCGTTCACCGCGATGCTGTAGCCCCCCGTGTCATGCTGTCCGTACCCCGCACATATGTATAGATTTTCACTGTCGCTGTATGTGATCTGAAAGGGCTTGCTCTTTTTCTCCTCTATAATGGCCGCAAGCTCCTCCGGAATCTTATCTTCACTGAGAACCGTAAAATCGAGATCACGCAGCTTTAACTTTTCCTCGCTCAGGAACGTGCAGCCGGACAAAAGCATCACGCACACCGCCAGAACTGCCAAAAGCAACATTTTTCGTCTTTTCAAAATTGCCTCGCATAACCGTTATTCTTTTGCTCTATTCTATGTACACAAAAATTTTTTTATGCTACAATATCGAAGGAGGGCAGAGGCAGCACAACGTATCCGCAGCTGCCCCACAGGAGAAAAATATGCTTCGCTTTATCGTGATCGTTATCTATCTGGTGCTTTATCTGATCCTGTCCATTCCGGTCCTGTTCGCAGAGTGGATCCTCGGAAAAATCGACCCCGGTCTGAGAGACAGAAGCTCCAAGGCCCTTGTGGGCTGGGGCTTTCGCTGCATTACCCGCCTTGCGGGCACCGAGCTGACCGTCCGGGGACAGGAGAATATTCCTTTGGATACTGCGGTGCTCTATGTGGGCAATCACCGCAGCTATTTTGACATTGTGCTGACCTTATCGCTCTTTCCGAATATAACGGGATATGTGGCAAAAAAGGAAATGCTGAAGTGGCCCCTGCTGAATCTCTGGATGAAGAACATTCACTGCCTGTTCCTGGACCGCGACAACATCAAGGAGGGCTTAAAGACTATTCTCAAGGGCGTGGAGGAGGTAAAGAACGGAGTCTCTCTCTGTATTTTCCCGGAGGGTACAAGAAACAAGGTGAACGACACCTTTCTGCCCTTCCATGAGGGCAGTTTTAAGATTGCCGAAAGAGGGGGCGTACCGGTGATTCCCATGGTCATCGTCAACTCTGCGGGGGGATTTGAGGATCATATTCCAAGAGTGACAAAGGCCACCGTCGTCATAGAATTTCTCCCGCCCGTCTACATCGACAGACTGGAGAAGGACGACCGGAAGAACCTCGGCAGCTATGTGAGAGAGCTCATCTCCAGAAGGTATTTTGAACTGAAGGAGGAGTTCTTCAGCGACGGCACGTCCACTCCCTCGTGAGACAGGAGCGCTTCCTTCAGGGGAATACCGCCGCCGTAGCCGATCATGCTACCGTCCGTCCCCACCACACGGTGGCAGGGGATCACAATTGAAACGGGGTTGTGCCCCACCGCATTGCCTACCGCCTGAGCGGCCATTTTTTCGATGCCGCGCCGGGCGGCTATCTTTTTGGCGATCTCACCGTAGGCGGTCACCTTCCCGTAAGGGATCCGGCAGAGAATCTCCCACACCTCCCGGCGAAAGGCGCTTCCCTCCGGCGCAAGGGGAAGCTCTTCGGGCAGGGGCCTCTCCCCGGCAAAGTACCTGTCCAGCCACTGTGCCGCCTTCTCCAGCACGGGAGGCCGGCCGGCGCCGCACGCTCCGTATTTCAGAGCGCCTTCATAGCCCCTCTGGCCCGCCAGCCAAAGCTCTTTGATAGTTTCTCCGTCGCTGACGATGCGGATCTCCCCCAGGGGAGAACGGTAACTTGTCCGATAAAGCATCGGTCGTCCTTCCTTTCCGTGTCCTCCTTCGGCGGCGCTTTCCTTTTCACATAAATTATGCTAAAGTGGTTACAATGACCTTCCGAAAGGATCTCACACATGATAATCGATTTTCACGCTCACACATTTCCCGAACAGCTCGCCCGACGGGCTATCGCAAGGCTCTCGGACAGCGCCCATATCAAAAATTATTCCGACGGCACGCTGGACGGTCTCAGGCGCTCCATGCATGCCGCAGGTATCGGTCACGCCGTCCTCCTGCCCGTGGTGACAAAGCCCTCCCAGGCGGAGGACATCAACCGTCTGGCCGAGGAGACCAACCGCCGCTTTCGCGATACAGGGATCCTGTCCTTCGGCGGTATCCACCCGGACAACGACGATTACAAGGATATCCTGCGCGGTCTGGCAGACCGCGGCATCCCCGGCGTCAAGCTTCACCCCGTGTTCCAGAAAACGGATTTTGACGATATCCGCTATCTCAGGATCGTGGACTGTGCCTCCGAGAACGGCCTTGTAGTCCTGACACACGCCGGATTCGACATCAGCTTTCCGGGGGCGGATCACGCCGCTGTGCCCCGCATCCGGTCCGTCTTAAGACAGATCCGTCCGGATAAGCTGGTGCTGGCCCATATGGGCGGATGGGGCTGCTGGCAGGACGCGGAGGAATTGCTTGCGGACTGCAGCGTTTATCTGGATACCGCCTTTTCTCTGGATCCGCTGCGCTCCAACACGGGCCGTGACACCGCCGCCGAACATACCTCGCTGAGCCGGGAACGGTTCCTTCGCATGGTGAGGTCCTTCGGTGCCGATCGGATCCTGTTCGGCACGGACAGCCCCTGGACCGACGCAAAGGAAGCCCTGGAGCTGGTGCGCACGAGCGGACTGACATCCGCCGAGCTGGACGCCGTGCTGTCCGGCAATGCCGCAAGACTGCTCGGTCTGTTTTCCGCAGCATCCCATTGACCTATTGAGATCCGCATGACATCCATTGAAATCCGTATGACATCCGTCGTACAGTCCGCCGGAACCGGATGTTTAGTCAAAACGGGCCGTCAACGCCAGATCAACTGCGTTGGCGGCCCATTTCAAATGCCCTTTTGTTCAGTTCCAGGAACTTTGGCGGCACGCAGGCCTCAATGGCCCTCTGCCATTCCTCCTCCGCAATCTCCGGAAAATAAGCGGACAGCCTTCCCATCAGAGCGATGTTCACCGCCTTTGGACTGCCCGCCGCCTCCGCCACGGCGAGGAAATCCTCCGCGTCCACCTGGGCCCCCGCAGCCTGCATCTTTTCCACCAGCCCGTCGGGATACTCCGTCTCCCCGATGATCACGGGCATAGGCTCCATCTTCTGGGTGTTTACGACGATCCGGCCGCCCGGCTTTAAATACTCCAGCCATCTGGCCGCCTCCAGCTGCTCAAAGGAGATGATAAAGTCCGCTTCCCCCTTGTCGATCACCGGAGAGTACACCCTCTCCCCGAAGCGCACATATGTCACCACGCTTCCGCCCCTCTGACTCATGCCGTGCACCTCGGACACCTTTACATCGTATCCCTGTCCCAGGAGCACATATCCCAACAGCTTGCTGGCCAGCAGCGTTCCCTGGCCTCCTACGCCTACGATCATAATATTTTTTGTGGCCATATGTATATCCCTTCCCGTAAAATTTCGTTTCCGTTATTCCAGCGCCCCGAACTTACACATCTGCGTGCAGACCTTACAGCCGATGCACAGCGTTCTGTCGATCCGCACCTTTCCGTCGCGCACGGAGACTGCCGGACAGCCTATCTGCATACAGGCCTTGCAGCCCACGCACTTGTCCTCCTTGGGCTCCAGGGGCGGATTGTGTACCGTTCCCTTTATCATGACACAGGGCCTGCGGCTGATGATTACGGAAGGCGCCTCCGTCTCCAGCTCCTCCTTCAGCACCCGGTCCACCTGATCCAGATCATAGGGATCCACCACCCTCACCCGGTCAAAGCCAAGAGCACGGCAGAGACTCTCCAGATCCACCTTCCCCGCAGGTTCGCCCCGAAGATTTTTTCCGGTGGTGGGATTCTGCTGGTGGCCCGTCATTCCCGTGATGGAGTTGTCCAGAATGATCACCGTGGAATTGGTCATGTTGTAGGAAATATCCGTGATGCCTGTCATCCCCGAATGAATGAAGGTGGAATCGCCGATGACGCCCACGCTGTGCTTCTCCCCCTCCCGGCCCATGGCCAGATTAAAGCCGTGCAGACCGGAACAGGAGGCTCCCATGCACACATTTAAGTCCATGGCATTCAGAGGCGCCACGGCGCCCAGGGTATAGCAGCCGATATCGCCGTACACCATGCACTTATTCTTCTTCAAAATGTAAAAGATTCCCCTGTGAGGACATCCCGCGCACATCACGGGAGGCCGCCCCGGAATACTGTCGTCGATCCTGACGGTCTCAGGGGTCTTAAGTCCCATGCAGCTGCGCACCAGATTCTGGCTGAACTCGCCGCAGATTGGAAAAATGTCTTTGCCGGACACCCTCAGGCCCAGCTGCCTACAGTAATTTTCAAGAAAGGGATCCAGCTCCTCCAACACGATCACCCTGTCCACCTTCGCCGCAAAATCCAGGATCAGCTTCTCAGGGAGAGGATAGACCATGCCAAGCTTCAGGATGCTGGCGCCGTCTCCGAAGACCTCTCTTGCATACTGATAGGACGTGGAGGACGTGATAATACCCAGAGAGGTGTCCCCCATCTCCACGCGGTTCAGGTCGCAGTGCTCCGCATAAGCCGCAAGGTCCAGCGTCCGCTGCTCCACGCGCACATGCGCGTTGCGGGCGTTTACGGTCATCATCACCTTGGAGGGATCCTTCACATAGGGCACCTGCTGCGGCACCTTCCGCTCCTGGGGCTCCACCACGCTCTGAGAGTGGGACACTCTGGTACACATCCGGATCAGCACCGGCGTGTTAAATTGCTCCGAAATTTCAAAGGCGCGCTTCGCAAAGGTCCTGGCCTCCTCGGAGTCGGACGGCTCCAGCATCGGGATCTTTGCCGCCAGGGCATAATGCCTGGAATCCTGTTCATTTTGGGAGGAGTGCATGCCGGGATCATCCGCCACGCAGACCACCAGTCCCGCGTTCAGGCCCTGATAGGAGATGGTAAAAAGAGGATCCGCCGCCACGTTCAGGCCCACATGCTTCATGGCACAGGCGCTCCTCACACCGCCCAGGCTCGCCCCATGAGCCACCTCCAGCGCCACCTTCTCGTTGGGCGCCCACTCGCAGTATATCTCATCATACTTAGCCGCTTCCTCGGTGATCTCCGTACTCGGAGTTCCCGGATAACTGGAAATGACCGCGCAGCCGGCCTCGTAGAGTCCTCTGGCCAGCGCCTTGTTGCCAAGCATCAATTCTCTCATGTAATATCTCTCCTAACTCACGCTTCTGCCCCGGCGTGCTCTGACACGCATATCAAGGGGTCAGCTCTGATTCTCCTTCGCCACCAGATTGTCCGCTCCGTAAATTTTGCGCAGCTTTGGCTTCTCGATCTTGCCGGTGGCGTTCCTGGGAATCTCCGCAAAAATGATCTCTCTGGGCCTCTTGTACCTGGGAAGTCCCATGCAGAACTCCTCTATTTCTTCTCTGGTGCAGGTAAAGCCGTCCTTGATCTCGACGATGGCCGCCGTCTTTTCTCCCAGCCTTCGGTCAGGCAGGCCGATCACCGCCACATCCTTCACCCTGTCGAATTTGCGCAGGAAATCCTCGATCTGCACCGGGTAAATATTTTCTCCGCCGCTGACGATCACATCCTTCTTCCTGTCCACCAGAAAGATAAAGCCGTCCTCGTCCTGCATGGCCATGTCGCCCGTAAAGAGCCAGCCGTCCTTCAGGACTTCGGCCGTGGCTTCCGGATTGTTGTAATAGCAGGTCATGACCCCAGGGCCCTTCACGCACAGCTCTCCCACGTCGCCCCTGGCCACATCCCTGCCCGCCTCGTCCACGATCTTACATTCCCAGCGGTAGCCGGGCACGCCGATGGCGCCCACCTTATGTATATTCTCCATGCCGAGATGCACGCAGCCCGGTCCCGTGGATTCGGACAGACCGTAGTTGGTATCGTAATCGTGATTGGGAAAATATTCCTTCCAGCGCCTGATCAGCGACGGCGGCACCGGCTGGGCGCCGATGTGCATCAGCCTCCACTGATCCAGCTGATAATCCTCTTTCCTTATATCTCCCCGGTCCATGGCATCCAGAATATCCTGCGCCCAGGGGACCAGCAGCCAGACAATGGTGCAGTGTTCCTGAGACACCGCGGAGAGAATGGTCTCCGGCCTCGCTCCCTTCAAGAGCACGGCCCTGCTGCCTGCCACCAGACTGCCCATCCAGTGGAATTTCGCGCCCGTGTGATACAGGGGCGGTATGCACAGGAAGGTGTCCTCCCGGCCGGTGCCGTGATGCTTCTGCTCCATCTCCGCCGCCTGGGTCAGACTCTGATGCTTATGTAAAATAGCCTTGGGAAAACCGGTGGTCCCGGAGGAAAAATAGATTGCGCCGAAATCGTCCTCGGTCAGCTCCACACCGGGGGCCTGGCTGGAGCAGTCCGCCACCAGCTCGTGATAGCTTTCGGCAAAGCTGGGACAGTTGTCTCCCACATAGATCAGAAGGCGCCCCTTGCTCAGACGCTCCGCATTGATCTCCATACGCCCTATAAATTCGGAGCCGAAAAGAATGATATCCACCTCCGCCAGCTCCACGCAGTACAGTATTTCCTCCGCATCATACCTGAAATTAAAGGGCACCGCGATGGCTCCGCTCTTCAGCACCCCAAAATAGATCGGCAGCCATTCCAGGCAGTTGTACATCAGAATGGCCACCTTGTCACCCTTGCGGATGCCGCGGCCGATCAGCATATTTGCCACTCTGTTCGCCTTCTCGTTGAACACGCTCCATGTGATCTCCCGGCGGTACGGCCGGAACCTGTCCGGTTCCACCAGCCCATACTCCTTCCAGGTGATCCTGCGGGTGTCCTTCTCCTCCGGATTCAGCTCCACCAGGGCCACCTCGTCGGGATATAATCTTGCGTTTCTCTCCAGATATTCTGTTACAGGCATACTTTTGTTCCTTTCGTACCGTTTGCAGGCATGTATTTTCCGGTTTTTTCCACGCTTTAAAGCGTTAAACCGAGCAACTTTAAGGGTATCATATTCGGGCGGAAAAGTCAACGAAGGGAAGAAGCCCCGTCACCCTTCTCCGCTCTCTTCTCCCCTCCTTCTCAGGTAATCCAGCAGTTTGCCGAACTCCATGGCGTGGGAGGCCTTGAGGAGGACCGTGCTGCCCTCCGGCACATATTTCTCCGGCTCCCTCTCCAGCGCCTCCAAAAATACCTCCAGCGAGGGAAAACGGCTGATACAGCGGGGCTCCTCCGCACCGTCGCAGGCGGCGTCGAACATATGCCGTGCCCTCTCGCCCACGCAGACAATGCGGTCGATTCCCTTCTCTGCCGCATACGCTCCCACCTGTCTGTGAAGTTCGTCCGCAATGTCCTCCCCCAGACCGAACATATCTCCCAGGATCGCCACCTTCTCCGTGTCTGCCAGTGCCAGCAGATCCAGCGCCGCACGCATGGAAGCCGGATTCGCGTTATAGCAGTCGTCGATCAGGGTGTATTTCGGAAGGCGGAGCAGATTGTTCCGCCCGCTGATTGGCGCAAGCTTGCCGATGCCCGCCGCGATCTGCTCCGGCGTCAGGCCGAGCAGCCCTGCCACGCAGGCCGCCGCGGCGGCATTCAGGACCATATGGACCCCCGGCAGCGGCACATGTACGTCGAACGCGCCCTTCTGGGTGACTATTCTCGCATCGCTTCCCCAGAGCCCTCTGCTCACCACGTCCACCGCCGTCACCTCACAGGAACCGCCCGCAGCCTTGGCCGCCGACTCCCCCATTCCGAAAAAGTGGGGCCTGCGTCCCCTGATCTCCCTCAGTGCGATCAGCTTGTCGTCCCCGCCGTTCAGGCAGATCTCTGCGTCCTCCGCCATGAAGTCAAAGATTTCGGACTTTGCCTTCAGGATTCCGTCCCTGGTCTTCAGATTGTCGAGGTGGCTCTGTCCGATATTCGTTATGACACAAATGTCAGGTCTTGCCATCTTGCTCAGCCTGTGCATCTCGCCGAATTCGCTGATTCCCATTTCCACCACAGCCACCTGATGTTCGGGCTGTATGCGCAGCAGCGTCAGGGGCACCCCGATCTCATTGTTGAAGTTTCCTTCCGTCTTCAGGACGCTGTACCTTTCCGCCAGCACGCCGGCGATAAATTCCTTGGTGCTGGTCTTGCCCACGCTTCCGGTGATACCTACCACCCTGATATCCAGCTTCCGCCGATAGAACTCCGCAATATCCTTCAGCGCCTGCAGGGTGTCCTCCACCAGCAGGCAGCTGCCTCTGCCGGGACCTCCGTCTGCCGTCCCTTCCGAAAGCTGTTCGGGCATCCTGCTTACCACCGCCAGCACGGCTCCCTGAGAAAAGGCCGACGCCACAAAATCATGACCGTCCACCCGTTCTCCCGCCGTGGCCACAAATACACCTCCCGCCGTGACCTTTCGGGAGTCCACCGTCACAGCCGTCACGTTGTCTCCACTGTCCGCGCCCTTTCCCAGTATGAGCCTGCCGCCGCAGGCCGCCGTCATCTCGCCCAATGTCAGATTCATGTCCTTGTACCGTTTCCTTTCAGAGAGTCTGCCGCATCGCATGATCCAGTATCCGCTGGCACAGCTCCTCAAAGCCGATGCCCACCGCCGCTGCCTCCTGGGGCAGAAGCGAGGTGGCCGTCATGCCCGGCAGCGTGTTGGCCTCCAGGCAGAAGATCTCGCCCTGGGCGCTCATCATAAAATCCATTCTTGCATAGCTCTGAAGCCGCAGTGCCCGAAACACCTGCTCGGCGATCTCCTGCATGGCGAGGGTCTGCTCCTCCGAAATTTCAGCCGGACAGATCTCCCTTGCGCTTCCCGCCTGATATTTCGCCCTGTAGTCGTAAAACTCCGTCTCCGGCACCATTTCTATGACCGGGAGCGCCTTGCCGCCGATCACGCCCACGGAAAATTCCCTTCCCTTTATGTACCGCTCGATAATGACCTCCCCGCCGTATCGGAAGCCCTCCTCCTTGGCCGCCTCGTACTCCCGCTCATTGCGCGCTATGCTGACGCCCACGCTGGAGCCCCCGCAGCTGGCCTTGACCACACAGGGAAAGGGAATTCTTGTGCTTTCCGTCTCTCCCCGTCTTAACCTGGTTCCCTCCGGGGTGGGAATACCGTAGGCCCGGAAGATGTCCTTGGTGATCCCCTTGTCCATGGCCATGGCGGAGCTGACGAAATCGGTCCCCGTGTAGGGGATGCCCAAAAGCTCCAGGCACGCCTGAATCTTGCCGTCCTCGCCGTTCGCCCCGTGAAGGGCCAGAAAAACGCAGTCCGAGCTCTCGCATATCCTCAGCACGTTGGGGCCGAAGAATCCCTTCCCGCCCTGCTTTCTCAGGGCCTTCACCGCCTCCAGATCTGGCGTCTGCTCCCCGATGGCGCTCACCTTGGCCGCCCAGTCCGTCTCCCTCTCAAAGATGCCGTCGCAGTCTCCCTCGTATCCCAGATATACATCCAGCAGCACCGCCTGATGCCCTCTGCTCTTCATCGCCCTGTAGATCATGCTCCCGGAACTTAAGGAAACGTCCCGTTCCGTGCTGATGCCTCCCGCTAAAACTACGATCCTCATCTGACAGACACCCTCCTGCTCGTTACCTTTCATTCGAGGCAAGCTGTGCCAGCAGCAGAAGATACTCCGCCCCGGCTTCATCTTGCTCATAGAAGTTCATGGATTCAAGATTCCTGCCCATGAGATAGTGCAGGAACTCTTCCACAATGTTCGTATATTGATAATTATTCATGACATAGTTGGCACATGACACTTCTATGGCGCGCTTCAGCAGATCCTCAGGGCCGTTATTTCGGGCCGTCACGGGATGAGTCATATCCTTGTAACGGTCGGAGATCTCCTCTGCTCGGTACATGAGATTTTCCATGAAGCCGTCGCACATCTCCAGATCCACTCCCTGCCGGGTCGCCATATAGGTCATGATTCCGTAGAGATATCCCGTCTCCTCAAGATAGCTGCTGTTGTTCTCAAAAAAGCTCTTATATGCACCGATCTGATTTCTGTATGTACGCAGTCCGGTGGCACGGTAAAGCTCGGTCAGCGCAAAAAAGCTGTCCGCGTCTTTACCGATCGTGTTCTGCACCTGTCCGAAGACGGTGGAGGCGCGCTTCAGGCAGTCCGTGGCATACTGAAAATCCGTCTTCTGATAGTTATAGCTGAATTTGGCGAGAAACGCCGCATACAGAGCGGCCTCCTGCTCCTCCACTCCCTCCGACTCCATGCGGCTCACCCATACCTTTAGCTCCGCCAGCACATCCGGGATCTGATCCTCATTCCGGTCCGGGAATATTTCTCCGTACCACTCATATGCCTCCAGCAGTATGACCGCATCCGATACGGACAGGGTGCCTTCCCCGCATTCCCCGATCAGCCTCTCATAGTTCTCCAGGAAAAGCTCCTCGTAAAGACCTTCCTCTATATCAAAATCATATGAGCGCCCCACGTGATCGCACTCCAGGTAATATCTGCCCTCCCGCCGAAAATCGCTGAAATCCGCACGGCCCACATAGAGCTCCAGCTCGCTGTTGTAAACCGCATCGCTGACCGTGCCGCTGTATACAGATTCCCCTGTGCCGGCATCGATCAGACGGAACTCCTGCGGAAGCTCCCGGCCCTTCACTGCCGCTTCCTTTCCTCCGTCCGCCGGATACCCTATCAGATTCACCGGAATATTGGATGTCATCTGAGGCACGGTGTAATCCACTATGGGAGTGCTCTCCATTCCCACGGCCGCGGCGTACGGGGCGGCTCCCGTCTGCGGACCTGCCTTTTCGCTGCAGCCGCCCAGAAGGCAGCCTAACGCAGCGAATACGGAAAGCAGAACAAATTTTGTATCACCCTTCAAGGTCTTCCCTCCAAAGAATATTTGTCTTTATTTTATCATATTCTCCGAAGAAAGCAATTCCTTCCGGTCCTCCGATTCATATACGATCTCACCGTTGATGACGGTGTAGAGGGTCTTTGTAAAGACCTCCATGGGATTACCGTCAAAAACGGCAATATCCGCATCCTTCCCCGGCTCAAGGCTGCCCAGTCTGTGCTTCACTCCACAGATGTCGGCCGCATAGACCGTCATCGCCTTATAGCCCTCCTCCATCGGAAGTCCGGCCTTGACTGCCATTCCCACGCACAGCGGCAATGCCTGGATCAGTGATACGGGATGATCCGTGGTGACAGCCGTCATGACGCCGGCACGGTTCAATATGCCGGCCGTCTTGAAGGCCATATTCTGCACCTCTATCTTGTTGCGGCTGGCAAAGTCCGGCCCCACAATTGCCGGATATCCCTCCTCGGCCAGCTCCTCCGCAATCAGATGCCCTTCCGAACAATGATCCAGGGTCATTTTCAGATCAAATTCCTTTGCAATGCGAATGGCCGTAAAAATATCGTCGACCCTGTGCACATGCGCCTTCAGCGGGATTTCCCGGTTCAGGACCGGCAGCCAGCACTCCAGGGTAAAATCCTCCTGAAATTCCTCGCCCCGTTCCTGGGCGGTCTTTTTCTCACGGGCGTACTGTCTGGCGCGGTTCAATTCCTTTCTCAGCATGCCCGCAATGGCCATCCTCGTAGACGGGCTCTTCCCCTGTCCGGAATAGTTGACCTTGGGATTCTCGCCAAACGCCACCTTCATGGCTGCCGGCGCCTTCACGATCAGATCGTCCACTCTGCGCCCCCTTGTCTTTAAAAGGGCGAACTGGCCTCCCACCACATTGGAGCTTCCGGGACCGATCATGGCCGCCGTGATCCCGGCCCGCACCGCATCGTCGAAAGCAGCATCCATGGTGTTGATGGCGTCTATGGCCCTGAGCCAGGGAGTCACGGGATCCACCGTCTCGTTGCAGTCGTCGCCCTCCGTTCCCTTTTTCTCCTCCGTGATCCCCATGTGACAGTGAGCCTCTATAATTCCGGGCATGATAATGCCGTCCTCTATTTCAAGCACGCGCTCATGCGCAGCGGGATGAACTGTCACTTCATCCCGCTTTCCGATCTCCGCTATTTTCCCGTCTGCAATGTGAATACATCCGTTCCGGATATCCTCACCGGCCATAGTCTTTATGATTCCGCCGAGTATATACATAACGCCACCTGTCCCTTTCCGCGTTCTATCTGAGCAGAGGCTCAGGATCTACCGGCGTCCCGTTGGCCGTCAGCTGCAAATAGAGATTGCTGCCCTCCAGAGAATAATATTTCGTGGGCGCCGCCACTGCCGCGATCGTGTCGCCGGCATTTACGTAGCTGTCCATGGACACCTGAATATCTCTGAGCTGCCCGTAGGTGATCCGGTAGCCGTCGCCCAGCTCCACGGTGACGGCATGTCCGATCTCCTCATTGGAAAAAATGTCTACCACCCTTCCCTCTGCGCAGGCCGCCACCGCGGTTCCCTCCGCAGCCGCGATGACCATGGCCGTGCTGCGTTTATACTGATCCAGCGTGGAAAAATACACGCTCTTATCCGTGCTGAAGGGAATCAGCGTCTCCCCCGCCAACGGCCGGAGCAGTCCGTCGCTTTCCGAAAAGCGCAACTCCCGGTTCACCACCACTTCATCGCCCAGAGCCTCCTGCTGCTGTTCCTCCGCCGCTTCCGCCGGCGCGGCATCCGGCTGCTGAGGCTCCTCAGGGATATCCTCCAGCTCCGGAATGATCGTTTCCGCCTGGGGTGCGGGCACATCCGCATCCTGTTCTTTCTCTTCTCCCTCGTCCCCCTCGGTCAGTCCGGGGAGCTCCACCAGATTGGAGCCTGCCTCCATAGGGAGATAATCCAGATCGTCGTCCAGATTGTCCGCCATATTTTCCGTTCCGGGATTATCCATGATACTTGTATCATTGCTGTTTTGATCATTGGGCCCCTGACTGTTGTCCGAAATTTCCTGACCCTTCTCCTCCACATTATTCTCCAGCGCCGTAAAATCTATGGTGTAACCGTCATCCTGAGCCTTCTGCTCATTGGACTGCATATATACTCCGGTCATAGTCAATGCCGCCAATACGAACGCCGACGAGGCGATCATAATGATACGTTCCTTTTTGGTGTTGTCTTTTCTATTTCTTCTCATTGCTGAATCCCTTTCCTTTTCGCCATAAATTTCTGCTGCAATACAGTTTTCTGAACTGTTTCTCTGCTACCAGTCTGCCCCAAAAAAAAGGAATTATTCAACAGAAAAACTGCCTCGACGCTTTTTGCGTCAAGACAGTTTTAAATTCACATTATTTTCTTTCCCCGCCGTTCGACCTGCACGGGTCAAGCCGAGTAGGAACGCTTCGCCATGTCCACATGCTGTATGGTCCCGGCGCTGCCGTTCTCATAGAGGAATACTCCCGTGCTGCGGATGACGCCCTTGGTGCTGCCATCCTGTCCCTGCTGGGTGAACTGGGTTCCTACATTCTGCAGGCAGATCGCGCCCACGCCCTTATCGGCCAGCCTGTAGAGCACATCATTGCCGTTGGCGTCCTTGCACCAGATCTTGAGTCTTGACCAGATCGCGTCATTCTCGTCGATCCAGCCGTTCCCGTCGTCGTCATACATGGCCAGATCCCGAAAACCGTTCCCGCTGGATGTGCCGAACAGCTCGTTCCCGTCGTTGATGACTCCGTCGCCGTTCTTGTCCAGCGCCAGAAATCCGCTGCCCAATCCCAACTGATTGACCTTGTCCAGAGTGCCGTCGCCGTCCAGGTCGAAAAAGAATGTCTGGTCGGAAACGTCTGCCACATCACCGTCAAGATTGATGACAAGCGGATCCACCAGATTCGGATCCGGCTGCAGCTCCTGTTCGTAATACTGCCGGAACTCGCGGCTCATGCCCACATTCACATTAAAGTTGATCTCTCTGCCGTCAGAGGTGCGCACCGTCCCGGTGGTGGAAAAGGAGGTATCCTCCGCCTCATACAGCAGATTCCCCTGAGACAGGGTCCATTCCTGGAACCCGGAGGGCTGTGCGGCCGTAAGATCCATGCTGTAGGAGGCCTGCATGCTGCTCGCGGAAAAGGAACCGTTCCGATACCGGTGTCCGAAGAACAGATCGAGAATATAGTTGACCGTCTGATTTCTGATGCTGTCGAAGGTCTGGCTGGGAGCGCTGCGGACCTGTATCCTGATTCCGAATCTCTGGAGACGGTCCTGCAGCTCCTCCAGCCTGTCGCGCTGCAGGGACTGTCCGGTGGTCTGGCCGGTTCCCTGCCCTTCATTTCCGATCTGGGCGTTGAGGGCGTTGCTGCCCTGTCCCATGCCCTCCTGATAATCCCTTATGGAAAAGCGTGTGAAATTTGTGTTGGAAGCACGATAGCTTCTTGCGGATTCCATTCCTACTACACTGGAATCAATTTTCAATCCTTTCTTCTCTCCTTAATGTCCACCCATCCTGCGCCGCTCAAACGTCTCCAGCCTCCCTGCTGCCGACGTTCCCACACCGCAGAACTTTTGAGCTTCCGTCCCTGTCCCCCCGCGCATGCGACAGCCTGCGGTCCGTCCGCAGCCTCGCAAAGATGCGCAAAAAAAGATGATATTTTCTTGGAATGTCCTTTCCCCGCAAAAATACCATCCGTGGCGTCCATATCTTTTACTCGGAGAGCAGTTGGCCATACCGCTCTCCTGTATTAAGTATATCGACACAAATCTTATTAACTTTAGCCTAACCCTTGACAATGCCCCCGATCAGTTCCCTGGGAAGCATCACGCTGGCCCCGTAGGGATTGATCACAAGGCCCAGCGCAGGACACTCATTTCCCTGGGAGTCCCTGTGGGACAGCATTGCGGCAAAGTCCTGCAGGCGCACCGCAAAAAAGGGAAGCTCCCTGTTCTTTTCCTGCCACTTTCGGTACTCAGCCTCGTCGGTAAAGCCCATAAAGAACTTCTTCCCGTCGGAGCTGAAAAGCATGGGCAGCTGCACTCTGCTGCCCGGCGCAACGGACAGCCTGCCCTCCTCATCCTCCGCAGGGGCCGGGTCAATGATGGCGGGCGCCATCAGATCGGCCTTCAAAAGCTCCCTGATGAGCAGATCCCGATGCTCCTGTGTGTCAGCCTCCTTCAACAGTTCGATGGCTCCCACCAGCAGGGGATTGGAAACGGGTTTGTTGAATTCCATAAACTCTCCTTCTCAAGCGATGCTGTCAAGACAGCCCTCAGGACACTCTGTTATAGTTGATCAGGCAGCCCTTCAATATGATCTGCCTCTCCTCGTCGGTGAGCTCGCCCAGTCTCAGTTCAAAGCCCTGAAGCCCCTGTTCTCCCACCACATAAGCCGTGATCACGTCCTGCTTCTCCTCCACGGCCTCTTTGATGCCGGGAATAAAGAGATAGTCCAGATTCTTGAAGGGAAGCTCTCCCTCCTTTATCAGGAAGGGAAGCATGCCCCAGTTGATCAGGTTGGAGCGGTAGCGCTTGGTGGCGTACTCGTTGGCAATGTTCGCCCAGCCTCCCAATACCTTCTGGCAGGAGGCCGCCTGCTCTCTGGCGGAGCCGTCGCCGGGCTTTACCGCAAAAATAGTGGAGCCGAAGCCGGTGTTGGTGTGATTGACCTCCGGATACTGCGCCTTGACCGCGCCCATTATCTCCTTTAACACAGGCAGCACCTGGCAGGGATGCCCGCCGTTCATGCGCTCCTTCTCCGCCTTCTGGATCTCCTTGGCCCTTGCCACATACTGGGGATCCTTGCGGCTCAGGGTGAACTCTGCCAGCCCAAGAGGATTGGAGCGGTAGGAGGAAGTCTCCCCGGAGGGGATCAGCTCGTCGGTGGTGGTGACGGGATCGTGGATCTCGCTGACCACCTGCAGCACCAGATTCTCCGGCAGCGCGCCCATAGCCGGCCAGTCCTTGATGTTGGGACCGAACTGGATCTCCACATCGGGGTCCGCCACGCCGTGGGAATCGAACACGCGGTTCGCATAGATGTTGCTGTCAAAATGATATTTATATTTTCCGATCTCACCGTCAAAATCCGTTGCGGGAGTCAATACGCCCTTGTTCGCCGCTGTGGCCGCAATGGAACGGGCGTCCATGAGCGCCACGGAAGAGATCTGACCGTTCTGGAGCTTGCTTCCCTCACGGTTGGGGAAGTTCCTGGTGGAGTGGCGGATACTGAAGGCATTGTTGGCCGGCGTGTCCCCCGCGCCGAAGCAGGGGCCGCAGAATGCGGTCTTCATCACCGCGCCGGTCTCCAGGATCGAAGCGGCGCAGCCGTTCCTGATCAGCTCCATGTATACCGGCATGGAAGCGGGATACACGCTTAAGGTAAAGCCGTCGGAGCCTATGTATCTGCCCTTTAAAATATCCGCGGCGGCGCAGATGTTCTCAAAGCCGCCGCCCGCGCAGCCGGCAATGATGCCCTGATCCACCATGAGCTTTCCGTTCTTTACCTTATCCTTCAAATGGAATTCCACCGCCCCGTCAAGGCTCACCTGGGCACGCTTTTCCGTCTCGTCCAGGATGTCCTCCAGATTGGCGTTCAGCTCTTCGATAGTGTAGGTGTTGCTGGGGTGGAAGGGCATGGCGATCATGGGGCGCACCTTGGACAGATCCACCTCTATCAGCCCGTCGTAGTAAGCCACTTCTCCCGGATTCAGTTCCTTATACTCTTCCTTTCTACCGTGGATCTCATAGAATTCTTCGATCTCGGCATCCGTCCTCCAGATGGAGGACAGGCAGGTGGTCTCCGTGGTCATCACGTCCACGCCGATCCGGAAATCCGCGCTTAAGGAAGCCACGCCGGGACCTACGAACTCCATGACCTTATTCTTCACATAACCGTTCTTAAACACGGCTCCGATAATGGCAAGCGCCACGTCCTGAGGGCCCACGCCCTTTACCGGCGCACCGGTGAGATAGACCCCTACCACGCCGGGCATGTTGATGTCGTAAGTCTGATTCAATAACTGCTTCACCAGCTCAGGACCGCCCTCTCCCATGGCCATGGTGCCCAGCGCGCCGTAGCGGGTATGGGAATCGGAGCCTAAGATCATCCTGCCGCCGCCCGCAAGCATCTCCCTTGCGTACTGATGGATCACCGCCTGATGAGGGGGCACATAGACGCCGCCGTACTTCTTTGCGCAGGTCAGGCCGAACATGTGGTCATCCTCGTTGATGGTGCCGCCCACCGCGCACAGGGAATTGTGGCAGTTGGTGAGCACATAGGGCATGGGGAACTTCTGAAGTCCCGACGCCCTTGCGGTCTGGATGATGCCCACGAAGGTGATATCGTGGCTGGTCAGCTTGTCAAAGCGGATCTTCAGCTTCTCCATATTGCCGGAGGTGTTGTGGCTCTCCAGAATACCGTAGGCGATGGTGTTCTTAGCCGCCTCCTCCTTTGAGATCTCTCTTCCTGTCTTTGATCTTAACGCCGCGGCCGCCTCCGGTCCCTCAGGCACGATCTGTGTGCCGTTCACCAGATAGGCGCCGCCCTGCAGTAATGTTATCATACCGAAATCCTCCTCTGACATGTTATCTTTCGGAATACACCGTACAGAAGATATTATATAGGAAAACGGGAGGCGTTGCAATGAAAAATATCAGCGATGCCGCCGATTCTTCAGCCGTCTCCGCTATGTCCGCTCTCATCCACATAGAGCTGGACACGGTTCTGTATCACGCTTACTACGTCATCTGCCCCTTTTTGCCCGCTGTAATAAGCTCCTGCTTCTTCATTGATGATTTGTATGATTTCATCGCTGTCCGCCGAAAAGAAGAGCGCCGCGTCCGGGAGCAGCTCCAGGACAGCACGGATCTCCTCCGGAGTCACTTCATTTCTCTCTATGGCAATATCCGCCTTCTTATCCAGCTCCTCTTTTAACGTGGGATAATTGATAAAAATGCTTGCATAAAGGTCACTTTTCTCCTGCAAAAAAGATTCCTCAAGGAAGCTCCATGCGCTCTCCTTGTGCTCTGACACGGCGGCAATGGCGTAAGCGCCGCTGCCGAAAACAAGGTGCCCTCCCCTGCCGGCGCTCCTTTTTCCACGTCGCTTTTCCCCACAGAAGCTCCCTGACCGCATGCGGTCAAAAAGAGCGCGGTGCACAGTGTCAGAAAAAGTCCGACGCTTTGTCCGGTTCTGAAATTCATATTCACGCCTCCCTCGTTTTTCGGTATTCTATCCTACAATGATAGGGCGGCATTGTTTCTTTGTTGTATCTTGAGGGCTGCTTTGTTATATTCGACTTCGCACTGTGGCGATACTTGATTGTCTGGCAGGGCTCATCGCTTTTTGCCAGGCATCACTTTGCAGACATTTTATGTACATTTTGAATTTTAATTTGAGGCCGCAAATTGCGACCTCAAACAAATTGTACATTCTCTATAACACATAATCAATCCGTTTCGCCCTGCTCCAGCCGGACGGCCAGCTCCTCGATTCTGTCCATCGTAAGCCTTGCTCCTACCATATCGCTCTGTACCCCGGCCTCCGTGCTGTCCGAAACACCGGCGGCGGCTTCCTCCATCTGACGCTCCTTGTCCGCGATCCAGAGCCGCTGCTGTGTCGTGAGTTCCTCCATCTCCTCCGCCGGAAGCACCAGCTTCAGCAGTCCCCACAGCTCATTCAGGCTGTCGTCGCATCGCCTGTATGTCTCCTGCGCCGTATAGGCGCGGTCTTCTCCGACGGATCCCTGCTCCAGCCCTGTAAGCGCCTCCGCCGTGGACTCCTGCAGATAGGGCAGAATTCCCAGATACGCTTCCACCTCGTCCGAGCTGTAAAAGCACTCTCCCATGGCCTCGTTGCACAGGACCACGCAGGGAAGCTCCTCCAGCCACTTATCCGTCTCCCAGTCGTACAGGACATCACGAAGCCATGACCTGCATTCCTCCGAGAGGGACTCTACGGGCGTTCCCGGCAGATAGAACAGGATATTTTCCGCGTCCTCCAGACCGTAGACATCCGTATACCGATACAGAGTATCGTCCACGATCTCCTCCGTCTCCGGCTCGTTCTCATACTGTATCTCCACGATCGTGGTCTGATAGGTGAGATCGTCCACCTTTTTCAGTTCCCCGAACCGTCCTGAAAATTTACAGAAATATACGGTGCCGTTAGGATATCCCTCGCCCATGTCTCCCATATCGGAATCAGAATACAGCCCGTCAAAGCTGCCGTCGGCGCCCACCGTCATATCCGTGCTCCAGGCTCCGGCTCCGCTTAGGAAGTGAAAGGAAAGCGTCGCCAGTTTCCCGTAGGAAAATGCCGCCTCCTCTGCAGCAGACGTGCCCTGTCCCTCCGGCCGATCCTCCGCAGGCGTCTCCGGCTCCTGCAGGTCTTCCTCAGACTGCCGGGCATCCTCCGGCTCCGGCGACCGCAGGTCTTCCTCAGACTGCGAAACATCCTCCGTTTCCCCGCCCTGCACCTCGCTCACAAAACCTTCCCTTTCGTCGGGATCCTCCGTCCCCTGGCAGCTGCACAGGCTGACGCAGACAAGTCCCGCCCAGAGGGCGGTCAGTATCGCTCTTTTCTTCATATTCCCTCCCCGTCAGGGCGTATTTGCAGCTCTGACATAAGTATTTGCCTCACCCGTGTTTTGATTCACCAGCATTTTTCTACAGTGGTAAAGGCTTCCTCCTCGCTCATGCCGCACTGGATTATCAGCTGCTCTGCAGCCTGCTCTTTTGTTCCCTGAACAGCTTTTATGCCACAGATTATGCCTTCTGCAATCCCGGCAGCACGGCTCTCCTCCCTTTCGGCGCGGCGGTCCGCCTGCTCCGCATAATAGGACATATATTCCACCATCAGCCTTGGATCCTTCTTTGCCGTCTCCACTGCTTCCACCAGCCTTTCTGTATACTCGTCCACTGCCACTCCCTCCGCCAGGTACTTTAAGAAGTTCCCAAGCTCAGGGGTGACATCCTCCATCTCCGAATACGGATTTAAAAAGATCTTCACGGTCCCGTCGCTAAGAGCAAGCCCCAATTCTTCCCTGCAGCGATTCTCAAAAGTATAAATGTGCCTGCCCTTATGGAAGATGTCCTCCATGCAGATAAAGATCACATAGCTTCTGTTGAGCAGGCGGTAATCCTCTCCCCGATCCAGCAGGTTCGCATCAATCAGGTTCTGATAGTACCGGCTTCTCTGGGGAAGATTCGATGCGCTCAATCTCCACTCCCAAGATAATCTCCAAGAGCCGTTTGCACAGCTCCGCATCCTGCATCACTTTAAAAAAGAGAAATCGGTCAGCAAGGGTCAAACTCTCAAGGGATTTCAGAGCTTCCCTTTTCTGCCTGCTCTTATTATAGGATGCTTTCAATGTTTTTACAATGGTTTTTCCTGGCTTGGGTTTCAAGATTTTTCCTGTCTTTTGTTTCAAGGCTCTCCTCTCCGCATGGGAAGAGCTTAGCTCTCATGGTTCGGCCCTACAGACACACAGCATCACATCAAAAGATACCCTGCTGTATCTGCTCCCACGCTCTGATTTCCCGGATAATCCTCCTGAAAATTCCCCCAAAAATTCAAATAAACAGCCGCAGACGGAAAATGGAAATGACCGTCTGCGGCTGCATGTGAATAATTCTTTAATTGATCATCAGGGTGAGTACCGTCAGATTATCGTGATCTCCTCCGACGCGGTCGATCAGCCGCAGGAGCAGAAGCTCCGCCCACCGCTTGGCGCTGTCCGCCTTCAGGAGGTCGATCAGGATCTCCTCTTCCTTCAGATATTCCCACACCCCGTCCGAGCAGAGCAAAAATGCGTCTCCCGGCTCCAGCAGAGGATTTATCTCATAAAATTCCGGCTCGTTCCTGTCTTCGCTTCCGAGGGAGCGCAGCAGACAGGACTGATCCTCATCCGTGGCAAGCTGTTCTCTGGGAATTTCTCCCGCCCGGTACTTTTTATATGCCACCGAGTGGTCGTTGGTATAAGCGCATATTTTGCTGTCATGGAGATAATAGAGCCGTGAATCTCCCACGTTTGCCCAGAGGGCTCTTCCCTCCTGTACGGTAAGGACCACCGCCGTGCTCTTTAAGACGGCATTTTTCTGCGCCTGCAGCGCGAGGATATTTTGATTCGCCTCCGAAAGCTTCTCCGTCAGCCATTCTGCGGGCTCCCCCGCAAAGCCGTCCTCAAAGGCCCGAAGCAGAGTGTCTCTCACACAGGCAGATGCGAGCTCTCCGAACTTATGACCGCCCAGTCCGTCCGCCACCACAAAGATGCCGTTGTCCCCTGCCACACAGTGTCCTGCAGCGTCTTCGTTATAATCTCTCCCGCCGCAATTCGTATATTCATAGACATCAAAAATCATTTTACACCCCTGGTGCGCTTCAGCGCACATGAATTCAAGTATATTAACCTAATTCCAAACGGATCACATTTGCCCTGTCGCCCACATAGAAGCTGTCTCCCACCTTCAGCTTGCAGGGCACATTGGGCTGCAGGCGCTGTCCGCTCATCAGGAAGGTCCCGTAACTGGAGCCTACGTCCGTGACAATAAAGGACTGGGCGGAAAGATCGAACGCGATCGTACAATGCTTACCGCTGACGCCGGCCGTTCCCTCAGCATAGGCGATGGCGCAGGACGCCCTGTCACGCCCGACCATAATGGGCTTCTGAGAGATAGACACACTCAGACCGTTATGCTGTGCCGCCAGAGAGCGCGCCACAGGGCCTCTGGCTTTGGGTGCATTCCCGGCAGCGGCAGAATTCCCGGCAGCGGAAGAATTTCCGGCAGGCGCACTTGCCTTTGCAGGCTTTCCATCTTTCTTTTTCTTTAAAACCACTACGCCCGCAGCTGCCGCTAAGATCACCACGACAACAATCACAATCACAACAGCCACAGGAGATCCTTTTTTGTCATCCGCCGTGGTATAAGGAATATTGTTTTTGTCCATCAGGGCCATGGCGTGATCGATATTGACCGCGTAATAAAGAGTCGCTCCGTCTTCGCTCCACCCATTGGTATTCAATCCGATCACATAGCCGTCGCCAGCCGTCACCAGCGGTCCTCCGGAATTTCCGTGATTGATCTCGGCATCCATCTGAATCCTGTGCACACGATTTCCGGATGCTGTCACCAGCTTACCGATAGTACCGGTCGTCACCGTCGCATCCGCCATGCTCCACTTGCTGGCATCTGTCATTGTATTTTCGCTAATTGCCGGATAGCCCACCGCATACACCGTCTCACCGCGCATCTCCTCCGTAGGCACCATAAGCGTCAACGGTTTCCGCTGATCCGTGGGTTGATCCAGTTTCAGTATGGCACAGTCCGCATCGGTTTCCTGATCCAGATAGTCTACCACCACGGCATCATCATAGTCGTCTTCGGAATAATATACCCGAACGGAAAACTGTCCCTGAAAATAGTAGTACAGTCCCTGGCTGCTATCGTAGACCCCAACATAACCTTCCCAATTTGAGCCTTTTCCGTGCTCCAGATAGTCCGCCACCACATGATGATTGGTCAACAGATACTGGGGATCCTCGCCTTCCTCTCCCACGAAAAATCCTGTTCCCTGTCCCCACCAGTCATCATAAGACTGCTGATCATATACATTTAATGCTTGATCCGCCACATACAGGGTTCCTTTGGCCCAAACCGCCACTACCGCAATGCCTTCGTCCACTTCCGCATTGTAACCGCCGTTTGCCGCCTGCACAGGTACACAGCAGCTCATTCCCGAAAATAGAATAGAGAACGCCGTCAACACGGCCAAAATTCCTATTTTCCCCTTTTTCCTTCCACTCTTTTTCATCTCGTTTCTCCTTAATATTATTTCCTTTTTTCTCTCGGAACGCACTGCACCACTACCGCCGTATAATTGTCCTGATGGGGCTTGGCATGCTCCAAAATCCCCTCCTCCAGTTTCCGGCACATCTCGGCCGGACTGCTTCCGTCCAGCGCGTTTCTCAGCTCCAGCTCGCTCAGGGTGCCGCCCACGCCGTCCGAGCAGGCCAGAAGAATATCTCCCTCTTTCATCGGAATCGGACGCACGGTCCCGTCCGTCAGGTCAAGGCCGCTCATCCCCAGAAAGCCGGTCAGCGCCGCACTCTCCTCATCCGCCTTCCCGTCCGCAGGATCCACAATACCGTCCCGGATGGATCGCAGGTAGATCCGGTTGCACATATTGTGCTCCAGATTGAGCCTGTAGAGCTGTCCGTCACGGATCAGGTAAAAGCAGCTGTCGCCGACGCTGACAAAATAAAGCCTGTCCCGGTAAATGATACCGGCGACCACGGTGCTTCCTCCCTGTCCTCCCAGGATCGCCTCCACCTCCGCCGACGCCCGAAGGGCCGCCTCCCGCAGTTCGCAGGAAAGATCGCCCTCCCGGTCCATGCTCTCAAAAGCGTTCCGGAGACTTCCGACGGCTGTCTCGCTTGCTTCCTTTCCGTCCTTCATGCCGCCCATCCCGTCGCAGACAGCAAAGAAGAGACCTCTCTCTTCTCTCCTTTCCGCATCGAACGCATTGACAGTACAGAAGGAATCCTCCTGCCTCTCGCGGGCGCCGACTCCCTGCAGATTACCGATCTGATAATCCAGTCCGTCACTGCTCCTCCCCAGAAGGGGCGCCTCCGTCCGCGGAATACGGCTCCGTTTATTGACGGATTTTTCATGCTTCTCCTTCTTTTTTCTCAGTGCCATATTCACTCACCCTGCTGCTGTTCGTCTGCAGTTTTGAACCCGCATTTCCAGTTGTAATTGCTTTTGCAGAACGGCACGAATATCAGCTTGGTCTCGCCCAGCTCGATCAGATCCCCTTCTGCCAGCTTGGTGGGAACATAAACGGGCTCCTCGTTCACATAGATATTGTTGGCGCTCTCTCCGGGAATCAGATGAAAGACATTGTGCTTCTCATCGTAGCCGATCCGGGCATGATTCTCTCTGGAAATGGCGGAATCGCCCTTGATGCAGATATCCATCTGCTCCCCGCGGCCGATGGTGTTATTCTTCGCCAGGATCCTGTAATCCTTACCCTTTTCCGGGCCTTCGATGCAGACGAACCAGCCCACCACCGGTTCCAGCTTCATGGTCTTTTGAAACACAGCTACCGTCTTGCCCGTGTCCTCCTTCGGCGGGGTGTAGCTCTTAGGCGCCACCGTTGCGCCCACGTCTCCCTGCACCGGCACCTGATCCACATAGCCGCCGCCCACCGGCACCGTCTTCCCGACGCCCCCGGACTCTGCACCGAACTCCACACGGTTTCCTCCGCCGTTGCAGTACGGACACGTCTGATACTGACTGTCGTCATAAATATGTCCCTTGCCACATTCCACTAATGCCATCTTATTTTCCTCCTTTATCATTTCAAGGGCTTGCTCCGGAACCTTTAAATTTTTTCCCGGTCCCCCTGAATTTTTCACCAATCAATAATCAAAGACCTGCGGTTCACTGCCGTCGAGAGGGATCCAATAAAGTCTGAGAGTGTCGCCAATCATACCATACGCAGCTACCGTATCAGAATACAGGACACATAAACTTCCGCATCCGTCCAGGTCTGTATCCTCATACAGGCTTTTTTCTTTTCCGTCGTCTAGCTGCCTGATACTAACTGTTTTAACACCTGTTGCGACATTCTCGCTTTCCCTTATATAATAGGCTGTTCCATCCTCAACTCTCAAACTAGAACAGTGTATTCTTTTATCTTCATCGCACTTGAGCTTCCGGACCTCTATAGCTTCACCGGACACAGCATCACTTATCTCTATGACATGCACCTCCTTATATACGTCCACAAAACCGTCATCGCTGCTGTCCTGATAAGGACGACTGAGCAGTACATATACTCTATCATCCTCCACACAGATCTCTTCCACATCTCTGTATTCTTTGTACGAAGCTAATTTTTCTGGAGCAGTCCAGTCGCCGCCTGCGGGCACCTTGTAAACAGTATCCTTCTCTCCCGTCTTGTCTACATAATAAAGGTATCCGTCCGAAAATGTCACCAGACCAACACCTCCGCCTGTGTTCACACTTCCATCGGTCTTACTCTCCTGTATATTCCAACGAGCCAACCGGCCGCTTGCCGTGTATACGAACCAATAGGAATCGGAAACATAAAATGCCAAATAGGAATCATTCTCCGTCCCCAGAAGCACTTCCGGTTCGCCCCCGTTCTTATTCACCCGCCATGCCTTCCCGTCTGCGCTATCTACATAATAAATGTAGTCCCCTACAATGCTGAGACTGTATGGGAGAACGCCGGAAAGCAGAATACCACCTGAATTACTGCCAAAACTCTGCCCCGAAAAATAATACAGAGTTCCTGTCTCCGGATCCGTGCAGGCCATATTACCATTCTTGATATCGGCAACGCTGTTTCCCAGAATTTTCACAGTATCCGCACCAGCGGCCTGGGGCTTCTTCGTGGGTTCGGGCGTTTGCGTCGGTTTCTCCGTGGGCGCCTGGGTGGGTTCGGGCGTTTCCGTCGGTTTTGCCGTGGGCGCCTGGGTGGGCTTTGGCGTTTCTTTCTTCCCACTCTCCGCGCTGGCATAAGCCTGCGTACTGCTCCGACGGCTGCCCATTCCTGCAAAAAGCATCACGCTTCCCACTATCACGAGGAGCAATACCGCCGCTCCCCCGATCACCGCCACAAGCACAGGCGTATTGTTCTTCTTCGGAACCGCCGGGGCCTGAGGGGCCGCCTGCGGAGCCTGTACCGCCTGCGGCTGCTGAGGCCGAGGCTGCGGATGAGCCTGTGCCGGCTGCTGCTGTACGGGCTGCGACGGCTGTACCGGCGCCGTGAGCACCCTCTGGTCGGTCGCACCGGCAGACTGCGGAGCCTGCGCGGCGCCGCCGCCCAGCAGCGCATTCTTAAATTCGCCCATGGTCTGGAACCGG
>CANQUQ010000019.1 GCA_947627115.1 uncultured Acetatifactor sp.
CACCGGCAGACTGCGGAGCCTGCGCGGCGCCGCCGCCCAGCAGCGCATTCTTAAATTCGCCCATGGTCTGGAACCGGTCTCCCGGCTGGACGCTCATGGCCTTTAAGATGGCGTCCTCCTTCTGTTTCGGGATCTCCACTCCCTGACTGCTGGGCGGCACCAGATCGTCCTCCTCCAGACGGTCGATGGAATCGGGGGGCCGTTTCCCCGTAATGGCAAAGTAGAAGCTGACTCCCACCGTATACACATCCGTGAACGGGCCCTGCCTGCCGTGTCTGGTGTACTGCTCCTTGGGCGCAAAGCCGTGCTTCAGCACCACATCCAGGCTGCGGCTCTTGTCGCCGAGGCTGTACCTCGCCGCGCCGAAGTCCAGCAGCTTCACCGTGCCGTCGCTGGTGATATAGATATTGTCGGGGGTCACGTCCCGATGGACGATCCCCTTGCTGTGCACCAGCGCCAGCGCGTCAATGATCGGCAGGAGCACTTTCTCCGCTTCTTCGTAACTGATCTTTCCGCCCTTTTGCTTGATATACTCGTCGAAGCTGATGCCCTCCACAAAGTCCATCACAAAATAGGCTGTCCCGTTCTCCTCGAAATAGCTGTGGATCTTTACGATGTTCTCACTGCCGATAAAGGCCGCCAGCGTCTCCGCCTCCTGCAGGAAACACATTTTCCCGTACTGGAAGCTGTCCGTGCGCTCTCCTGGATAAGAGCTGACGGTGTTCTGCGTCCGGGACGCCAGCGTGTCCGGAAAGAATTCCTTCACGGCCACTTTTTCGCCTGTCTTATGGTCTTCCGCCATGTAGGTGATGCCGAAGCCTCCCTGGCCCAGCACCTTCCGAATGATGTACTGTCCGCCCAGAACGGCGCCCTCCGGCAGCGCCAAAGGATAACTGTCTTCCATTTGATACTTCCTCCTCACGATTCTTATTTATGGCACAATTCGGTGAAAAACGGTTCGGAATCGTATACTTTATTGAATCTCTTTTCTTATGGAAAAAATTGTAGACTTTGAGAATAAAATGTAGTATTATGTAGGCGAAATGTGCAATTTGGCAAAGTATACTTTTTCAGATTTCCGTTCGGGAAATGTTTTCGTATTTCCTTGCCTTGTCATAAAATGTAGATCTCGGCATTCCGCACTGTTCTGCCGCTTCCGGCAGCGAAATCCTCTTCCTTTTCCAAAGATCGCACACATCCGGGAAATTGTCCGGCAGAGGCAGCGGCCTCCTTCCGAATCGGACTCCCTTCGCCTTTGCGGCCGCAATGCCTTCCGCCTGTCTTCTTTTTATGTTGGTGCGCTCGTTCTCGGCCACGTAGCTGAGCAGTGCAAGCACAATGTCCGCCAGGAACGTGCCCATCAGATCCTTTCCTCTGCGGGTATCCAAAAGCGGCATGTCGATCACGACAATATCCGCGCCCATCTCTTTGGTAATCAGCTTCCACTGCTGCATGATCTCCTCGTAATTCCTGCCGAGACGGTCGATGCTCTGGATATAGATCACGTCGTCCGCCTTTAATTTACAGATCATTTTCTTGTACATCGGCCTGTCGAAATCCTTGCCGGACTGTCTGTCGATAAAAATATTTCGTTTTGGCACCTGCGCGCCGCAGAGCGCAATGATCTGCCTGTCCTCGTTCTGTGTTCTACTGCTCACTCTCGCATATCCGTAAACTGCCATAATGACCCCCTCCTGCATTCAGAAAATAAAATTAGTCAAGTACGATTCGGCAAATCATACTTGACTAATTTTTTGATTGTTCTTACAGATTTATTACGTTTATTACGTCTATTACGCCGGTTTGCTGCTCCGGCCGATTACAAAGGCCGCAGGGCGGTCTACTTCAGCTCCACCTTATCCAGGTGCCAGATCTCATCCACATACTCCTGAATGGTCCTGTCGGAGGTGAACTTGCCGGAGCCGGCCACATTGAGAATAGCGCTCCTTGCCCAGCCCGTCTTGTTCCTGTATGCCTCCTCCACTCTCTTCTGCGCTTCCGCATAGGAACGGAAATCCTTCAGGATGAAATAGGTATCCGCCTTGGAGGTGGAAAGTGTGTTCAGCAGGGAGTTGTACAGCGGCCTGAACAGCTCCGTATCCCCGGCATAGGTCCCGTCCACCAGCTGGTTCAGGACCGTGCGCAGCTCCGCATCACTGTTGTAGATGTCCATGGGATCGTATCCGCCGTTCTGCTCATAGCTGATGACCTCATCGGAGCTCAGGCCGAAGATGAAGGCGTTCTCCTCTCCTACCTCCTCCACGATCTCCACGTTGGCGCCGTCCATGGTCCCCAGCGTCAGCGCTCCGTTCAGCATGAATTTCATATTGCCGGTGCCGGAGGCCTCCTTGCTGGCCGTCGATATCTGCTCGGAGACATCTGCCGCCGCAAAAATGATCTCCGCGTTGGAGACATTGTAGTTTTCGATGAACACCACCTTGATCTTACCGCCGAGGGCAGGATCGTTGTTGATCACATCCGCCACGGAATTGATCAGCTTGATGGTCAGCTTTGCGTTCCGATAGCCTGCGGCAGCCTTTGCGCCGAAGATGAACGTCCTGGGGAAGAATTCCTTCTCCGGGTCTGCCTTCAGCTCGTTGTAGAGATACATTACATGCAGGATGTTCAAAAGCTGTCTCTTGTACTCGTGAAGACGCTTTACCTGCACGTCGAAGATGGATCCGGGATCCACCTCGATGCCGTTGTGCTCCAGAATATATTTGGCCAGACGCACCTTATTCTTGTGCTTGATATCCATGAATTCCTTCTGGGCTTTGCTGTTGTCCGCCAGCCCCTTCAGCTTTGCGATCTGGGGCAGGTCGGTGATCCAGCCGTCGCCCGCCCTGGAGGTCACCCAGTCTGCCAGCAGCGGATTGCCGTGCAGCAGGAAGCGTCTCTGGGTAATGCCGTTGGTCTTGTTGTTGAACCGCTCCGGGAACATCTCGTAGAAGTCCTTCAGCTCCTGGTTCTTCAGGATCTCCGTGTGCAGCTTTGCCACGCCGTTCACGGAATATCCCGCTACAATGGCCATGTGGGCCATCTTCACCTGTCCGTCGTAGAGGATCGCCATCTTGCGGATCTTCTCCTGAACGTCCACGCCGTAGATATTGGAGTATTTCTGCTCGATCTCCAGCACGAACCTGCGGTTGATCTCCTCAACGATCTGATAGATCCTGGGCAGAAGCCTGGAGAACAGATCGATGGGCCATTTCTCCAACGCCTCGGCCATAATGGTGTGGTTGGTATAGGCACAGGTATGGGTGGTGATATACCACGCGTCGTCCCAGGACAGGTTGTAATCGTCCAGCAGAATACGCATCAGCTCCGGCACCGCAACGGTGGGGTGCGTGTCGTTCAGCTGGAAGGTCACCTTCTCATGGAACTTGCGGATATCGTCATGCTTTTTCATATACTTTGCCACCGCTGCCTGCACGGACGCGGAGATAAAGAAGTACTGCTGCTTTAAGCGCAGCTCCTTGCCTGCATAGTGGTTGTCGTTGGGATACAGCACCTCCACAAGGTTCCTGGCCAGATTCTCCTGCTCCACGGCCTTGCGGTAGTCACCCTGGTCGAAGGAATCCAGCTGGAATACCTCCATGGGCTCCGCGTCCCAGATGCGCAGTGTGTTCACGATGCCGTTGCCGTAGCCCACAATGGGCAGATCGAAGGGAACGGCCCTCACGGCCTGATATCCCTCCTGGACAAAGTGGCCCTGTCCGTTCTCGTCGGTGCGCATAGCGACATATCCGCCGAATTTTACGGTCTTGGCGTATTCGGGACGGCGCAGCTCAAAGGGGTTGCCGTCGGCCAGCCAGTTGTCGGGCACCTCCACCTGGTATCCGTCCCGGATCTCCTGCTTGAACATACCGTATCTGTAACGGATACCGCAGCCGTAGGCCGGATATCCCAGCGTCGCCAGCGAGTCCAGGAAGCAGGCTGCCAAACGTCCCAGGCCGCCGTTTCCCAGCGCTGCGTCGGGTTCCTGATCCTCCACCAGATTCAGATCCAGTCCCAGCTCCTCCAGCGCCTCCTGCACGGGCTTGTATGCCTGCATATTGATCAGATTGTTGCCCATGGCACGGCCCATCAGGAACTCCATGGACATGTAGTAGACCATCTTGGGGTCTTCCTTCTCGTATGCCTTCTGAGTATCCATCCAATTTCCTATGATCTGATCCTTGATAGCGAGGGAGGCCGCCTGGAATATCTGCTGGGGAGTCGCCTCCTCCAGCTCCTTGCGGTACTGGGTCCTCACGTTATAGAGAACGCTCCTCTTAAAAAGCTCCTTGTCGAACTTCAGTTTTTCTTTTCCCTTTTCCTTCTCCGCCGGTTTATTAAGCGTCGCACTTTTCATACAAAAGTCTCCTTATCTTCTATTGCAGTAATTTTTACAATGTATCATTATACCAAAATATCCGAATGATTCCAACTGTTTTTTTCATCCCTGCACCGAAGATCCGCCGGATGTGGAGGTATGCAGCCTTTCCACGGAGAGAGTGACCTTTTCCTCATTCACGTCCCACTCTCTGGAAACGGCAAATTCCTTTCCGGCGGTCAGCTCATCCGCCAGCACCTTATCGGAGATCGTCTCCCTGTTGCGCATTGCAAGCTCCGCCAGTCTTTCGTTGCCGTTGACGGATACCCTGATATGGTCCGTCACCTCGAAATCAGCGTCCTTACGCATGGTCTGGATCTTGCTGATCAGCTCATACACAAAGCCCTCCTCGATCAGCTCCTCCGTCAGATTGGTATCCAGCACCACAGTCATGTGACTGTCCTCCTGAGAGACATATCCGTTCTTCTGTGCCGTATCGATCAGCAGGTCGTCCCTGTTAAGCTCCACGGCGGTGCCGTCAATGTCAAGGGACAGACTGCCCTTTTCGTTCAGCTCGTCCATGGCCGCATTGCCGTCCAGAGAGGCAAGCGCCTTCTGGATGCCTCCCAGCAGCTTCCCGTACCGGGGTCCCACCGTGCGGAGCTGAGGCTTAAAGGTATATGAGGTGAAGTCCCGCACATCGTCGGTATAGACGATTTCCTTCACATTCAGCTCGTTCCTGATGATGTCGGTGTAGAACCTCTCCAGCCTGCAGTCGGATTTCACATACATTGTACCCAGGGGCTGGCGGATCTTGATGGCTGCGTCGTTCCTGCACGCCAGCGCCATGGCCTTCACGTTCAGCACCTCCTGCATGTTCTGCTCCAGCTCCCTGTCGATGAAGCGCTCCTCCACTGTGGGGAAATCGCAGAGATGCACGCTCTCCGGGGCATCCTTGTCGATGCTGCAGACAAGATTGCGGTAGATCTCTTCCGTCATGAAGGGGATCATGGGCGCTGCCGCCTTGCAGACCGTCACCAGCACAGTGTACAGGGTCATATAGGCGTTGATCTTATCCTGTTCCATGCCCTTGGCCCAGAAGCGCTCCCGGCTGCGGCGCACATACCAGTTGCTCAGCTCGTCCACAAGATCGTCCAGCGCCTTCCCGGCTTCGGGAATGCGGTATTTGTCCAGATTGTCGTCCACCTGTCCCACCACGGTATTCAGTCTTGACAGGATCCACTTGTCCATAACAGGCAGCTTGTCGTACTCCAGCCGGTATTTGGTGGCGTCAAAATTGTCAATGTTCGCATACAGCACAAAGAAGGCATAGGTGTTCCACAGGGTGCCCATGAGCTTCTTCTGGCCCTCCATCACCGCCTTGCCGTGGAAACGGTTGGGCAGCCAGGGGGCGGAGTTGGTGTAGAAATACCAGCGGATCGCGTCCGCGCCGTAGGTCTCAAGCGCCTCGAAGGGATCCACCGCATTGCCCTTGGACTTGCTCATCTTCTGACCGTTCTCATCCTGTACATGGCCCAGTACGATCACGTTCTCGTAGGGCGCTCTGTTGAAGAGCAGTGTGGACTCCGCCATCAGGGAATGGAACCAGCCTCTTGTCTGATCCACCGCCTCGGAGATGAACTGGGCAGGGAACTGCTGCTCAAAGATGTCCTTGTTCTCAAAAGGATAGTGGTGCTGTGCAAAGGGCATCGCACCGGAGTCGAACCAGCAATCGATCACCTCCGGCACTCTGTGCATGGTCTTGCCGCACTCAGGACAGGGGAAGGTCACCTCGTCAATATAGGGCCTGTGCAGCTCCACCTGGGCGCTCCTGGGATCGCCGCTCAGCTCGGCAAGCTCCTGCCTGCTGCCCACGCACTTCTGACAGCCGCACTCGCACTCCCATATATTTAAGGGTGTCCCCCAGTAACGGTTCCGGGAGATCGCCCAGTCCTGAATGTTCTCCAGCCAGTTGCCGAAACGTCCCTTGCCGATGGATTCCGGAATCCAGTTCACCGTATTGTTGTTGCGGATCAGGTCGTCCCGCACCGCCGTCTCCTTGATGTACCAGGATTCCCTCGCATAGTAGATCAGGGGCGTGTCACAGCGCCAGCAGTGAGGGTAGCTGTGCTCGAACTTGGGCGCGGCAAAGAGAAGCCCCTTTTTATCCAGATCGGTCAGGACCATGGGGTCTGCCTTCTTCACGAAGACGCCGGCGTAGGGAGTCTCCGCCGTCATCTCGCCCTTGCCGTCCACAAGCTGTACGAAGGGCAGATCGTAATTGCGCCCCACCTTTGCGTCATCTTCACCGAAAGCGGGCGCGATGTGTACCACGCCGGTGCCGTCCGTTAATGTGACATATGTGTCACAAACTATATAGTAGGCCTTTTTGCCCTGCTTCCTGCAGATGTCCTCCGCGCAGTCGAAAAGGGGCTCGTATTCCTTGTACTCCAGCTCCCGGCCCGTGCAGGTCTCCAGCAGCTCGTAGGCAGCTCCGCCCTTTTCGGGATCTGCCAGTCCGCCCAGCACGGTGTCCAGCAGCGCCTCAGCCATGTAATAGGTGTAGCCGTCCGCCGCCTTCACCTTGGCATAGGTCTCGTCGGGGTGTACGCAGAGCGCCACGTTGGAGGGCAGCGTCCAGGGCGTGGTGGTCCACGCCAGGATATAGGCGTCCTCGCCCTTTACCTTAAAGCGGGCGATGGCGGAGCGCTCCTTGATATCTTTATAGCCCTGCGCCACCTCCGCGGTGGACAGGGGCGTGCCGCAGCGGGGGCAGTAGGGAACGATCTTGAAGCCCTTGTACAGAAGTCCTTTGTCCCATATCGTCTTAAGCGCCCACCACTCGGACTCGATGTAGTCGTCGTGGTAGGTCACATAGGGGTCATCCATATCCGCCCAGAAGCCGACGGTGCCGGAAAAATCCTCCCACATGCCCTTGTATTTCCAGACGCTCTCCTTGCATTTGTCGATGAAGGGCTCAAGACCGTACTCCTCGATCTGCTCCTTGCCGTTCAGGCCCAGCAGCTTCTCCACCTCGATCTCCACCGGCAGGCCGTGGGTATCCCAGCCCGCTTTTCTCGGAACCATGTAGCCCTTCATGGTGCGGTATCTGGGGATCATATCCTTGATGACCCTGGTCAGCACATGGCCGATATGGGGCTTGCCGTTGGCGGTAGGCGGTCCGTCATAAAAAGTGTACACCGGTCCTTTTTTACGGTTCTCGATGCTCTTTCGGAAGATGTCGTTCTCCCGCCAGAACTTTTCCACTTCCTTTTCTCTCTCCACAAAATTCAGATTCGTCGATACTTTGTTGTACATGGGCTTTTTCCTTTCCTTTTTAATGATGATCTGTCTGCCGGGCAGGTTCGCTTCCCGCGGCGCCGTATAAAAAAAGTCCCGTCCGTAATAGGACGAGACCTGCTCCCGCTTGACCACCTGTTACCGCATACGTCCGGGCAGACCGAACTGCCGGAGTGATATGTTTTCCCTTAACGCGGGAACGTCGTTCAGGACTACCGGGCGAAGGACTTCCTTACCTCCTTTGGTCCTGACTGCTCAGGAGTGATCTTCATTGCCCCCATACTCGCACCGGTCTTGCACCGTCACCGGCTCGCTTTGGCTTTCCCGGAACAATTACTCTCTCCGTCACTGCATTTTTGCTTTTACCGATCTGCTTCATTATATCCCCTGGCATTTTTTATTGTCAAGCTTTTCTTGTTTTCTTGATTTCATGATTGCTTTCTTGCGGCGAAGTTAGTATACTGTTCTTATGGTCTTACGCGATTGGGTAAGATAATCGGCAGGTATGCGGGCCTGCGGATCTGCCGGGAGAATGCGAGGTTTTTTATGAGGACACGGGGCAAAGGAAGAATCGGTTATATACTTCAGGCCATCAACATCATTCCGCTGATCGCCTTCGGCATTTTGATCTTGCTTCTGGGAACACATTGGTTCACCAGAGCCATGTACTCGGAGGTGGAACAGGATCTGCGCAATGTATCCTGCAGTCTGATAACAATGTTGGATGCTCTCCATCCCGGAGACTTCAGGCTGGTAGGCGACGTGGCATATGAGCTCTACAAGGGCGAGCACAATCTTACCGGCAATTACGAGCTGATAGACGACATCAAGGAAGATACAGGTCTTGATATCACTCTGTTCTATCAGGATACCCGCGTGCTCACTACGATCAAGGACAAAGACGGCCAGCGCATCATAGGCTCCGGCGCTCCCGAAGCGGTGATCAGGGATGTCCTGGAAGCAGGCAATTCCCGGTTCTACACCGATACCATCATCTACGGCACCAGCTATTTTTCCTACTATGTACCGCTTTACAATCAGGACGGTTCCGCGGTGGGAATGCTTTTTGTGGGAAAGCCCAGCGCCAATGTGGAGGAGGCCGTTCAGACCTCTATCTATCCTCTGATCTATACCGATATCATATTGATACTGATCGTGTTGGTGTTCACTTTCCTTTATATGAGAAAATTCGCCTCCTGCCTCATGGAGATACACGGATTCCTCCGGGAGGTCTCCACCGGCAATATGAACGCGTCCCTGAATGCCAAAATTCTGAAGCGGTCCGATGAGCTTGGCGAGATCGCCGTATCTGCACTGAATATGCAGCGTTCTCTCCGCACACTGGTGGACCGGGACGCCCTGACCTCTCTGTCCAACCGCCGTTCCGGCGACATCCGCCTGCGCAAGACAATAGAGGAGTGTACCCGGAACAACGCTCCCTTCTGTGTGGCCATCGGCGATATCGATTTCTTCAAGAGAGTGAACGACACCTACGGCCATGAATGCGGCGACCAGGTCCTGAAGGACGTGTCGGCACTGCTGAGACAGCACATGCGTGGAAAGGGCTTTGTGGCACGGTGGGGCGGAGAAGAATTTCTCCTGGTATTTGAGCGGACCGATCTGGAGGAGGCATATCTCTCGCTCACACAGCTGCTGGAAAATATCCGCGCTCTGGAGGTCAAATACAATGAACACAGTATCCGTATCACAATGACCTTCGGCGTGACGCCCGGCAGCTCTTCCGATGTAAAGGAGCTTCTGCGAAATGCGGACGAAAAGCTGTACGAGGGAAAGGACGGCGGCAGGAACACGGTTGTAAAATGACCGTGTACGGCCGATCGGCTCACAGCCGGCCAACGGCAGAAGGAGGCAGTTATGGACAGACAAAATCTCACCCTGTTGACGGATTTCTACGAGCTCACCATGATGCAGGGATACTTCAAGAACAAGGCCCGGAACGATACCGTTATTTTTGATGCCTTTTACCGGACCAACCCCTGCGGCGGCGGCTACGCCATCTGCGCCGGGCTGGAGCAGGTCATACAGTATATCAAGGAATTGCACTTTGCCCCGGAGGATATCGATTACCTTGCCTCCCTTGGAGTCTTTGAGCCGGATTTTCTGGATTATCTGAAGGATTTTCAATTCTCCGGCGATATTTACGCCATACCCGAAGGCACCGTCATGTTTCCCAGGGAGCCTATCATCAAGGTGATCGCGCCTATCATGGAGGCGCAGCTGGTGGAGACTGCCATTCTGAACATCATTAACCACCAGAGCCTGATCGCGACCAAGGCCTGCCGGGTGTGCTACGCCGCCCAGGGGGACGGCGTGATGGAGTTCGGCCTCCGCCGGGCCCAGGGCCCAGACGCCGGAATCTACGGGGCACGCGCCGCCATGATCGGCGGCTGCATCGGCACCAGCAACGTACTTTGCGGACAGCTTTTTGACGTACCCGTCAAGGGCACTCACGCCCACAGCTGGATCATGAGCTTTCCGGACGAATACACTGCCTTCAAAACATACGCCGATATGTATCCGGGCGCCTGCATTCTGTTGGTAGATACCTACGATACGCTGAAATCCGGCATTCCCAACGCCATCCGGGTATTCCGGGAAATGCGGCAGGCAGGAATTCCGCTGACCTTCTACGGAATCCGCCTCGACAGCGGCGATCTGGCCTATCTGTCCAAGAAGGCCCGGAAAATGCTGGATGAGGCCGGGTTCCCCGACGCGGTGATCTCAGCCTCCAACGATCTGGACGAGTACCTGATCGACAGCCTGAAGACCCAGGGCGCCACCATTACTTCCTGGGGCGTGGGCACCAACCTGATCACCTCCAAGGACAATCCTGCCTTTGGCGGCGTATACAAGCTGGCCGCCGTCATGGACAGGGACGGACATTTTATCCCGAAGATCAAACTGTCCGAAAATACCGAAAAGATCACCAATCCGGGCAACAAAAAGATCTACCGGATCTACGAGAAGGATACCGGCAAGATCAAGGCAGATCTGATCTGTCTGGTGGATGAGGAATACAGGGAAGATGACGACCTGCTGCTCTTTGATCCTCTGGAGCCCTGGAAGAAGACCAAGCTGAAGGGCGGCACCTATACGCTGCGGCCCATCATGGAAAAGATCTTTGAAAAGGGACGGTGCTGTTATACTTCTCCCAAGGTCATGGATATCAGGGCCTACTGCCAGCAGGAGCTGAACACCCTTTGGGATGAGACCAAGCGTCTTGTGAACCCCCATGAGGTCTATGTAGACTTGTCTCAGCGCCTATACGATATTAAGATCGACCTGCTGGAGAAGGTAAGCGAAAGATAGATCTGCGGCATAAATCCCGCAGTCAGGGACGGGGAGCGCCGCTTTACATCAGAGCGCTCCCCGTCCTTTTCTCTTTCTTTATTCCGTTTTTCATTCTGCTTCTCATTCCACGTCTTTATTTCAGATCGACAATATGCTGCCGGAATACGGCCGGACTACTGCTCCATCTGTCTGCCGAGGAAACCTGCCGCCGACAGAAGAAGCTTCTGCTCCACTTCGCCCATCCGCGCCTTGTTGTCATTCTGCAGCAGCACTACGCTGCCGATAATATCTCCTTCGCACAGAATCGGAGCAATGGCTTCATGCTGATATTCCTCACTGCCCTCGTCACAGATATTGATAAAGCTTCTGTCTCCCCTGGTGGCCATCAGCGTCTCTCTGTTGTGCACCTTTTCATCCAGCTGCCTGCTGACGGACTTGTTCACCAGCTGCTTGTAACCGCCTGCAGCCGCAATGAACTGATCGCGGTCGGCGATAAGGGCCGCGTGGCCGGACACCTGTGCCAGGCTCTCCGCATACTGCTTTGCAAAGGTACTCATTTCACCGATGGGCGAATATTTCTTTAAGATGATCTGGCCCTCTCTGTCCGTAAAGATCTCCAGCGGGTCGCTCTCCCGGATATGCAGGGTCCTGCGGATCTCCTTGGGGATGACGATCCTGCCGAGATCATCTATTCTTCTGACGATTCCTGTCGCTTTCATGCTTTCTTCCTCCATTTCGTAAATACATCATATTCAGCGCTTTTCTAGTATCTGTAAATGAAGGATTATTATACATGAAAAAACTTATGCCTCTCAGGCCTCCAGGTACTCCTGATAGTCCTCCTCGGTGGCAAAAAGCATATAACTGCCGTCCACAAATCCCATGTATCCGCCTGCCGTATTGTATCCTTTCATAAAAAGCTACCTCCTGTTCAAAACACTGTGTTTCCTGTTCCAAATAGAAGGTAACATATTTTGAGGGTGATAAAACTCCCTTGAAACAATCGTTCCGCACACACGGAATAATGTCCGCCGCGGCATTTCTCTACCCGGCAGTCTCTGTCACCGACAGTGTCTGCATCTGCTCAAGAAGCTCCTCCGTCTTATGAAGCAAAAGCTCCGCGTCCGTCTCCACCAGGCCGGTGGTCCTGTATTTATAGGTAAAGAACGGCGTGCCGTAGGCGGTGAAGGTAAGGCTGCTGTCGTATTTTTTCAGCAGCATGGGAATACCGGAGGGATCCAGACCGGCGTCAGGCTTCAGCAGAAAGGTGATCCGTTCGTTCTTTCCTTTGATCTCCGTCATATAAAGCTTATGTGCCGCCACCCTGATCAGGGCGATCCTGAGCAGATTGTCCACGGATTTCGGGATCTCTCCGAACCGGTCCAAAAGCTCGTCCCGCATATCGTCCCGCTCCTTCACATTCTCTATACCTGCGATCCTCTTATAAATATCCAGCTTCTGGACCTCGTTGACCACATAGGAGGAGGGAATGAACGCATCCACGTCAAGGTCGATCACCGTGGTGAAATCCTCCGCCACAGTCACGCCCTTCAATGTCTGTACGGCATCGTTCAGCATCTTGCAGTACAGATCATAGCCCACGGCCTCCATATGACCGTGCTGCTTCACGCCCAGCAGATTGCCCGCCCCGCGGATCTCCAGATCGCGCATGGCAATTTTAAATCCGCTGCCCAGGTCCGTGAACTCCCGGATCGCCGCCAGCCGTTTTTCGGCGACCTCCTTCAGCATTTTATCTCTCCTGTACATCAGGAAGGCGTAGGCAGTGCGATTGGACCGCCCCACACGTCCGCGCAGCTGATACAGCTGTGACAGGCCCATGGTATCGGAGTCATGGATGATCATAGTGTTCACGTTGGAGATATCAAGACCCGTCTCGATTATGGTCGTTGCCACCAGCACATCGATCTCTCCGCCGATAAAGTCGAACATGATCTTCTCCAGATCCCGCTCCCTCATCTGGCCGTGGGCGTAGGCCACCGCAGCCTCCGGTATCATTGCCTGAATCTGCGCGGCAATGTCCGCGATATTATTCACACGGTTGTAGACGTAATACACCTGGCCGCCTCTTGCCAGCTCTCTGGAAATTGCCTCCCGCACCATTTCTTCGTTGTATTCACAGACAAAGGTCTGAATGGGGAGCCGGTCCTCCGGCGCCTCCTCCAGAACGCTCATGTCACGGATGCCCACCAGGCTCATGTGAAGCGTCCTGGGAATGGGCGTTGCGGTCAGAGTGAGTACATCCACGTTCTCCTTCAGCTTCTTGATCTTTTCCTTGTGGGCCACGCCGAAGCGCTGCTCCTCATCGATCACCAAGAGTCCCAGATCCCGGAATCTGACATCGTCGGACAGCACCCTGTGTGTGCCGATAACGATATCGACCATGCCCTTTTCCAGATCCTTTATGGTCCTTTTGATCTCACCGGGGGTGCGGAAACGGCTCAGCAGCTCTATGCGGACAGGGAAATCCTTCATGCGCTGCACAAAGGTGGTATAATGCTGCTGGGCCAAAATGGTGGTGGGCACCAGATACACTACCTGCTTGCCGTCCTGTACGGCCTTGAAGGCTGCCCGAATGGCGATCTCCGTCTTTCCGTAGCCCACATCGCCGCAGATCAGACGGTCCATGATCTTCGTGCTCTCCATATCCGCTTTGGTGTCGGCAATGGCCGCCAACTGGTCCTCCGTCTCCTCAAAGGGAAACATCTCCTCAAACTCCCGCTGCCACACCGTATCCTTTCCGAATTGATAGCCCTGGCTCTGCTGCCTTACCGCATATAATTCTACCAGATCCCTGGCCACCTCGCTGACCGCGCTCCGCACCTTTGACTTGGTGCGCTCCCACTCTTTGCCGCCCAGCTTATTCAATCGGGGCTTTTTTGTTTCCGAGGAGGCATATTTCTGAATGACATCCAGACCGGTGGCCAGCACATAGAGATTGCCGCCGTCTCTGTATTCTATCTTGATGTAGTCCTTCACCACATTTTCCACCTGCACCTTCTCAATACCGCGATAGATGCCGAGGCCGTGGCTTACATGGACCACATAATCTCCTACCTTCAGTTCGTTAAAATCTTTTATCTTCTGGCCCTGATACAGCTTCCTGGCCTTCTTCTTTTTCTTTTCCGCCCCGAAGATATCCGTCTCGGACAGTACGACGAACTTTAACAGCGGGTATTCAAATCCCCGGTTCACATGGCCGTAATAGGTCACGATCTCCCCGGCCTGCACCTGTCTGCAGGGATCCTCCGTATAAATTGCCGTCAGCTCCTGATCCCGCAGGTCTTCCGCCAGCCGCTTCGCTCTGGTGCGTGACCCCGAAAGCAGCAGTACGCGGTAACCGTTCCTGCGATACTGCCTCAGATCCTTCACCAACGTCTCAAAGCTGTTGTTGTAAGGCGCAACATTTCTGGCCGCAGCATCCAGCTTCCGCTCCGGCCTGAACCATCCGTTCCTCCCATCCATTGTGGACACCGCAGCCACGCAGCCATGCAGAAGCTTTGCGGCGATCTGCTCTCCGCTGTAGAGAATATTCATTTGGTCGGGCAGGATATAACCCTTTTCCGCCCGCTGGGCCATGCTTTCCCGGAATTCCTGCTCCACGGCGGCCGCCTGTTCCTTCAGTCTGGCGGGCTCATCCAGAAAAAAAGCAGGTCTTTCCCTGCCGCTCTGCTGCGCCATAAGCACCAGCAGCTCCGGCAGGCTCACCGTGTCCTCGTAAAAATATCGAATGTAACCTTCCAGATTCACCTGGCTCTTGAATTCCAGAAGCTGCTCCTTCAACTCCTTTGTCCGCGCCGCAATTCGATGGGCCTCCTCCGGTCTATGCTCCTTCCGGAAGAACGCTTCCCTGGTTGCGCTCTCCGTTTCCAGCTTCCTCAACCCGTTTCTGACGCGAGTGTCATCAAGCACAAATTCCGTGGCGGGATATATGGTTACGCTCTCCAGCTTCTCAATGGACCGCTGGCTCAAAATATCGAAGCTTCGGATGGATTCCACCTCGTCTCCCCAAAGCTCGATGCGGTAAGGATTCTCCTCCGTCAGATCGAAGATGTCAATAATGCCGCCGCGCACCGAGAACTGTCCCGGATTCTCCACCTGATAATTCTTCTCATATCCGAAGGCCACCAATCTCTCGGCAATAGCCGATTCCTGCAGGCTCCCCCCGCGGCATACGGCAATGACATCCGTATCCCTGTCCCACATGACCTGAGGGGTCATCAGGGCGGCGTAGGTCGTCACGACCGTAGTGGGTTTGTCCTCCATAAGTCTGCGCAAAGTCCTCACCCGCTCCTTTACCAGCTGGTTGCCGTGTATATCCGCCTGGAAAAAGATCAGGTCCTTTGCGGGATACAGCATGACATTCCTGTCATAAAATTTGTATTCCTCATAGATCTCTCTGGCCTTCAGGTCGCTGTACGTCACGATGACCCTGGTGCGAAAATCCTCGCTGAGCCCGTAGATCATATGCAGCTTTTGAGAGTCCACACAGCCCGTCAGAGAGACGGGAGCGTTGCCCTTATGAAGCTGTTCTCTTATGGAATGATATTCCGCCAGTTCCTGAAGCGGCGCCAATAGTGCCTGCATACTGTCTCCTACCCTTTTCGGTTAAACTCATTCATGGCCGCATCTGGCCCTTTGGAAATAATGACATGTACAGCCTCTGCCGCCCGGACCGCCGCCTCATCCATCACCCTGCGTTCCTGGGCGGTAAAATGCCCCAGCACATAGTCCGCCAGGTCGCGGCCCTCCGGCTTCCGTCCCACCCCTACCCGCACGCGGATAAAGGTGTCCAGGCCGAGATGAGATATGATATTCTTCAGACCGTTGTGGCCGCCCGCACTGCCCTCCTTGCGGATCCGCAGCTGTCCCATATCGAGATTCACATCATCTGAGATCACGATCAGATCTGACGCCGCATCGAGCCTGTAGTAGTCCACCAGCATGCGGACACTCTCCCCGCTCAGATTCATAAAGGTCTGAGGCTTGGCCAAAATGCACCTTTGTCCTTCCACAAGTCCCTTCCCGATGACGGCTCTGTGCTTTTTTTCCTGCACCGCGATATGCTCCTGCTCCGCTATTTTTTCCACCACGTCAAAGCCGATATTGTGTCTTGTGTTCTCATATTCTCTTCCGGGATTTCCCAGGCCTGTAATAATATACATATTATTTTCCGTTCTGCGCTATGCGCCCTGCAAAAATCTGTAAATCTGTTTTTTATTTTCTCATTTTTCCCCCGAAAAAACAAGGGAAAGTTTAAAGGGAGACTGCCCGCCAGGCAATCTCCCTTCTTCTTTTGCTGCATTAGATTTTAAAAGGGCCTTACAACGCCTCATTCTCGTTCAACGCCTTCTCATATCTGTCAAGGATAATACTCTGAATATTTTCTCTGGTCACGGAGTTGATGGGATGAGCAATATCTCTGTATTCCCCGTCTGTCGCCTTTTTGCTGGGCATGGCGATGAACAGCCCTTTTTCGCCTTCAATGACCTTGATATCATGCACCACAAATTCATCGTCAAATGTGATGGACACAATGGCCTTCATCTTGCCTTCCTTGCCGATCTTACGCACGCGTACATCCGTAATCTGCATAGTATACCCCCTTCCTGCAGCAGTTCGTGCGATCCCCCTCCGCACATAGCTACATTGTATATCTTTCGCTTCTTTCCACTACGATCCGTATCCTGCCTTCCTCACCGGCATAGTTAGAATTCGCTCTGATGGTGCTGTGACTTTCCACTATACAGTTCTCAATATAAGTGTTGTCGCCGATATACACATCATTCAGGATTATGGAGTTCCTGATCACGGTATTGTTTCCGATATAGCTCTTTTTAAATACAACGGAATTGTCTACCGTGCCGTTCACGATACATCCGCTGGAGACCAGACTGTTCTTGACGTTGGTCCCCACATTGTATTTTGCCGGCGGCAGATCGTCCACCTTGGAGTAGATATCGGGATACTGCTTAAAGAAATAATTTCTCACATCCGCCTTGAGGAAGTCCATATTCGTCCCGTAGTAATCTTCGACGGAAGCGATATTTCTCCAATAGTCCTTCATCTTATATCCGTAAATGCGCTTGATGTCCTTGTAGCGTATCAGGATATCTCTGACAAAGTCGTATCTGTCCTCCTCCGCGCATTTTTCGATCATCTCAATGAGCTGACGGCGGCGCAGCACGTAAATACCGCAGGAGATAGTGCTTGTCTTTGCCTGAAGAGGCTTCTCCTCAAATTCCTCAATACGGCTGTCCTCATTCATGCGGATGGTCCCGAAGCGCTCCACGTTGGTGTCCGGCTCCATCTCACGGCAGACCACCGTAATGTCGGCCTTCTTCTCGATGTGGTATTCCAGCACCTTGTTGTAGTCCATTTTATACACACCGTCGCCGGAGGCGATCACCACATAAGGCTCATGGCTGTTCTTCAGATATGCAAGATTCTGATAGATGGCATCCGCCGTGCCTCTATACCAGTTGCTGTTCTCCGCTGTCACGGCAGGGGTCAGCACGTAAAGTCCTCCCTGCTTACGTCCGAAATCCCACCACTTTGAAGAGTTCAAATGCTCGTTAAGGCTCTTTGCATTATACTGAGTGAACACAGCCACCTTTTGAATATGAGAATTGGACATATTGCTCAGAGTAAAATCTATGCTTCGGTAGCTGCCAGCGATAGGCATGGCACAGATAGCCCGCTTCTGTGACAGCTCCTGCATCCTGTGATTATTGCCGCCTGCTAAAACTATTCCGATTGCTCTCACTACTGTTCACCTGCCTTAATCAAAGTTTTGCCGCTTCCCAACTGGGAATTCTCGTAGTCTTCAGCACTGGTCACACCGAATATCACGGAGTTCTTGCCCACGGTAATGCCATCGGGTATCACGCTCTTCTCTCCCACCGTCACCAGGCCGTGATTGTAAATATGAGGTGCGGTATCGTTGTCGACCTCTTCTCCGATACCAAGCTGTACCTTATCTCCGATCTTTACGTCCTCCGCCACGATCGCCTTGTTCAGCACACAGTCCTGGCCGATCTGAGTGTGGTTCATGATGATCGAATCGCGCACCACCGTTCCCTTGCCGACGGTCACGCCGCACCCGATCACCGAATTGTACACCTCACCGTATATATCCGTGCCCTCTCCGACAATACTGCCCTCCACGACGCTCTCCGGGCTCAGGTACTGCGGAGGCTGTATCTCGCTCTTGGTGTAGATCTTCCAATACTCCTCGTAGAGGTTGAACTCCGGAACAATGTCGATCAGCTCCATGTTCGCCTCCCAATAGGAGGACAGGGTCCCCACGTCCTTCCAATAGCCCGTAAACTCATAGGCATACAGAGGCGCTTTCTTTTCATGGCAGTAAGGAATGATATGTTTGCCGAAATCCAGCGCCGGCTGGTCAGCCATGGCTATCAGCGCTTCGCGCAGGATCTTCCAGTTAAAGATATAGATGCCCATGCTCGCCAGATTGCTCCTGGGATGCTCCGGCTTCTCCTCAAACTCCACGATCCGCCTGTTCTCGTTGGTTATCATGATACCGAAGCGGCTTGCCTCCTCCATGGGAACGGGCATGACCGCAATGGTGACCTCGGCGTTGTTCGCCTTGTGAAAATCCAGCATGACCTCGTAGTCCATCTTGTAGATATGGTCGCCCGACAGGATCAGCACATAGTCGGGATTGAAGCTCTCCATATACTCCAGGTTCTGATAGATGGCGTTCGCAGTACCGGTATACCATTCACTGTTGGAGCTCTTCTCATAGGGAGGCAGGACCGTTACGCCTCCGATGTTCCTGTCGAGATCCCACGGAATACCGATCCCTATATGGGTATTTAATCTCAGGGGCTGGTACTGAGTCAGCACTCCGACGGTGTCCACGCCCGAATTGATGCAGTTCGAAAGAGGAAAATCAATAATGCGATATTTCCCTCCAAACGCCACGGCGGGCTTTGCCACCTTGGAAGTAAGTACTCCCAGCCGACTGCCCTGACCACCTGCCAACAACATGGCAATCATCTCTTTTTTAATCATGTCATCACCTCTGTCTAGCTTTCTGCCATTTACTGGTATGGAAATTATATCATATCTAAAGTGTAAAGTGAATATTTATTGATAAAAAAAATCTATATTTTTTCATTTTTTCTATTTATAATTAACATATTTTTGCAAAAGTTGAATTATTTTTTGTGTATTATTCCAATTATCCAAAACATTTCTTCTGTTGTTAATGGTAAAAATTCATATGAACGGCACTTGAAGGATCCCTCCCCTTTCCAAAAACATTATTTTATTTGTTTTTTGTCCTCTGTCCGTATATAATATAACATATCGGAAGAAATCAGATAAGGAAGTGCAAAAAATGTACCGGATAGACTTTGACCACCCCGTTTCTTTGTATTTTGTAGGTATCGGCGGCATCAGCATGAGCGGCCTGGCGGAAATATTAGCGGACGCAGGCTTTCGCGTATCGGGCTCGGACAGCTCCGAGAGCGCTATGACCCATCGGCTGGAATCCAAAGGTATCACCGTATTTTATGGACAGAGACGGGAAAATATTACCGCAGATATCGACTGCGCGGTCTTCACCAGCGCGATCCGCAAAGACAACCCCGAATATATCGCCGTGCATGAAAAAAATATTCCCAGTCTGACCAGAGCCGAGCTGCTGGGACAGATCATGAGGAATTACGACATGCCCATCGCGGTCAGCGGCACTCACGGCAAGACCACTACCACATCCATGATCAGCGAGATCCTGCTGAAGGCGGATGCGGATCCCACTCTTTCCATCGGCGGCATGTTAAAGAGCATCGGCGGCAACATACGGGTGGGCCGATCGGAATACTTTGTGACCGAGGCCTGCGAGTACACCAACAGCTTTCTGAGTTTTTATCCCAAGATCGGCATCATTTTAAATATAGAAGAAGACCATATGGATTTCTTTCAGGATCTGTCGGAAATACGCCGTTCCTTCCGGCGGTTCGCACAGCTCCTGCCCGCGGACGGCTGTCTGATCATCAACAGCGCGATCCCCGACCTTCAGGAGATCACGCGGGAGCTGCCATGCCGGATCGTCACCTACGGACAGGATCCGTCGGCGGATTACCGCTTTGACCATATCACCTACAACGAATTGGGATATCCCTCCTTCGACCTGCTGGTATCCGGTCAGAGCTGCGGCCGGTATTCCCTGCAGGTGCCCGGAGAGCACAATGCCGGCAACGCCCTGGCTGCCATTGCGCTGGCCGACCTGCTCGCCATTCCCAGGGATACCGTCCGGGATGCACTCTACGCATACACCGGCGCCGACCGGCGCTTTGAATACAAGGGAACGGTCGGCGGAGTCACCGTCATTGATGACTATGCCCATCATCCGACGGAGGTGGCCGCCACCCTGAAAGCCGCCGCCAATTATCCGCATAGGGCGCTCTGGTGCGTGTTCCAGCCTCATACCTACACCCGCACCAAGACCTTTCTGAAGGATTTCGCAAAGGCACTGACTCTTGCGGACAAGGTAATTCTTACCGATATTTATGCAGCCCGTGAGCCTGCTTCCCTGGGCGCTTCCCTGGGGATCAGCTCCGAAACGCTTCTGGGCGAGATACAGGCTTTGGGTCAGGAGTGCTATTATTTTTCAACATTTGACGAGATTGAAAATTTTCTTCTGAAAAATTGCATAAAGGGTGATTTGTTGATAACTATGGGGGCCGGTGATGTCCATAAAATCGGCGAAAAACTTTTGGGCTTGTAATTTTCCACAATATCCACAGACTGGGAGAAAACAAATTTCTCTCAGACATGTGGATATTTTATTTATAACTGTGGATATTTTTTGTGCTCCGCAGCTCTGTCATCCCTTAGTTTAAAAGACTTTCTTTTTATGTCAAAAAATTGTCCACATTTTCCACAACTTCCACATTTTTCTCTGTTTTTTTACCGCTTCCGGCTTTGGGAAATTTGACTATTTCCTTTTTCAGACCCTTATGCTATACTTTGGCTACTGTGAGTTCTATCTGCGCAGATTAGGAGTTTGAGAGGGAAGTGTGTTCAATGGCACGTTTGACGATCTATAAGGATGAAGCTGCGGATTCCACCGTTGTCTCCAATTATTTTATTGACGAATATATGAAAGAGGCCAATGACGCACAGCTCAAGGTCTACCTGTACCTGCTCCGCATGATGAACGCACATATGCCTACCAGTGTTTCGGATATTGCGGACAAGTTCAACCATACGGAGAAGGATGTCATCCGCGCCTTAAAATATTGGGAGAAGCATCAGCTGCTGGACCTGGATTTCAACGAGAACAAGATCCTGGTCGGCATCCATATCCGTGACCTGAGCAGCGCAGAAAACTCAACGAGCAGGGAGGCGAACGATGCGGTATCCTCCTTTGTTCCCGTGCCGGCGGCGATCCAGCCGGCTCCGGCGTCCTTAAGGACTGCTCCCGCATCCGTGGCCGTCCATCCCGCCGCCGACTCTGAGAACAGCGCGAACGCCTTTGCGAAGCCCGTGTACTCCACCGATCAGCTGCGGGAATTCAAGAACCGTCAGGACACCGCACAGCTGCTTTTCATCGCAGAGTCTTATATAGGAAGACCTCTGACTCCGTCAGAGATGAAAACGATCCTGTACTTTACCGATGTGCTGCACTTTTCCGACGATTTGATCGACTACCTGCTCCAATACTGTGTGGACAGGGGCAAAAAGGATTTCAAATACATAGAAAGAGTAGCGGTCAGCTGGGCGGAGCAAGGCATTGCCACACCTAAGCAGGCACAGCGCTGCGCCTCCCGCTACGACAAAAATGTGTACGCGATCATGAATGAGCTGGGAAAGACCGGTTCTCCCACCACAAAGGAACTGGAGTACATGAACCGTTGGATGAAGGAATACGGTTTTTCCATGGATATTATTTTTGAAGCCTGCCAGCGCACGGTGATGGCTACCGACCGGCATCGGTTCGAGTATGCCGAGGGCATCCTGAGCAGCTGGAATGAACAGAATGTTCACCGCAAATCCGATATCCGCAAGATAGATGACCTGTATCAGCAGCGGAGGAAAAGCAATTCCCAGGCGGGAACGAAATCCTCCGGGAACCGGTTCAACCAGTTCGCACAGAACAACTACGATTTTGACGCTCTGGAGCAGGAGCTTTTGAGCAATTAACAGGACCCTGAAGGAGAAACGACGTGGCACTCAGCAGCTCTCAGTACGAGTCTATCATAAAGGGATACGAGAGGATCCGGGATGAAAACCGGCATCTTCTGGAGCTCCGCAGGGAACAGGTATACGGGGCGGTGCCGGGCTACCGTGATCTGGACGAGTCCGTCAGCACACTGTCGGTCTCCGCTGCCAGACAACTGCTGGAGGGGGACACCGACGCTTTGGAGCGCCTGAAATCCCGGCTTTCGGAGATCGACCGGCAGAAGACAGAGCTCCTCGCCCAGGCCGGTTTTTCCCCCGATTATCTGGAGCCTGTCTATTCCTGTCCTCACTGTCAGGATACAGGCTATGTCGTCCGTCAGGACGGCCTTCGCGAAAAGTGCAGCTGCTTCAGACAGCAGGAGCTTGCTATTCGGTATGAGCAGTCCAATATTCGCGATATGATCACGAGAGAAAATTTTTCCACACTCTCCTACGAATACTATCACGACGAGGATCTGCAGCACTTTAAGGCGGCGGCAGCCCTCAGCAGGGAGTTTGTCGAAAATTTCAGCGCCGGGAACCGCAATCTCTTTTTTTACGGCACCGTCGGCACGGGCAAAAGTTTTCTGTCCGGCTGTATTGCCAATGAACTGCTGCAGAAGGGCTGTTCCGTGATATATTTCAGTGCGTCCGGACTGTTCGAACGGCTGGCCCGGTACTCCTTCGACAGCAGATCCAGGGAGGAGCTTCAGGATTTTTACGGAGACCTCTATGATTGCGATCTTCTGATCATTGATGACCTGGGGACGGAGATCACCAACAGCTTTGTGACATCGCAGCTGTTCGCCTGTCTGAACGAAAGGGGACTGCGGGAAAAAGCTACCATTATCTCCACCAACCTGAGTCTGGAGGAATTGCGCGACCGCTACTCGGACAGGATCTTTTCCCGGATCACCAGCAATTTTTCCCTGTGCAAGCTTACAGGACCCGATATTCGCATCTACAAAAAGCGTCTGGCGAACACTGCCTCGACACAGAGTATATAGAATAAAGGTATACAGTATATAGGAAAGGAAACTATCATTCTCATGGGAAACCGCGAAGAAAAAAGAAATCTTGAGACTATTCCCGTAGGTTCTCTTGGCATAATTCCGTTGGAGGGCTGCAGGCCCTTGGGCGAAAAGGTGGACAAGTATCTGGTCAGATGGCGGGCCGAACGCGAGAGCGAACACAAGGACTCCCTGGCATTTTCCGGCTATCAGCGTGACTCCTACCTGATCGACGCCAAGGTGCCGCGTTTCGGTTCCGGCGAGGCGAAGGGCATGGTCATGGAATCCATCCGCGGATACGACCTGTACCTGCTGGTGGATGTCTGCAACTATTCCATGACCTATTCTCTCTGCGGACATGAGAACCATATGTCCCCGGATGACCACTATCAGGACCTGAAGCGCATTATCTCGGCCCTGGGCGGAAAGGCCCGCCGCATCACCGTCATCATGCCCTATCTGTATGAGAGCCGCCAGCATAAGAGAACGGCCAGGGAATCCCTGGACTGCGCACTGGCACTGCAGGAGCTGGTACAGATGGGAGTGGACAATATCATTACCTTCGACGCCCACGATCCCAGGGTGCAGAACGCCATCCCGCTGCACGGCTTTGAGACGGTGCAGCCGGCCTATCAGTTCATCAAGGGCCTGCTGCGCAATGTAAAGGATCTGCAGATCGACTCAGATCACATGATGGTCATCAGCCCCGACGAGGGCGGCATGAGCCGTGCCATCTATATTGCCAATGTGCTGGGGCTGGATATGGGCATGTTCTACAAGCGCCGGGATTACACTAAGATCGAAAACGGCCGCAACCCCATTGTTGCCCATGAATTTTTGGGCACCAGCGTAGAGGGCAAGGACATGATCATCATAGACGATATGATCTCCTCAGGGGAAAGCATGCTGGAGGTGGCCGCGCTGCTGAAACAGCGCAAGGCCAACCGGGTCTTCGCTTTCTCTACCTTCGGGCTTTTTACAAACGGGCTGGACAAGTTCGATAAGGCCTTTTCCAACGGCATTATCGACAAGGTACTGACCACGAATCTGATATACCAGACTCCGGATCTGCTGGAGCGAAAATGGTATATCAACTGTGACATGAGCAAATATATTGCCTACATTATCGATACCCTGAACCACGATTCCTCCATCAGCGATCTGCTGAACCCCAATGAGAGGATCCAGAACATCGTGGCAAAATATAAGACGGGTGAACTGTAGGACCTTTTAACTCCGGGCTGTCGCGGAACTCCGCGGCAGCCCTCCCTTTTTGTCCTCTGTTTTTACGGACGGAGACAGGGCGAATGGCCGAAGGCAAGGCGAATGGCCGAAGACAGGGAAAACAAGCGGAAGCACGGAGAACGGAACCGTTGCAAATTATCCGGCGGTGTGATATACTGACAGGGTTGTATCTCGGAGAGAGATACGGTGAGTTCGAGACCTTCCTCACCTAAAACAAAACTAAAGGAGAAAAAAATGAATCAAAAAGTACGTTTCTTATCCCAGGCAGCAGTGATTGCTGCTCTCTATGTAGTTCTGACATGGGCTGCCGCCTCCTTGGGGCTGGCCAGCTCCGCGATCCAGGTACGTTTTTCCGAAGCACTCACTATTCTTCCCTTTTTTACTCCCGCAGCCGTACCGGGGTTATTTTTGGGCTGCCTGCTGGCAAATCTGTTGACCGGCAGCGCACTTCCGGATGTGCTGTTCGGAAGCATCGCTACCCTGCTGGGCGCGGTCGGCACTTACCTGTTGAGCCGCCCTCTCAGATCCGGCAGCTGTTCCGGCAGCCGGACGGGAGCCTGGCGAAAATGGCTGGCTCCCCTTCCCCCCATTGTCTCGAACACCCTGATCGTCCCATTCATACTTGCGTATGTCTACCGGTTCGAGGGCTCGATCCTGTACTTCATGGCCACAGTGGGAATCGGCGAGATCATATCCTGCGGCGTATTGGGCTTGCTGCTCCTGCAGCTGCTGACACGCTACCGCAAATACATTTTTCCGGACGGACAGTAGAGAGCCAAAGGGCGGAGCCTCCTTCGAGGCCCCGCCCTTTTTAATATCTTCACGGTCGAATGTAGGTAATAAAGGTATTCCCGTTGTCGGAGAACCATTGTCCGGAGTCGTTCATGCCTTTCTTGTAGAGACGCCCTGCGGCAGGCTCTAATATCACGACATTATACTCGTCAAATCCCGTGATCAGCACCGCCTCTCCATTCTGCAGCAGGGCGAGCACAGGCCTATTCCGGTTCACATAATACAGCATGGCGTCCATGCTGCACCCCGTCAGGTTCAGCACCTGGGCATCCTCCAGATTGTCATCCAGTATTTCCAGCACCGATTGTCCCTGGCCCAGCAGATATTCGGAATTCCGCACCATGCCCTCATAATTGAATATGGAATCCAGACAGGCCGCCAGACTGCTTTCTCCCTCCTCCAGCGTCACTTCCTTTATGGAAGTGATCTGGTTCCTGGCCGCCCGATTGCCTCGCCGCCATATGCAGTTTCCTCTGTCGTCCGCCACCACACCGGATATTTCGTAAGCCATGTTCACCGCCATGGCAGGGGAGGTGAATATTCCGTTCACGCCGTAGGCACCGTACACATAATAGCGGTCCGTATCGGTATTTTCGGGAAGCTGCAGTTCCCTGCCGCCCTCGAACACGACCTCCTTGGGGTTTAAGATCATGATGCTCTTTTCGTCTATAGAGCTCTTGGTCTGGATCTGCACATAGCGCTCGTAAATATCAATATCCGCCGATACGACTACGTTCTTTCCCGCCAGGGTCTCCGTATTATTCATGATCTGATCTTCGCTGATCTCCTGATACTCCCCCGATTCCCTGCGCGCGAGCCGCCGGAGCGTGATCTGATTTCCCTCCACCAGACAGTCCGTAATATAAATATTTTCCTGGGCATACTCCTTCAGCAGCTCTCCCTCCGAATTACAGATGCAGACCTTATACATGGGGAAAAAGGTGCTGCCTGAGTTCTCCTGCCGAATGTCCTCCCGCCGGGCCACCCCGTAAATAATATCCTCCTGCATGAAGCCCAGCGGCCGGATCGCCTCATTCGTTCCCGCCCGGACAAAGTTCTGAGTGCCGCTGCTCAGATCTCTGAGCTCAAGCACACTGCTGTGGTACATATCCTCGCCCTCGGACCAGACGACGATCTTATGATCAGCAGACACATGCATGCTCTCATCCTGAACGATCCGGATCAGCGGCGAGCTGACCCTTTCGACCAGATCAATTTCATAGACAATATTGTCCATCTGCAGATAAAGCTTCTGGTCCTTATTCAGATACAGCATTCTGTCCATTTCCGCTGCCAGCACGGCATAGGTCTTGTCACAGGGAATGTACACCAGCTCCTCCACCGTATTCAGAGCACTGTTGTAGGTGTAGAGCTGAATGCCCACCTCGCCTTCGTGACGGCCTCTGTTCATATACCCATACAGAGCGAACTGCACATTTCCTCCTTCGTCTGCTCCCAGGATCTTAAGGGCATGCTGGTCATACATTGTTCGCCAGTCGGCGTTCTTGTCATCGTAGAAGCTGAAGATGACCGTGAGCTTGTTGGTGGTCACATTGTAGCTGAACAGCTGTCCCGCCGCCTCGAACACCACCGTATTTCCGTCCTCGCTCTCCAGCATCGGGACATCGGGGTCGGTAATGCCCAGAAGGATCTTATCATTGGCATACATCTCATCCGCGTCAGGTATCTGAGTCATAGTCCGCTCATAGTCGAGCAGATACATTCTGTCCGGAGTATATCTGACCTGAAAGTATTCCTTTACCTTATAATAGACGGTCCTGCCCTGATCGGATGTGGATACCGCATAATCTACCAGCAGAGAGGCCGTCTGGCTTGCGATCTCCGTCAGTCTTACCACGGGCTTATCGACTTCCTGCACGTTCAAGTCGCCCCAAGTGATCTGCCGAAAGCTGCTGTGAATGTTCACTTTGTGAAAAGAGCTGTTGTCCTCCAGCTGCGCATTTGTCTCCAGGTATTTGGTAAGCTCCTTGGCGGCTTCCCTGTCATAGAGCCTCCGGTGAAAGTCCAGCACAAAATCCAGCTTCTCCTTCTCATTCAGGCTGTCGCTCCACACTACCCTTGTATAATAGTAGACATGGCTGCTGCCGTTCAGCTCCAGCACGATCGCCAGGGAGTAGTCGGTGTCCTTTTCAATAAGATCCTTCAGCGCAATATTGCCCCTTATCCTGTCTCCCACCGTCCGGTATCCCGCGAGCTCCGTGTCTTCAATGAGGCGCGAGCCGTCGGCGCTGCGGACCTGGACCGATATACCGGTCACATTCCGCCCATAGGTGTCCACCACAAAACCCGTTTCCCGGCTTTCTCCCAGGACCGTCACCGTATCCCGCTGAAAGGTGACATCCATAGGAGCTCTGTACCCGTGGAGCTGATTGTATTCCACTCCGCCCGTCTCCATAGTGACCAGAGGGAACGTGGCCCCCGGCATTTCCATGGTCAAATTGTCATGACCCTGATTCATTATTTTTCCGATCACCACCAGCGATACGAGGAAGGTGGCTGCAAAGACTGATAATTTTATTATACTCTTTTTCATAGCAGCTCCTTCAGGGCCGGATCGACCTGTAAAAATTCCGTCACCTTGTCAATGGAGGACTGTCTGGGGCGCATCCCCTTCCCTTTCACCGCCCGGATCATCAAATTTTTGGGCGTGTGCTCCATATCTATGAACTCCAGTATCTGCGTGTTATACCCCTGCTGCTCCAACAGATCGGCGCGGAGGGCATCCGTGATCAACGCCGCCATGCGCTCCCTGATCACTCCGTACTTCAATATAGGCTGCAAAATGTCGCAGCGGATCTGTCCGTTCAGCTCATGCTGACAGCACGGAACCGCCAGGATCACCTTTGCGCCCCACTTGACTGCCTTTTCCAGGGCGTAGTCCGTAGCCTTGTCACAGGCATGGAGGGACACGACCATATCTACCCTGTCAGCCCCCTGATAATGACTGATGTCGCCCTGTTCAAAATTCAGCTTTTCATATCCCAGCTTATCCGCCAATGCATTGCATTCCCGGATCACATCCTCCTTCAGATCCAGCCCCGTCACCCTGATATCTTTTCCCAGCAGCGTGTGCAGATAGTAATACATGGCAAAGGTCAGATAAGACCTGCCGCATCCGAAATCCACAATGCGGATCGGCCTGTCCGAAGGGAGTTTGTCCAGAATGTCTTCAATAAATTCCAGATAGCGGTTGATCTGCCGGAACTTATCGTACCGGGCCTTCACAATTCTGCCGTCGGGAGTCTGTACGCCCAGATGCACCAGAAAATCCACAGGCTCTCCCTCTTTTAAAATATATTTCTTCGAGCGGTCATGTGTCATATCCGAGACCCTTCCGCCCTGCTGTACCGCAATATTTTTGTGCTTTCGCCTTACAGTGACCTTTCCTTTTTTGCTCACCAGCACGGTGACAAGCTCTTCGGCGCAGTCGATCTGAGCCTGACGGAATTGCTTCCCCATGCCGGCCGCCAGCCTGTCCGCCATCTGATCGGCCTCAAGATTGGTGTGGAACACCTGATTTCCACGGTACAGCGTCTCCTGAAAAAGCAGCCGGTCCCTGATCAGAACAGGGCGGATCTTTGCTTTCTCCGCCTCACAGGGATCCACCGCACCGCTGAGAGTGATCCGTATCAAATTGTGGTTCAGATACTGTCTGAACAGATCCAGTAATTGTTCCATCGTCTTACCCGCAAGATCATGCCGCACCGTTCCTTCTCACCAGCCCGCAAAGGTCAAGCTCCTGCGCCGATACCGGCTTGACCGTTCGCGGGGCGATATGTGGAACTCCGGTGCCAACAGACATTTGTCAATAGATATTTGCTCTCTGTCCGCCGTGCCGGCGTTTATATACTTCAATGAACAGGAGGATCTGTATCGTGTCCTCCCCCGGTGGATTCTCTTCTTCCTTTTCCAGTATCCCGCAGATCGTCTCTGCCAGACGCTGCAGGCTGAATTTATCGGGGTACTCATCGTAGATCATGCTTCCCTCATAGTCCGCCTTATCCAAAATTTCAGCTATCCTGCGCTGATAGCGCTTAATGTCGCGGGGATAGAGCTGCTGAAGGTATTCCAGATCGCGGAGCATTGCGACCTCCTGACGGGGATTCAGGATTCCCGGATGGGCCATATAAAAAGGAAGGGGCCCATTCCAGCCCCTTGCCTTGCCGTCCGGCAGCGGCTGTATCAATTTAGAGTGAAATTCCATATGCGTACCTTACAATGTTTTTTACAACATATGCGCATTTCCATCCAATTGTTACACTGCCGCCGCTCTGAACCGATTTACCTGAGTACCTCAATTCGTGCGACTGCTCTTTGAAGCGCAGTCTCTGCTCTCGCGATATCCGTCTCCGAAGTCTTGTTCTGCAGGCGTTCCTCCGCGCGGGCCTTCGCCGCCTCCGCACGGCTCACGTCGATCTCCTGCGGCCATTCTACGATCTCCGCAAGTATGGTCACACGATCCTGCAGAATTTCCGCGAAGCCCGCGTGGAGCGCCGCATTCTTTTCACTTTCCGGCTCATAGATGTTCAAAATACCCGGCTTCAGGATCACGGTGAGAGGAATATGGCCGGGCAGCACGCCGATCTCACCCTCAGTGGTATTGAATTCCACCATCTCCACCCGTCCTTCATAGAACAATCTTTCCGGGGTGATAATGCGCAGAAGAAAGGTATTCTTATCTGCCATAAGTTAAGCCTCCCTATTTTACCTTTGCCAGAACATCATCGATGCCGCCGGCGTTCAGGAAGTAGCTCTCAGGAATGTCGTCATGCTTCCCCTCCAGAATCTCCCTAAAGCCGCGAATGGTCTCATTGATAGGTACATACTTTCCCTCCAGGCCGGTGAACTGTCCTGCCACGAAGAAGGGCTGGGACAGGAATCTCTGTACCTTTCTTGCCCTGGATACTACCAGCTTATCCTCCTCGGACAGCTCATCCATACCGAGAATGGCGATGATATCCTGCAGCTCCTTGTAGCGCTGCAGAATCTCCTGCACACCGCGGGCCGTCTTATAATGCTCCTCTCCTACGATTCTGGGATCCAGAATACGGGAGGTGGATTCCAGGGGATCTACCGCAGGATAGATACCAAGCTCAACAATGGAGCGCGCCAGCACAGTGGTGGCATCCAGATGCGCGAACGTCGTTGCGGGAGCCGGGTCCGTCAGGTCATCCGCAGGCACATACACCGCCTGCACGGAAGTAATGGAACCGTTTCTGGTGGAGGTGATCCTCTCCTGAAGGGCGCCCATCTCTGTCTGCAGTGTGGGCTGGTATCCCACGGCGGAGGGCATGCGCCCCAACAGCGCGGATACCTCGGAGCCCGCCTGGGTGAATCGGAAAATATTGTCGATAAAGAGCAGCACGTCCTTGCCGCCCTTGTCGCGGAAGTACTCCGCCATGGTAAGTCCGGAAAGGCCCACCCTCATTCTGGCTCCGGGCGGCTCGTTCATCTGTCCGAATACCATCGTAGTCTTATCAATAACGCCGGATTCCGTCATCTCGTGATAAAGATCGTTTCCCTCACGGGTACGCTCACCCACGCCGGTGAACACGGAATAGCCGCCGTGCTCGGTAGCAATATTTCGGATCAGCTCCTGGATCAGCACGGTCTTTCCTACGCCCGCGCCTCCAAACAGACCGATCTTTCCGCCCTTCTGATAGGGGCAGAGCAGATCCACCACCTTGATGCCCGTCTCCAGAAGCTCTGTATCCGTAGACTGCTCCTCGAACGCGGGAGCCGGCCTGTGGATCGGCTCATAAGTCACGCCCTCAGGGGCGGGTCTGTTGTCTATAGGCTGTCCAAGCACATTAAAGATTCGTCCCAGGGTCTTCTCTCCAACAGGCACACAAATGGGTGAGCCGGTGGCGATCGCCTCCATTCCTCTCACCAGTCCGTCGGTGCTGCCCATGGCGATACACCTCACGGTATCGTCGCCCAGGTGCTGGGAGACCTCAACGGTCAACTCGCCGCCATCTCCGGTAGGAATACGGATCGCGTCGTTAATCTCAGGCAGCTTACCCTCGTCAAAGCGGATGTCCAGAACCGCACCCACCACCTGGGTAACCTTGCCTCTGTTTTCTCCTGCCATTTCAACCTCTTTCCTGCCCGCTTCCGCAGGCAAATTTTTCTTGCATACTTTCCGAAGAACCGCTGTCCCGGCAATTTTTCCGTGCCGGACAGCGCAGCTCTCCCGCGGCGTGCCGTGACGCCCGGAAGTACATTCGCACTAACCCAGCGCCTCCGCACCGGCAATGATCTCCGTCAGCTCCTGAGTGATGGATCCCTGACGCGCTCTGTTATACTTCAGCGTCAGGTCGTCGATCATTTCCTCCGCATTGCTGGTCGCGTTGTCCATAGCCTGCATGCGGGCACCGTTCTCACTTGCCACGGATTCCATCAGCGCGCCGTAGATCAGGCTGGACATATACTTGGGAACGATCAGGTCAAGAGCCTCCGCATCCTCCGGCTCAAAATTCATGATCGCCTCCGCCTTATCCGGCTTCGTCGCCGCCTCGCCGGAGCGCTCCACCGGCAGAAGCTTTAACAGCGTGGGCGCATGGCTGACCGTATTCTTAAATGCAGTGTATGCCAGGTATATCTCTCCCACCTCGCCGGCGGCAAAAGATTTTAAAAGCTCTTCCGACAGCTTCATTGCGTCCGCGTAAACAGGACTTTCCACAATATCGTTGAGACATGCCTTCACCTGGTAGCCGTATCTGGCAAAAGCCTCCCGCCCTTTATTTCCCAGGGCGTAGATTACCACATCTTCCTTTTTCCAGTCACCGTTCCTGGTCACCAGCTTTACCACGTTGGAATTGTAACCGCCTGCCAGTCCCCTGTTGGATGTAATGACAATGACCGCCTTTTTCTCGGAGGCTCCGGGCATCAGATACCTGTGCTCCATATGCCCCACCCGATTCAGAATACTGTTTACCGTATCATACATACAGTTAAAATATTCTTTGGTCCGCTCAGCGTTGGCTCTTGCCCGCTGCAGCTTGACGGTCGACACCAGCTTCATCGCCTTCGTGATCTGCTGGGTGCCCTGGATACTGCTCCTGCGGCGTTTTATATCACGCATTGATGCCATATTAATGTCCTCATTTCTCTAAAAGCCCGTTATGCCTTTAGCCTGCAAACTGACTGATGAACTCTTCCAGCGCCTTCTTCAGAGTCTCCTCGGTGGCATCGGAAATCACTTTCTCTTCAGCAATATTTCTGGGAATCTCCGGATACTTCGTGTCCAAAAATTCAAAAAGCTCCGTCTCAAATCTGGTGATATCCTCCACAGGTATCTGCAGCAGATATTTGTTCGTCGCCGCATAGATAATGATGACCTGATACTGCACCGGCATGGGCCGGTACTGAGGCTGCTTTAACACCTCCTTGATGCGCTCGCCCTGTGCCAACTTCTCCTTCGTGTCGTCATCCAGCTCCGAGCCGAACTGCGCAAAGGATGCAAGCTCTCTGTACTGAGCCAGCTCGGTACGTATGGGAGCGGCGATCTTCTTCATGGCCTTGATCTGCGCCGCACCGCCCACACGGGATACGGACAGGCCTGCGTTGATGGCCGGACGGAAGCCGGAGTTGAACATCTCCGTCTCCAGATAGATCTGTCCGTCTGTGATGGAAATCACATTCGTGGGAATATATGCGGACACATCGCCCGCCTGAGTCTCAATGATGGGAAGCGCCGTAAGAGAGCCCCCGCCGTATTCCTCGCTCATTCTCGCTGCGCGCTCCAGCAGTCTGGAGTGCAGATAGAACACGTCTCCGGGATATGCCTCACGTCCGGGCGGACGGCGGAGCAGCAGGGAAAGTGTCCTGTATGCAGTGGCATGCTTGCTCAGGTCATCGTACACCACCAGCACATCCTGTCCGGCCTCCATCCACTCCTCACCGATAGCACATCCGGAATAGGGAGCGATATACTGAAGGGGAGCGAGATCGCTGGCCGTGGACACCACTACCGTGGTATAAGCCATGGCGCCGTTCTCCTCAAGAGTCTTAACTATATTGGCAATGGTAGAAGCCTTCTGACCGATCGCCACATAGATACATTTTACGCCCTGGCCCTTCTGATTGATGATCGTGTCAATGGCGATGGCCGTCTTACCCGTCTGACGGTCGCCGATGATCAGCTCTCTCTGGCCCCTGCCGATAGGTACCATGGCGTCGATGGCCTTTATACCTGTCTGTAAGGGCGTATCCACGCTCTTTCTCGTGATGACGCCGCTTGCCACACGCTCGATCTTGCGGAAGCCGCTTGCCTGGATAGGGCCCTTCCCGTCGATCGGCTGGCCGAGCGCATTGACTACGCGGCCCAGCATGGCATCTCCCACGGGAACTTCTACCACCCGGCCGGTGGTCTTCACCGTGTCGCCCTCATTGATGTTCTTAGTGCTGCCCAGCAGCACCGCGCCCACGTTATCCTCCTCCAGGTTCAACACCATGCCGTACACCTCACCGGGGAACTCAAGCAGCTCACCCTGCATGGCATTTTCCAGTCCATGTACACGAGCAATGCCGTCCGCCACCTGAATGACGGTGCCCACATCGGAGACATCCAACGTGACGGCATATCTCTTGATCTGATCCTTGATAACTGAACTTATTTCTTCTGGTCTTAAATTCATGGATCTGTCGCACCTTTCTTTCAGCCGGTCATCCCAGCTGAATCTGTAATAATTGTTTTGTCAGACCGTCCAGCCTTGAGCGGATACTGCTGTCCACCACCCTGTCGTTCATACGGGCGATCATTCCGCCAATAATGCCGGGGTCGACGGTATAATGCATTTCCATCCTGCGGTAGCCGCTCGTCTCAAGGAGCTTCTCCTCCACCGCCTTCTTCTGAACGTCAGTAAGCTCTACCGCCGTAGTTACATAGGCCACGCCGATCTTCTGCTGTTCCTTTACTCTCTCTATGTAGTAGGTAAAAATATCGTCCAGATCACCGTAGCGCTCCTTGAAGACGATAATCTCCAAAAAGCTCTCCAATTCGTCGCTGATGCGGCCTTTGAAGACATTTGCCACCACCTGGAGCTTTTCCTGCTTGGGAATTCCGGGATGCTTCATCAGGCTGTCGAATTCCGGGTTCTGCGCAAGAATGCCGATGACGGAACGGATCTCCTCCATCCACTCCGCGGCTCTGTCCTCCCCCGATTCCATAGCCACTTCAAACAGGGCCTCACCGTATGTCTTGGATACTAACTTAGCCATGTCTTATCACCCATTTCCTTTAAGGTCTCATCGAGCAGCCGATCCTGAACGGCAGTGTCGATGGAAGCAGCCACGACCTTGCCTGCCATAAGTGCCGCAACGGCAACGATCTCCCTCTTTACCTCGTCGGACACCTTCTGCTTCTCCAGTTCGGCCTCCACATGGGCTCTCTCCAGAATACGCGCAGCCTCCTCCTTGGCCTCGGCAATGATCTGATTCTCGTTGTTCAACGCTTTCCTGCGGGCTTCGCTTAAGATTTCCTCCGCTTCCCTATCGATCTCTTTCAGCTTCTCCTGATATTCTTCCCTCAGGCGTCCGGCTTCTTCCATATCCTGTTTGGCCGTCTCCAGCTCGCTGCGGATCTTCTCCTTACGGCTGTTCATAAGCTTTCTGGCCGGGTTGAACAGGAAGTAGCTCATGACAAGGAACAGGACAAAGATGGCGACTATCATCAGACTGGCATCCGCTACCAACTGCCAATCCAAGTCAAACAGTCTGGACATGGATTGTCCTTCTGTCAAAAATATCATTCTTTGTCTCCTTTCTGCCTCCCAAAACTGGAGTCATTGATCTAAACTTCTATTAAGGCAGAAGAGGCTTCACGAACAACAGCAGGATTGCGACCAGCAGACCGTACAGACCGGTGGTCTCTGCCACTGCCTGGCCGAGAAGCATCGTAGATCTGATATCGCCGATCGCACCGGGGTTGCGTCCCACTGCTGCCGCCGCATGGCCCGCAGCGATACCTTGTCCAACACCGGGTCCGATACCGGCAATGACTGCCAGGCCGGCACCGATCGCAGAGCATCCGAGAATAAAGTTTTCATTGAAATCCATAATTTTTTCCTCCTAGAAATTGGTATATAATTTATAAAATTTTTGCAGAGCTTGCCTGAGATCATTCCTCCGCCGCTTTAACGGCGCACCCCATCTCCGATCTCATTGGAAATATAGGTCATAGTCAGCATACAGAACACATACGTCTGGATCGCTCCCGAAAACAGGTCGAAATACACGTGCAGCGCCGCCGGCCACACAGTGGCGAACTTGCCGAGAAGTCCGTATATCAATGCCATCATCGCCGTACCGGAAAGCACATTCGCGAACAGACGCAGGGACAGGGATACGGGCACTGCCAGATTGCTGATCACGTTGATGGGCATCCAGATCGGCAGCCACTTCGGAAGCGGCGAACAGTAATCCTCCCAAATTGTCAGGGGCTTCTGATATTTCCACTTGCTGAAGCGGATCATCGCGAACGTGATCAACGCAAGCGGAAGTGTCACGCCGTAATCGGCCGTAGGCGGCCTCAGTCCGAGCAGGCCCGATATATTGCTGAACAGAATGAAGATAAAAACGGTGCCGATATAATTGTAATATCCGTTGGCCGCCTTTCCCATGGAACTGTCGACCACACCGTCCAGCTTCTCCACGATCAGCTCGACCACATTCTGAAAGCCGCCCGGCACCTCGGAGCCCTTGACAATGGCCCGGTTGGCTGCTATGGCAAAGCCTGTCAGGATCAGCATTACGATCAGGATGCATACATGGGATGTCGTTATCCACACCTGATGGCCGAAAAAGGAATATTGAAATATTCCATGGATCATAAAATCCACGTCGGAGCCGGACAACAGGATTCCCTGTTGCATAATCTCACCTCCTTCTATCTGTTTTTATCATTGACCGTCCGGATCGGAGGACGCGGCTTCCTCCCGGAACAGTCTTTTTAAGATTTTATGGGTAAACGGCTGCATATACGCCGCTACTTTCATGCTCATATATCCCAGGAACACCACCAGAGGATTCAGGGCTCTTGTCTGTGCCGATATCACCAGCACAAGAACAAGCATGGCATAGCGGAAAACATATCCGCGCAGAACCAGCTTGGACGCATCCGCCTCCTGCCGGAGGGCCCGGTCCAGGGTCCCGGCCATGTGCCTGACGGCCGCAGCGGCAAAGGCGATCCCCATCCACAGGCTTGCAGCGTACCTGCCCTGTGACTCTGCGAAGAACACTCCCACCGCCTGGCAGACGGCTCCGAACAGCAATTGTCCCAGGTGCATCTCCAAAAGTGTCCTGTCAGTCTTTTTTAACGCTTCCATGATCTTCACCGGATGAATCGCTCCCCTTGCTCCGCCCGTCGTCACCGTATATTTTTCGGATCATACCGTAGGCGCCCTGCCCGCCTGCGATCACCCCCACAACAAACATGACGACCGTGATCCAGGAGGTGCCGAAATGTCTGTCCAGCCATATCCCAAGGGCACAGGCCACACCGATGGATACTATCATGGTCAGGCCAAGCTGAGTGACCAGCGTCAGGGTCTGAAAGGTTTTTCTGTTGTCGTTCCTGCGACGTTTCATTTTCTACAGTCTGCAAATGCCTTGTCAATTTGTCCGTTGCCGCGCCGGAGGAAAAATCCCGCTCCGGGACACTTTTTCACCGACATGGTACATTATACCTAAATTTACCGAAAATGTCTAGTGTGTCATGGGGCAAATAGTAATTGACTTCATTTCTGAGCCGCTGTAGTATTTATATAAAACAGTACATCCCGATACACATGCCGAACAAAGGCGTCGGGTGTGAAGATAAAGAGTGAGGGCAAATATGAACATATCCAAGCTGTACCGCAAAAGGCTGATTCCCGCCGAGTGCATTCCGCTGAACGACGACGTGATCGTCATGCAGAACGACGAGGTCATCATTACGACCTGGAACACTCTGCACCCCAAGGCAGAATTCTCCCACGGCTGCTCCTGCTATTTCCTGAAGGAGGGGATCAAGATCAGCAAAATGTACCGGGCCGACAACTCCCTTCTGCACTGGTACTGCGATATCGTTGATTTCTCCCTGGACGAGACCGGCGAAACGCTTACCGTCGTCGACCTGCTGGCAGATGTGATCATTTCCCCCGAAGGCCGCATGAAGGTGGTGGATCTGGACGAGCTGGCGGAGGCCCTGGAGCGAGATCTGATAACCAAAGAGCAGATGATCACCTGCCTGCGCAGTCTGAATCATCTGCTCACTATGATATACCGGGATAAATTTGACCGTCTCTGTGCCCGCTTAGACAGCTTGGGCCTGTAGGCGGCACCGGGCGCGCTAATAAAAGACATGCCCGCCGATGTTGGTCCCGGTCAGTCCGGGCACCGGCGTTCGGAAGAACAGACAGCTCCCCACATTCGTCGCGCCGGACATTGCTTCGTCCGCAGCCTGGTAGCACTGCGGTGTGGCCCTGTCCGCCGCCAGCGCCAGCTCCAGCCTTCCGCTGGCGACCGGTGAGAACTGCTTGCTCTGATAGATCACGCCCACCACCGTATCCGGAAATTTTGAGCTCAACACCCGGTTGATGACCACAGCCCCTACAGCCACCTGACCGGCATAGGGTTCTCCGCCGGCCTCGCAGTAGATCAGGTTCGCCAGAAGCTTCCTGTCTCCCGCCGCGAAGGTCACTTCCGAAATATCGCGCCAGGCGGCATTCGCCGCGGCCTGTGACAGCGCAAGCTCCTCCGCAAGCTTCTTTTTCAGATACTCAATGTTCTCCTCCGCCTTCTTAATCTCCGCCTCATACTCCAAAGCCTTCTGCTCCGCCTCGGCGATCTGCTCCGAGGTAGCCACGATATGGTTCGATGTCTGGCTGATCAATCCGGATACCTTGTTCTTTTCCGCCTCCGCAGCCACCTTCAAATTGTCCAGATCTATCTTTTCGTCTTTGAGCCGCGCCTCATGCTCCTCGATCAACCGGCGGTTGGCTTCATAATCATCCATCAGATTTCGACCGCTGGCCGCCACCTTTTCTATGTAGTCGGCAGCATTCAGCACGCTGGCAAAATCTCCCTCGCCCAGCAGTTCGCTGATATAATTCTCCTCCTGATATTCGTACATGGCCTGGGCCCACATCACCATACAGGCATACTGACGTTCCTCAAGAGCCCTCGCCTCGTCCAGCGCTTCCTGCGTTTCGGCGATCTCCGACTCCTTCCCCCGGATCTTCTGCTCCAGCTCCTCCAGTCTTTTTACCACCTTGTTCAGCTGAGCATTCAGATCCTCCAGATCTGCTTTCAGATCGCTTTGAACGCCCCGCAGGCCGCTCAGCTCTTTTTCATTCTGTTCCTGATTGTTCTCCAGCTCGGCTTTGTTGCGCTCCTCCTCGTCGATCTTCTGCTGCGTTCCGCTCGGCGCGGCAGAGACAGTAACGGAATCCGGAGCGGAAGGCGCCATACCGGCCGCAAGCGCAAAGACCAAGAGCATCGCTATTCTTTTTTGCCACTTTAACCGTTTTTCTTTCAAATACCGCTTTTCCTTTCCGTTCCTGTGCCCGTCATACGTCCATCTGGATGTGACGCCCCGTTCTTACGTACGGTATGTACTCTACCCCGGCCGCGTCGAACATTCTCTTGGATGCCCGATTCGCCGGAGTACCGATATACTTGTCGCTGTCGTACACTACCTTCTTTATTCCCGCCTGAATGATCGCTTTTGCGCACTCGTTGCAGGGAAACAGCGAAACATATATTTTTGTCCCCTCCAGAGAGCCGCCGCGATAGTTCAATATGGCGTTCAGCTCGCTGTGGGTCACAAAAGGATATTTGGTATCCAGCTCCCCGCCCTCTCTTTCCCACGGGAAGTCCTCGTCGGAGCAGCCGTTGGGAAAACCGTTGTAGCCCATGGAAAGTATCTTGTTGTCGCCGCTCACAATACATGCTCCCACCTGGGTGTTCGGATCCTTGGAACGCATTCCGGACAGCTGCGCCACTCCCATAAAGTATTCATCCCAGCTAATATAATCGGATCGCTTGCCGCTCATTTTTCCTCCTGTACCTGTACATCCTCGTTTTATCAAAGGATCAAAGTTCTTCGATGCCGGCGATTCTGCGACAGTGTTTTTCCTCTCCGGAGAACGGAGTATTCAAAAATGTCTCTACGATATCCAGCGCCAGCTTCTCGCCTGTGATCCCGCCCCCCAGGGCCAGCACATTGGCATCATTGTGCAGCCTCGTCATCTTTGCCGAAAATGTGTCTGCGCACAGCGCGCAGCGCACGCCCCGCACCTTGTTCGCCGCCATGCTGATACCGATCCCCGTAGTACAGATCACAATTCCCTTTTCACAGCGGCCGTCTGCCACCGCCTCCGCCACAGCGCGGCCGTAGACAGGATAATCGCAGCTGGTCTTTTCATGGCATCCCATATCCTCATAAGGTATGCCCTTTTCGTCCAAATAGCGGCGGATGCTTTGCTTTAAATCATATCCTCCGTGGTCACTGCCTATTGCTATCATATAACTTTACCTCCTGATATCCATGAACGGCTGCGCCGTTTGCTTCACTGTACCCTGATGACCCTGTGGCCTGCGGCCTTCAGAAGCCTGTTCATAATGGCCTGTCCGAAACCCCGGTCCGCAAAGCTCTCGGAATAGATTCTCGTCACGCCTTCATCGTCCATCTGCCGGAGCATAGAATAGAGATTTCTGCCAATGCTCTCCTGATCCTCCCTGCGGCCCAGACATTTCACCACATCTGCCCGATATCCGTCCAGGGACTCCTCCGTGCAGATCACTCCCGTGCGCTCTCCCCGGAGACGGTCCTTTTCGACCTGTCCGTTTATATAGGCCGCCACCTGTTCCCTCGGTCCCTCCACAATTGCCATCTCGCCCTTGGGCGCATAATGTCGGTATTTCATGCCGGGGGCCTTCGGGGCCTGTCCGCCTCCGTCGCTCAGAATTGTGACATCCGTGTCGATTTCTCCCAGCACACCGCCCAGCATCTCCTGCGTCACATGACCGGGGCGCAGGATCTGGGGCGGTACCACGGTCAGATCCACGATCGTGGACTCCAGACCGATTCCCACCTTCCCGCCGTCCAGGATCATGTCGATCCGCCCGTCCATATCCTGAATCACATATTCGGCCTCCGTGGGGCTTGGCCTGCCGGACAGATTCGCGCTGGGCGCCGCCACATAACCTCCGCTGTACGCGATCAGCTTTCGGGCCGCGGGATGCGAGGGCAGCCGGACGGCGACCGTATCCAGACCGCCCGTGGTCTCATAAGGCACACTGTCCGCCTTCGGCAATATCATTGTCAGAGGGCCCGGCCAGAAGGCCTCCGCCAGCCGTCCCGCCGCCGCCGGGACTTCCGGGACGATCCGGAAAATATCCTCAAAACGGCATATATGCACAATCAGAGGGTTGTCTGAAGGGCGTCCCTTTGCCTCATATATTTTTCTGGCCGATGCTCTGTTCAGCGCATCGCCGCCCAGTCCGTACACCGTCTCGGTGGGGAAGGCCACCAGGCCGCCCTCTTTTATGATTTTTCCCGCACGGCGCAGGATCTCCTCCTCTTTTTCGTCAAAGGTTCCCGCATCCGGCCTGATCTTCATCGTAATCGTTTTCATGGTACGTAAAAGTATATCACACTTTCCCAAAAAGGAAAAGCCTTACTCGTTCAGATATTGCAGGATCCCCATATGTATGGCCCACGCCAGTCTGTCCTGATATTCCGGCGTGCAGAGCTTTTCCGCCTCCTCGCTGTTGGAGAGAAATCCGCACTCTACAATGACGATGGGAATTCCCGTCTTTTTCAGCAGGTAATAGCTGCTGTTGGCTTTTATCTTTCTCCGGTTCGACGGGTCGGCCTTCTCCGTCAGCTGCGTCTGTATTTTTTCCGCCAGCCGCTTGCCCTGTGTGCTTCCGTCATAATAGAACACCTGGGCGCCGTGCACATATTCTTCCGGGTAACTGTTCTGGTGGATACTGACCGTGACCTGCGGTGCCGTCTCGTCTATCAGCGCGATCCTCCGCTTCATGTCCTGCACCTTCTTGTTGGAGGCATTGGAATCGTTCAGCCCCGCATCCTCTTCTCTGGTCATGACCACCTTAATGTCTTCCGCCTCCAGATACTGTCTGAGCAGCTGTGCGATCTGTAAATTGACATCCTTCTCCAAGGCGTTATTGATGCCCACCTTGCCCGGATCATTGCCGCCGTGCCCCGCATCAATGACTACGCACATCTCCTTTTCCCCTACGTTTACGTCCTCCCCCGTAACATAACAGGCAGCCTCCCGGCCCACGTACGCCATGGAGACCAGCAAGAGCGCCGCCATGATCAATGAGAGTGCCCTGTTCTGAAATTTGCTCATCCTCTTACGTTCCCGCCTGATTTCCTTGAAACAATATATTCCGGCCGCTTTTTGTTTAATACCGCTGTGAACGGCGCATCTGCATGTAATGACAGACCGGCACGGGAAAAAATAAGCTTCGGCGCCGCCGAAGCTTATTTCCGATTATTCCGCATCGCTCTGCGAATCTGCATAGGCCGCTATCAGCTCCCAGGCGGCGGCATTTCCGTACCCAAGCCTCCAGACGGCCACCCCGCCCAGACTGTAGGTCTCCATAACATTCAGCTTCACACGGATGCTCTCCTCGTCCTCCACCCAGATCTGATAAGTGCTCTGTCCTTCCTGCCACTCCGCATAATTTTGGCAGGTCTCCTCGTCCCACTGGGGTTCGATCCCTATGCTCTGCAGATAAGAGTCCACGTTGTTCAGCGTGATATACTCGTCCGTCACTACGGTCCCCTCTGTGCGCCAGAGGATGGTGTAGAACGGAAGCGCATTGATCACCTTATCCGCAGGCACCTTCTCCAGAGTTCTCTCCAGTCCGTCCGAGACGTAATTTATGCTTGCCACACTGCCGGGATCTCCGCTCCCGTGCCAGTGTTCGTCATAGCCCATAATAATGACATAGTCTGCGATCTCTCCCTGAATATCCAGCCGGTAGAAGGTATTGATGCTGAGGGGCACATAGTTGTCTACGGACAGGATCAGACCGCTCCTTCTGCAGAGCACGGAAAGCTCCCGCAGGAACTGTACAAAGTGAGGTCCGCAGTCTTCCGTCAGACCTTCAAAGTCAATGTTGACTCCGTCCAGTCCCAGTGCAAGCGACGTGCTGACAATATCCTGCACAAGTTGCTGCCTGACCGCGGTGGAAGAGAGCACCTGATAACTGCTGACCGCAGCCCCGGCAGAATTTGCATAGTTGAAATTATCCCATACGCCCCAGACCTGCAGCCCGTAATCATGTGCCCGCCGCACATACTCTCCGTCGGCGTAAGAGACGAATCCGCCCGTATTGTCCGACAGGCTGAACCAGGTAGGCGCGATGACATTCATTCCCTGTCCCTCCGCCACCATGGCATCCAGGGTGGCATTGCCTCCCTGCCCGCCGATCGCATGCCATCCCAAGCTTACCTTGCCCTCCATGGCCTTGCCCGTATATTCGGGCGGGGTGTAATCCGTCACCGGCGTCTCCGTTTCCGAGTCCAGACCCGTAAGCCGCTTTGTCTCCACATAACCTATGATCGAGTCCGATGTCTTTACCTCGCACCACTTGTCAAGCTTTTCCAGCAGTTCCACCGTCTCGCCCTTCTCCAGCTCTCTGAGGATGGGACTCTTGACGCCGCCCAGCACGCGTATCTGCGTGTCCTTTGCGACCGTCATGGTCTGTTTGACTCCCCACTCCGTGTAGACCTGGACATGCCGGTCGAATCGGGTGTATTCATAATTGGTAAAAAGCTTTATATATTCTGCGGCGACATAGACCGTGTCCCCGTCCATATAGCAGACAGTGTAGTCCGTCTGGCCGCCGCCGTTCTCATCGCTATAGCCCTTCTCGCCGAAAAGCGCCACCGCCGTGTCCACCGCAGTCGTGTAAAGCAGCTTCTGCTCGGCTGTGTCCGCGTAGAATCCTTCATTCATATATTTATGGACCGTATCCAGATCAAAATAAACGGTATCGTCCGTCACTACCGCCTGCTCCTCCACCATCTCATCCTGCAGGATAATTGCCAGCCGTCCGTCCGAGACCTTGTAGTACTCATCCAGATCGGCAAGCTCCTTGCCGTGGGAATATTTGTCCCACAGTTTTCCTCCGAAATAAGCTCCTCCGATGATCACGATCAGCAGCAGGGCAACGATCACAGGTATTATCCGTTTCATCTTTAACGCATCCCTTCTTGCTTTATAAAAATAAGCAGATTTTTCAAAAACGCCTTCCCGAAATTTTCCCGATATGCGATATGTATGTAACTGTCCGCCGATGAAGGCGGCCAGTTACATCATACCACACTTATTCGTTCGCGTCATTACCATTTTTCGGCGCCGCCACTGTCAGCACGAGAGGCAGCCCGATCCTGCATCCGGCGGCGCCGTTTCCGTTCTGAGTTCGATAGAAGGCCTTAGGACTTACCGACACGTGACTCTGTCGAACCGGACCTGCTCGATATTCCCCGCAGTTCCCAGCACATAGTCGGCCATATACGGACTGTCCTCCTGCACTGCCTTGGCAGCCGCGTCCTCCGGAAGTGCGGCCTTGCCGTCCACGAACAGCGCCACGCCTTTTTCCTGCAGCTGCTCCAGATGTGCGGAGAAGTCCTTCCGCATGGCCTCCAGTCCTGTTTCATTTACATATTCGTCATTCAAAACATTCCTCCATTCTTTGATCACCCCGACCAAAAGGTTCCGCAATGAATCTACCCTGGGTATCCGTATTGATCCCGATTTTATAAATGCCTCCAGCAGTACATTTAATGGCCGATTTCCATTGTTTGGTAAATTTGAACTGAATTAATATTGTGAATACTAGTTGAAATACTATGAGCAGACAGATGAACAGAAGAACTCCTGCACCTGACTTGTAAGACATCCTCAGAATATATGTCAGAATCCAAAATCCGTCATATAATGTGATATAACACGTGAATAAAGGATGAAGCGGAACGAACGTTCCTTTGTAAGCAAAATCAACTTAAATTAAAATAGGAAATAGACTGCTGCCTCCTTCCCCGTACAGAGTACCGGAAGCATTTATAAGGTGATTATAACTTATGTGTATAATTATTTCAAGTCGAAATTTATAAATTTATAAATATTAAAAAAATTTAAACTTAAATACTGCTATTGACTTAAAGGGTGCAAGAGTATAAGATACATTTAGCCGTTTTAGAACGTTACTCCGCATTCTTATCATTAGTAATGCAGAAAGGAAGGTCTGTCGTATGAAAATAGAAAAAGTAAATGAGAACCAAATCCGCTGTACTCTGACCAAGGAAGACCTGATAAGCCGTGAGCTGAAGATCAGCGAGCTGGCTTACGGCACGGAAAAGGCCAAGAACCTGTTTCGGGACATGATGCGGCAGGCCAACTTTGAGTTCGGCTTTGAGGCCGAAGATATTCCTCTGATGATAGAGGCCATTCCCCTAAATGCCGAATGCATCGTCCTGATCATCACCAAGGTGGAGGACCCGGAGGAATTGGATACGCGCTTTTCCAGATTTGCCCCCTCCGTCACCGAGGATGAGGAGTACGGAGAAGAGCCGGAGGAATTCAGCGAGAATGCATCCGACGATGTCATGGACCTGTTCCGCAGGCTCCAGACGGATCATTCCGATGCCGCGGGCAGCCCGGCGAAGGCCGACACGCAGAATTCTGCCGGGGCCGACGACCGCATGCGCACCAGGATCTTCCAGATGGACTCCCTGCAGCAGACCATGGAAGTGTCCGCCGTGATCGCCCCCCATTACCACGGAGCGAGCACCCTGTACAAGGATACTCTCACAGAGCGGTATCTGCTCCAGATGACACAGGGGGACGAGACAAAGGAGGGCTTTGACAGGGCCTGCAACATTGTCTCCGAATACGGTACGCTGCAGCGCTCCATGTCCGCAGGCGGCACTTTTCTGGCAGAGCATTTTGAGGCCCTGATCCGCGAGAATGCGATACAGGCGCTGGGCAAAATATAAGCTCCTCCTGCGGGACTGCAGGAAGAGCACATAAAAAGACCGCCGCTCCTTACAGAGCGGCGATCTTTGCCATCAGCTCATCGATATCCATACCGTGTACCATTGCCGCCTCTTCCAAGGTCTCGCCCTGTGCGGACGGACAGCCCAGACAGTGCATGCCTGCTTCCAGAAGGATGGGGGCCACGTCCGGATTTGTGTTCAGGATCTCCCCGATCGTCATTTCCCTGGTAATCTCGCTCATGATCGATATTTCTCCTTTCTATCTCACGCTATGCGGCCGTCCTGTTCCCGGATGCCGCAATATTTTTGTTCTTACCTGGACAGTATAATACATTCCCCAAGATCTGACAAGCTATTCCAAAATCAAAACTTAATTTTAAATCTCTGAACAAATTGAAAATTATTTGTAAACTCCTGCAAATATCCGTTTTTGTATAGAAAAAAGTACACTCTTCCACCTTGACTGCCGAACATGTTTTTCATATAATTGATTTAAAGATTAGCAGTAACGTTTTCCATCACCAAACTAATCAATTATTAATAGGAGGCATTTTAAAATGAGAGCAGAATGGACAGATTTTGTATCTGGCAAATGGGACAAAGAAATCAATGTCCGCGACTTCATCCAGAGAAACTATCATCCCTACGACGGCGATGAGAGCTTCCTGGC
>CANQUQ010000020.1 GCA_947627115.1 uncultured Acetatifactor sp.
GTGATTTTTCACTGAATAACCGTTCGTTCAACAATCTCACAGGGACGGAGAAGAACCAGATACTTGACTATAAACTTGATATATGTTTGTACAGGCAACGATAAAGAAAAACTTGACTGGTTTAAGACAATAAACATAGCTGGCGTACAGCTTTCACCGCAGGAGCTGAGGAACGCCATATATACAGGCTCTTGGCTCACCGATGCAAAGAAGTATTTCAGCAAGGTGGGCTGTCCGGCTGTCAAGATAGGTGACAAGCTGTTGTCAGGTAAAATGATACGTCAGGAGTATCTGGAGACAGCTATTGAATGGATTGCACGTACCGAGAATAAGTCAATAGAGGGTTATGTCGGAACACCAGCATGATATGAACGCTACACCGCTTTGGTTGCATTTTCAGACGGTTATAAACTGGGTAAATACATACTTCACCAAATATCGTAAGGAAATGAAAGGAATAGACTGGGGAAGGCTCTACAGCGAACACAAAGCAGATGTACTTGACCCTGTATCTTTGGAAGAACGTATCAAGAAGCTTATGATAGACGACGAAGTGACATCTAAAAAGGGCATATATGAGTATCTTCTTACGGGCAAAGAAAAATTTTTAAGTCTTAGACAGTTTTCAGACAGTCAGAAACGTCAGGTATACGAAAAACAAGGTGGCATTTGTGCAAGCTGTGGAAAACACTTTGAAATTGAGCAAATGGAAGGCGACTACCATAAGCCTTGGGGTTTAGGTGGTAAGACCGATAATGACAACTGTGTAATGCTTTGCCGTGATTGTAACCGTGAAAAAAGCAATAAATAGAATTATAATTGATATTTATTTTTTACACTTGTATACATTGTTTTTGAAAAAAGCTATTGATATTTGTAAAATTATGTGTTATAATTTTCTTTACATGATATAAGGAAGGAAAAAGGAAAATGAAAAAAATATTAAAAAAGTCAATACTTATCATGACAATTTTAAGTATGTTTATGTTTGTATTATCAAATGATTTGCAAATATTTACAAGTGAATTTGAGACAATGGCAGAGTCTTATCGAACAACCTATACTCTTTATGGAGATTTGAATGATGATAAGAAAATTGATTCATTTGATGTAGTTATGATGAGACAGAAAGTTCTTTCTAAAGATACATCCAAAGAGTTGGATTTTAACTATGATGGTAAAGTTGATGATTTAGATTTAAAATTGTTGAGTGATTATGTTTTAGGCAAAATATCTGTTTTGGATATTTATTTTTATGATGATGCAGATGAGGACAGACTTTGTGATTTGCTGGAAGTGTCTTTATTAAAGACAAATCCTGACTCTTTGGATACTGACGGAGATACACTTTCAGATTTTGATGAGATAGTTTACACTAAAACCTCTCCGACTGATAAATATACTAACAAACTGTCCGTTACAGATGCAGACGATGATAGTGACGGAGATAAACTTACAAACAAAGAAGAACTTTCTTACAAAACTAATCCACTTTTAAGTGATTCAGATTTTGATGGGGTTAATGATTATGATGAAGTAAAAAAATATATGACAGACCCTAATAATGATGATTCGGATAATGATAACATTATTGATGGTGATGAAATTAAACTCGGTTTAAAACCTAATACTGATAAATCTAATGGAACAACACCTGATAATCAACGTACTTTTAAGCAGAATATTACAGAATCAAATGAAATTTTATCATATATCAATGTTGATGATAATCCTTATGAGTTATCAATAGATATAGTATCAGCAGGAATAGCAGAAAAAGAATTATCCGTATCATTCGGAGAATTTTCTAATTGTTCAGAAAATAAAAAAATTATAGGCAAATCTGTATTGTTAGATTATAATAATAATTTAAGTGTAGATTCTGCAAAAATTTATTTTTCGCCTCGAAAAATAGAGGGTAAAATCAGTGATTACATGATTTTTGAATTTTTCCCTGACAATAACTATTTACTTCCTGTAGAAACAAAATATACAGAAGAATCTGCTTATGTGGAAACAAATGAATTAGGAACATTTTGTCTCGTTAATGTTAAAGATATGTTTCAAACAACAAGTAATGTTTCTAAATCTTCTAAAAGTAAGGCATCATCTATTGTTTGGGATTATGAATTAGGCGAAACAGAAGTGGTATTTTTAGTAGATATATCAGGTGCTTTGGATTCAAATCTTGAGGAAACTAAAAATAGTATACATGATTTTAGTCAAGCCTTATTTGAACATACGGGGAATGGTGCAGTATCAATATTTGGTTATTATGCTAACCCTACTGCACTTGATCAAACACAATTGATACCATATTCTGATTCAAATAAGAATACAATGCTTAGTTCTATGAAATCAATCGATGAAGCTTTAAACGGAATATCTTCTTGTACAACAAACAAAAATAATCCTTTAATTAACCCAATTGAGTTAGCAGAAAAATGGTTAAATAATAATATTTTTTCTTCTACTTGTCCTAATAAGTATGTATTTATAATTTCCGATTCAACATATTCTCTTACTGACAGATTTGGTTTTAAGGTTACTATACCTAAACCAACTTGTAATTCTTTAAAAAATATTTATAACAATAATATTCACTTGAATTTTGTTTTATCAGAAGATAGTTTTAAACAAACTAAAGCAGTAAATAATTTAAAAAAAGAATGCCAACCTTATGATTTTGGTGTATATTCCAAATCAAAAACAGGATATTTTGCAAATGATATGTATACAAAGATATATTCTGATGCTGTGATTGATTTAATGGAAATTCCTGTAGTATACACAAGTTCAGTTATGCCTAACATTATTTCTGAAAGAGTAGAACGAAATGCCTTTATAAACAGTCTGCCTAAATCTATTGATTCATCAAAAGTTCCTTCGGCAGATGCAGATGGTAATATTGACTTTAAGGACACTGTTAATAAACTCGGAATTACATTTGAAAATCTTCGTTTTGCTTGTGATATATTTGATTTAACCCGTAAAGGCTATGAGCAATTAATTGCAAATCAGGATATGTCTGCAAATCTCATAATAGGTGGTATTCAGGTAACACCTTTCAGTGATAAGCTATTATATGCAGATAATGATAATGATGGTATTCCAAATAAAGATGACCTATACCCTGATGAACCTTTTGATAATAGATTTAAAATAGTAGATGATTATTTATATTATCCAGTTATAGATTTTATGCTCTACAGTAAATTAGGTACAGGTGATACTGAATTTTCTCCTCAATATGGTATTCCAGGAAAAGATGGAAGAGAATTATGTTACAATACTAAAGAACCTACAGATGTAGATGACAAAAATATGGTTATAGCATACATTGCATCTTATTATGCTGATTCCTTTTTATTTACACGTTTTGCTGGATTAATAGCTGGTAAGGGTTTTGTAAAAATGTATAATGCTGCTGAATTTTTAAAATATTTTTTTATAGGTTATGGTAAAGAAAAAAAATTAAGTAGTAGTGAGTTTAAAGAAATTATCAGTACAAGTAAAGATAATCTTTTCCACTATATGTATAATATAAATTCAATGCTAGCAGTTAGCGAAGAAATCTTAAAAGACGGTGAGACAATTATTCTTGCTAATACAACTGAAGATAATTTTAAAGTAGCTTGTTATACAAATAAGCATTGTGAATTACTTCATCGTTTTGAGTCTGAAAATGAAACAGCGAAATCTACTAATCTAGCAAAAGATTGGAGTTATTCAATAGGTGAGGCTTTTGGAGGAATGGTTTTTGAAGTATCTAAAAAAGGAAAAAAGTATACTATGAAATATCGATATTGTTTGATGGATTATTATGAATGGTGCTATCATGCTGATGGTGGAGACGAAGACCTTCATATGTTACATGAATGCGGATATGCACATGAATATCCAATTTATGGAGAATTAACTAATACACTTGAATGGGAAGAGGGTTATCGAATCAAAACACCATCAGAAACAATAGAATTAGTAAAAAAATCTAAATAATGAGGCGGATAATGAAAAAAGTAGTATTTTTAATCGTTCCTTTAATTATAATTTTTACAGTAATATCCTGCGTTAAAGGTAACTATTTAATTTTTGGATATGAAAAAAACGAAGTAGTATTTAATGATTTAACTAAAATTCAAAAACAAAATATTCAAAGCTATACTGAAAATATAACTCAAATAAAGCCAACAATTTCTAAAATAACAAAATATAAATATAAAAATGATTTAGAAACATATATTTTAGAGTTAGAAGGGAGCAATATTATTTCTGTTTCCTATCCTTGTTTTTATAAACTTAATGCTAAACATCCTGAAAGTAATTCGGATACGGGTTACTATTTTAAAAAAGGAAAAACTTTTTTAGTTATATGTAAAAGGGATTATTCTTTAATAAAAGATGAAAATTATCAAACTATTTTATATAATTTAGAAAAATTAAATAACACTTTAAATAATATTTTTACAAACTAATATTTTTTGTGGAGTTGTAGTCTGCACCAAATCAAAAGTCACCAAGCATTGCTTGATGACTTTTTTATCAATGATTTTCTTTGTAGCCCTTGATATACCAACGAACACAAATATGTCCAATATGGCTTAACATAAGTATACGCACTATATTTAGCGGTATAAGCTCCGCAAACCATATAAGCACTGCCACACTTACCATCACTACTAACAAGCTGATTTCGTCATAACAATACTCCTGATATAGTTTTAAAAACGCCTTGCCACAGAAAAATACAATCAATCCGATTATGCCAAATGATATAACAGCAACAACTATCAATATAACAACGTTCGGAACACCTGTATAACTTGCCATTTTTTCAGATATATTGTTAATCCAACTAAAAATCATCATAATCACATTTCTGACTTTTTTAAAAGCAACTATACAATCAGATACAACACGTTCCGACTTAAAGCCTGTAAACAGGGTCGCTAATCCACTGTAAACAATCAAAATAAACATAACCCATTGCCATTTTATACGGAATTGGTCATTGAGTTCTTCTGCTCTTTTCTCTGTTAGTTTCTTTTGTGAAGCTATTAGGTTGTTGTATTCAGATGTTTTTCTTTCTGCTTTTTCTTTTTCAGAATTAGCCTGTAAAATAGCTGTATTTGCACGTTTTTCAGCGTTCAAAGCCTCCTCTCGACTTCTTTCTACTTCGTTCTTCCAATGCTTTTCTTTCTCTTTCAAGCTGTTCTGCAAGTCTTTGGCTTTCTTCAGCTCTAAGTCGCTCACGTTCAGCTTCTCTATCATTTCGGCTTGTTGTGCTACTTTCAACTTTAGTGTCTGCTCGTCTGAGCGTAGTTCTTGTATCATCTCGGTCAAGTCTGAATTCGTCACTAATAGTTGCTGATTGATTAAGAACAGCTCCTGATTCTTTGAGGACAGTTCTTGTATCAAGGATAGCAACTCTTCCGTGCTGGGCGATTGTATTTGTTCTGATGGCTTGATTATATTCTTCTTGTTGCTTTCGTGCATTGTCCGCAAACTCACGTTCTAATCCCTCCTTGCTGAAATCTATGTGATAATATTTTTCCAACTTGCTGTTCCTGATTTTACATTGTTTTTCGCCCTGTTCCTGTCGTGCAAGGTAAGTGAATGTAATATATTTACGATTATCCGTCCAGACAACGCCATAGCCGTTAGCATTCATCATATCAATAAACTGCTCTCGGCTCTGAGCCTGCTCTCTGTAATCCATAATGGCAAGGGCAATATCCTGTACATAACTTTTCACTTCGCCTTGTTCTGCCCTCTGTAACAGCCTGTATTGCTCTTTCTTGTACGCTGTTGTTTCTTCTCGCTCCTTTCCATTAAATGTTCTTCCTTTGTGAGTTAGGCTAAGCCCGTGTTCAAGGCATATTTTGTCAGACAGGTCTTTCATTTCCTGTAATTCCGTACTTTTTTGCTGAAACTTGTGTCCGTCCTCAAAACTCACAGAATTGAGAATGAAGTGGGTGTGTATGTGTTCTCGGTCTTGATGCGTTGCTATAAGTACCTCAAATCCTTTGAACTGCGGACAACATTCTACAAATTCCTTTGCAATAGCGTGTGCCTGTTCGGGCGTGATAGTTTCATCAGAAGCAAAACTCTGAACATAATGCTTGTATGTTCTGCCATCTGTCTTGTTCCAGACTTCTTTAGTAGTCTGCATTTCATCGTATGCAGTTTCCGAAGAAGTCAGATTATAGCCACTTAATAACTTTTGCTTGGTCTTTTCTTTGTTGCTGACATAAGCAATAGCCGTCTTTATCGGCGACTTTGAAGATACTGCCTTAATGATTGCCATAAGTTTTTAAGCTCCTCCTGTGCTGTTCTAAGTGCGGATAACGTTTGTGGTAATTCATTCTTGTAGTCAACAAATCCTCTTGCATTAAGTTGTGCTGCTATCTGATTAATATTGTTTCCTTGTCGGTTCAGCTCCGTTCCCTGATGTTTAAGTTCGATGACAAGTTCTTTCAAATCTTCATTTCTGATAATCGGAGCTTGCATTACAGCCTTGAGAATATACTCCTGATTGTTTAATCCGCTATCGGCTATCTTCTTCATAATGGTTTCATATTCTTCTGCTGACACTCTGAATGTCATCTGCTTTGGTCGTTCCTTATTCATATTTGCTCCTTTCATCACGGGGGTCAAGGGGGTGTCCCCCTGCAAGCTACTGAAGTTTATCACGTAGTGATAACACTTTAGGTAGCTTGCATTACTTTTTTTCTCACAGTTTAATTATAACATATAATGCAGATTAGGTCAAGTAAAAAAACTCACAAAAAACAGCACCTTATATGGTGCTGTCGGTATTCTTCTTCATATTCGCCTTAATTTCAGCAAGTTCTTTTGTGAGTTCTACAACAGTTGTCTGCTCCACATGAAGTTTGTCAAGAAGTTCTTTCTGCTTTGATGTTGCTTCATCAGTAATCTTCTTCAGTTCAGTATTCGCTTTTTTCTCTGCTTCAATAACCGCCTTATCAAGTGCGATTTCTGCACGTTCTAAAGCATTCTGTTTGGATTTCTTGGCTTCTTCTTTTACCCTTGTCAGTTCAGCCTGTAATGCTTCTGCTCGCCTTTCTGCTTCTTGTTTTGAGTTCTGTGCCTGTTCTGCTGTTGCTATAGCTTCATTGGCTTTTTTAATGGTGTCATTCGCTTGTGCGATTTGTAAATTCAGGCTGTCAATAATTTTCTGCTTATCCTGTAAAGATGAATTAAGCTGTATTTCATTATGTCTCAACTGTTCCAGTTCTTTTTCAAGTTGATGAATTACATCGGAATTACTTAAAACTGTATCCGACAATTCTTTTTCAGCTCGATTTGCTTTGCTTTCTGCTTCTTTCCTGATTTCTTCTGATTTCCTGAGACGTTCACGCAGTTCAACGACAGTAATATTAAGATTATCAAGTTTGTCTGAAAATTCAAGGCGTATCCTGTTCTCACTATTCGCATTTAGTTCAAGAACATTGATATAAGCCTTTACAATGCTGTCCGTCATCGCTTGAAAGTCGCTGATATTTGTTTCCATACCTTTGAGAGTTTTCTTAGCGTTCTGTACTTCATAAACATTGACCAATGCCTGAACGCACTCCCCTTGACTATCAAAACTTTCAGAAATCTGCTTGAATTTTTCTCTTGTTTCATCGTCAATTCTGATTTGCAATGGACTGTTTGCCATAAAGATCACTCCTTTTCCTTACTGTAGTGTATTACAATACACTGTATTTTAGTGTAATACACCTGCCTGTAATATACTGCATACGCTGTATTGTATTACACTACATACAGTATATAACGCATTTTTTAATTTGTCAAGACCATTTTTAAAATTATGAGATTTTTATCGGGGAAAAGAGAGAAGAAAATAATTGTCACCATGACAATCTTCTTCATTTGGAAAGTTTTCCGCTATTTATCCAGCTACTCTTGACAAAATAATTCTCATCAGTTATAATTAAAGCAAATAAAAGTACCGTTAAGGCGTTGACGCACCTTAACGGCAGAGGAACAGCACGTAATCTCACTCCAAAGAAATTACTATACTATATCTTGATTATATCAAACAAAAAAAGTTTTGTCAAGACTTTGACCATAAATTCAAGAAAATAGTAAGTTGTTGTTCCCTGTATTTGCGAATATAGGGTATTTTTGTACCCTTTTGCAGAAAACACGCTTTTAAAACAGGAAAGGATTTACTATGAATGACAACAGAGAAACTTTAAAGACTTATCTTCTTGATTACATACAGGAAGTGACACAGAAATCAAAGGGAACAAACCAGTATATATGCCCTTTATGTAACAGCGGTACAGGTAAGAATGGCACCGGTGCGTTTACATTCTACCCTGATTCTAACAGTTATTGGTGTTTTGCTTGTGGAAGACACGGAGATATTTTTTCACTCTATGCTGAAATGAATAATCTGTCACAAACTTCTGACTTCCCTGTTATTGCAGACGAACTCTCAAAGAAATATCATCTGCCTTCATCGGACTATATGAACACTCAGAACTATTCAAATTCAAGCACATGGGTAAAAACACGTTCCCACGTATACATGAACATGAACCGTGACAGGATAGCCGTAAAAACGATTTACAAGAAGCCTGACGGCTCTAAAACGGCACGCTGGGAACGTTATGAAGGTAATACCCTTGTCAAAAATCTGAACGGTTTACAGATGCCCTTATATCACGTCTACAATCTTACCGACAATACAAAACCAGTGTTTATTGTTGAGGGCGAAAAAGACGTTGAAACTATGGAAAAACTCGGCTACATTGCGACAACAAGTCCAAATGGTGCTGGCTCTAAATGGAAAGAAAGTTATACTGAGTGCATAAAAAATTTTGACGTGATTATTCTTGCTGATAATGATGAAGTCGGATTAAATCATGCTACAAATATTGCAGAGAGCATTATTCAGACGGCACGTTCCGTCAAATTAGTACCCTCACAAACACTGTATGAGCCGTTACAGCCTAAGGGTGATATATCCGACATTGTAGAGTGCATAGGCTCTGAAAAGACCATACAGCTTATTGAGAGCGTTCTTAACGGCAATGAATATATTTTCACCTCTAAACCGTCATCAGAACCAAAACAAGTTAGTACAAGCAAGAAAAGACAGATTATCACCTATGAATTATTTGCTGAATTTCTCGAAAAACAGGGATATTCAATAAGATATAATCAGATTACCCATAATTTTGAGTTTTTCGGCTTTGACGAAAACCAAAGCAAAGAACATTTGGCAGAAAATGTGCCTACTATTCTCCACGACCAGCTTAAACAGATATATACCCACGTTACCAATCAGGTTATAACTAACTATATCACGATGTACGCAACAATTCACAGATATAATCCAATCCTGAACGCTATAAAAGCGGTAAAATGGGACGGAAAAGACCATGTAACACAAATTTATGATATATTCAAAATACCTACAGATACGGAGGAGGGGCTATATAGTCGTACTTTCATATTCAAATGGCTTAAACAGTGCGTTTGTGGACTGTTTAATGACATTGAGAACCCATTTTCACTGGATATTATACTGGTATTTCAGGGCAAACAAGGCATAGGAAAAACACGTTTCTTTGAAATGCTATCATTAAATTCAAGGTATTTCGGCGAGGGTATCTCTCTTGACCCTCGTGACAAGGACAGTGTTATGCAAGCAACGAGCAAATGGATAAGCGAATTAGGCGAGATAGGCTCTACAATGCGTAAGGATATGGACACAGTAAAAGCGTTCCTGACGAAGTCTACAGACGAATACAGAACGCCTTACGGCAAGGCAAGCTTGCACTATCCCCGTATGACTTCTTTTGTCGGTACGGTCAATGATGAGCAGTTCCTAATTGACCAGACGGGCAACAGACGTTTTGTTACAATTCCCCTTGCTCCTGACCTTGTAATCGACTATAACACGCAAATCAAGCCGTTTGATGCGTTGCAGTTATGGGCACAGATTTATCATATTGTTGAGAATGAAGATAAATCAAGCTGTTTCAGACTGTCCGAAAATGAAAAATGCTATCTTGAAAAACGTAACTCTGCATTCGTCAAGCCAATGAAAGGCGAATATGAAGTACTTGATATATTGGAAGAACAGCAGACACAGGAACAAGGTTACATATGTACATTCAAGGAAATGACTGTATTGCAGTTCATTCAGTTACATAATTTGAAATATGATGCTCGTACTATCGGACAAGTATTAAGCAAATACGGGTATAAGTCGCAAAGAAAAAAAATAAATGGAATCGCAACAAGAGTTATTAACTTTCCATATAAATATAGAAAGTTTGACACAATATCATAATCAAAAAGGTGAACAAGGCTTTTTTTGCTTGTTCACCGCTTTTTTTGCCTATTTTATGCTGTTTTTCTGCTGATTTGTGCAATTTCACAAGAAAAGGTGAACAAGGCTTTTTTTTTGCTTGTTCACCGCTTTTTTTGCCTATTTTACGCTATTTTTTTTGAATTTTACAAGAAAAGGTGAACAAGGCTTTTTTTTTGCTTGTTCACCGCTTTTTTTAGCTATTTATAGCCTTGTATCCCCTATAGGTGAACAAGGTGAACAAGGGTTACTAGGAAACTATAAAAAAAGTAAAGAAAGTACAGTTTTAATTATTACAAAATGGTTACAAAAAGTGTAAAAAACACTGTTTTTAGACTTTTATAAGAATTGCTTGTTCACCTTGTTCACCTTTCAAATTTTTATTTGTTTTTTTGGCTTAAAATAGCCAAAATTTAAGGTGAACAAGGCTTTTTGCTTGCTTGTTCACCCTTGTTCACCCTTGTTCACCTATTTTCTTTGTGCAAAATAACGAATATTTATAACCATCACTTGTGAGTTGTTTTTTCTGTGTTGGTGAATTACAAATTTTATAATAATTTCTTGTTAAGTAATCATTGCAAAGGCGAGGAATATATTTTTCACTTGACAAAATATGTCTAATTGGGTATGATTAAGAGTGAAAGTTTATCTGATACACAAACAAGCCCCTGTAAGCGTCTGTGTGGCGTTGTAGGGGACGGAAAGGAAATTATATTATGAATAGTAATAAAGCTCTCTCAAACGCAAATAAAACCAAGAAAGGAAACGGTAAAAAGTCAAAACCAGTAACAAAGGTGACTTGCTTTGCAGACCTTGCACCAGAACAAAAGGGCAATATGGCTACATGGTTGTATGAAGTCTATCATGATTACTATGTAGAAAACAAGGTTTTACCCATTGAGCCGGAACAGCATGAAATTATCATCAGACGGCTTATCGGTAAGGTAAATCAGGATAATATCATCATACCTGATAAACAAATACAGCTTTACTATAACAGCAAGCAGAATAGTCTTATCAAGAGACTTAAAAAAGAGTTCACGGAGTTAGGAGAATAATCAATGGCAAACAATAACAAAGCCCTGTCAAATGCGAACAGGGCAAAGAAAGATGAGTTTTATACACAACTGTCTGATATTGAGAACGAACTCCGACATTACAGACAGCATTTCAGGGGAAAAACTATCCTCTGCAACTGTGATGACCCGTATGAAAGCAACTTTTTCAAGTACTTTGCTATGAACTTCAATTTTTTCGGACTGAAAAAGCTGATATGCACGTGTTATGCAAGTTCTCCGGTAGTGTACACACAGATGTCTTTCTTTGGTGAAGAAGAAGTTGTGGGAACGTCTGACGACAACCGCAAGCCGTACAAGATTGAAATAACAGAGGTTAAAGACCTGAACGGCGACGGAGCAGTTGACCTGACAGACGTTGAATTATTGCTCCAGTCGGTTGACGGCAAGCCTGAACTGCTTAACGGTGACGGTGACTTCCGTTCTGATGAGTGCATAGAGTTGTTAAAAGAGGCTGATATTGTGGTGACTAATCCGCCTTTTAGCCTGTTTCGTGAGTATGTGGCACAGCTTATTGAGTATAACAAAAAATTTATAATCATAGGCAATCAGAACGCTATCACTTATAAGGAAATATTCCCTCTTTTGAAAGACAACAAAATGTGGATTGGCTATAAATCCGGAGATATGGCTTTTACAGTACCTGATAGTTATGAAGCAAGGGAAACAAGATTCTGGATAGATGAAAGCGGTCAGAAATGGCGGAGTTTAGGTAATATTTGTTGGTATACAAACCTTGATATTGAAAAAAGACACGAAGATATGATACTGTTCCGCAACTATACGCCTGAAAATTACCCACATTATGACAATTATGACGCTATTGAGGTGAGCAAAGTAGCTGATATACCCTGCGACTATGATGGTGCTATGGGCGTTCCGATAACATTTATGGATAAGTTCAACCCCGACCAGTTTGAAATACTTGGTGCAACTGAAAGTGAGGGCAAGGGCTTTTCTAACGGCTTATGGATAGAGGACAGCAAGGTTGCTCAACCGCTTATCAATGGTGAACGTAAATACAAGAGAATTTTTATCAAAAGGAAATAAGATTTGAATTATAAATAAAAAAATGAATTGTATACTGTATGTAGTGTAATACAATACAGTGTATGCAGTGTATTACAGGTACGTGTATTACACGAAATACAGTGTAATGTAATACACTACAGCAGGATTTAAGGAGAAAAACCATGGAAATAAAATTAAATGAAATAACAGTCCGTGATATATTCAATGGCTATCAGGATAATGCCTATGGCGTTGTCGGGTATGGTGGCAAGCTGAATATCAGACCTGCATTTCAAAGAGAGTTCGTCTGGAGAAAAAGAACGTGATGCGGTACTTGATACAGTGATAAAAGGCTTTCCGTTGAATGTCATGTACTGGTGCGACGATGGCAACGGCAACTATGAACTGCTTGACGGTCAACAACGCACAATCAGCTTGTGCCAGTACTGCAATGGTGATTTTTCACTGAATAACCGTTCGTTCAACAATCTCACAGGGACGGAGAAGAACCAGATACTTGACTATAAACTTGATATATGTTTGTACAGGCAACGATAAAGAAAAACTTGACTGGTTTAAGACAATAAACATAGCTGGCGTACAGCTTTCACCGCAGGAGCTGAGGAACGCCATATATACAGGCTCTTGGCTCACCGATGCAAAGAAGTATTTCAGCAAGGTGGGATGTCCGGCTGTCAAGATAGGTGACAAGCTGTTGTCAGGTAAAATGATACGTCAGGAGTATCTGGAGACAGCTATAGAATGGGTTGCACGTACCGAAAACAAGTCTATAGAAGGCTATATGTCAGAACATCAGCACGATATAAACGCTACACTACTTTGGTTGCATTTTCAAACGGTTATAAACTGGGTAAATACATACTTCACCAAATATCGTAAGGAAATGAAAGGAATAGACTGGGGACGGCTCTATGTTGAACACAAGGACGATAAACTTGACCCTGTATCTCTGGAAGAACGTATCAAGAAGCTTATGATAGATGACGAAGTGACATCTAAAAAGGGCATATATGAGTATCTTCTTACGGGCAAAGAAAAATTTTTAAGTCTTAGACAGTTTTCAGATAGTCAGAAACGTCAGGCATACGAAAAGCAAGGTGGTATCTGTGCGAGCTGTGGAAACTACTTTGAGATTGAAAAAATGGAGGGTGACCACCATAAACCTTGGAGTATAGGCGGTAAGACCGATAATGACAACTGTGTAATGCTTTGCCGTGACTGTAATCGTGAAAAAAGCAATAAGTAACGAAAAATCCCACCTGTTTGTATTCAGGTGGGATTTATTTTATCTACTTTTTATATCATCTATAAAAGAAAATGTCAAGTTGTTATTAAAAATTATTTTTTATAAAGACTTATTATCTTCATGTTAACCTAGACTGGAATCATAAAAAAAGCAACAGATAGAATTATAATCGATATTTATTTTTTTACACTTGTATGCACTGTTTTTGAAAAAAGCTATTGATATTTGTAAAATTATGTGTTATAATTCTTTTTACATGATATAAGGAAGGAAAGAGGAAAATGAAAAAAATATTAAAAAAGTCCATACTTATCATGACAATTTTAAGTATGTTCATGTTTGTATTGTCAAATAATTTGAAAATACTTACAAGTGAATTTGAAACAATGGCAGAGTCTTATCGAACAACCTATACTATTTATGGTGATTTGAATAATGATAAAAAAATTGATTCATTTGATGTAGTTGTGATGAGGCAGAAAGTTCTTTCGAAAGATACTTCCAAAGAGTTGGATTTTAACTATGATGGTAAAGTTGATGCTTCAGATTTAAAATTATTGAGTGATTATGTTTTAGGCAAAATATCTATTTTGGATATTTATTTTTATGATGATGCAGATAAGGACGGGCTTTGTGACTTGTTGGAGGTATCCTTGAAAACAAATCCTGACTCTTTGGATACTGACGGAGATACACTTTCTGATTTTGATGAGGTAGTGTACACAAAAACATCTCCAACTGATAAATATACTAATAAACTCTCTGTTACAGATGCAGATGATGACAGTGACGGAGACAAACTTACAAATAAAGAAGAACTTTCTTACAAAACTAATCCGCTTTTGAGTGATTCGGATTTTGATGGTGTTAATGATTATGATGAAATAAAAAAATACATGACAGACCCTAATAATGATGATTCAGATAATGATAATATCATTGATGGTGATGAAATTAAACTTGGTTTAAAACCAAACACTGATAAATCTGATGGGACAGTGATTGATAGTCAACGTACTTTTAAGCAAAATATCGAGAAATCAAGTGAAATTTTATCATATATTAATGTTGATGATAATCCTTATGAGTTATCAATAGATATAGTATCAGCAGGAATAGCAGAAAAAGAATTATCTGTATCAGTCGGAGAATTTTCTAATTGTTCAGAAAATGAAAGGATTATAGGCAAATCTGTATTGTTAGATTATAATAATAATTTAAGTGTGGATTCTGCAAAAATATATTTTTCTCCTCAAAATATAGATGGTAAAATCAGTGATTACATGATTTTTGAATTTTTCCCTGACAATAACTATTTACTTCCTGTAGAAACTAAATATACAAAAGAATCTGCTTATGTGGAAACAAATGAATTAGGAACATTTTGTCTTGTTAATATTAAAGATATGTTTCAAGCAACAAGTAATGTTTCTAAATCTTCTATTGAAAGTAAGACTTCATCTATTGTTTGGAACTATGAATTAGGTGAAACAGAAGTTGTATTTTTAGTGGATATATCAGGTGCTTTGGATTCAAATCTTGAGGAAACCAAAAACAGTATACACGATTTTAGTCAAGCCTTATTTGAACATACTGGAAATGGTGCAGTATCAATATTTGGTTATTACGCTAATCCTACAACTGCTCAAACACAAATAATACCATATGCTGATTCAAGTAAGAATACAATACTTATTTCTATGAAGTCAGTCAATGAAGCTTTAAATGGAATATCTTCTTATACAACAAACAAAAATAATCCTTTGATTTCACCAATTAGTTTAGTGGAATCATTGTCAAATGATAATCTGTTTTCTTCTACTTGTCCTAATAAGTATGCATTTATAATTTCCGATTCGACATATTCATTTACTAACAGTTCTGGTTTTAGTCTTGTAGTACCTAAACCGACTTGTAAATCTTTAAAAAATATTTATAATAATAATGTTCACCTTAATTTTGTTTTATCAGAAGATAGTTTCAAGCAAACTAAAGCGATAAATAATTTAAAAAAAGAATGTCAACCTTATGATTTTGGTGTATATTCCAAATCAAAAACAGGATATTTTGCAAATGATATATATGCGAAGATATATTCCGATGCTGTAATTGATTTGATGGAAATTCCTGTAGTGTATACAAGTTCAGTTATGCCTTACCGTATTTCTAGAAAAGTAGAACGAAATGCATTTATAAACAGTCTTCCTAAATCTGTAGATTCATCAAAAGTTCCTTCGGCAGACGCAGATGGTAATATTGATTTTAAGGACACTGTTGATAAAATCGGATTGAAATTTGAAAACCTCCGTTCTGCTTGTGATGTGTTTGATTTAACCCATAGAGGCTATGAGCAATTAATGACAAATCAGGATATGTCTGTAAACCTTATTATAGGTGGTGTTCAAGTAACACCTTTCAGTGATAAGATATTGTATGCAGATAATGATAATGATGGTATTCCAAATAAAGATGACCCATATCCTGAAGAGTCTTTTGATGATAGGTTTGAAATTGTAAATGATTATAGAATAACACCAAAAGTAAAATTTGTAGAAGAAGAATATATAAAAAGTAAAGCAGATTATTCAAGTGAAACATCTATTCCTAATGAAATATTACAATTTGGTAGTAGAATAATATGGGGGATTGGGTCAATTATAGGGAAAGGTGCATTAGCAAGTATAGGTTTAGATATTTTAAATGGGCAGTTTACTGGGATAGGTGAACTAAAAAATGCAAGTTTCTTTTTGGATTGTTTTCTTTTAGGTATTTATAAACATATAGAGTTATCACATGGAGAAGTTTGTGACGCTATACTATCAACTTCCAATAATGTTATTCATTTAAAAAATAATATTCAATCTTTAATGAGTGTAGTAGAAGAAACCACCAATAATAATTCAATATCATTGTCAACTACTTATGATTCCGGTTTTATGAGTTGTTGTTACTATAATCATGGAAATAATTGTAATTTAGACCACACACAAATTGATAGGTTTGAAAGTCTTTATTCGTTGGATTGGTATAATACAACAGGTGAATCTTTTGGTGGAATGACTTGTATAGCCAATAATAACGGTAAAGAATATAATATGACTTTTAGATATTATATTATTGATATATATGAATGGGTAGAAGATAATGATAATCCACCTTCAATGTCAGATATATTACATGCATTACATAAAGCTGGACAGGCAAAAGAATTTTTATATAGTGGTTATTTTGAAAGTAAGATTACTTGGAAAAAAGGCGAAAAAATTAATAACGAAATAATGAAACAAATTTATAATGATATGTTGATACAAATGGAATTAGATAATATAATTTCAAAAAACGTATTCGGATATGATAAATTAATCGGAAGCGGAGAAAATCCTCCTAAGTACGATTTATATAGAACTCCCGACAATGCTATTATAATACTACCATAAATTTAGAAAGAAATGAACATTATGAAATTTTGCAAAATAAGTATAATATTATCTGTTTTGATATTTTGTTTGTATTTAATTGCTAAAATTAATTCTTTTATATTATTGCCTTTTCTCCCAGAAAACTTTGTGTATTTTGTATGTTTAAGTATTATTTCAATTATGAATATTATTATACTGATAATTAGTACAAAAGAAAACAACAAAAATATAAGAATGTTTGTTGCAATTATATCAGCTTTATCTGCCGGATTTTTCTTTATTAATGTTCCATTTAACAGTAAAAGGGAAGATAAAAATTTATATATTTTTAATAGAAATATACAAATATCAAGATATAAAGTATTAACAGACCAAAGAATATCAATTAAATATATATATAACAATTTATGTGCTAAAACTTTAGAATATCAAATAATGCCTACTTGTAATGAAAGTTTAAATAATTGTATAGAAATTAATTCTGAAAATGATAATTACATTGAAATACAATATCTAATTAAAGAACAAGAGCGTTTTATATGGTTATATGATTGTTCTGAAAACAAAATAGTACAAAAAGAAAATGAACGTTTAAATATATCTAAATAAGGATAATCTTTTAGGTGCAGGCTTGTCTGCACCTCCTTTTTTTGCATTAGTATAATATAGTGTACCCGTTGTATTACACAATTTAATAAAATGAAAAAGCGGTATGTTGTCTTTACATACCACTTTTTTTATCAATGATTTTCTTTATATCCCTTGATATACCAACGAATGCCAATATATCCAATATGACTTAATATAAACATAAGCACTATATTTAGGGGCATAAGTTCCGCAAACCATATAAGAACCACCACGCTTACCAACGCTACTAACAGACTGATTTCATCATAACAATACTTCTGATAGACGTTCACAATAAATTTTCCGCAAAAGAACATAATCAAGCCGATTATACCAAATGTCACAATAGCAACAAATATAACCGCTATTGGTTCAGGAATATCAATAGCCCCTGTTATTTGTCCTGATATGCTTTCAATTCCGTTTATAATCATCATAAGCATACTTATAACCGCCTTAAAGGCACTTATACAATCAAGATGAACACGTTCCGACTTAAAGCCTGTAAACAGGGTAGCTAATCCGCTGTAAGTAATCAGAATAAACATAACCCATTGCCATTTTATGCGGAATTGGTCATTAAGTTCTTTTGCTTTTCTGTCTATAATTTTCTTTTCTGAAGCTATCAGGCTGTTGTATTCAGATTTTTTCTTTTCTGCTTTTTCTTTTTCAGAATTAGCTTGTAAAATAGCTGTATTTGCACGTTTTTCAGCGTTCAAAGCCTCCTCTTGACTTCTTTTTACTTCGTTCTGCCAATGCTTTTCTTTCTCTTTCAGCCTGTTTCGCAAGTCTTCGGCTTTCTTCAGCTCTAAGTCGCTCCCGTTCAACTTCTCTATCAGTTCGGCTTGCTGTGCTACTTTTGACTTTAGTATCTGCTCGTCTGAGCAGTTCTTGTATCATCTCGGTAAAGTCTGAGTTTGCCACTGATAGCTTCTGATTGGTCAAGAACAGCTCCCGATTCTTTGAGGACAGTTCTTGTATCAATGACAGCAACTCTTCCGTATTGGGCGATTGTGTTTGCTCTGATGGCTTGACTATGTTCTTCCTGTTGTTTTCGTGCATTGTCCGCAAACTCACGTTCTAATTCCTCCTTGCTGAAGTCCGTATGATAATATTTTTCTAACTTGCTGTTTCTGATTTTGCATTGTTTTTCGCCCTGTTTCTGCCTTGCAAGGTCTGTAAATGTAATATATTTTCGATTGTCCGTCCAGACAACACCATAGCCGTTAGCATTCATCATATCAATGAACTGCTCTCGGCTCTGAGCCTGCTCTCTGCACTCCATAACAGCAAGGGCAATATCCTGTATATAACTTTTCACTTCACCCTGCTCTGCCCTCTGTAAGAACTTGTACTGCTCTTTCTTATAAGCTGTTGTTTCTTCTCGTTCCTTGCCGTCAAACGTTCTTCCTTTTTTAGTTAGACTAAGCCCGTTTTCAAGGCATATTTTGTCGGATAAGTCTTTCATTTCCTGCAATTCTGTACTTTTCTGCTGAAACTTGTGTCCGTCCTCAAAACTAACAGAATTAAGAATGAAGTGTGTATGTATGTGTTCTCGGTCTTGATGCGTTGCTATAAGTACTTCAAATCCTTTGAATTGCGGACAACGTTCTACAAATTCCTTTGCAATGAAGTGAGCCTTTTCAGGTGTTATTTCTTCATCAGGAGCGAAACTTTGAACATAATGCTTGTATGTTCTGCCATCTGTCTTGTTCCAGACTTCTTTTGTTATCTGCATTTCGTCGTATGCGGTTTCAGGTGCAGTCAGATTAACCGCTTAATAATTTTTGGTCGGTCTTTTCCGCTTTGCTGACATGTTATAGCCGTTTTTATCGGCGACTTTGAAGATACTGCCTTAATGATTGCCATATGTTCTTAAGTTCCTCCTGTGCGGTTCTGAGTGCAGATAGTGTCTGCGATAATTCATTCCTATAATCAACAAATCCTCTTTCATTAAGTCGCAATGCTATCTGATTGAGATTGTTTCCCTGTCGGTTCAGTTCTGTTCCCTGATGTTTCAATTCAATGACAAGTTCTTTCAAATCTTCGCTCTTGACAATCGGAGCTTTCATTACTGCTCTGAGAATATACTCTTGATTTTTCAATCCGCTTTTGGCTATCTTTTTCATAATGATTTCATATTCTTCTGCCGATACTCTGAATGTCATTTGTTTTGGTCTTTTCGTGTTCATATTTTTTCTCCTCTCGGCGATTCGGGTCAAGGGGGTGTCCCCATTGCAAGCTACTGAAGTTTACCACGTTAAGTGGTAACACTTTAGGTAGCTTGCATACTATTTAGCCTCACAGCTTATTATATCATATAATTCAGATTAAGTCAAGTAGGACAACTTATAAAAAAACAGCACCTTATGTGGTGCTGTCAAGTATTCTTCTTCATATTTGCCTTAAGTTCAGCAAGTTCTTTTGTGAGTTCTATAACAGATGTCTGCTCCGAATGAAGTTTTTCAAGAAGTTCTTTCTGCTTTGATGTTGCTTCATCAGTAATCTTCTTCAGTTCAGTATTTGCTTTTTTCTCTGCTTCAATAACTGCCTTGTCAAGTGCGATTTCTGCACGTTCTAAAGCGTTCTGTTTGGATTTCTCGGCTTCTTCTTTTACCTTTGTCAGTTCAGCCTGTAATGCTTCTGCTCGCTTTTCTGCTTCTTTTTGTGAGTTCTGTGCCTGTTCTGCTGTTGCTATGGCTTCATTGGCTTTCTTGATGGTGTCATTCGCTTGTGCAACTTGTAAATTCAGACTGTCAATAATTTTCTGCTTATCCTGTAGACGAATTAAGTTGAATTTCATTATGTTTCAACTGTTCCAGCTCTTTTTCAAGTTGATGAATTACATTGGAATTGCTTAAAATGGTATCCGATAATTCTTTTTCAGCTTGATTCGCTTTGCTCTCTGCTTCTTTCCTGATTTCTTCTGATTTCTTAAGACGTTCACGCAGTTCAATGACTGTAATATTAAGATTATCAAGTTTGTCTGAAAATTCAAGGCGTATTCTGTTCTCACTATTCGCATTGAGTTCAAGAACATTGATATAAGCCTTTACAATGCTATCCGCCATCGCCTGAAAGTCGCTGATATTTGTTTCCATACCTTTGAGAGTTTTTTTAGCGTTCTGTACTTCATAAGCATTAACCAATGCTTGAACGCACTCGCCTTGACTATCGAAACTTTCAGAAATCTGCTTGAATTTTTCTCTTGTTTCATCATCAATTCTGATTTGCAATGGACTGTTTGCCATAAAAATCACTCCTTTTTCTTGCTGTAGTGTATTACAATACACTGTATTTTTGTGTAATACATCCACCTGTAATACACTGCATACACTGTATTGTATTACACTACATACAGTATATAACGCATTTTTTAATTTGTCAAGACCATTTTTGAAATTATAAAAAACTTATGTTTTTTTCATCAGGGAAAAAGTGCAAAAAGATTGTCACGATGACAATCTTCTTTCATTCGGAAAGTTTTCCGCTATTTTTCCAGCTACACTTGACAAAATAATTCCAATAAGTTATAATTAAAAAAGCAAATAAAAGTGCCGTCAAGGTGTAGCAAGCACCTTAACGGCAGGAACAGCAGTAATCTCCGACCAAAGAAATTACTATACTATATCTTGATTATATCAAATAAAAAAAGTTTTGTCAAGACTTTGACCATAAATTCAAGAAAATAGTGTTGTTGTTCCCTGTATTTGCGAATATAGGATATTTTTGTACCCTTTTGCAGAAAACACGCTTTTAAAAAGCAAGAAAGGATTTACTATGAACGACAACAGAGAAACTTTAAAAACATTTCTTCTTGACTACATACAGGAAGTAACTCAAAAATCAAAAGGAAAAGACCAGTATATATGCCCATTATGCAACAGCGGAACAGGCAAGAACGGCACTGGTGCGTTTACATTCTACCCTGAAACAAACAGCTATAAATGCTTCGCTTGTGGACGATACGGAGATATTTTTTCACTTTATGCTGAAATGAATAATCTGTCACAGACTTTTGATTTCCCTGTTATTGTAGACGAGCTATCAAAAAAATATCATCTGCTGTCAGTGGACTATGCGAACACTCAAAACTCAAACTCAGAAACATTGGTAAAAACACGTTCTCACACATACATGAACATGAACCGTGACAGGATAGCCGTAAAGACAATTTACAAGAAGCCTGACGGCTCTAAAATGGCACGTTGGGAACGTTACGAGGGGAACACCCTTGTCAAGAACCTGAACGGCTTACAAATGCCCTTGTATCATGTCTACAATCTTACCGACAACACAAAACCATTGTTTATTGTTGAGGGTGAAAAAGATGTTGAAACTATGGAGAAACTCGGCTACATTGCGACAACAAGTCCGAATGGTGCTGGCTCTAAGTGGAAACAAAGTTATACTGAATGTATAAAAAATTTTGATGTGATTATTCTTGCTGATAATGATGAAGTCGGATTAAATCATGCTACAAATATTGCGGAGAGCATCATTCAGACGGCACGTTCCGTCAAATTAGTACCCTCACAAGCCCTGTATAAGCCGTTACAGCCTAAGGGTGATATATCCGACATTGTAGACTGCATAGGCTCTGAAAAGACCATACAGCTTATTGAGAGCGTTCTGAACGGCAATGAATATATTTTCACCTATAAGCCGTCATCAGAACCGAAACAAGTTAGTACAAGCAGGAAAAGACAGATTGTCACCTATGAATTATTTGCTGAATTTCTTGAAAAACAGGGATATTCAATAAGATACAATCAAATTACCCATAATTTTGAGTTTTTCGGCTTTGATGAGAGCGAAAGCAAAGAACATCTGGCAGAGAACGTGCCGACAATCCTCCACGACCAGTTGAAAGTAATTTATACTCATGTTACACAGCAGGTTATAACGAATTACATCACACGATATGCAACAAGAAACAGGTATAATCCAATCCTGAACGCTATAAAGGCGGTAAAATGGGACGGAAAAGACCATGTAACACAAATTTATGACATATTCAGAATACCTACAGACACGGAAGAGGGACTATACAGCCGTACTTTCATATTCAAATGGCTTAAACAGTGCGTTTGTGGACTGTTTAACGACATTGAAAATCCGTTTTCACTTGATATTATACTTGTATTTCAGGGTAAACAAGGCATAGGCAAAACACGCTTTTTTGAGATGCTTGCACTAAATTCAAGATATTTTGGTGAGGGTATTTCTCTTGACCCACGTGATAAAGACAGTGTTATGCAAGCCACAAGTAAATGGATTAGTGAATTGGGCGAGATAGGCTCTACAATGCGTAAGGATATGGATACAGTAAAAGCGTTCCTGACGAAGTCTACAGACGAATACAGAACGCCTTACGGCAAGGCAAGCTTACACTATCCCCGTATGACTTCTTTTGTCGGTACGGTCAATGATGAGCAGTTCCTGATTGACCAGACGGGCAACAGACGTTTTGTTACAATTCCCCTTGCTCCTGACCTTGTAATTGACTACAACACGCAAATCAAGCCTTTTGATGCACTTCAGCTATGGTCGCAGATTTATCATATTGTTGAAAATGAAGATAAGTCAAGCTGTTTCAGACTCTCTGAAGATGAGAAACGCTATCTTGAAAAGCGTAACTCGGCATTCGTCAAGCCAATGAAAGGCGAATATGAAGTACTTGACATATTGGAAGAACAGCAGACACAGGAACAAGGCTACACCTGTACATTCAAGGAAATGACCATATTACAATTCATTCAGCGACATAATCTGAAATATGATGCCAGTATAGTTGGTAAAGTTTTAAAAAAATATGGATATGAAACTATACGAAAAAGAGTGAATGGAGAAATAACACGTCTAATTAATCTACCATATAAATATTATCAAGGATATGACAAGTAGGTGTGACAGGTGCTGTGACAGGTGAAAAAATTAACCTGTCACAGCTTTTTTTGCCTATTTTTCGAGAATTTTTTTGATATTTGTGCAATTTTTACAATAGCTGTGACAGGTAAAAAAAAAATAACCTGTCACAGCTTTTTTTGCCTATTTTTCGGGGAAAATTCCCTGAAAATGCCTCAAACTGTGACAGGTAAAAAAAAAACAACCTGTCACAGCATTTTCTTCTATTTTTAGGGGAAATTGAGCTACTGTGACAGGTGTGACAGGCAATTTACTACTAAAATATATTTTTTCTGATATTCGCACGTACTAATAGTTACAAAATGGTAACAAAAAAGTGAAAAAAAGCTATTTTTCAGACTTATACAAGAAGTTTACCTGTCACACCTGTCACGCATTTGCAATTTTTGGCTAAATGAAGCCTAAAATCCCTGTGACATGTTACTTCTTTTTTTACCTGTCACACCCGTCACACCTATTTTTTGTACAAAATGACAGTACTATGTAAAGGCTTTTTGCTTGTCAGTCGTTTCTTGTGTTGGTGAATGAAAAAATAATGAATTTCTTGTTAAGTAATTATTGACAAAAAAGTGATTGTTTTAATTGTTGCTTGACAAAATATGTCTAATCCATTATGATTAAGAGTGAAAGGTTATCCGATACGAAAACAAGCCCCTGTACGCTTCTACAAGGCGTTGCAAGGGTTGGAAAGGATTTTATATGAAAAACAATAACAAAGTTCTCTCGAACGCAAATAAAACAAAGAGAGGAAAGCAAAAAATTGAAACTGGTAACAAAGGTGAATTGCTTTGCAGACCTTGAACCAACACAAAAGGGCAATATGGCTACATGGTTGTACGAAATCTATCGTGACTATTATGTAGAAAACAAGGCTTTACCCATTGAGCCGGAACAGCATGAAGCTATCATCAGACGGTTCACTAACAAGGTAAAACAGGATAATATAATTATACCTGATAAACAAATACAGCTTTACTATAACAGTAAGCAGAACAGTCTTATCAAGAGACTTAAAAAAGAGTTTACAGAATTAGGGGAGTAACCAATGGCGAACAATAACAAAGCTCTGTCAAATGCAAACAGGGCAAAGAAAGATGAATTTTACACACAACTGTCTGATATTGAGAACGAACTCCGACATTACAGACATCATTTCAGGAGAAAAACTATCCTCTGCAACTGTGATGACCCATATGAAAGCAACTTTTTCAAGTACCTTGCTATGAACTTCAATTTTTTCGGACTGAAAAAGCTGATATGCGTGCTATGCGACTTCTCCTGTAGTGTATACGCAGATGTCATTCTTTGGTGAGGAAGAAGTCGTGGGAACGTCTGACGACAACCGCAAGCCGTACAAGATTGAGATAACGGAGGTTACAGACCTTAACGGTGACGGTGCAGTTGACCTTACAGACGTTGACTTATTGCTCCAGTCGGTTGACGGCAAGCCTGAACTGTTGGACGGTGATGGCGACTTCCGTTCTGATGAGTGCATAGAACTGTTGAAAGAGGCTGATATTGTGGTGACTAATCCGCCGTTCAGTCTGTTCCGTGAGTATGTGGCACAGCTTATTGAGTACGACAAAAAGTTTATAATCATAGGCAATCAGAATACTATCACTTACAAGGAAATATTTCCCTTGCTGAAAGATAACAAATTATGGCTTGGTTATGGATTTAAGGGAAATGTAGGCTTTTTTATCAACTCACATTATGAAGATTATGCAAAATCAAGCCAACACAGAGGGTATGATAAGAGTATCAGGCGTTATGTGGTATACAAACCTTGATATTTAGAAAAGGCATGAAGACCTGATACTGTTCAGAAACTATACACCCGAAAACTACCCTCACTATGATAACTATGACGCTATAGAAGTAAGCAAGGTAGCTGATATACCTTGTGACTATAACGGCGTTATGGGCGTGCCGATAACTTTTATGGACAAGTTCAATCCCAACCAGTTTGAAATACTCGGTATTAATGCTGGACGTGATGAGTTTGACATGAGACCATCTAAGTGTTATATTAATCCTATTCAGCATAATAAGGATGGTTCTGAAACAAATGGAAGTAAGGCAAATACTCGTTCTACTTTGATTTTAAATACTTTTCCAGATAGTATATATTATACAGCCGATAATGCTGATAAACCGTTCACAATCACTTATGCAAGAATTTTTATCAGGAGAAAATAAGGCTTAAAATATCCATTTGTAGTTATATAATATTATATTATTACAAATATAATATATAATCATTATATAACGTTATGTTATTATATATAAAATAAATAATTATTATATAATGTTCTTATATTATAAATATAACAAACCTTATTATAAACTAATGTTTTTAGTTTTTAACCGACATTCAAAAAATGCGTTGCATACTGTGTAGTGTGATACAATACAGTGTATGCAGTGTATTACAGGTGCGTGTATTACACGAAATACAGTGTAATGTAATACACTACAGCAGGATTTAAGGAGAAAAACCATGGAAATAAAATTAAATGAAATAACAGTCCGTGATATATTCAATGGCTATCAGGATAATGCCTATGGCGTTGTCGGGTATGGTGGCAAGCTGAATATCAGACCTGCATTTCAAAGAGAGTTCGTCTGGAGAAAAAGAACGTGATGCGGTACTTGATACAGTGATAAAAGGCTTTCCGTTGAATGTCATGTACTGGTGCGACGATGGCAACGGCAACTATGAACTGCTTGACGGTCAACAACGCACAATCAGCTTGTGCCAGTACTGCAATGGTGATTTTTCACTGAATAACCGTTCGTTCAACAATCTCACAGGGACGGAGAAGAACCAGATACTTGACTATAAACTTATGATATATGTTTGTACAGGCAATGACAAAGAAAAGCTAGACTGGTTCAAAACAATCAACATAGCAGGCGTACAGCTTTCACCACAGGAGCTAAGGAATGCCATATATACAGGCTCATGGCTTACTGATGCAAAGAAGTATTTCAGCAAGGTGGGTTGTCCGGCTGTCAAGATAGGTGACAAGCTGTTGTCGGGAAAAATGATACGTCAGGAGTATCTGGAGACAGCTATAGAATGGGTTGCACGTACCGAAAACAAGTCTATAGAAGGCTATATGTCAGAACATCAGCACGATATAAACGCTACACCACTTTGGTTGCACTTTCAGACGGTCATAAACTGGGTAAATACATACTTCACCAAATACCGCAAGGAAATGAAAGGCATAGACTGGGGACGGCTTTACAACGAACACAAGGCAGATGTGCTTGATCCTGTATCTTTGGAAGAACGCATCAAGGAACTTATGATAGACGACGAAGTAACGTCTAAAAAGGGTATATGAATATCTTCTTACAGGTAAAGAAAAATTTCTGAGTCTCAGGCAGTTTTCAGACAGTCAAAAACGTCAGGCATACGAAAAACAAGACGGTATATGTGCGAATTGTGGTAAACACTTTGAGATTGAACAAATGGAGGGCGACCACCACAAGCCGTGGAGTTTAGGCGGTAAGACCGATAATGACAACTGTGTAATGCTTTGCCGTGACTGTAACCGTGAAAAAAGCAACAAATAGAATATTTATTATGGTAATTATAAAAAAATCTTGTAAATAATTTGCATTTATGATATAATATTTTTCAGAAAATTTAAGGAGGAGACCGAATTTGAATATGAAAAAAATTTTGAAGAAAGCGTCATCATTAATAATAGCTATGGTAATGTTTTGGGTTACATCATCGGTAACAGTAAAAGATGTAGTAGATGAAATTACTGCTAATGCTGTATCTAATTGTATTATTGGTGATATAAATAATGATGGATATATTAATTCTTTTGATGTTGTACTTTTAAGGAAGTTAATTATCAATTCTGATTTATCTTTAAATAAAGAAAGTGCCGATATAAATGGAGATAATATTATTGATACAAGGGATTTAAGAGAATTACAACAATTTGTATTAGGTGAAAGAAGTAGTTTTTCAACTGAAGTAATAAAAAATATAAGCGATATAAATACATCTATCGTTACATTAAATGAACCGATTGAAACTTCATTAACTGGTGAAATGGCAGAAAAAGCAGATGAATTGGGTTCTGTACAATCTGTTTATAATTATCTTTATAATAATATGCGTTCTGAATTCTATTATGGTTCACGCAAAGGTGCAATTGGTGCATTTGAACAGGGTGGCGGTAATGATACTGACTTATCCAGTTTATTAATTGCAATGCTTAGATATCTTGGTTATGATGCGGATTATGTCACAGCCGAAGTTGGCTTTACTGAAGAACAGTTATTAAAGTTAACTAATACATCTTCTATTGATATTGCTAAATCTATTATGTCAAATTGCAGAAAATGTACAATAAAAAATATAAATAGTAAGACATATTATTTATATAATTATAAATATGTACAAGTTATAAATTCAGGAAAAGAATATTATCTTGATATATTTTTTAAAGAATATATTAATCAGTCTACAATGTATGATAATATTGACTATAAATTGGCAGAAAATGATGCTGATTCTATTATTAACAATTTTGACCTGAGTTTATTAAACAGTGAAATTGAAAAGTGTTCAGGTTCTATTGATAAACTTGTAAATAATAAATATGCACTTCGCTCCGATAAAATTGTATCAAAGAATATAACAAAACTGTCTACCGAATTGCCATATTATAGTACAAATCCTGTTGTTTCGGAGAGCCTGACTGATGATGAATCAGATATTATATCAATTAGATTCAGTGCTAACAAACAAAAAATATTACGTGTTGCAGATATATATAAGAAAAATATCACTATTAGTTATGAAGTTTCAAATGATTCAGAGGAGCTTGCAGAATGGGTTGATATTGATACAAGTAGCATATTTAATTTACCGTCCAAAGCTATGGGACAATCACTTTCTGTTACACCTGTTTTAAAATTAGATGGACAGAAAGTTCTTTCAGGTTCGTCATTGAACATAGGCAGTACTCAAACACTTTATATTTCAACAACATCAGGCGGTGTAAAACGAGATTACACGGAAAAATTAAGTGCTGGTGAAATGTGCAGTATTGTAATTGATACTGGACAGATTTCAGCTAATGAACTGGCAACAGCTTATGCCGATTCGTTAAAAAATACTGAAAACATTAATCAAAAAAATAACTATACCTGTGATATGGAGCTGAATGAAAGTTTAAATTCAAAGTTAAATGAAAAAAATATTTATTCAACAGATTATCTTGGTAGTTTATTACGTCTTACAGGTGTTATGTATTTTTCACAATTTGATATTTCTTCTCAGGCATTGGCTGAAAGAAACAACATACATACTGAAAATTATGTCAGATTCGGAGTTTTCGGCTTTAAACCAGCAGTTTATACAGGTAGTATATCAGCAGACGGCAAAGACGGCATACAAAAAGAAGGAAGTTATTTTGTAGATATTTTAAGCAATGATGCCAAAAGCATCAGTAAAGATGATGATGCTATAAAGTTACAGACATTTAACTTTAATCGTGGTCTTTTATCTTCTGAACTGGAAAGTTCGGTACTTAAAGAAATTTTTAATGTTGAAAGTCTGTCTACTACAACTATATTCCGTCATGCACAAGAAAGTGACATACCAATTGTAACTATTTCCCCCACATCAGAAACTAAAATATCAGATTTGAAGATAAGCAAGTGATAAGAAGAATATTCAGGCAGAACTAAATGCAGGAAAAACTGTAATTACAACTCAATCCAGTGTAAAATTAGGCAGTTGGAGTGGTGTAGGCTATATTACTATGTCACCTGATGGTTCATCTCAGGAATATATTATATCAGGTAATTATAAGGGCGGATTTACTTTTGAACTGACAGGATTACTTTATGCATTTAATGTAACATTCGATTTAGCATTTCTTTCTGAGGGTATTTCTTTGCTTATGGGAATGTTTTCTGCTATGTCTGTACTTAGCATTGGCACTGTTGTTCCCGTATTGTTTGCAGTTGTTTCAATAGAATTTTTTGCATTTGATATTCTTAATCAATCACTTTCATATTATGAATATGAGTTAAGAAATGATATTGAATCTGGAATAGAAATTTGGACATCTTCAGCAATCAATGCTATCACATTAGCTACAATGGGTGTTGGTAAAGGCATTGGTAAAGTTGCCGATAGTATAACACACGCCAAACTATCGGCTAAATTTGGTGAAACTGTTATTAATAATATTAAAAATGTTGGTGGTTTTTCAGTAACTGAAATAAATTCAAAAATTAAACAATTAAACAAGCTTGGAATGACTCAAACAACTATTGATACTCTCCTTAAAAATCCTAAATTCATGTTTCTTGGCAATGATGTCCTTCAGTTCCTTGGAAAACAAGGTGGAAATCAGCGTTTGCTTGCAGAATTAGTTATTAATAATGGTGATGATTTCACAAATGCTCTATTAAAAACAACTGTTCTCGATGATTTTTGTAATTTAGTTTGGAAATATGGAGGAAATACTGCTAAAGTTTTAGAATCTGGAGATGATGCAATATTATTTGTACAAAAATACAAAAATGCTACTGATGTAATAGAATGTTTTTATACAGGCAATGTTACTGGAATATCTAAACTTAATAAAAATAAATCAAATGTATTTACTTTTGCGACAAATAAAAATAATGAAACGTTTGTGGCTGGAAGTGGAAATTATAAATTTAATCCTACAATTACTGTTCCAGAAGGATATTTTGATGATATTACAGAATATACTGGTTCAAATTATTACTATGATAAATATAATACTCTTTTAACAGAAGAATATATAAGGACAATGAATGTTAATGATTCTATAAAAGCAGAATTATATTATTTAAGTAAAGCTGTAGAATATACTAAAAAGGAAGCAGCGATAGCTCAAAAATTTTATATATATAATGGTATTACAGAACCAAGTTTTAGGTCAGGACAATCAGTAACTAATTGTGGAGAAATTTGGAGTGCACGAGAAGCAATACTTAATGGTTCGAAATTTTCTGAATTAGATTTTCATTCTATCTTTAGTAACAGTGGAACAACTCTTGATATGTGTGAAAATTGTAAACATACCTTTGAACTTTTTAAAATATCCGAAGGTTTTAAAGAAATAAAGGTGGGAAAATAATGAATAAGAATATTTTAAAAGATATTATTGTTCAAAATGATAGTAAATTTTTTGATAATTCTGTGTATATTGATTTTAAAAAGAAAGAAATAGTTACAATATTAAAAAAAATGGGTATTTCTAATGAGTTAATATACTTTATCAATGAATTTGCTGGTATTTCTATTAATAAAAAAATAGATAATAATACTTTTCAAACAATTAATATATTATTGCCATCGCATTTAAATGATACTTTTAACTCAAAAATTTTAATTGGAAAAATTTTATGTTATGGAAGGAATATGCCTATCTATTATAATTTAAAATCAAACATTTTTGAATTAAATGATAAAAGTTATATCAATCACGATGAACTGTTTTATTATCTTATTTCCAATGAAAGCATACTCCCTATTGTTATTCTACCTGAAACAGTTGAACTTTTACAGAAGTCAGGATGGTATACAGGAAGAAAAATTGACATAGAAGAATTTATCATGAATTATGATAACGAATTATTGACCGACAACCAAATTTATTTTATGCAGGAATTTGGTGGCATTAAAGGTTTTAGTGTATCTGGTCAATCGTTTGAAATTTATATAGATTCTGAATATAATTTATATGAAAAGAGTAAAGCCCCAACAAAAAATGATATGTCTTCATATGAACCATTAAATTTAGTCGGCTATAAAGAACATATAAATTTTATAAGGATTGGCGACTTTTGTAATCTTACAATTAAGTTATGGTTAAGTTCTGATGGAAGGATTTTTTCTGACCAAGGACAACAATTAGGAAGAACTATAATGGAGGCATGGCAAGCTATATTATTAAATTGATTTTTATCATATTTAAAAAATATAAAATCGCTTATCAGACATCTCTGGTAGGCGTTGTTTCTTTTTTCTATTGGTTATTGTAACGTCCAGAACCGATGAAATAAAATCTATCAACAAATCACTGTTGCATTTTCGAACAAGGTCATGCTTTGTTTGTCCAACACTCCTTTTTATTTTTCTAATAATTTTTTCAACATTTTTTAGTGATTTTCTTTGTAGCTTTTGATATACCAACGAACACCAATATATCCAATATGGCTTAATATAAGCATAAGCACTATATTTAGGGGCATAAGTTCCGCAAACCATATAAGAACCACCACGCTTACCAACGCTACTAACAGGCTGATTTCATCATAACAATATGTCTGATAGACGTTCACAACAAATTTTCCGCCAAAGAACATAATCGTTCCGATTATACCAAATACCACAATAGCAACGAATATAACCGCTATTGATTCAGGAATGCCAATAGCCCCTGTTATTTGTCCTGATATGCCATCAATGATGTCTGTCACTTTTGTAAACATATTTATAACATCATTAAAGGCACTAACACAATCAGATACAACACGTTCCGATTTAAAGCCTGTAAACAGGGTAGCAAAGCCACTGTAAGCAATCAAAATAAACATCACCCATTTCCATTTTATGTGGAATTGATCATTAAGTTCTTCTGCTTTTCTGTCTATAATTTTCTTTTCTGAAGCTATCAGGTTGTCATATTCGGATTTTTTCTTTTCAGCTTTTTCTTTTTCAGAATTAGCCTGTAAAATAGCTGTATTTGCACGTTTTTCAGCGTTCAAAACCTCCTCTCGACTTCTTTCTGCTTCGTTCTTCAAGTGCTTTTCTTTCTCTTTCAGCCTGTTCTGCAATTCTTCGGCTTTCTTCAGCTCTAAGTCGCTCCCGTTCAGCTTCTCTATCAGTTCGGCTTGCTGTGCTACTTTTGACTTTAGTATCTGCTCGTCTGAGCGTAGTTCTTGTATCATCTCGGTCAAATCTGAGTTTGCAACTGATAGCTTCTGATTGATCAAGAACAGCTCCTGATTCTTTGAGGACAGTTCTTGTATCAAGGATAGCAACTCTTCCGTGCTGGGCGATTGTGTTGGCTCTGACAGCTTGATTATGTTCTTCTTGTTGTTTTCGTGCATTGTCCGCAAACTCACTCTCTAATCCCTCCTTGCTGAAATCCACATGATAATATTTTTCTAACTTGCTGTTCCTAATTTTACATTGTTTTTCGCCCTGTTTCTGCCGTGCAAGGTCTGTAAATGTAATATATTTTCGGCTGTCCGTCCAGACAACACCATAGCCGTTAACGTTCATCAGTTCAATGAAATGTTTACGACTATTGGCTTGCTCTCTACAGCCCATAACCGCAAGGGCAATATCCTGTACATAACTTTTCACTTTGCCCTGTTCTGCCTTTTGTAACAACCTGTACTGCTCTTTTGTATATGCTGTTGTTTCTTCTCGTTCCTTGCCGTCAAACGTTCTTCCTTTCTGAGTCAGACTAAGCCCGTGTTCAAGACATATTTTGTCGGATAAGTCTTTCATTTCCTGTAATTCCGTACTTTTCTGCTGAAATTTGTGTCCGTCCTCAAAACTCACAGAATTAATAATGAAGTGAGTATGTATGTGTTCTCGGTCTTGATGTGTCGCTATAAGCACTTCAAACCCATTGAATTGCGGACAACTTTCTACAAATTCCTTTGCAATGGCGTGTGCCTGTTCGGGTGTGATGACTTCATCGGGAGCGAAACTTTGAACATAATGCTTGTATGTTCTGCCGTCCGTCTTGCTCCAGACTTCTTTAGTGGTCTGCATTTCGTCGTATGCAGTTTCAGGAGAAGTCAGGTTATAGCCACTTAATAGCTTCTGCTCGGTCTTTTCCTCTTTGCTGACATACGCTATAGCCGTTTTTATCGGCGACTTTGAAGATACTGCCTTAATAATTGCCATACTTCTTTCACTCCCTCAATAGTGTCTTGAACAGCTTCCAGTGTTTGCGATAAGATGTTCTTGTAGTCAACATATCCTCGTTGGTTCAGAACGGTAGCAATCTGATTTAGATTATTTCCTTGTCGGTTCAACTCAATGCTGACTCTTTTCAGTTCAGGCAATAGTTCTTTTAGTTCGGCATTGCGGATGGTAGTATTCAAGACGGCTCGAAGTATATACTCTTGATTGTTCAATCCACTTTCGGCTATCTTTTTCATAATGATTTCATATTCTTCTACTGATACTCTAAATGTCATCTGCTTTGGTCTTTTTGTGTTCATTGTTTTTTTTCCTCTCGGCGATTTGGGGGTCAAGGGGGTGTCCACCTTGCAAGCTACTGAAGTTTATCACATAGTGATAACACTTTAGGTAGCTTGCAAACTTTACCTTGCTTCGCAGCTTAATTATAACATATAGCACAACTTAAGTCAAGCAAAAAATAAAAAATAGCAGTATCCCCCATATACAATTTATAATAATCAGTTAATAAGTAATTATTGATAAGACATTGTAACGATTGTCACCGTGACAATGTTTTTTTCAATAGCCATTACCATTTTGGGTATGCCCCATACCTTGTGTGATAATGAGCTATGAGCTGGTGTGGTCAAGGTATGCCTGCCGAATTTACGCCACAATATTTATATTAGGACTTGACAAATTAATCCACATCAGCTATAATTAAAAAAGCAAATAAAAGTGCCGTCAAGGTGTAGCAAGCACCTTAACGGCAGAGTAGCATCGGTAGCGGCAAAACTACTATACTATACTCTGATTATATCATCAAAAAAGGGTTTTGTCAATACCCTTGCTTGATAAATCAGAAAACATAGTAAGATGTTATCCCTATATTTGCGAATATAGGGTATTTTTGTACCCTCTTGCAGAAAATATGCTATTATAGCAAGAAAGGACTTACTATGAATGAAACAATCGAAAAAATAAAGCCGTATCTTCTTGACTATGTTCTGGAAATAACAGAACCGTCAAGGAATGGTGGCAATAACCAGTACATATGCCCGTTGTGCAACAGTGGGACAGGCTCTCATCAGTCAGGAGCATTTACCGTGTATCCTGATACTAACAGCTATCATTGCTTTGCCTGTGATACGAACGGCGACATATTCAATCTGTATGGAGAAATAAACCGCATCAGCGACTTCAAAACTATTGTCGACGAACTGTCAGCTAAGTATAATATTCTTTCCTCACAGCCAAGCAGACCAAAGAAACAGTCAACAAAGCCTGTTCAGGCTAAGGAAGAAAAAGACTATACAAAATTCTTTGCTGTTGCTGAAAAACAGCTTAATCAGACCGACTACTTGACAAAAAGGGGAATATCTCCTGAAATACAGCAGAAATTTCACTGTGGATATGTTCCTAATTTTATGTACAAGGGAAATCAGACTACATCAGCAGTGATAATTCCTACTTCCAAAGGTTCATATACGTGGAGGAGTACCACTGAAAACCTTAAACGTAAGCGTGGTACAGCACATATCCTTAACACGTCTGCTCTGAATGCTTCATACTGTTTTGTGGTCGAAGGTGAGATTGATTGTATGAGTGTTGATGAGTGTGGTTTTGCGTGTATCGGCTTAGGCTCTACAAGCAATATCAAGAAAATATTTGATTGTGACACCTCAAAGACTGTACTTGTTATTGCTCTGGATAACGATAAGACAGGCAACAGAACTACTGATGACTTAGCTAAAGTGTGCGATGAACGCAACGTACCTTATATAATCGCTTCTAAGGACATATGGGGCGACTGCAAAGACGCTAATGAATTACTGGTAAAAGACCGCAGAAAGCTTGTATCAAGCCTACAGAAGCATTCAGAGCGTGCTATGGCATTGGATAAAGATCAATGGCTTAAAAATACGCTTGAACGCAAGCAGACAGCTTTTAACGAACTTCCAAACAGAACAGCAGTGACCAGTAATAAAAAACAAATGATTAAATATGATATATTTGCGGAATTTCTTGAAAAACAGGGATATTCCATAAAATACAATCAGATTACCCATACTTTTGAGTTTTTTGGGTTTGATGAGGGTGAGAGTGCGGAGCATTTGGCGGAGAACGTTCCGACAATCCTGCAAGACCAACTAAAAGAAATATATACTCACGTATCAAAGCAACTTGTAATGGATTATATTACACGATATGCAACACGAAACAAATATAATCCCGTTCTTGACCGGATTAAAGCTACCAAATGGGACGGAAAAGACCGTATAGAAGAAATATACACCATATTCAGAATACCGCCTGAAAGTACGGAAGAGGGCAAATACAGCCGTATTTACATTAAGAAATGGCTTATGCAGACCGGCTGTGCATTGTTCAATGTCATTAAATGCCCATTCTCTCTTGACATTATCCTGATATTCAAGGGCAGACAAGGCATTGGTAAGACCCGTTTCTTCGAGAAATTGGCACTTGAATCACAGTTCTTTGGTGAGGGTATCTGCCTAGACCCACGTGATAAAGATAGTGTTATGCAAGCTACAAGCAAGTGGATAAGCGAATTAGGAGAGATAGGCTCTACTATGCGTAAGGATATGGACAGCGTTAAAGCGTTCCTGACTAAGTCTACAGACGAATACAGAACGCCTTACGGCAAGGCAAGTCTGCACTACCCACGTATGACTTCTTTTGTCGGTACAGTCAATGATGATGAGTTCCTGATAGACCAGACAGGCAACAGACGTTTTGTAACAATCCCCTTGCCACCTGACCTTGTAATTGATTACGAAACACAAATAAAACCATTTGATGCCTTACAGCTATGGGCTCAGGTCTATGAAATTATCAAAGATAAGGACAAGGCAAGCTGTTTTAGACTTACCGAAGATGAGAAACGACAGCTTGAAAAGCGTAATGCCGCATTTGTAAAGCCAATGAAAGCAGAATGTGAGGTGCTTGACGTACTAGAGGAACAGCAGACACAGGAACAGGGATATATATGCACATTCAAGGAAATGACCGTTTTGCAGTTTATACAACTACATAATTTGAAATATGATGCTAATATAGTCGGAAAAGTATTAAAAAAATATGGATATGAAAGTAAAAAGAAAAAAATTAATGGAACAGTATCAAGAGTAACAATGTTTCCATATAAATACAGAAAATATGATAGCATAAAATAATTCAAAGGTTGACAGCAGTGAAAAAATTGCTGTCAACCTGTTTTTTTTGGCTATTTATCGGGATTAATATTGTGCCTTTGTATATTTTCACGAAATAGGTTGACAGCAGTGAAAAAATTGCTGTCAACCGTTTTTTTGGCTATTTATAGGCTTTTTTTGGAAAACAGGTTGACAGCAGTGAAAAAATTGCTGTCAACCGTTTTTTTGGCTATTTATAGGTAAAAATAAGGCAAGGTTGACAGCGTTGACAGCAATTTCTATACTAAACTACTAGAATAGGTGGTAAGATGGTAAACCGGTATGCTGGTAAACCATAAAACCCCTGTTTTTAAAAAGAATAGAAAAACTGCTGTCAACCTGTCAACCGTTTTTTATTAAAGTGGCTATACATAGGCAAAAAACAGGTTGACAGTTAAAAATAAATTGCTGTCAACCTGCCGTCAACCACTGTCAACCCATTCCTTTATGCAAAATGACGAAAGTTTATAAATCCCTTTCTCTGTGAGTTATTTTTTTGTGTTGATGAATAAAAAATTAATAATTTCTTGTTAAGTAATTATTTTAATTGTTGCTTGACAAAATATGTCTAATTGGGTATGATTAAGAGTGAAAGTTTATCTTACGCAAACAAGCCCCGTAAGCGTCTGTGTGGCGTTGCAGGGGACGGAAAGGAATTTATATGGCAAACAACAACAAAAACCTCTCAAACGCAAATAAGGCAAAGAGAGGAAACAGTAAAAAATTGAAACCATTAACAAAGGTGAATTGCTTTGCAGACCTTGAACCAACACAAAAGGGCAATATGGCTACATGGTTGTACGAAATCTATCGTGACTATTATGTAGAAAACAAGGCTTTACCCATTGAGCCGGAACAGCATGAAGCTATCATCAGACGGTTCACTAACAAGGTAAAACAGGATAATATAATTATACCTGATAAACAAATACAGCTTTACTATAACAGTAAGCAGAACAGTCTTATCAAGAGACTTAAAAAAGAGTTTACAGAATTAGGGGAGTAACCAATGGCGAACAATAACAAAGCTCTGTCAAATGCAAACAGGGCAAAGAAAGATGAATTTTACACACAACTGTCTGATATTGAGAACGAACTCCGACATTACAGACATCATTTCAGGAGAAAAACTATCCTCTGCAACTGTGATGACCCATATGAAAGCAACTTTTTCAAGTACCTTGCTATGAACTTCAATTTTTTCGGACTGAAAAAGCTGATATGCGTGCTATGCGACTTCTCCTGTAGTGTATACGCAGATGTCATTCTTTGGTGAGGAAGAAGTCGTGGGAACGTCTGACGACAACCGCAAGCCGTACAAGATTGAGATAACGGAGGTTACAGACCTTAACGGTGACGGTGCAGTTGACCTTACAGACGTTGACTTATTGCTCCAGTCGGTTGACGGCAAGCCTGAACTGTTGGACGGTGATGGCGACTTCCGTTCTGATGAGTGCATAGAACTGTTGAAAGAGGCTGATATTGTGGTGACTAATCCGCCGTTCAGTCTGTTCCGTGAGTATGTGGCACAGCTTATTGAGTACGACAAAAAGTTTATAATCATAGGCAATCAGAATACTATCACTTACAAGGAAATATTTCCCTTGCTGAAAGATAACAAATTATGGCTTGGTTATGGATTTAAGGGAAATGTAGGCTTTTTTATCAACTCACATTATGAAGATTATGCAAAATCAAGCCAACACAGAGGGTATGATAAGAGTATCAGGCGTTATGTGGTATACAAACCTTGATATTTAGAAAAGGCATGAAGACCTGATACTGTTCAGAAACTATACACCCGAAAACTACCCTCACTATGATAACTATGACGCTATAGAAGTAAGCAAGGTAGCTGATATACCTTGTGACTATAACGGCGTTATGGGCGTGCCGATAACTTTTATGGACAAGTTCAATCCCAACCAGTTTGAAATACTCGGTATTAATGCTGGACGTGATGAGTTTGACATGAGACCATCTAAGTGTTATATTAATCCTATTCAGCATAATAAGGATGGTTCTGAAACAAATGGAAGTAAGGCAAATACTCGTTCTACTTTGATTTTAAATACTTTTCCAGATAGTATATATTATACAGCCGATAATGCTGATAAACCGTTCACAATCACTTATGCAAGAATTTTTATCAGGAGAAAATAAGGCTTAAAATATCCATTTGTAGTTATATAATATTATATTATTACAAATATAATATATAATCATTATATAACGTTATGTTATTATATATAAAATAAATAATTATTATATAATGTTCTTATATTATAAATATAACAAACCTTATTATAAACTAATGTTTTTAGTTTTTAACCGACATTCAAAAAATGCGTTGCATACTGTGTAGTGTGATACAATACAGTGTATGCAGTGTATTACAGGTGCGTGTATTACACGAAATACAGTGTAATGTAATACACTACAGCAGGATTTAAGGAGAAAAACCATGGAAATAAAATTA
>CANQUQ010000021.1 GCA_947627115.1 uncultured Acetatifactor sp.
GTCTCTTCTGGCATTCCTTCTTTACTGTCTCGGTCCCTCTTCGGGACCCTTTCTGTTCTCTGAATTTTCCTCTTGCGTTTCTTTTTCGCTGTGGAATCTTCAGGGTCGCATTACTGTTTATTTGTCAAGGTGCCTGGGCTGAACCGAAACGCTCAGCAACGGAGAAGGAGGGATTTGAACCCTCGCGCCGCTATTAACGACCTGCACCCTTTCCAGGGGTGTCCCTTCGGCCTCTTGGGTACTTCTCCAAAAGAAGTAAAAGTCGATTCTACAAATCTCTGTTCACTTAATATATCATCGGGGCCGTCTTATCTGCCCCCAGCGGAGAGAGTGGGATTCGAACCCACGCGCCCTTGCGGACAAACGGTTTTCAAGACCGCCTCGTTATGACCACTTCGATATCTCTCCAAGCGTACCGCCAACTTGACGGCAAAAATTATTCTATCAAAAAGCCCCCTCCCTGTCAACCTATTTTTTGAAAACATCCACGTTTTCTTTACCGGTCTCCGTATTGCAAAATGCAGGAAAAATATTATAATGAATAGTTGTTCCCTCAACATTTTATCAGCCTGCCCCGGAAGGAGAAAATATGCCAAAGAAAAACAAGGATCTGACATCCGGACCGCTTTGGAGACAGATATTTCTATTCAGCCTGCCTTTGATACTGTCGAACATCCTGCAGGTTCTCTTCAATATGTCGGACATTGCGGTCGTTGGAAGGTTTGCCGGCCCCGGAGCGCTCGGTTCGGTTGGTTCCACCGCCACTCTAGTGGCTCTTTTCACCGGTTTTCTCATCGGCGTCGGAAGCGGCGTCAATGTCCTCGTTGCAAGATACTACGGAGCCGGAAAAGGGAAAGACCTGGAGCAGACCGTACACACCTCCGCCCTGGTCTGCCTGTCTGCAGGTGCGCTCCTTCTTTGCTTCGGACTCTGTTTTTCAAAAAATCTCCTTGTTCTGCTGCACACCAAAACTGAGCTCATCGACGGAGCCGTTCTCTATCTCAAAATCTATTTTCTCGGCATGCCGGCCCTTGCCCTCTATAATTTCGGCAACGCCGTCTACAGCGCCATCGGGGATACCAAAAGGCCCTTGTACTTCCTGACGGCGGCAGGCGCACTGAATGTCCTGCTGAATCTCTTCTTTGTTATTGTATGCCGTTGGAGCGTGGCCGGTGTCGCAGCCGCAAGCGTCATCTCTCAGTATGTTTCCGCCGTGCTGGTCCTATATAGTCTTTTCAGGGACGGTTCCCAGGTCTACGGCCTTCGGCTCTCCGCTCTGCGCCCCGACCGCCACAAGCTCGGCAGCATCCTCACCCTCTGCATTCCCTCCGGTCTCCAGTACGCCATCTTTCAGATCGCAAATCTCTTTATTCAGGTCGGAGTCAATACTTTCGATGCCGTCGTTGTGGAGGGGAACGCCGCCGCGGCGAACGCGGACGGTCTGGTCTATGACGTGATGGCGGCTTTCTACACCGCCTGCTCCAGCTTTATGGGACAGAATCTGGGCGCCCGGAAGCGTGACCGGGTGCGGAAGAGCTATCTAATCAGTCTGGCATATTCTTTCGGGGCCGGAGCCGTGCTGGGAATGCTTCTCGTGGCGTTCGGCCATCCCTTTCTCTCGCTGTTTACGCCGGATACCGCCGTGGCCAGGGCCGGCATGGACCGCCTGAGGATCATGGGCTTTTCCTATGCCGTCTCCGCCTTTATGGACGCCTCCATTGCCGCCTGCCGGGGACTCGGAAAAAGCTTCGTTCCCACTGTCATCGTCATCATGGGGTCCTGTGTTTTCCGTATCGTCTGGGTGTACACCGTCTTCGCGCACTTTCGGACGATCACATCCCTGTATCTGCTGTACAGCTTTTCCTGGTCTCTCACAGCAGCCGCTGAAGCCCTGTATCTGCTGAAATGCTACCGGGAACAGATGGCCCTTTGGGAAAACGGGCCGGCATAATCTTCAGAGCGGCATAATCCTGCGTCTACTCTGCCAGGAACGCTTCCGCAAGCCTTATGTCCTCCGGCGTCGTGATCTTGATATTCCGGTAAGAGCCCTCCACCAGCTTTACCCTCACATCCGTATACCGCTCCACCACACCGGCATCGTCCGTGACGGGAGGAGGTGTCGGCAGGCCCTTGCGCTGCCCGGAGCCGCCGTCCTGGGATTCGTATTGCTCCCGAAGCTGCCGGTAGGCGTCTGTGATCAGCGCAGTGTCAAATACCTGCGGTGTCTGTACGGTCCAGACCAGCCGCCTGTCCGGTGTGGCCGCCGCAAAGCCATCCTGATCCGCCAGCTTCACGGTATCCTTGGACGGCATAGCGGCAACACAGGCATGGCACTGCCGCACCGCCTCATAGGTCCTCCTGAGGATCTCTTCGGTGAGAAAGGGCCTCGCGCTGTCATGGATGAAGACATAGCCGTCTCTGTTGGGAACCTGCATGCGGCCCTCCGGATTCCGGAGCAGCTCCATCGCGTTTTCCACAGACCAGCACCTCTCCGGGCCGCCTGCTATCACGGCCGTCACTTTGGTAAAACCGTATTTTTCAACGATCTCCCGTTCCACATAGTCCAGCATGTCCGCGGCACCACCGTCCGCCCTTTCGCCGCCCGATCCCGCCACCAGGATACAGTCGTCAATGATCTCCGACTGCTGCACCGCCTGGAGGGAGTACCAGAGAAGCGGCCTGCCCTTCAAGAGCATGAACTGCTTTGCCACATTACTCTTCATTCTGCTTCCGCTTCCGCCGGCCAGTATCACTGCCGTACAGCGTTTTTTCTCCAATATATCTTCGCTCATTTTTACGTTTTCCTCATCTGCACTACAGCTTCAAATTGGGCACGGCATTCAGATCGTATCCGTGGCGGACACCCTTTTGATATTCATAATAGGCGGCAGCCCCGATCATCGCTGCGTTGTCTGTACAATAGACCGGAGACGGAAGATAGAGACCGATATTTCGGGCTCTGCATTCCTTTTCAAAAGCCTCCCGCAGAGCAGAGTTGGAGGCAACTCCTCCGGCAATGGCAAACCTGTCATAGCCAAACTCCTGCACCGCATGCAGGGAATGCTCTACCAGCACATCAATGACCGCTTTCTGAAAGGAGGCGGCCACATCCGCCTGACATATCTCCTCCCCCTTCATCTGGCAGGAATTCAGATAGTTGAGCACTGCCGATTTCAGACCGCTAAAGCTGAAATCGTACTCGTTCTCAGCCACCTTTGCCCTGGGAAACGGAATGGCATCGGGATTTCCCTCCCTGGAAAGCTTGTCTATCTTCGGGCCGCCCGGATACCCCAGGCCGATGGCTCTCGCCACCTTATCAAAGGCCTCTCCCGCCGCATCGTCGCGCGTCCGTCCGATGATCTCATACTCACCGTAATCCTTCACCACCACCAGATGAGAGTGGCCTCCGGATGCCACCAGGCACACGAACGGCGGTTCCAGCTCCGGATGCTCTATATAGTTCGCACTGATATGACCGCTGATGTGGTGCACGCCTATCAGTGGTATGCCCGTGGCAAAGCTGATCGCCTTGGCTTCAGACACGCCCACCAGCAGTGCCCCCACCAGACCGGGGCCGTAGGTGACCGCCACCGCGGTGATATCCTCCAGGGTGACCTCCGCCCGCGCAAGGGCTTCTTCAATTACCTGGTTTATCTTTTCTATGTGCTTTCTGGACGCGATCTCCGGCACGACTCCGCCATATCTTGTGTGGAGATCGATCTGTGTGAAAATAACATTTGACAGCACCTCTCTGCCGTTCTTCACAACAGAGGCTGCTGTCTCGTCACAGGAACTCTCAATAGCAAGAATCAAGACTTCCTCCTTATGCTGCTGTTCCAATTCTATGTCCGTCCTTCCTTCCTATTTACGGATCTACACATCCTGACCCACGTGTACATTCTCGGCATTTTCCCAGCCGTAGATCTTCCAGAGCCTGTTCTCATCCCGGCGCAGAAGATAGACAATGCTCACAGCGTTGCTGCTGCTGCCCTCCATCACATTGTAGTCGCAGCTGATCCGGGCGAACTCATACCCGTCCTCCCGGAACATATCTACATTCACGGCGGGAGCCACTGCCACATTGGTTATGGTCCGCTTTTTCTCCTGAAAATCCTGTACGTCCGCCTTTAACCTGATCTGATAATACTCCAGATCATTCGCCTCCAATAATTCGGAATCATAGAGTTCTCTGGCCTTCAGGCCCAGCTCCGTCAATTCCTCGTCCGTCGTCTTGGGATCATAAAAGCATTTTTCGATCTCGGTATAATACTTAATGACTTCCTTCGGAGTCGCCGGATAGTTGCGCGACAGATCGCGGTACAAGACCTTCTGCACAGCAGTCAGCGCGGCATCCGTGGCATCCGCCTTGGATTTTCCCACCAGAAAGGCGTAAACGCCCACTACTCCCACAATCAGTAAAAGCAGTATGATTGTCACCTTTACAGTAGTCTTCTTCATGTTTCCTCTCATTCCGCACTGTCATCCGCTTCAAAGTTCAGTTCCACAGTCCTGCCGTCCTTGGCCGCCACTGTTCCCGGAAATATACCTCTGACATCATTCAGATATTCCTCCGGGCGCATCAGAGAGGGGCTGTAATGTGTCAGCCACAGTTCCGGGACCTGGGCGGCTTTGGCGATCCGGGCCGCCTCATACATGGTCATATGCCGGTTTTCTTTGGCCTTTTCCAGCTTATCCGGCTCACCGTACATGCCCTCCAGGATCAGAAGATCGGATCCCGCCGCATTGGCGGTGATCGAGTCTGTGGGACGGGTATCGGTGCAATAGGTCACCTTCAGGCCCTTCCGCGGACTGCCCAGCACCATGTCCGGAGTATATACCTTTCCCTCGTCGCTGATGATCTCTCCCTTTTGCAGCCGGTTCCACAGCTTCATCGGGATCTGCTGACTGACGGCGCGCTCTTTGTCAAAGCGTCCTCCCCTGTCAACGATCATGCTATAGCCATAGCATAACACACTATGGTTCACCTTAAAAGCCTTTATCCGAAAACCCTCAAAAGAAAACTCCTCTTCGCTCCCCGTGATCTCCCTGCACACGACCTGAAAGGGCAGCTCCGGCGCGATCACGCGCAGAGCGCTGACTGCTCTGTTCAGTCCCTTGGGCCCTATCAAAAGCAGCGGCTCCGTGCGCTCCGCATTGCCCATGGTCAAAAGCATTCCCGGAAGACCGCTGATATGATCCGCATGATAATGAGTAAAGCAGATAATATCAATGGGCTTGGGACTCCATCCCTTCTCCCGAAGGGCTATCTGTGTTCCCTCCCCACAGTCGATCAGTATACTTTTTCCGTTATATCGAAGCATCAGCGACGTTAGCCACCGATAGGGAAGAGGCATCATTCCTCCCGTTCCCAGCAAACTTACATCAAGCATATCCCTCTCCAAAAAACAAATATTTTACAGCAGCTCCGTGGCCGTTTCCGACTCCACCGGCAGCGCGAACTGTGAGATCAAAAGATCGTAACAGTCCTCGCAGAGGTCAAAATGATGGATGACACCGTCCTTTCGGCTGAAATAGCCGAACGCAGCGTCCGCCGAAAAACATCCCTCCCTCAGATCTCCGTTTTCCACCTTCAGTTCCCTGCCGCATTTGTTGCAGACAATCTGAATCAGTTCCTTTTCCTCAACATTACGATACCTTCGCAATTTTTCCTCCCATCCGCCGTTTAAACGGCCTCCGTCACAACCTGCCAGCTCACGCCCCGACAAAATATCCGGACAAATCCTTCGGACTGTCCTCTTCCGCGCAAGGTCAGTATAGCACAGATCCTGTCGGATCCTGGTGGTAATTGTTGCCGTTTTGTATCGTGTGTTATTTTTTTAAATTTTTAAGATCTAAGCCACATAATAGCCGCATCTTCCACCGGTCTTTCATAAAATCCGGGACGGATCCCTTCCGACCGAAAGCCTAACTTTTCATATATATGAATGGCGGCCAGATTACTGACACGCACCTCCAGGGTAAATGCCTTCACTCCTGAAGCGCGGCCCTTTTCAAGCAATTTTCTCAGCATTGTCTGCGCCACGCCCCGATTCTGATGTTCCGGCGCCACCACTACATTGTCAATGTTGGCCTCCCCGCAGATCTCCGTATACCCGCAGCAGCCGGCCACGCGGTCGTCCACCAGCGCCACCAGATAAGTGCAGTAAGCGCGGTCGAGCAGCTCCCGAAAGGCATCTGCAGACCAGGGCAGACTGAAGCATGCCGCCTCGATCCGGCTCAGATCCTCGATATCCTCCTCCCACAGCTCCCTCACAGTAATTTTCATGGATATTGTCTCTCCGCATTGATATCGCTTCTCCGGATCTCTTACAGCGATTCTTGTTCAGCCTGGCTCTTTCTCAGATACTCCGGCTTATGGTCGGCGGCGCTCACCGTTCTGCCCTGGGCAAAGTAAACCGCACCCAAAGCCGCGATACATGCGGCTCTCTGTCTGTTCGAGCCCGAAGGTGCCAGACTGTAAGGCACTGCGGTCTGCTCCCGGATCCGATCCAGATATACCGGTACTCCGTCTCCCAGGAAAACGACCTCCCTGTTCAGCCCGTTCAGTTCCTCTATCAGTTCCGCAATATCCATGGGCCTCTGAGGGACCACGCTCTGAAGCCGGCATCCCTCGCCTTCCGCCACAAATTCATAGACCGCCGTGTAGACCTGATTTCTTCTGGCATCCATCAGCGGACATACCAGCCGTGAGGTTCCCCACATGTTCCACGCCAGCCCCTCCAGCGTGGGAACCTCGACCAAAGGCTTTTTCAGGGCAAAGCCCAGTCCCTTTGCCGTAGCGGAGCCGATGCGGAGTCCCGTAAAGGAACCCGGACCGGACGCCACCGCTATGGCATCCAAGGTCTCCATATCCAGCTCTATCATATTCCGCAGTTCATCCAGCATGGGAAGCAGTGTCTGCGAGTGCGTCTTTTTGTAATCGGTGGTATATTCCGCCAGAAGCACATCATTTTCCACCACCGCCACTCCCGCCACCAGACCGGAACTGTCCAGGCCTAATATCTTCATAGAACGGTCATCTCCTCCAGAGTGATTCTGCGATACTCAAACCCCTTTGCGGGATCTTTTTCAATCGTTATCCGCAAGCGGTTCTCCGGCAGGATCTCCTCCACCAGCTCCGCCCATTCTATCATACAGACGCCCCCGCCGAAAATACAGTCCTCCCAGCCCACTTCCTCCATCTCTTCCACATCCGCGATCCGATAGACATCAAAGTGGTAAAAGGGAAGACGCCCCGTGTCGTACACCTGCAGGATCGTAAAGGTAGGGCTGCTCACTGGCTCTGAAATGCCGAGCCCGGCCGCAAACCCTTGCGTGAACAGGGTCTTGCCGGTCCCCAGGTCCCCGGTGAGCGTGTATACCTGACCGGGCCTGCAGCTCTCGCCCAGCAGGCGGCCCAACAGTCTCGTCTCCTCCGGGCCGTGAGAGTGGAACAGCAGACTCCCGTCCCGGCGAAAACGCTGAAGCTCCCGGCGAAGCTCCCCGATATTCACAATATGAGCCCTTGTGTCATCTGCATCCGGATTTTTGCCCACTTCCCGCTTCCTCCAGAAATTTAATTACGGATCTTTACTTTTTCCGTAGGCAGATGCGTGGAGATCATTGCGATAACATCCGTTCTCTTATCTTCCATCTGCGGCTTCGGAAAAATCGTGGCGTTTATCTTAGAAGTGTAGACGATGATGCTTCTGCTGGTAGACACCGCCTTGTACACCTCCGTCCAAGGGTATTGCACGCTGTCCTCGCCCTGGGAGATGGTAATTCCCTCCTCGTCCAGCACATAGTGCAGCGGCTTCTGGAAGCTGGGATTGCGGAGCACCTGGCGTCTGCTCCTGAGCAGCAGCGTCCACGGAAGATACAGGATCAGTATCAGACCGAGTATAATGAAGGGCCACCGCCCGGTCCCAAGAGCCAGCAGGATCAGCACCGCACCGAATGCAGTTCCCATGATGCCCGCCGTACTGTTATAGGTATGCATCAGCATATAGTCATACAAGTCTGCTGTCCCGATCTTGACATCCAGTTCCACCATCCGCACATTTCTCCCCGTTTGCTTATCCAGCATGAAAAAGCACCTGGTTCAGGTGCTCTTTCCATTTACATCTGTCTGAAATTTTACTCTAAATACAATCAAATTGCAAGCTTTATTTATATATCCCGACACCCGCACACCCGGCGGGCACAGGCGGATGCTACTCGTGGCGCAGCGCATCGATGGGATTTAAGCGCGCCGCCTTTCTGGCGGGATAAATACCGAAAAAGATACCTACCGCCGAGGAGAACAGACTTGCCCCAAGCACCGTGCCGGCGCTTACCTTCGCCGTGAATCCGATCAGAGCACAGATGCCGTATGCACCGCCAAAGCCGATCAGAATACCTATGACACCGCCCAGCAGCGTAATGATAGCCGACTCTGACAGGAACTGAAGCAGTATGGAGCCGGTCCTGGCTCCCAGAGACTTGCGGATACCGATCTCCCTGGTCCGCTCCGTCACCGATACCAGCATGATGTTCATGACCCCGATGCCGCCCACCAGCAGGGAGATCGCCGCCACGAACACCACGAACACGGTGATATAGTTCAGGACCTGGTTGATCGCGGTCATATAATCGTTAAAGTTTTCCACCTGAATAAAGTTCTTTCCTCTTAAATCGTGCCTGTTCTCCATGAGGCGGACGGAGTCCTTTGCCACCTGGGCGGCATATTCCGGTCCCTCGCTGATGATCAGGACATCGTTGTTGGTGACATAAAAACCGTAGGTGGAGGAGACTACCGTAAGTGGCGCTTCCAGGCTGACCGATTCCGCAATCATCATGCCGGACAGCATGGAGGCATTGTCCTGCCTGATCCCGATGACCGTAAATTCCTGCGTGATCCCGTACATTGAAAAATCGAACGTCATTCCTATCACGTTGGTGGTGCCGAACAGAAGTCTTGCGCTGCTCTCGGTGAGCACACATACCTTTTTTGCCGAATAATAATCGTTGTCGTTAAAATATCTGCCCTTGATGATAGGATCGCTGTTGGCGTACTGCAGCCCCGGCATACCGAAAGAGGCCGACGCGTTAAAGATCCCCTTTCTGCCGGACGCCGTTCCCTGAAATCCCCAGTTGGGCGTAGCCGCCTTTACATGGGGCACCTTTTCCAGGATGGCCTGAATGTCCTCATCCGTAAATTCTACGGAGATCCCCTCGTCGTTGTCCCCGTAGGAATAAAGATATATCTGGCCGCCCGCCATAGAGTTCAGCTCATTATTGATCCCGCCCTTCACGCCGTTTCCGATGGAAATGATCATGATCACGGACGAAATGCCGATGATAATGCCCAGCATCGTCAGAAAGGAGCGGCCCTTATTGCTCTTAATATTCATCAGGGCAATCTTTACATATTCCCATATCTGTGCCATAGTCCATCTCCCCGCCTGTTAATCGGCCGTTTCCGACAGGTCGCCCGCGCCCTCGCCTCCGGGCAGGGCATCTCCCACCGTGTCAGGCATGACCGTAACGGGCATCCCCTCCGACAGCTCGGTAAAGGAGCTGAGTATGATCTGATCATTCTCCGTGATCCCCTCCAGGACCTCCGTGTACATATCTGTGGAGATTCCGCAGACAATGGGCTTGCGGACCACAGTGCCGTCTTCGACACAGTACAGGAAATCGCCGTCCCGGTCCGCATTGATCGCCTCCACCGGAATCAGCAGAGCATTTTCCGCCTTCTGCGTGTAGATGGTCAATCTGGCATCCATGCCCAGGATAATGTCCTCATTTCCGTCCAGCAAATGGATCTCCACGCCCACCATAGGAGTATTGGAGCTGTTCCTCTCCGCCATGCGGTTGATCTTGCTGATCTTGCCGTGGTAGGTGCTGCCTGCCACCACTACATCCGCCGACTGGCCCAGCCTGATCTTTTCGATGTCGTACTGCGATGCCTCAAAGGATACCTTCAGATTCTCGCTGCTCTGCAGAGTCAGCAGCTGGAGGCCCTGATTGACTTCCGCGCCCGGCACGGCACTGCACTCGGTAATGATTCCGTCAAATTCCGCCGTGATACCTGCCTTGGCTATGTAGTAATCACGCTCCGTCTCCTGATAACTGAGGTCGGCCAGTTCTCTGTCCGCATCCAGCTGCTGCCGTTCATAGGTGTCCAGCACGGCGGCCTCGCTGGCGCTCTTCTGGCTTTCCATTTGAGCCTTGTATTCCTCACATGCGTTGATATGGCCCTGCACATCTTCTATCTCGGCGTTCATCTGCGCCACGTAGTCGGAGGAGCCCGCCATCTGCTGCAGATACTGATTGCGGGCCAGCTGGCTGCTCAGCTGACTGTACTCCACGGCGTCTTCCGGCACCGTCTCCGGATGCAGCGAATTCATCTGCGCCTGCAGTTCATAGGCCTCCTCCGCGAGAGCCTTGCCGGTGTCACGCTGATTTTTATTCAGCGAATCCTGCAGATCCTTCAGACAGTTTCTGTAATATGTAAGCTGCTTCTCCAGCACGGAAAGGTTGTATACCGCCTCGTCGAGCTTTGCCCGGCTCTCGGTGTTATCCGCCAGCGCGCCGCTGTATCCCGCCTTGCTCTTCGCCAGCTGCAGGGACGCGTTGTGCAGCGTCTGCTCCATCCGGTCCATGTCATAGCTGATCAGCAGATCTCCGGCCTTGACCGTATCCCCGGCCGCGACCTTCACCTCCGTCAGCCTGCCGCTGACCGGGGCAAATACGACCTTGGTCTCCTCGCTGAGCACGGTGCCGCTGGTGGAGATGCTTTCCTGAAGGTCTCCCCGCACTGCCTGAGTGGTCGTGACAAGAGCACCGGATACCGAACTCAGCGCACAGCCTGCAGCGCGTACGATCACGAACAATATAAGAACAGCTGCAGCAATGATAATGGGCGCCTTTTTTACCCTGCGCTTTTTCTTTTTCGGCATATTCGGGCTGCCTGTAATCTCTTGATTGCCTGTGACCTCTTTATGCTTCTTCATCCTGCATTCCTCCGTCTGCATCCGTTTTTTGTTCCGCCGAATCGCTCTCGATACGGCCGTCCCGAATCTTTATGATCCGCTTGGCCTCAGCCGCCACCTCATTGTCGTGGGTGATCAGTATCACTGTCCGGCCCTCCCTATGCAGATCCTTCAAAATTTCCAAAATTTCCCGCGTAGAGTGGGAATCCAGATTTCCCGTAGGCTCATCGGCAAGGATCACCGGCGGCGCCTGTGCGATGGCCCTGGCAATAGCCACTCTCTGCTGCTGTCCGCCCGACATTTCTGCGGGCCTGTGCTCCGTACGGTTCCCCAGTCCCACCTTCTCCAATGCGGTGCGGGACAGCTCCTTCCGCTTTCCCTTTCCCACTCCCCGGTAGATCAGCGGCAGTTCTACATTCTCCAGAGCCGTCAGATTGGGGATCAGATTAAATCCCTGAAAGATGAACCCGATCTCCCGGTTGCGGATATCCGACAGCTCGTTGTCGTCCAGCTGTGACACATCCTGTCCCTGAAGCCGGTATGTGCCGCTGGTCGGCACGTCCAGGCAGCCCAGCATATTCATCAGAGTAGATTTGCCGCTGCCGGACTGTCCGATGATCGCCACAAATTCCCCCTCGTCTATACTGACGCTCACATGGTCCAGTGCCCTGACCTCGTTTTCACCGGGATTGTATATCTTGCATACATCCCTGATCTCCACCAACGCACCCATAAAACGATCTCCTTTACTGTATTGCTTCAATAATACAATAAGTCATTCTGTATGTCAATAGCACCGCGGACTATTTTTCAAAATTACTTTAGCAGACCTTACCTTACCAAATCTTGCTTAAGAAAAAGCAGAAGTATTTCTAAAGATTTTCTGTAAAAAAGCCCTCGGCAGCTTCGTGCCGGAGGGCTTTTCTCTCCATTTACTTTCTTCCCGCCTTCAGAATAGGGCTCAGGGGCTTGTAGATCAACATCGTCACAAGGGATACGCTTGCCCCCTTGAGCAGATTCAGCGGCGCCACGCACGCTGCCACGAAGCTGACAATGCTGTTGCGGGTCATCAGGGGATTGATCTCCTTTCCCATGGCCAGGATCTCGTTCATCGGCAGATGATACATCTTGGAAAATGCCGGAAGCAGATATACGGCATTGAATGCCGTGCCGAACACGGTCATGATCAGGGTCCCCGCGATACAGGATATGACGGCCGTCTTCTTGTTCTTTCGGAAGGAATAGATCACCGATGCGGGCAGGATCAGACTGCAGCCCACCACAAAATTAGCCAGGTCCCCCACAAAGGCCGTGGAGGTGCTCTTGATGAACAGCTTCAAAAGGATCTTAATGAATTCCATCATGACTCCCGCCGCCGGTCCGTAGGCAAAGGCGCCGATCAGGATCGGAAGCTCGCTGAAGTCCAGCTCATAAAAGCTCGGTGCAAAGGGTACCGGGAATTCAAAGAGCATCAGAATCGCGGAAATACCTGAGAACATTCCGATCACCGCCATCTTCCTCGTATAAAAGACAGGCTCACTGACGCCCCGCTTTTTCTGGGCCGCCTTCTCCAGCAGCAGGGCGGCCACAAAGACGGCGATGATGATTCCCATAAAGCCTGCTACATACAGGGCATTCTCCGCGACCTTAGCAAACAGTTCCGTTGTTTTCATTTTCATTTTCCTCCATTCTGTTGTACGGAAAACTCTCCCGAATGCCGCATGCATGGCGCCGCAATGTCAAAAGCCCCGGAACCTTTCGGTTTCGGGGCTTTGTCCGCGCACACACTGACTGCGCGAAATAAAAGCGCAGCAAGATCACACATGTCTTCTTCTCTCATCCAGACTTTACTGTTGGTCCCGGAGTTGCACCGGATCAGCCGCAGCCAAGAGTTCTTTGCCCTTGTGCCGCAGGTCGCGGACTATACCGCCAGTAGGGAATTTCACCCGACCCCGAAGAATTTTCTGTTTTCAGCAGCACTGCTGCCACACAGATATCCTACTACGGCGGGCAGGATCTGTCAATAGGTATCAGGATGTCACTGCATTTCCCGTGTACAGCTGATAGTATTTGCCCTTCTGTTCGATCAGCTGGTCATGGGTGCCGCGCTCGATAATGCGGCCCTGCTCCAGCACCATGATGCAGTCGCTGTTCTTTACGGTAGACAGCCTGTGAGCAATGACAAAGTTGGTGCGCCCCTTCATCAGCGCGTCCATGCCCTTCTGCACCAGCTTCTCCGTTCTGGTGTCGATAGAGCTGGTCGCCTCGTCCAGAATCAGCACCGGAGGATCGGCGATGGCCGCTCTGGCAATGGCCAGAAGCTGTCTCTGACCCTGGCTCAGATTGGCCCCGTCTCCCCGGAGCATGGTCTGATAACCCTCCGGAAGACGACGGATAAAACCGTCTGCATTGGCCAGCTTTGCAGCCCTGACCACCTCCTCGTCCGTGGCGTCCAGCTTTCCGTAGCGGATGTTCTCCATCACCGTCCCCGTGAACAGGTGGGTATCCTGCAGTACGATGCCCAGGGACCTGCGCAGATCCGCTTTCCTGATCTTATTGACGTTGATGGCATCGTAACGGATCTTGCCGTCCTGAATATCGTAGAACCGGTTGATCAGATTGGTTATGGTCGTCTTGCCCGCTCCGGTAGCGCCCACGAAGGCGATCTTCTGTCCGGGCTTAGCATACAGCTCAATATCGTGGAGGACCATCTTATCGTCGGTATAGCCGAAATCCACATGGTCGAACACCACGTCTCCCTGCAGCTTCGTGTAGGTGGTCGTATCGGTCGCTTTGTGGTAGTGCTTCCAGGCCCAGAGACCTGTTCTCGTCTCGCTCTCCCCAAGACTGCCGTCCGGCCTCTCCACCGCATGCACCAGCTCCACATAGCCCTCGTCGGTCTCCGGCGTCTCATCCATGAGACGGAAGATCCGGTCGCCGCCGGCAAGTGCCATGATAATGTTGTTCACCTGCATAGTGATCTGGTTGATCGGCATGCTGAAGGACCTGTTCAGATTCAGAAAGCTGGCCAGACTCCCCAGCGTCAGTCCCGACACTCCCGTGAGCGCCAGGATGCCTCCGCTGACCGCGCAGATCACATAGTTCAGATTGCCCAGCTGGGCATTGACCGGCCCCATGATATTTGCGAACTTGTTTGCCCGAAAGGCGCTGTCGCAGAGCTGATCGTTCAAGGCGTTGAACCGGTCCAGGCTCTCCTGCTCATGGCAGAAGACCTTTACCACCTTCTGACCGGTCATCATCTCCTCCACACAGCCGTTCACCGCTCCGAGCGCTCTCTGCTGTCCCAGGAAGTAGCTGCTGCTCATGCCGCCGATCTTTTTGGCCGCCACCATGATCATGCCCACCATGAACAGAGTGATCAGCGTCAGAGGCACATCCAGCACGAACATGGACACCAGCACGCTGACCACCGTGACCACGCTGTTGATCAGCTGCGGAATGCTCTGGCTGATCAGCTGCCGCATGGTATCGATGTCGTTGGTATAGAGGGACATGATATCGCCGTGGGCGTGGGTGTCAAAATATTTGATGGGAAGCTTCTCCATCCTTTCAAACATATCGTTCCTGAGGTTCCGCATGGTCCCCTGGGTCACATAGATCATCAGCCTGGACTGGACAAAGGAAGCCAGCACGCCGATGGCATAAAAGCCCGCCACCCTGGCAATGGCAGCCGCCAGCGGGGAAAAATCCGGATTCTGATTTCCCAGCAGGGGCAGGATATAGTTATCGATCAGGGTGCGCATGAACAGCGTTCCCTGCAGATTGGCGAACACGGCCGCAAAGATGCAGATGACCACCAGTATCCAATGAAGGGCATAATCCTTCAGTGTGTAGCCCATGATGCGCTTGAGTATCCTGCCGGGATGTTCGAGCTTGGGCCTCGGTCCTCTGACTCTGGCCCCCGGTCCAAAGCCCTTGTTCACTTTGGGAGGCCGCGCCTGCACGGGTTCCTGCATTCTCTCCTCCGCCATGTCACTCGCCTCCTTTCTCGTCGAAATCGCCGCTTCCCGCGGTCTGGGACTCATAGACATCCCTGTAGATCTCATTGGTCTCAAGCAGCTCCTGGTGGGTTCCGAAGCCGTCGATCTCCCCCTCGTGCATGACGATGATCCGGTCGGCGTGTTCCACGCTGGAGATCCTCTGTGCAATGATCAGCTTGGTGGTGCCGGGAATCTCCTGGGCGAACGCCTGCCTGATCTTTGCGTCGGTGGCAGTGTCCACCGCGCTGGTGGAATCGTCCAGAATCAGTATCTTTGGCTTTTTGAGCAGTGCCCTAGCAATACAGAGCCGCTGTTTCTGGCCGCCCGACACATTGGTGCCGCCCTGTTCTATATAAGTATTGTAGCCGTCCGGCATTTTTTCGATGAATTCGCTGGCACAGGCCAGATCGCAGGCCTTCCTGCACTCTTCCTCCGTTGCATTCTTGTCGCCCCAGCGGAGATTTTCCAGTATAGTGCCGGAGAACAGCACATTGTTCTGCAGTACTACCGCCACCTGATTTCTCAGGGATTCCATATCATACCTTCGCACATCCAGACCGCCTACGGAGAGCTGTCCCTCCGTCACATCGTAAAGTCGGGATATGAGATTCACCAGACTGGACTTGGCGCTTCCTGTGCCGCCGATGATGCCGATGGTCTCGCCGGACCTGATTTCCAGATTGATGTTCTTCAGCACAGGGGCATCCGCCTCTTTCTTGTAGCTGAACGAAACATTGTCAAAACGGATACTGCCGTCCTTCACCTCATATACCGGATCCTCAGGATTCGTCAGGTCCGGCTTCTCGTTCAGCACCTCGCTGATACGCCTTGCGCTGGCAACGGACATGGTCATCATGACAAAGATCATGGACAGCATCATCAGATTCATCAAAATATTCATACAGTAGGTCAAAAGGCTGGTCAGCTGTCCCACGGTCAGCACATCCTGCACGATCATATGTGCACCGATCCAGCTGATCAGAATAATGCAGCTGTATACGGTCAGATTCATCACGGGACCGTTCCAGGCCACGATGCCCTCGGCCTTGCAGAAGATCTTATATATGTTTCCGCTGGCCTTTTTGAACTTTTCGTTCTCATAGTCCTCCCGGACGTAAGCCTTGACCACGCGGATGGCGGATACGTTCTCCTGAACGCTCTCGTTCAGGGCGTCATATTTTGGAAAGGCCTGTGTAAAGTGCTTCATAGCCAGCGACACGATCAGGGCCAGCACACACCCCAGCACCACCACGGCGGTCAGATATACGCTTGCCAGCCGGGGACTTATCACAAAGGACATGACCATGGCCACGATCAGGCCGAAGGGCGCACGCATGCACATCCTCAGAAGCATCTGATACGCCATCTGAATATTCGTCACATCCGTGGTGAGCCTGGTCACCAGTCCGGAGGTACTGAATTTGTCGATATTGGAAAAGCTGAACGTCTGTATATTCTCGTACATAGCCCTCCGCAGATTCCGGGCAAAGCCCGTGGAGGCCTTCGCGCCGAATATTCCGCCGCAGATACCGAACGTCAGACTGAACAGCGCCGCCAGGACCATGACGCCGCCTATCATCAGAATATGATTCATATCTCCCGCATTCACGCCGTCGTCAATGATGGATGCCATGAGGAGCGGAATGATCATCTCCATGATGACCTCCAGGATCATGAACACCGGCGTCAGCAGCGATGCCGTCTTGAACTCTTTGATCTGAGCCGCAAGCGTTCTCAGCATTACCACACTTCCTTTCTTCTCTTCTCCCGTTCATGAAATACCGTTCATGAAATACATACTTCTTATGAAATATGTACTTCTTATAAAATACGTACTTCTTTATGATGCATTTCATCCCTCAAAAATGCAACCGTTTCCCGGAAGTTTTCCCATATTTTTACAGATATTTAATAGATTATTTAGGATTTGCCTGTCCGGCCCTGACCTTCATGGTCAGACTGATACGCTTTTTGGCCGCGTCCACGCTCAGGACCTGGACCTCCACAATATCGCCCACGCTGACGGCCTCCAGCGGGTGTTTGATGTAACGGTCCGTGATCTGGGAAATATGCACCAGGCCGTCCTGATGGACTCCGATATCCACGAACACTCCAAAGTCGATCACATTGCGGACGGTTCCCTTCAACACCATTCCCGGCTTCAGATCCTTCATATCCAGCACGTCGCTCCGCAGGATGGGCTTGGGCATGTCATCCCGCGGATCCCGCGCAGGCTTCTCCAATTCCTTCAGGATATCCGTCAGAGTGATCTCCCCGATGCCAAGCTCCGCCGCCAGCTTCTTTTTGTCGGGAATCCGCTTCTCAAGACTGCCGATGCTCCCGCCGGCTCCCTCTCCGGCCCGACGCGCGCCGTCCCCCGCGCCGCTCTTTTTATTGACCGAATCAGTCACCGTCTTTCCCGACACAGCCGACGCATCAAGTGTCATGCCGCCAAATGCCGCAGCCAGAGCCTTTCCCATGGCGGTGTTGGTATTGCGGACCTGGACTGTTCCGGGCCTATTCCTTTGTGACGCAGATGACACACTGCCTGTCGCCTTCACAGGAGTCTTGTTTTGAGCGTTCTTTTCGGCTTTTGCCCTCTTTTGTGCGACGCGGATGTCATCCATGGTCATTCCCAGCTTATCCAACAGCTTCACGGCCGCATCATAGGATTCCGGATGGACACTGGTGGCATCCAGGGGATTATCCCCGTCCGAAATGCGCAGGAATCCCGCGCACTGCTCATAGGCCTTCGGCCCCAATTTTGCGACCTTCAGCAGCTGCTTTCTGTCGGTAAAACGCCCGTTCTTCTCCCGGTAATCCACAATGTTGCGGGCTATGGTCCTGCTGATGCCCGAAATATATTCCAGCAGAGACGCGGAAGCCGTATTCAGATCCACGCCCACCTTGTTCACGCTGTCCTCCACCACGCCGTTGAGCGCATCTCCCAGCTTCTTCTGGTTCATGTCGTGCTGGTACTGTCCCACGCCGATGGACTTGGGATCGATCTTTACCAGCTCCGCCAGCGGATCCTGAAGCCTCCTGGCGATGGAAGCCGCACTGCGCTGCCCCACATCAAAATTCGGAAATTCCTCCGTAGCCAGCCTGCTTGCAGAATAGACGCTGGCTCCCGCCTCATTTACGATCACATACTGCACCGGCCGGTCCAGCTCCTTCAGAAGCTCCACGATCACCTGCTCCGATTCCCTGGAGGCGGTGCCGTTTCCCACGGAGATAATATCCACATGATACTTATTGATCAGGCGTTTCAGTTCCGCCTTTGCCTCCGCCACCTTGTTCTGAGGCGCCGTCGGGTAAATGACCTTCGTGTCCAGCACCTTGCCCGTGGGATCCACCACGGCCAGCTTGCATCCGGTCCTAAAGGCCGGGTCCCACCCCAGGACTACCTTTCCCACGATCGGCGGCTGCAGCAGGAGCTGCTCCAGATTCCTGCCGAACACGGCGATCGCGCCGTCCTCCGCCCTCTCGGTCAGAGCGCTCCTCACCTCACGCTCGATGGCAGGCGCGATCAGCCGCTCATAGCTGTCCCGTATCGCTTCCTCCAGAAGAGGAGCGGTGTATCTGTTTTCCGAGAGCAGAATCTTCTTCTCCAGAAAGCGCAGGATCCGCTCCGTCGGGGCATTGACCCTGACCGTGAGCATTTTCTCCGCCTCGCCCCTGTTCAGCGCTAATACTCTGTGTCCCGCGATCTTTTTCACCGGCTCCTCGAACCGATAGTACATCTCATACACGCTCTGGGCCTTCTCGTCCTTGGCTGCACTGACGATCACGCCCTCCTCCATGGTCAACTCCCGGATATAGCTGCGGAAATCCGCATTGTCGGAAATATTTTCCGCTATCACATCCTTTGCCCCCTGCAGAGCCTCCTCAGGAGAGCCCACTCTCTTTTCTTCGGGAACATCCCCGCCGGTCACATACTTTTCGGCTTCCTCCGAGACCGGAGCCGCGGCGTTCTGCGCCAGAATATATTCGGCGAGACCCTCCAGCCCCTTCTCCTTCGCCACGCTGGCGCGGGTCTTTCTCCTGGGCCGATAGGGACGGTACAGATCCTCCACCGCCACCTGCGTCTGAGCCGCAAGGATCTTCTCCTTCAGCTCCGGCGTCAGCTTTCCCTGCTCCTCAATGCTTCCCAGGACCTGCTCCTTTTTCTCCTCCAGGTTGCGCAGGTATATCAGGCGTTCATAGAGATTGCGCAGCTGCTCGTCGTTCAGGGAGCCTGTGGCTTCCTTTCGGTAGCGGGAGATAAAGGGGATGGTATTCCCCTCGTCAATCAGCTTGACGGCGGCCTCCACCTGCCATTTTTCCACCTTCAATTCTTCCTTGAGCCTTAATACAATATCCATTGTCCAACCACGCCTTTCCTGATCGTGACCCGCCGGTGAACGGTCCTTTTTCTCTCAAATCTCCTATATTTTACCAGAAAAAAAATGGGGCTGCAATAATGCAATGACTGCGCCCCACAGCACCGTCCCGGTCCGCAGAGTTATATTTGACATAGAAAGCCAAAAATGATACATTTATATTAATCATGGGCGCACTGTACCCCACAAGCAGCAAGGAGCTTCCGTGCATGGACTACTACCAAAACGATCCCTATAAACAGAATCAAAGAGCCGGTCAGGGATTTGTCTTTGCCTCTCTGATCTGCGGGATACTGTCCATTCCTTTGGGCATCCTTGTGATCGGTCTTCCTCTCGGCGCGCTGGGCATCCTTTTTGCTCTGCTGACATACCGAAGAGGACAGCGGATGGATCTCATCTCCAAAATGGGAATGATTACCTCCATCCTGGGCGTCATATCCGGGATCTCTCTCCTGGCCTTCGCCTTTTTGTCTATGCCGACCATGCTGAAGGACGAAGCTTACCGCGCACAAATGGAGCGCATGTACAATATCCTGTATTCGGAGGATGCGGATATGACGTTTGACGATTACTGGAATTCTCTTGAAGACTTCTACGGGATATCCGAGGAGGAGTAAGAACAGCGTCACAAAGTCCCGTGACGGCAGACGCGAATTTGAGATTTGCGCCGTCCCGTCGCGAGAACACCCCGGAATGGAGGTTTAGTATGATCAATTTTCCCGCTTCTTATGAAATCGGAAACAGTTACGGAAATACGAACGGAAGAATATCGGCCGGCCTGAATCCTCTTGACAAAGACGCAGAGGACAGCCGTCTGCCAAAGGATCCCCAACAGGAGAAAAAGGAAAAAGAAAAAAAGGAACGTATGGGCATAGAAGATCCCTCTCAGGAGTGTCAGACCTGCAAGAACCGCAGATATAAAGACGGCTCCGACGAGATGGTATCCTTCAAGACTCCCACTCACATATCCCCTGAGAGCGCCGCATCCGCAGTCCGCGCCCACGAGCAGGAGCACGTGTCCAACGCCTATTCCAAGGCTGCGACGCAAAATGGGAAGGTCATCTCCGCCACCGTATCCATACACACTGCCATCTGTCCGGAATGCGGACGGACCTATGTGTCCGGCGGCACCACCCACACACAGATCAAATATTACAACGAGGATAATCCTTACCAGAAGGATATGAAGTCCGCTGACAGGACAAAATACAGCGGCATGAACCTAAACTACGCGGTATAGCTGAGAGGTCTCACATGAAGCGGTACAGATACAAAAAGTGTTATGAGCTAAAAAATATGGCAAAGGACAAGCTGAGCGGAAAATATGCCTCCGCCGTTCTGATCTGCTTTCTGAGCTTTCAGATTCAGTATACGCTCACCCTCTATGCGTCCGCACTGCTTCCCGTCGCTCAGTCCTCTGAGGGCATTTCCGTTCCCATCTACATTTTCAGGTGGCTGTTCTCTCTGGCGCTTGACTGTGTGCTGGGCGTCATGAATCTGGGAATCGACCTTTTCTTCCTGAATATTGCCTGCGGACGCCGCTATTGGCTGGGCAATCTGTTCTATGGCTTCAGGCACGACTCTTCAAAGGCACTGACCATTTCCGGCATCTACACCCTGACAGGCGCCGTATGCCGCCTTCCCTTTCTGTATCTGCTTTACGCATACCAATCCGGCGGCACAGAACCCGCCGCGGCAATTGCTCTGGCTGCCGTCATAGGCATTTGCGCTTATCTGGCAGTCTCCGCCTGCATGTTTTTGTCCTTTTATCTGGTGCTTGATTTTCCGGACAGATCCGTCAGAGAAATTCTTGTGCTCAGCTTTCGGATCATGAAGGGACAAAAGAAAAGATGGCTGTACACGATGTGCAGCTTTTTGCCCATGATAATTTTGTGCATATGCACCCTCGGCATCGGTTTTCTATGGCTGATCCCGTATATGCAGATGACCTGCGCCTGCCTCTTTCTGGATATCATGAATCCGAAAGAAGAAACAGCGTAGGCCATCTCTTTCTCACCCGTTCGGGGCGTTTTCCTTTGTATTGAGCCATTTCAGGTATCCGTTGATGAACGGATCCAGTCCGCCGTCCAGCACTGCGTCCGTATTGCCGGTCTCCACATCCGTGCGGTGATCCTTCACCATGGTGTATGGCTGCAGCACGTAAGAGCGAATCTGATTTCCCCATGCAATATCCTTCACCTCGCCCCTGATATCGGAGAGCTTCTCCACATTGGCTTCCTTCTTCAGCAGATACAGCTTTGCCTTCAACATCTGCATCGCCTTGTCCTTATTCTGGAACTGGCTCCTCTCATTCTGGCACTGCACCACCGTACCCGTGGGAATATGGGTAATACGGATGGCGGAGGATGTCTTGTTGATATGCTGTCCGCCTGCGCCGCTGCTTCGGTAGGTATCGATGCGCAGATCCTTCTCGTCGATCTCCACATCCAGATCCTCCTCGATATCCGGCATCACATCCAGGGACACAAAGGATGTCTGGCGCTTGCCCTGGGCATTGAAGGGCGAAATACGCACCAGACGGTGTACTCCCTTCTCCGATTTCAGGTAGCCGTAGGCATTGGTGCCGTTGACCTGAAAGGTCACAGACTTGATCCCCGCCTCGTCGCCGTCCAGATAGTCCAGCACGTCCACCGAAAATCCCTTTTGCTCCGCCCACCTGGTATACATGCGGTAGAGCATGCCGCACCAGTCGCAGCTTTCCGTGCCGCCCGCTCCGGCGTTCAGCTTTAAGATCGCATTATCCTTGTCGTATTCCCCCGAAAGGAGCGTGCCGATCCGCAGTTCCTCCAGACCCGCAGCAAATCCGTCCAGTTCCTCCCGGATCTCCGGGATCATGGACGCATCGTTCTCCTCATACCCGATCTCGATCAGGGTGAGGATGTCGTCATACTGCGTGAACAGCCTGTTGACACCGTCCACGGTATCCTTCAGGTTCTTCAGTTCCTTCATCTTATTGTTGGAGCTGTCGGGATTGTCCCAGAAGCCTGGGGCTTCCATCTCCATCTCCAGCTCCTCTATCCTCTTTGACTTGTCAGCCAGGTCAAAGTGAATCCCTCACTTCCGCTAATGGAGTTTCGTAAGCCAGAAGCTCTGACTTCATCTGGTCAAGTTCTACCACTTTGCGTCACCTACTTTCTGAAAAATATAAATGGACTTCGTCTTTTATTCTAACCTTGGCGCAGGCCTTTTGTCAATGAGACGTGCCCCTCGGCACTGTGCTCGTCCGCATTTCCTGCCGCCGTATCCCTATCTTACGCCTGCTTTCTCCCGCAGCACTGCTTATACTTCTTTCCGCTGCCGCAGGGGCAGGGATCGTTGGGATAGATCTTTGCGTTCTCTTTCTTCACGGGCGTCCTGGCCGCGGTATCGTCCTTGTTGGTGCCGGTGACCTTTGCCACCTGCTCCCGCTCCACCTTCTGCTCCACCTTGATGTGCAGAAGCATGCGAACGGTCTCCTCCTTGATATTCTGAGTCATCTCGTCGAACATGGTATAACCGCTCATCTTGTACTCTACCAGCGGATCTCTCTGGCCGTAAGCCTGCAGGCCGATGCCCTGGCGCAGCTGTTCCATGTCGTCGATATGATCCATCCATTTTCTGTCGATGGCCTTTAAGAGAATCACGCGCTCCAGCTCACGGATCGTCTCAGCGTTGGGAAATTCGGCCTCCTTGCTCTCGTACAGCTTTACGGCCTCCTCCTTCAGCTGCTGCTTCAGACCGTTCTTCTTGGGCGTCTTCACCCGTTCCGGCGTCACGGGCTGCAGAGGAATCGTGGGGATCAGCAGCGTGTTCAACTCGTTGAAGTTCCATTCGTCCACATCTGCATCGTCGTTGATGCTGATGTCCACGCAGTTCTCCGTGATATCGGTAATCATCTTGTACACATAATCCCGCATACTCTCACCGTCCAGCACACGGCGGCGCTCGTCGTAGATGATCTCTCTCTGTTCGCTCATCACACGGTCATACTCCAGCAGATTCTTACGGATGCCGAAGTTGTTGTTCTCTATCTTTTTCTGGGCGCTCTCGATGGCATTTGTCAGGGCCTTGTGCTCGATCTCCTGCCCCTCCGGCACGCCCAGCGCATTGAACATGCCGATCAGTCTCTCGGAGCCGAACAGACGCATCAAATCGTCCTCCAGAGAGATGTAGAACTTGGATTCTCCGGGGTCTCCCTGACGGCCGGAGCGTCCGCGCAGCTGATTGTCGATACGTCTGGACTCATGGCGCTCCGTACCGATGATCTTCAGACCGCCGACGGCTCTTGCCTCCTCGTCCAGCTTGATATCCGTACCGCGGCCCGCCATATTGGTGGCGATGGTGACCGCGCCGTGGATACCGGCGTCGGCTACGATCTCCGCCTCCAGCTCATGGAACTTTGCGTTCAGCACCTTGTGCTGGATGCCGCGCTTTGTGAGCAGCTTGCTCAGCTCCTCACTGGCCTCGATGGTGATAGTGCCCACCAGCACGGGCTGGCCCTTGGCGTGAGCCTCCTCCACCGCATCCACAATGGCGTGAAGCTTCTCCTCCCTTGTCTTGTAAACGGCATCCTGCAGATCCTTACGGATCACAGGCATATTGGTGGGAATCTCCACCACATCCATACCGTAGATCTCACGGAACTCCTTCTCCTCGGTGAGAGCAGTACCGGTCATACCGCATTTTTTCTCGAACAGATTAAAGAAATTCTGGAAGGTGATGGACGCTAACGTCTTGCTCTCCCGCTTCACCTTCACGTGCTCCTTCGCCTCGATGGCCTGATGGAGTCCGTCCGAATAACGGCGTCCCGGCATGATACGTCCGGTAAATTCGTCCACGATCAGCACCTGGTCGTCCTTCACCACATAATCCTGATCACGGAACATCAGATTGTGGGCCCGCAGGGCCAGGATGATGTTGTGCTGTATCTCCAGGTTCTCAGGATCCGCAAAGTTTTCGATGTGAAAGAACTGCTCCACCTTCTTTACGCCGGCCTCCGTCAGATTGATGACCTTATCCTTCTCGTTCACGATAAAGTCGCCGGTCTCCTCCTGGACTACGCCCATAATGGCATCCATCTTGGTCAGATCGTGCATATCCTCGCCGCGCTGCATCCGGCGCGCCAGAAGATCGCACATCTCATAGAGAGCGGTGGACTTGCCGCTCTGTCCGGAAATGATCAGAGGCGTCCTGGCCTCGTCGATGAGCACCGAGTCCACCTCGTCGATGATGGCGTAGTGCAGACCGCGCAGTACCAGCTGCTCCTTGTAGATGACCATATTGTCTCTCAGATAGTCAAAGCCCAGCTCATTGTTGGTCACATAGGTGATATCGCAGTTGTAGGCCTTCTGGCGCTCCTCGCTGGTCATGCTGTTCAGGACCACGCCCACCTTCAGGCCCAGGAATTCGTGCACCTGTCCCATCCACTCGGCGTCACGCTTTGCCAGATAATCGTTGACAGTGACCACCTGGACGCCCTTGCCCTCCAGGGCATTCAGGTACGCCGGCAGGGTAGCCACCAATGTTTTTCCTTCGCCGGTCCGCATCTCTGCGATACGGCCCTGATGCAGGATAATGCCGCCTATCAGCTGTACTCTGTAGTGCTCCATGTCCAGCACCCGCTTCGCCGCCTCCCGCACCGTGGCAAATGCCTCCGGCAGCAGATCGTCCAAGGTCTCGCCGTCTGAAAGACGCTTCTTGTATTCATCGGTCTTGGCACGCAGCTCCTCGTCGGAGAGAGACTGCATGGCGGGACGCAGCTCTTCGATCTTGTCCACCAGGGGTTCGATCCTTCTCAGCTCCCTCTCGCTATGTGTGCCAAATATCTTATCAACTATTTTCACGTGATTCCATACCTTTCCGCCGCCCGCAGGCGCTCTGTTATAAAGACCCACGTTCTATTGTAACAGATTTGTCCGGCAGATTCAACACCTCAATCAAATCAAAGCGGCGGTCAGGATATCATTCCACGATTTTTCCGTCTTCTATGCGGATCCGCCGGCTGCACCTTTCCGCAACATCCACGTCGTGAGTCACTATCAGCACGGTCCTCCCGCCGGCGTTGGCCTCAAAAAGAAGGTCCATGATCTCCGCACTGGTACGGCTGTCCAGTGCGCCGGTGGGCTCATCGCACAAAAGCAGCCTGCTGTCTGTCACCAGGGCCCTTCCGATCGCACAGCGCTGCTGCTGTCCGCCGGACAGATGCCGGGGATACTTTTGGGCCAGGTCTGCAATCTTAAGCCTTTCCAGACAGTCCATGATCCTTTTTCGGCAATGCTTTTCATTCCGTGCCAGCAGCGGGATCTCAAGATTCTCATATACCGTGCAGCGCTCGATCAGGGCAAAGTTCTGAAACACAAAGCTTATATTCTGTTTTCTGAACCGGTGCATTTCCCCATAGGAAAGCCCCGACACCTCCTGTCCGTCAAACAGATAACTGCCGGATGTCAGCCTGTCCATCCCGCCCAGAATATTTAACAGCGTGCTCTTTCCGGAACCGCTGGTCCCCACCACGGCCGTCATTTCCCCTTCCCGGACAGACAGGTTCATGTTGTCCAGTGCAACGGTCTCATTTTCGTAAAGAATATATTTTTTGACAGCGTTCTTTAATTCTATCATACTCGTTCTCCTCAGGTCCGCGTCCCCCGCAGCAGGGTCACAGGATCGCTGTGATTCAGCACCAACGCCGGAACAAATGTAAGCAGGGCCGCGCTGCACAGTGTAATCAGGAAAAGTACGGGGAACACCCCGCGGTACATAACGTCATTGACCGCATATCTTATCGCCTGATCCCCTCCCGCATTCCTCCATATATACCCATAGAGAATACCCCATGTGAACAGAAACGCCACGAGACATTTTATCAGATTCTCCGTCAGCAGAATCCCCAACAGACCGCGTTTTGAAATTCCCACAGCAAAAAAGATCCCGTATTCATCCATATGGTTCAGAAATGTGATAAAGAAAATACAGATATCTATCAAAAGCGTTGTCAGGCAGATAAAGAAAAAGACCTCCGTCAATACATGATTGATCCGCATGTTTTCCCTGTCATAATAGGCGAAACCTGCCGAAAGACTGGCAAAGGAGACGGAAATCTCATATTTTTCGGCAAGCTTTGTCAGATACTCCCTGGCCTGCTCCATGGTCACACCGTCCTCCGGGGAGTACGCCCATGCCGCCGAAAGGGGCATTGTATTCCCCACGCAGATTACCATGCTGTCCAACCGTGTACAGGTCTTAAACGCATTCCCGGCCGCAGTGTTCAGCACCGTCTCAGAAACAAACATGCTGTTCTCCTCCAGAATTCCCATTACCTCATAGACCGATTCTTCCTCTCCCGTCTTCACCACGTATTGTGTGCCTATCGGAATTCCTTTAAAATCTGCACCCAGATATATCCCGAACCATCCGCCGCCGTTCCACGTCGCCTCATCTATTTCCCACACCTGTTGAAAGGTCAGATCGCAAAGCTCCAAAGCTTCCCGGTTCATGAAGATACAGTTCAATGCGCTGCTGTCGTGATCCATATCCGGAAGACCTTTCTGCACCTCGGCCAGTTCCGATAAATATCCGTCAGCCATCTTTCCTTCCGTCACATAGCCGACTCCGTAAAGCAGGCCGGAGTCTTCCGCTTCCTGCAGGAATTCCTTTCCCTTCTGAGAAAAAAAGCTGTCGTCGCTTATACGCATCATACCTGTCCGCCCGATTCCCTTGGCCAATGTCCTGTCACAAATATTTCTTGCATAGGAATTCATCAGCTGTCCTTCCAGCATCAGTCCGACACAGTACAGCCCCATACACAACAGGGCCACGGTGAACAGAACACTCTTCCTGTAAAATATTATTTTATCTAAAGCCATACGGACAATATATTTTATTTTCATCCTTGCTTATTTCCCTTTTCACTCTTCTAACAGACCGAATCAATGGAACTCTGCGTGGGATGAATGCGAGACAACCGACACACAGGCCAGATCAGGACAAGTCCCTGAATGACGGCTGCGCCCAAAGAAGAAAGCAGTATGCCGAGAAATTCCCGCCGCAGACCAAAGAAATGACCGCCCCCGATCATCAGGTATGCGATCTCCATTCCCCATGCCAACAACAGGGCAAGCAATGCCGCCTTGCCGCACTCTTTCACGATCAGCATCACGATTTTTTTCATTTCATATCCAAATACCCGGCGGATCAGATATTCCCGCATTCTTCTGGATATCCAGAGATCTGTGATAATGGTACAGCACGCCGCTGAAAAAACGGTTAAGACTCCCGTCACACGCCCTGCCAGTTCCGTCTGGAATGATACAAGATAATTGGAAGCCTGATCTGCAGCTGCGGGAACAGCCCTGCCTTCCATGGTCTCCAAAAATGCATTCAGGAACATCTCCGGCGAGGTACTGCTCTCAAGCACAATATACGTTCCCTCATCAGCAGAATACTTTTCGTTCAGACCGTCCGTCATTGCTTCCCGGTGCAATGCATCCAGGTTATTCCAGCAGAAGAAAATGCTGTTGTCCTCTACCTCATCTTCCCTGCGATACGCAAATACGGAATACTCCGTTCCCCCCAGTAAAATCTTAACATCCTCCCCATCGCTTACGGTGAATTCCCTCATAGTGCTCCCCAGGATCACCGAATTGGGCGCGGCCTGCCAGGATTCCCAATCCACGGCGTATTCATCTGTACCCTCCTCCGTCGATAAGTACACGGTCACCGGCATTCTGGTGAACATTTCCCCTATGCTCAGATATCTCCCGTCTACCCTACAGTTCAGCTCCCGATCTTCAAAAAGAAGCGACAGACGGTCCATATCCTCCTCTGTCAGAGCATCATCCTGAACACGGTACGTCAGAGCATAGGGATAGTCCGTCTCTCCGAGAGAGGCCAGTTTCATCAACAGCCTTGTGGAATTGGTGAGCATAAAAAAGGTCAAAGCAAACCCAATGACCATGAGAATATTGTCATAGTGCAGAAGAATTATTTTTTGCATCTCCCCCGGCCTTTCGTCAATCATCTGCGGGCAGGTATTTCTCCGGCAGCATGGACACAGGGATCCAGCAGTTATAGGGATCGTCCTCCCCGTCATACACCTTTACCAACACAGTTCTGTCTCTGAAGGCACTGACACTGTCACTGCCGGAGACGTAGCTGAACCGTTCCGCAAGCTCCTCTATCTCCTCCCGGTCCGTTATGACAGTCTTCCGGACAGGGTCATTTCTGGTCTCGGCGCCGAAGAACACATCGAGTTCCTCCATATGATCCGCGGGAATCTCCTCGGTATAATCCCCGTAACCTATCCGTTCCAGGAAGCCGACCGTACGGCGCATGGTGTCAAAGACCGTCAGAGAATAAAGTTTTTCAGGGCCATCCTCCGGTTCCTTTTCTGTGTGCATGCGCAGACCCATGTGCAGCAGAGCCCTCGCCCGCCCCGTCAGAATTACATCCGGATCCTCCATCACATCCTGATTGTATGCTTCTGTCAGCTCTGCGACCTGCTCCGGAGAAAGCTCGAACTGTTCCCGCCGGCTCCCGCGGCTGATGAACGTTTCGCCGTACTGTACCGGGACTTCCGGAAGCAGGTAACTGTTTTCCAGATACTCCCGACTGCTGTACAGCGGCCATGCCACATCTTTATCCTTGCTTGTCACATAATATTCCCTGTAATACGTCCTGCCGCTCTTTAAGGTGACGCGGACCCGTACCGTCTCGCCCCGCTCCAATGTCTCCTGCTCGTTCTCCACATACCACAGACTGCCGATATCCCCTTTGCCGCTTTCTCCCGAAGCCGCCATTCTCTCCAAAAAGGCGTATGCCGCATCCGTGTCCCGAAGATGCATGGAGGCCAGCACGGATCGGCTCGTATAGGTAGTACCCATAGCCATGGACGCCGTTCTGTCATAGATCGCTATTTCCTCCACCGCATTTTTACCGGGCAGATAGTGATCGTATCCGAACCAATCTCCGTAAAAGGCAAAGGCGATCAGCAAGGACGCCGCCACTGCCGCAAACATCTGCCGCTTATGGGTGAAGAACGCCTTGAAGTCCATGCTGAAACAAATATTCATCACACCGAAAATCACGACGCCGAATAGCAGCGCTCCGAACACTCCCCACGCCGGAGCAAAATCGGAGGTCACGGTAATACCGTAAAAGAACATCCACCCTGCCAGACCGGCGGTGATACCGCCCGCCAGCTTCATCAGCGGATTCATCACCTTGTTCTTGACGCCCTGATGAGCCAGCTCGGAGGGCCGTCTCACATACAGACCGTACGCCGCCAGCCACAAAATCGCTGCCATGACCGCATTGGCAAGGATAGGGCCCGCCAGCTCCGCAAAGGCGGGATTGAAACCGCTTCTATAGAAATAATCCCCCAAACGTATCATAAGGTTTACCGCACTGACCGGCGGCGACGCATAGACAGCCGCCTGATGAATGTCCGACCAGCAACAGGTCTCCAGGTAGACTTCGGCGAACAACATGCAGAGAAGATATATGATGATCTCGCCAAATCCCAGCATTATCATGGTCACAAACGTGTTCAGCGGATTGCCGCTCAGCATAACTGCCGTCAGTACCAGATGATAGAACACCATAAAGACCAGAATCAGGAGCGCCAGGGTCAGACCCGCGCACCGAAGGACGGCGCACATCTGAGCCGCTCCGAACCAGCGCATCAACGACCTCATGGCCATTAGCAGGGTCACGGCAAGATTCAGTGCAAGAGGGACAAACCAGATCAGCAATCCGTCCAGATAGCATACCAGGAACAAGGTACGCCGTCTGACGGGAATGCTGTGGTACAGATCTGTCATTTCCTTATGGAACACAAAACGAAAGCCGCAGGAGCCGACGATCAAAGCCCCTACTATGGTAAAGCAGGTGCCCAGCAGGACAAAATATTGGCTGAAAAAGACCATGGCCTGCTCCCATTCCAGCAGATCCGGCGAACCGCTGTTAGTGCTCATGAGCACCAGCCAGGTCACCGGAAGCATCAGAAAGCTTCCCAGACAGGATAATGCGATCATCCACAGCCTGTGCCGCATATCCTCCTTCATCATCTTAAGAAATAAGCGCTTTGACATCATAGCCCTTCACCTCCGTTTCGCTGATAAATATCTCCTCCAGAGACAGTGGAAGCAGTTCATAATATACGGGATCCAACCGCTCCACGCAGCGCTGTACCTCCTCCCTCTTCCCCCTGACGGTAAAGGTGTAAAGGGTTCCCCGCTTCTCCGTGTTCAATATCTCCAGCTCTTTTGCGATCTCCTCCAGCACGGCTTCCTCCTTGATCACGCACTGGACCTTTTGGAGATTCAGCTTCATCTCGTCCAGATCCCGTTCGAACAGGATGCCGCCCCCATGGAGCAGTCCCACGTACTCACAGATATCCTCCAGTTCCCGCAGATTGTGGGAGGCGATTACAGGCGTCAGCCCCCGTCCCTCGATCTCCCTGATAAAAACAGTCTTGACCGCCTGTCTCATGACGGGATCCAGTCCGTCAAAGGTCTCATCGCAGAACAGGTATCTGGTGTTGGCGCTGATCCCGCAGATCACGGAAAGCTGCTTTTTCATTCCCTTGGAAAAGGTGTTGATCTTACGGTTTTGATCCAGGCCGAATTTTCCCATAAGCTCCAGCCACTTCTCCCGGTCAAAATCCGGATAATAAGTGGCGTAGAGCCGCATCATGTCCGTCGGCGTACCGCTGCGGAAAAAATACTGGCTGTCGGAAATATAGAAGATTTCAGCTTTTGCGGCGGGATCGTCGTAAACTTCCCGCCCGTCCACCCTGATCCTGCCCGAATCGGGACGAAGCACCCCGCAGGCAAGGCGCAGCAGGGTGGATTTCCCCGCACCGTTTGTCCCGATCAGGCCGAACACATGGCCCTCCTCGATCCTTGCGGTGATATTGTCTATAGCCTTCACCTCATCAAAGCTTTTGCACACATTTTCAAATTCGATCATATTCTCCTCCGTTCACACGCATTGACGCTTCCCGCTCAAGCGTCCTCCCCATATATTTTTTTCAGGTTCCCGATCATGTCCTCCTGCGACAGTCCTGCCTCTCTTGCCAGCCTGGTGATCTCCCTCCACTGTGCCAGCACCTTGGCCTGCCGGTTCTCTTTCCACTCGCTCTCCGCGGTGACAAAGCTTCCCCTTCCGGAGACGGTATACAGATAACCGTCCTGCTCCAGCTGCGCGTAAGCCCGCTGGATCGTGTTGGGATTCACAGACAGATCCATAGCCAGACTGCGCACGCTGGGCATCTTGGTCAAAGGTTCCAGGCCGCCGCCGGCGATCAGACGTTCCAGCTTCTCCACTACCTGCTCATAGATAGGACGTTTGTCCCGATAGTCCAGTAAGATCATGTATGCTCCTTCCCGTTCCGTTGATCCGAATATTGTATCAAGTGTATTAATCTGATTAATACACTTATATCATACCGAAAACTGAATGTCAAGCTTAACCTCAGACATAAAAAAACTCCGCCCTTGACCTTGCGGTCAAAGGCGGAGAACAAGGCTTCCCTTTTCAGGATTTCTTCCCGTTATTCCTGTCCGCTATCAGATTGCAGAGACACATCACAACGCCGAACATGATCCCGGCAATGGGCCAGACGATCCATGTGATTTCCCAGCAGTCCGTCAAAAAGCTCCCTGCGAGATAGATGGCCGTCACGCTTAACCAATAGACCCTCCCCACATTCTTCTTAATACGGATCTTTCTCTGTTCCTGAGGATCTTTCGGCACATAGTGTCCTTCCTTTAAAAGCTTCTGCATACTCGCCCAACGCACGCCGGCAATAATAAAAAGCATCGCCCCGATTCCCGCTAAGATCATAGTGACGGCGAACATGACTGCGATAAAAAAATCGTTTCCCGTGAACGAACCTATAAACAGCGGGACAAAAGCAAGAACGCACAGGCAGGTGGCGATAATATTGCTTTTTACATAGGCAGGCCTGTACGCTTTCTTTTTTTCCCTTACCATCCCTTCCACGCCGTACTCCGTTTCAAACGGCTCTCTGTCGATGAATTCGAAGGGCTCATTCTGAAAGCCGCAGAAGAGGAAGATTGCCACCGCAGGCGCAATCATGATCAGCAGCGTGATCAGCCCGATTCCTGCGGCTAAATTTTCGGGAAGCAATTCCGTGGCGGTGCCTAAAAGGAGAAGCGGAATCACGGCGGCGATACACAGAAAGGTGGCCGCGGCTATGCGATTGGCCGCCCGTTTTCTCCATTCCAGAAATTCGTTGGCCTGGGCTAGCGAGATCCGTTTCACAGGCACAGGGGCCACATCGTCCGTAAACTCCTCGTCCTCTATCTCGTCCTTGAGAAGATAATCCGTGGTGACTCCAAAGAGCTGGCTGAGCATCAGGATCTTCTCAATGTCCGGCACGGCCTGGGCGCCCTCCCATTTGGAGACCGCCTGCCGCGACACCCGCATCTTCTCCGCAAGCTCTTCCTGGGACCAGCCGCTCCTTTTTCTTAAATTCATTATCTTGTCTGCTAAGATCATGTTTCTTTCCTCCGCATAGTTTTGTCGGCGGCCTTACGTACCGTCCGCAAAAATCATATCTTGTTCTGCGGTGACATACCACCAACCGGCGGCTGGAAATCTGTCAACCGGGGGTTGCGGAGGCAGAACAGCTCCTTGCTTCTTACTTGAACAAGGTATTCAGGAGCCCTCTCTTCAGGATCTGGCTGCCCGTATTGATCAGGGAACGCTCGATCTGGCTCTTTCTCCGCTCCTGCGCCCGCTCCTTCTTTTTCTGCTCCGCGGCCGCCAGCTTCTGCGCAGCCGCCAGCTCTTTGGCCTTCTGCTTCTCAAATTCTTCCTTTTCTTTTTCCAGTTTGAGCCGCTCTTCCTCCAGAGCCTTCTGCTGCTGCTCCAATTCCTTCTGATCGTTCAGCATTTCATAGGCAGACTCCCGGTCCACCAGCTGATCGTACTTCTGCATGCCGTCCCCTGCCATCACGCTGCGGCGAAGGCTTTCGTCCGCAGCCCCCATCAGGCTCTGGGGACAAATGATCGCAGTCTGACGGACCATGGAAGGCACGCCGTTCTCATCCAGGAAGGAGGTCAGCGCATGACCGACGCCCAGCTCCATGATCACATCCTCCGTCCTGAAGGCAGGATTTGCCCGAAAGGACTGTGCCGCAACACGGACAGCCTTCTGCTCTGCCGGCGTGTATGCCCGGAGCGCATGCTGTACCCGATTGCTGAGCTGAGCCAGCACGCCATCAGGAATATCGCCGGGGCTCTGGGTCACAAAGTAGATGCCCACGCCCTTGGAACGGATCAGCTTCACCACCTGCTCGATCTTCTGCACCAGCACCTTCGGCGCATCCGCAAAGAGCATATGGGCCTCGTCAAAGAAAAATACCAGCTTGGGCCTGTCCAGATCGCCCGCCTCCGGCAGACGTTCGAACAGTTCCGCCATCATCCACAGCAGGAAGCTTGCGTAGAGAGCGGGATTCTGGACCAGCCTCACGCTGTCCAGAATATTGATCATCCCGCGGCCGGAGGCGTCGGTGCGGATCCAGTCAAAGATGTCCAGATCGGGCTCTCCGAAGAACAGATCGCCGCCCTGGCTCTCCAGAGGCAGCAATGCCCGCAGGATACCGCCCACAGACTGGGCGGTCATATTGCCGTAAGTGGAGATATATTCCTCCTTATGCTCGGAGACATAGTTCAGAAGCGCCCTCAGATCCTTCAGATCGATCAGGATCAGTCCCTTGTCGTCCGCGATCCTGAACATGATATTCAGGACGCCCTCCTGTACCGGGGTAAGCCCCAGAATACGGGAGAGCAGATCCGGACCCATATCTGACACCGTGGCCCTCACGGGATGCCCTTTCTCCTGATAAATATCCCAGAAGCACACGGGATAAGACTGGTATCGAAAGCTGTCCCGGATGCCGAAGGCATCGATGCGTTGCTCCATATTTTCAGACTGCTCCCCAGGCGCTGCCAGCCCCGACACATCCCCCTTTACATCGCAGAGGAACACGGGGACTCCCGCGTCTGAGAAGGACTCCGCCATCGCTTTCATTGTAATGGTCTTGCCGGTTCCGCTGGCTCCCGCGATCAGTCCGTGACGGTTGCTCATGTTCAGCTCCATGTACACCTGCTGCCCGTCGGCCATACCCATGTAGATCTTTCCGTCTCTGTACATATTCTCCTCCTTTTTTGTGCAAAGGACCTTCTCTCTTACAAAACGATCCCTTCAGATCATCGGATAAAATTGGTTCCCAGCCTCCGCTCATATTCCGGAGCGGGAACGCCCGCCGCGCGGCCTGCCTCGATGCTCTTTACAAGCCATGCGATATTCTGTGCAAGGGTGCGCACGGTCTGCAGGCCCTCCAGGTCCCGGCGCACCTCCTCCGGGGTATTGCCGTGCACCTGATTCCAGTACTGGGAGGTAGCCACCACCATATTGGAGATCTGAAAATACTTGTTCAGGCGGTCGAAAGCCGCGCTGGCGCCGCCTCTGCGGCAGGATACCACCGCCGCGCCGATCTTGCCCGCCATGCGCCCGCCGCTGCAGTAGAACAGCCGGTCCAGAAAGGCACAGATCTGACCGCTGGGGCCCGCGTAGTACACGGGAGAGCCCACCACGATGCCGTCGTACTCATCCAGCTTCTCCACGATCCGATTTACTCCGTCGTCGTCAAAAATACACCTTCCTGTGCCCGCGCACTTTCCACAGGCAATACAGCCCGCCACCGGTCTTGCACCGATCTGCATCAGCTCCGTCTCCACACCGTTCTTGCGAAGCGTCTCCGCCATTTCGCACAGAGCGGTGTATGTGCAGCCCTCCTGACGGGGACTGCCGTTGATCAGTAAAATTCTTCCCATATCCTTGATCCTTTCCCGAAAATCATTTTTTCCTGAAAAAACTCCCCTGCATTTTCGGGGTATGACTGTTCACCTTATGCCGGGGAGTTTTTGTCTATTCACTATCTTTTTCCGTCTTATCTTTGTCCGCCTTTATTGGCAATTCGCTTTTGTCGGCACCTTAATAGGCGCAGGCCTGCTCCTCGCCGTTCATGACGCGCAGAGCGCCCTGGGCCAGGGCAAGCAGTTCGTCCTCGCCGGGATATACGGTGAAGGGCGCGATCCAGCCGGCCCTCTCCTTCAGGGAGGCGACCACATCCGCACCGTATGCGATGCCGCCGGTGACAATGATCTGATCCACCTTACCGTTCAGAACGCACGCCATGGAACCGATGTCCTTGGACACCTGCAAAAGGAATGCCTCCTTTGCCTCGGCCGCCTTGTCGTCGCCGTCGTCGGCTCGCCTTGTGACCTCACGCATATCGTTGGTGCCAAGATAAGCATTGAAGCCGCCCTTGCCCACAATCTTGCTGTAGACCTCCTTCTCGGTGTACTTGCCGGAAAAGCACATCCGAATCAGTGCGCCGCTAGGCACCGCTCCCGCTCTCTCAGGCGAGAATGCGCCGTCGCCGTCCAGGGCGTTAAAAACATCTACCACCTTGCCTTCCATGTGCGCGCCCACGGAAACTCCGCCGCCCATATGTACCACGATCAGGCGCAGGGACTCATAGGGCCTGCCGATCTCCTTGGCGTATCTCTTTGCCACCGCCTTCTGATTCAGCGCATGGAACACGCTGGTACGGGGCAATTCCGGAACACCGGAATACCTTGCGATGGGCATCAGCTCATCCACCACCACGGGATCCACAATGTAAGAGGGAACACCGATGGAATCCGCGATCTCCCTGGCCAAAATGCCGCCCAGATTGGAGGCGTGCTGCCCCTGCACACCGATCTTCAGATCGTTCAGCAGATCGTCGGTAACGGCGTAGGTGCCGCCGGGAATGGGCTTTAACATACCGCCCCGGCCAACTACCACGTCCAGGTCTTTTAAGTCGAACTCTCTCTCCGCCAGCAGATCGGTAATGATCTTCTTGCGGAAATCCTTCTGATCCACGATGGAGGCGTATTTTCCGATCTCCTCGGTGGAATGTCTCAGGGTCTCCTCAAATAACAGGGTCTCATCCTCGAACACACCGATCTTGGTGGAGGTGGAACCCGGATTGATAATAAGGCTTTTGATGGACATTGTCTTCTCTCCTTTTCTGATTTCCGCTGCTTTTATTTCACCGGATGGCTTTTTTCCGGTCCGGTGCCGCTCCAGCTTCCGGCCAATGACTGATTCCGCCAGATCCGCAGCCCCGTTCAGGGCAAGATCCAGCACCTCATCCGTTATCCAGTCCATGGTCTATTTCCCCTTCTTCAGTTCCTCCGCCACCACGGCAGCCAGCGCGATGGAATTTACCTTGGTCTCAAAGGTGTCGGAACGGCTGGTCAGGATCACGGGCACCTTGGTCCCCGTGAGAATACATCCGTTCTTCACGCCGGGGATCGTGTGGACCATGGCCTTGTACACCAGATTTCCCGCATGGATATCGGGGAACAGCAGGATATCTGCGTCGCCTTGGATCTTCCTGTCGGTAGCACCCTTATGCTTCGCCGCCTCAGGGTCGATAGCCAGATCCAGAGAGAGAGGGCCGTCCACGATACAGCCGGTGATCTGTCCCTCCTCGCACATCTTTGTCAGCTCTGCTGCCTCCACGGTGGCAGGCATCTTGGGATTGACTACCTCCACTGCTGCCAGAGGCGCCACCTTGGGCGTCGCCACACCGCAGGCCTTGCACACGGGCACGGTATTGTTGATGATATGTACCTTGTCCTCCAGAGTGGGATAAGTCATGAACGCAACATCGGTGAGATACAGGAGCCTGTCAAAGCCGGGCACCTCGAACACCGCCACATGGGACAGCGCGCCGCCGGTGCGCAGGCCGACCTCCTTGTCCAGCACGCTCTTCAAGAAATTTTTGGTGTCGATAAGCCCCTTCATGTACATGTCGGCCTTTCCCTCATGGGCCAGCTTCACCGCCGCAAGGGACGCCTGGATCATATCGGGCTCATCGATGATCTCAAAACCTGTCAGATCCATATGAATAGACGCCGCGATCTCCTTGATCTTCGCCTCGTCACCCACCAGGATGGCATCCGCGATCCCCCGTACCTTCGCCTCATGCACTGCCTCCAGCACTGCGGAATCCTGCGCCACGGACACGGCCACCGTCTTCTTGCCGCACTCCTTGACCTTTGCTATGATGTCGTCAAAACTCTGTTTCATGATACAGCTACTTCCTTTCTGTCCCCGCGGGACACGCTTTTCTGTAATTAATTTATGTAATTTATTTTTATACTTTTTTGCAATCTGTTTTCTGATTCCTGCGATCTGTTTTCTGATTTCTCTGATTTCTTCGGCACACTCCTGCCGCACGCTCGCCCGCAGTACACTCGCCGGCAGCATATACTCCCGCGACTTGCCCATTCTCACGGCAATAGAGTTCCTATGCCGCAGCCCCCGTTCCGTCATCGGTATATGCCGAATTCACCGTTAAAATAGTATCACAGCAGAGGGTAAATTGCAAGCGCAACGAAAGGGAGGAAACGGACATTTCCATTCCCTCATGTGAGACGGCAGCCGAAACAACGCCGTGATCCTGTAAGGCTATGATTCCAGCAGCGCCGCAATATCGCTCAAGGTATCAACGCAGGCCCACAGGTATTTCTGCAGTTCTTTATCCGGCTGCGTCTGATCCGGCACCATCACTACCCTGCACCCGGCCCGGTAAGCGGACAGGACGCCGTTGGGAGAGTCTTCTACCGCAACGCACTGACCGGGTTCGAGCCCCAGCTGTGTGCACGCGTAAAGATAAACGTCCGGTGCGGGCTTTCCCTCCTTTACCATGGTGGCGCTGATCAGCCTGTCGAAATATTCGTAAATCCCTGCCTGCTTTAAATACTTTTTCGTGCGTTCCAAATCCGAGGCGGTGGCGACGGCCGTGATAATCTGCCGTTTCCGCAGAGTCTCCAGAATCTCTCCCGCGCCGGGCTTTCGTCTGATATCCTCCGGCCGCAGGCCCTTCTCCATCATCTCCCTGCGCCTGTCCCGCACCTGCACATAGTCAATCTCAGGGCCGAACCATTCCCTGAACTGCGCGGCGGCAAAAGGCCGGCCCAGACTGCGTATGGCAAGGGCCTGTTCGTCCGTCATTTCATAACCGAACTCGGCCAAAGCCTTGGGCCAATATATGCGATAGTATTTTTCCGTGTCGATTAACGTACCGTCCATATCGAACAGCACCGCGCGGACCTGACTCATGAGCATCCCCTCCCCGCCGAACCGCTTTTGCTTTGCTTCCCTCTTCTGCTACATAATTCCTTTTCTCATTTATTTCTTCTCTCAGTCATGCAGTGTGCAAGCAGTCCTTTGCAGCCTGCCAACACGTCCCGGTAGGTCTCCTCAAAGTTGCCGGTGTACCACGGATCCGCGATATCTGCCTTTTGACCGGCAAAGTCAGGGAGCCGGTAAATCTTCCCATCCGGATCGCCGCCCGCAATACGGGTCATATTGCGGATATTTGCGCTATCCATGCCGATGAGATAGTCATACCTGTCATAATCCTCCCGACACATCTGTACCGCTCTATGTGACACTAGCGGAATCCCCTCCCTGCGCAGCTTGTCCACCGTACCGTAGTGAGGCGGATTACCGATTTCCTCCCGGCTGGTGGCTGCGGAATCGATGTAAAATTCGTCAGAGAGCCCCTGTTCATTGACTAAATGAGTCATCACGCTCTGGGCCATAGTGCTGCGGCAGATGTTGCCGTGGCAGATGAAAAGTATTTTTATCATAGTTATTATATCCCTTCATAAGCCTGTAAGCCTTGATTTTTCAAGGGATTTGGCGGTTTACTCTGATTTTGGTTTTTGCCCTGATTTCATGTAATTCTTCATAAATCTACGCAAATTTACGGGCAAATGGTGTAGTAATTGGTGTAGTAAACTTCTTAATTTTTAACCTGAT
>CANQUQ010000022.1 GCA_947627115.1 uncultured Acetatifactor sp.
AGGCTTCCCGTTCCCGTGCGGTTCATTCTGGACGACTTTGCCACCAACTGCCGCATTGACGAATTTCCCAGAATGATCTCCTCTATCCGATCCAGAGGGATCTCGGTGATGCTGATGATCCAGTCGGAGGCCCAGCTTGCCCAGGGCTACGGATACGACTGGGCCACGATTGTTTCCAACTGCGATACCTACGTGTATCTGAGCGGAAACGATGTGCGGACCGCTCAGGCGGTCAGCGAGCGTTGGAACAAGCCGTTGGCGAAGGTGCTCTACATGCCTGTGGGCCATTGTCTGGTGTTCCGTCGGGGCTCACAGCCCGTATACACCGTTCTGAACGACCCCGTTTTTGCGGAAAAGGTAAATACGACGGAAAAAACGGGCGTGGAGGAAATCCAACATTGAACGTGCGGAGCAGAGCGAGGGCAGACAGCAGAACAGACAGCAGGGCTAGGCGGAGGGAGGAAGAAATGTAATGGAAATGTGATAGGAAAGGGAGCGTGATTGTGGTATTATGTTAGTGAAAAAGTCGCAATTTTCAGACTTGACAATAGCGTTAAGTCAAATAATGTTTTGCGTGTTGGTTTTCGGAGTCATGCTTTGCTATCATGATGGTATAAAGCTCAGGAGGTCATGTATGGATATTGGCAGAACAATAAAAGAATTAAGGCAGAAAAGGGGTATTACACAGGAGGATTTATCAGATGCGCTGCGAGTGTCCGTCCAGACAGTTTCACGGTGGGAAAACGGAGTAAATGCCCCAGATTTGTCCATGATCCCTCAACTTGCCATATATTTTAAAGTGACCACAGACTATTTATTGGGCTTGGAAAGGAATGATACTATGGCAAAGCTGATTAAAACTACGGAAACATTTGAACTGGCATCTAAACAGGAAGCCGAGGAAATGGTATTGAAATTCAAAGGCGAGAAATTTCCTATACTTAAAGATCACAAGATAACTGCTGTTGGGGATAGAGTGATGCTTGAAGTTACAAAGGAATTCAACAGTGAATTAGATAACATGACGTTTAACTAATTCATGGAGTTCGGCCAATTCCTGTTTGCCGATGAGAACAGTTCGTTTTTTCGAGGGGTGTGCATATTCGAAGAAGGTGGTAAATAATGAAGAAAAGATATTGTATAATACCTCAAATATTGCTTCTGTTCTGGTTTTTCCTTGATATGACAGGTGTCTATTTCAGTAATACTTATTTAGTAACATGCTCATATAAGGATGACGGAATATTTTTTCTTATTTATTTAGCGGCGATGATATTATTCATATTTACGGAAAACGTAGGAAAATGGGCTGTTGCGGTATGGACATCAATGTGGTTTGTAATTCAATTTTTATGTCACGAATGGTATACTATTTTTGGTAAAGGGATAATGGGTTCACTTGAAGGCAAGATAAAGTTTTTTTCAGGGACTATAAAGTGGCTTGAAATTGATGGAAGATATATACCCGATGTTTATCATACTATTTTGCATATTCTCATTTTAACGGTTGTTATAACGTCGGCAATTTATATCAGAGACTGAGATGCTGGATAAGTTAGAAAAATCACGTGAACAAGCAGCACAAGGAATGTATAGAAATGCAACAGATGTCTCTCGTGATATGAGGGCGAAATATGGATTATAAAGTGGTAGTTACAAGATTATGAAATAAGATGCATTAGTTGTGGTATATAGAGACTAAGAGGGCGCAGGGAAAGCGCAAAGGCTTTACAAAGAAAACAGAGATCTGTGACGGCTCCTCCGTGAGCGCGCCCCTGCGGTCCGCCCCGGAGACGCAGCGGTGCCCCTGGGCCGGCCTGCGAACGGAGGGGCGAAGAACAATGTCGGAGGAAAGACGTTCGGGGACTTGACATATTCCGGGGGGGTATATTATTAATATATAAGAAACCAGCAGATAAAAAGTCGGGATCAAAAGACATGTTCTTTGAAAGGGGGCACCGGAAATGTACAAGTCTAACATCAATCGCAGGGTAAGTATCCTGCTTCTGCTTGGTCTGTGTCTTACTTTACTTCCGAGCTGCGGAGATACAGAGCCGCCTCAGCAGCAGTCGGGACAGCAGAGTTCGGCGGCGGAGCAGCCGTCTGAGGCTCCGGTCGCAGAGAGCCAACAGGCGGAGCAGCAGGAAAGCGCCGATATGGCAGAGGACGACCTGCAGGAGGAAGAGGAGCTCAGCGAATGGGAAGAGCTGTATGAACGCTGGCAGGAGGGACCCTGCGAAACGGAGCTTTCTCTGGGGAACGAAATCTATTCTGTGAGTGCACAGCGACACTGGGGAGCCGACGGGGAGGGTATTTCCGTAACCTATGAGTTTGTGCTGGACGACGCTGAAAAAGAAAAGGCAGTAGAACTGATGACGCAGGAAGAGCATAAGATCTCCAATAATGTTCTGAAGGCGGATATGACGAGCGACAGCGTGAAGTTCGTGGTAGCCGATGATTCGGGCTGCGTCAAGGAGATCGGGATCCCCGCTGCGGCAGATGAGGACAATCCTGTATATTTCGTGGTAAATTATTTGTTCCCCTACAGGGACAAAGGAGATGTCAGCATGAGCTTCGCCGGTGAATTGGCGTACGAGGAATGGAAGGAGTTGGCGGAACTTGCGGATAGCGGGATAAAGGCTCGGCCGCTCCCCCGCACGGGAGACTGACAAAATATGCGCCGGTATCTGCTGCAGGAAGTTTGCAGCAAATACCGGCCTTTTGATATATTCTCTGCCTTGTCGGCGTGTTCTTTTATTCGTACTCTGCGATATCGTAGATCAGCTTCTCGGAATCCTCCCAGCCCAGACAGGGGTCCGTGATGGATTTTCCGTAAACGCCGCCGCCCACCTTCTGGCAACCCTCCTCGATATAGCTCTCGATCATAACGCCCTTGACCAGCTTGTGGATATCCTTGCTCAGCCGTCTGCTGTGCATGACCTCCTTCACGATCCGGATCTGCTGTTCGAACTGCTTGCCGGAATTGGAGTGGTTGGCGTCGATCACACAGGCAGGGTTCTTCAGGTCCATCCTGTCATACATCTCAAGCAGCAGATTCAGGTCCTCGTAGTGGTAATTAGGAATGCTGTTGCCGTGTTTGTTGGTGGCGCCCCGCAGTACCGTGTGTGTCAGCTCGTTGCCCGTGGTGTTCACTTCCCATCCTCTGTAGATGAAGGAGTGGGGATGCTGGGCGGCGTACACGGAATTCAGCATCACAGACAGGTCTCCGCTGGTGGGATTCTTCATGCCTGCCGGTACGTCAAAGCCGCTGACGGTCAGCCGGTGCTGCTGGTCCTCCACGGATCTTGCCCCGATGGCGACGTAGGACAGGATATCCGACACGTACCGCCAGTTCTCCGGATACAGCATCTCATCCGCGGCGGTGAGTCCGGATTCCTGGATCGCCCGGATGTGCATTTTTCTCATGGCGATCAGACCGGCAAGAAAATCCGGCTTCTTTTCGGGATCGGGCTGATGCACGATCCCCTTGTAGCCCTCTCCGGTGGTCCGGGGCTTGTTGGTGTAGATCCTGGGGATCAGGATCAGCTTATCCTTCACCTTTTCGTTCACCCTGGCGAGCCGGTTCACGTAATCGCAGACGGAGTCCTCGTTGTCTGCGGAGCAGGGACCGATGATCACAAGAAATTTATTGCTTGCGCCGGTGATCACGTCCGCGATCTGCGCGTCTCTCTTCTCTTTTATCTCCGCCAGCTTCCGGGGAAGCGGATAGCCTTCGCGTATTTCCTCCGGTGTGGGCAGCTTCTTTACAAATTCAAAACTCATGGTATTTTGCCTTATATCCCTTTCCTCTGTTCTGCAGCCTTTCCTGTCATATCGGACTCCGTACATTATAGTATAAGTACGCAAAATGTGCAAGATTATCACGAAATATAAAAAAAGTCGGGGCTGGGGAGCCGGAAATCAACTTTTTATTAAAAAACGGCAATTCATTACGGCATAATGATAAAGTGTGTCCGGGAAGAAAATAGAGAGGGAAACGGAAAGGAGTCCTGAAGATCTTCCTGCAAGAACAAAAGAAAAAACGGAGGGCATGTAAAAATGGTAAAAGTTAGAAAAAAGACCGACTGGAGAGACGGAAAGACCGTACGCTTCAGCTTTTGCAGCGCCTATATAGACGCTATCGGGTATGATGCGCAGTGCGAGCTTCTGGAAGTCAGGCTCATCGGAAGCGGAAAAATCAGGCGTTATGTCAATGTGCCGGAGGAGGTTTGGTATCAGTTCAGAGAGAGCGCCAGCCCTGACATTTACTATAGAAGCTGCATCTGCGGGCACTTTCCGGAGGCGGATACAAGGGAAGTCGGCGGAAGGGGCGGCCGTTCTTCCCGGAAATGCCGGTCATGAAAAAGAAAAGTGTCTCTTGACAGGACCGGAAATGTATTCTATACTAAAATGAGAATGGTTCTCAAATACAGAAAGTGCTTCTGTGGGAAAGGGGAAACATATGGCAGATATTATTGTTATTTCCGTCATTGCGATTGCAGCGTTCTTTATACTGAGAGGTCAGATACGCAGATTCCGCGGGGGACAGTGCAGCGGAGGCTGTGCCGGGTGCGCCGGGTGTACCGGGAGCTGCTGTCAAAATACAGAACTGCAGACGAAAAAAGTAAAAAAACAGCGATGAACAAAAAAGGGCATTTTTACATGCCCTTTTTTTATTTTTGTCTTTCCCCAAAAAGCGGAATATGCTATACTGAAATCTGAAAGTCTAAAAAAGAATGGGTGAGCTTATGTCAGAAGAGACCGTTCGGATATCTGCCCACAGAAAAAAGCGTGTTCAACGGCTGAAAAAAATAATTGTTCTGTCGCTGCTCCTGCTGGTGCTTGTGCCTGCGGGGCTGTGTGCGGCCCTCCTGGTCAGGATACGGCATATGGACAGGAGTATGGAGCAATTGGCGTCCGAAGTGGAAGCGCTGAATCGGGAGGTGTCCGATCAGCAGGCGAGGATGCAGGAGCTGCTTGGGGATATGCAGACGACCGGGTACGGCAGCTCGGACGAGAACGGCTCCGGAAGCGAGCCGCCGGGACACGGGCCGTTGACCATGGAGAGACCGAGCGAGACCGTGGATACGTCAGTCTCCGCCGCTCACAAGGTCTACCTGACCTTCGACGACGGGCCCAGCGCCAACACAGAAAAGATCCTGGATATTCTGGACAGCTATGATGTGAAGGCCACCTTTTTCGTGGTGGGCAAGGAAGGCGATTGGGCAAGGACGGCGCTGGTGGATATCGTGGAGCGAGGACACAGCCTCGGAATGCATTCCTACAGTCACAAGTACTCGGAGCTATACGGTTCCGTGGAGGATTTTGCAGAGGACTTTGTGAGGATCCGGAGCTATCTGGAGGATGTCACGGGGGTGACCAGCAGTCTGTACAGGTTCCCCGGCGGCAGCTCCAATACGGTGAGCCGAATAGATATGAGGGAGTTCGCAGACTATCTGGACAGCTGGGGCGTGAGCTTTTACGATTGGAACGTGGCGTCGGGCGATGGGGGCAGTGAGGTACTGTCCGTGGAGGAGCTGGTGGAAAATTCCCTGGAGGGGATCGAGAACAGGGAGACTACCGTCATACTTCTGCATGACTCTGCCGGCAAGCCCACCACCGTGGAAGCGCTTCCTCAGATCATTGAGAGGATCCAGAGCATGGATGACACGGTGCTTCTGCCGATCACGGATGACACGGAACTGATTCAGCATATACACAGGGAAAACAATAATTGAATGGAGGTTTGAGGAAGCATGGGATTTTTTTCGGAATTAAAAGAGGATCTGTCTCAGGCGGTGAATGAGCTGATGCCGGAGGAAGAGCCGGCAGGCGAAGGCGAGAAGCAGGGCGAGGACAAAATGACCGACGGAAGCGGTCAGACCGACGAAAGCGGTCAGGCCGATGAGAGCGGTCAGGCCGGCGACGCCGAACAGGCTGACGGGAACGGTCAGGCCGCCTCGGACGAGCTGTCGGAATCCGCGAGGCCGGCCGTCTCTCTGAATGAGATGCTGGAAAAGATCGGAGATTTTGAATTTCAGGAATCCGAGCAGGAAGAGGCGGAGCAGATGCCGGAGGAGCCGGTCATCGCTGAGGAGGCGATGTCCCCTGAGGAACCTGCCGCTGCCGGGGAGCCTGTCCCCGACGGAGCGGAGGACGCAGACGGCTCTCAGAACGGTCATGGGGAGCCGGAGATGACATCGCTGCTGGAGCGGATACTTGAGGAGGAACCGCCGGAGGAAAAAAAGGAGGAACCGGCGGAAGATCGGGCAGAGGAGCAGAAAGAAATCGGTAAAGGAGCAGAGGAAAACATGGAAAGCGAAATGACAAGAGTTGCGGTAGACGAGACATCAGTGATCACACAGGGCATGGTCATCACGGGTGACATTACTTCTGAGGGTTCTATCGATGTGATCGGGACCGTGACCGGAAATATCGATGCATTGGGCAAGTTGAACATTACGGGACATATCAACGGCAATTCCAAGGCGGCGGAAATATATGCCGAGGGTGCAAAGATCAACGGCGAGATCGTCAGCGAGGGCGCCGTCAAGATCGGTGCAAGCTCCGTTGTCATCGGCAATATTACCGCTACAAGCGCCGCTATCGCCGGCGCAGTAAAGGGCGACATCGATGTGCGCGGGCCGGTGATCCTGGACGCCTCCGCCATTGTGATGGGAAACATTAAGTCCAAATCCGTACAGATCAACAACGGCGCCGTGATCGAGGGCATGTGTTCCCAGTGCTATGCGGAGGTCAATCCGATCTCCTTCTTTGATGAGTACAAGCCTGAGGTGCGCAAGACAAAGACAAAGTAGGGGGACAAGATGCAGAGGATACTATTAAAGCTTAGCGGCGAGGCCCTGGCGGGCGAGAAAAGGACAGGCTTTGATGAGGAGACGGTGCGGAAGGTGGCCCTGCAGGTCAGGCAGCTTGTGGACGACGGGATCCAGGTGGGCATTGTGATCGGCGGCGGCAATTTCTGGCGCGGCCGCACGAGCAGCAGCATTGACCGCACCAAGGCGGATCAGATCGGAATGCTCGCAACGGTGATGAACTGTATCTACGTGTCCGAGATATTCCGCTCGGTGGGAATGCAGACCAATATTTTAACGCCGTTCGAGTGCGGTTCCTTTACAAAGCTGTTCTCCAAGGACCGGGCCAACAAGTATTTCGCAGAAGGGCAGGTCGTGTTTTTTGCCGGAGGGACGGGCCATCCTTACTTCTCCACGGATACCGGCGTAGTGCTGCGTGCCATTGAGGTGGAGGCGGATGTGATCCTGCTGGCCAAGTCCATAGACGGAGTGTATGACGATGACCCGAACAAGAACCCTGAAGCCAGGAAGTACAGTGAGGTCTCGATCGACGAGGTCATTGCCAGGAATCTGCAGGTGGTGGATATGACCGCATCCATTCTTGCCAGGGACAACAGGATGCCTATGTGGGTGTTCGGGCTGAATGAGGAAAACAGCATTGTCAACACCGTGAAGGGCACCTTCAGCGGCACTAAAGTGACGGTGTGAATCATAAAATCATAGAAGAGAGGTTAATGAGCCATGGATGCCAGATTACAGCAGTACGAAGACAAAATGAGAAAGACAAAGGAGTTCCTGGAGGCGGATTACGCCGCTGTCCGTGCGGGGCGCGCCAATCCCCACGTGCTGGACAAGCTCCGCGTGGACTATTACGGCACACCGACTCCGATCCAGCAGGTGGGCAATGTCACCGTGCCGGAGGCGCGCATCATACAGATCGCGCCCTGGGACAGATCGCTGATGAAGGAAATCGAAAAAGCTATCTTAACATCCGATATCGGCATCAACCCGTCCAATGACGGCAGCGTGATCCGTCTGGTATTCCCGGAGCTCACCGAGGAGCGCAGAAAGGATCTGGTAAAGGATGTAAAGAAGAAGGCCGAGGAGGCAAAGGTGGCCGTGCGCAACATCCGCAGAGACGGGAACGATGCGTTCAAAAAGCTGTCCAAGACGGAAATCTCCGAGGATGAGATCAAGCAGCTGGAGGAGCAGCTTCAGAAGCTTACCGACAAGTATATCCGGGAGATCGACGGACTCATGGAGAATAAATCCAAGGAGATCATGACGGTATGATCGCGGCCGGCCGGAAGTGAAAGGAAATCGTAATATGCGTGAAGAATTAAATGTCCCCCGCCATGTGGCGATCATTCTGGACGGTAACGGCAGATGGGCCAAGGCCCGGCATATGCCCCGCAATTACGGACATGCCCAGGGGGCCAAGAACGTGGAGGTCATCTGCGAGGAGGCCTACAGGATGGGCATCCAGTATCTGACGGTGTACGCCTTTTCCACGGAGAACTGGAACCGCCCTCAGGACGAGGTGGACGCCCTGATGAAGCTGCTGCGGGATTATATGAAGACCTGTTTAAAAACGGCGGAAAAGAACCGCATGTGCGTGCGTGTCCTGGGGGATAAGACCCGATTGGACGAGGACATCCGGGTCCGCATAGAGGAGCTGGAGGAGGCTACAAGGAACAACGACGGTCTTCATTTCCAGATCGCCATCAATTACGGAGGAAGGGACGAGATCGTCAGGGCGGCACGGAAGATGGCGGAGGACCTAAGGTCGGGAGCGCTCACGGAGGCCGAGATCTCCGAGCCGGTGTTCGCCGGTTATCTGGATACCGCGGGACTGCCGGAGCCGGACCTGCTGATCCGCACCTGCAACGAACAGCGGATATCAAATTTCCTGCTGTGGCAGCTGGCATACACGGAGTTCTATTTTACGCCGCTGCCCTGGCCCGATTTCACAAAGGAAGAATTGATAAAAGCCGTGGAGGCATATAATCATAGGGATAGAAGATACGGAGGATTAAAGGAGGAGTAGCGCTATGTTCTGGACCAGATTGGCCAGCGGGATCGTGCTGGTGATAATTGCGCTTGGGGCCATGAGCTTCGGCAACCTGCCTCTGGCTCTTCTGTTATGGGCGATCTCTCTTGCGGCATTCAGGGAGCTGACGAAGGCTTTGAGGTGCAGCAGGGTCCCCGGTAAGGTGAACGGTCTGGAAATACTGGGATTTGCAGGCGTTACTGCTTACTATCTCGTACTGTATCTGACGAGGAACAGTACGCTGCTTTTGATGTGCATTGTGGGCTTTTTCCTGCTGATCCTGCTGACGTATGTGGGGGCATTTCCGAAATTTGACGCCGCTCAGGTGGCAGCGGCAGTGTTCGCGTTCCTGTACGCTCCGGTCATGCTCTCCTTTGTATATCTGACCAGAGAGTGCGATCAGGGGATCTATCTGGTGTGGATGATCCTCATCAGCTCCTGGGGCTGCGATACCTGCGCCTATGTGGTGGGAATGCTGATCGGAAGGAAAAAGATCTTTCCCTTACTTAGCCCCAAGAAGTCTCTGGAGGGCTGTATCGGAGGAGTGCTGGGCGCCGGGCTGATCGGCTGGCTGTACGGGCACTTTTTTGTGGAAACGGCGTTCGCAGACGGGAGAGTGAGCTGGCTCACAGCCGTGATCTGCGCCGTGGGAGCGGTCATGAGCATGGCGGGCGACCTGGCGGCCTCGGCGATCAAGCGCAACAATGACATCAAGGACTACGGAAAGCTGATACCGGGACACGGCGGCATTATGGACCGGTTCGACAGCATGATCGTGACGGCGCCCATGACATATTTTCTGGCGATCCTGCTGCTGGCGGCGGAGTGAGCGGCATTTTTGAGAGGGACGATATGCAGTACAAAAGCAAGAACATAGCTATACTGGGCTCTACCGGTTCGATCGGCACGCAGACGCTGGAGGTGGTCCGCAGCAATCCCGAACTGAAGGTGGCGGCTCTGGCGGCCGGAAGCCGCGTGGATGAGCTGGAGGCCCAGATCAGAGAGTTCCGGCCTGAGGTGGCGGGCGTGTGGACGGAGGAAGCGGCAAAGGACCTGCGGGTGAGGATCGCGGACCTGAATGTGAAGGTGGTGTCCGGCATGGAGGGATTGCTGGAGATCGCAGCCTGGCCACGGTATCAGGTATTAGTGACGGCAATTGTGGGAATGATCGGTATCAGGCCCACCATCGCGGCCATTGAAGCGGGAAAGGATATTGCGCTTGCCAACAAGGAGACACTGGTGACGGCGGGACATATCATCATGCCGCTGGCACGCAGGCAGGGCGTCTCCATACTGCCGGTGGACAGCGAACACAGCGCGATCTTCCAGTCCCTGAACGGCGAGCCTGCAGGTCGGATAGAAAAGATATTGCTCACGGCATCGGGAGGACCCTTCCGGGGGAAGACTAAGGCGCAGCTGGCGGCCATACAGCCGGAGGATGCGCTGAAGCATCCCAACTGGTCCATGGGCCGGAAGATCACCGTGGATTCCTCCACGCTGGTCAACAAAGGGCTTGAGGTCATGGAGGCAAAATGGCTGTTCGGCGTGGACCTGGACCGGATCCAGGTGGTGGTCCATCCCCAGAGCGTCATCCACTCTGCGGTGCAGTTCGTGGACGGAGCCATCATCGCCCAGCTGGGCACGCCGGATATGAAGCTGCCCATTCAATACGCACTGTTCTATCCGGACAGAAGACCCATGGGGGGCAGGCGCGTCGACTTTTTCGAGCTGGGACAACTGACCTTTGAAGAGCCGGATCCGGATACCTTTGAGGGGCTGAAGCTGGCGTACCGGGCGGCGGAGCAGGGAGGCAGCATGCCTACCGTGTTCAATGCGGCGAACGAAAAGGCGGTGGCGCTGTTCCTGGAGAAAAAGATCCGTTATCTGGAAATCCCCGAACTGATCGGGAAAGCCATGGAACGGCATCAGGTCATAGAGGATCCGACGGTGGAGCAGATCCTGGAGACAGAGCGGCAGACCTACGAGTATATTTTGGGAAAGGTGAAGGATTCATGACATCTTTGATAAGTCAAAATCTGATTACCATTATATGGTTTGTTGTCATATTCGGAGTAGTTGTTATTGCGCATGAATTCGGCCATTTCCTGCTGGCCAAGGCGAACGGCATCCATGTGCTGGAATTTGCTGTGGGAATGGGGCCCAGTCTGATATCCGTGAAAAAGGGAGAGACAAAGTACTCTCTGAAGCTTTTTCCTATCGGCGGCGCCTGCATGTTCGAGGGCGAGGACGGTCTGGCGGAGCAGGATGAGGAACCGGGCGAGGGTTCCTTTTTGAAGGCGTCCGTATGGGCGAGGATCTCCACGGTGGTGGCAGGTCCGGTCTTTAACTTTATCCTGGCCTATATGATTGCTTTTGTCATGGTGAACATGACAGATGTCATCGCAATACGCGATCCGGTCGCCACTCAGGTGGTCGAGGGCGGCGGCGCGGCAGCTGCGGGCATGCGGGACGGAGACAGGATCATTTCCCTCAACGGCGAGAGAGTGCGCCTGTATGAGGAGATCTCTCTGTATATGTTGGCTTCCTATCGCGGGGGCGACCTGCAGGTGGTCTACGAGAGGGACGGCGAGAGGTATACCGCTGTGCTCACGCCGCAGTATGTGGAGAACGGGAGCGGAGCCGGGTATCTGCTGGGAATAGCCAACGCGGAATTTGTAGAGCCGAAGGGCATCAGCACCCTGCAGTATGCCTGGTACGAAATGCGTTATTCCGCCAAGGCTACCTACAAGAGCCTGGGCATGCTGGTCCGGGGACAGGTGAGCCGCCAGGATGTGGCCGGTCCCGTGGGCATTGCTGTAAATGTAGTGGGCAAGACCTACCAGACAGCGAAGGATTACGGCTGGCAGAGCGTGCTGCTCAGCATGATGAATATCGCAATGATGCTGTCCGTGAATCTTGGGATCCTGAATCTTCTGCCTATTCCGGCGCTGGACGGCGGCCGTCTTGTATTCCTGCTGTTGGAGGTGGTCAGGGGCAAGCCCATTCCCCCGGAAAAGGAGGGCATGGTCCATTTCGCAGGCATGATCTTCTTTATGATATTGATGGTCCTGGTATTCTTCAATGATCTTTCCAACATAATTCCTCACTGAGACATGTGAAAACCGAGACATGTAACAAGACCGGTTCCGGTCTGCACATTCTTTGACCAAATCGGTCAATCTTACGCAAGGGAGTCTTCTTTATGCACATCTTTACATCCCACTATTATCAGCAGGGGAGGAACGACAGCGCTCTGCTTCTGCAGCAGTATGAATATCGCCGCACGTCTGTCTGCCTGATCTGCCTGATCCCCGGTCAGAACGAGCCTCAGGGCAGAGCGGGCGCCTATGTCACGGGACAACTGCTCCAGTGGTTCCGCACACTGTCTCTGCGGAAGCTGGACAGGTCTCCTGAAAACAGTCTTGCGGCCCTGGAGGAACCGCTTCGGGCGCTGATAAGGCGCACCGACGGGGAAATGAGATCCTGCGGGCTGACGCCGGAGGGAAAAAATACGGACCTTGCGGGAATGTTATGCGCAGGCGAACAATTCCTTCTTTTCTCCAGGGGCGGCCAGGGGATCTATCTTCTGAACAGAAGCTTTGGGCGCGGGTATGTCCGGAATATCGGCGGGGAAATGCGTGCCGCCGGAGCGCGCGGGCTGGTCCTGCGGCAGGGCTCTCTGCAGGAGGAGGTGGGAATTTTGTTCGCCACGGAGTCCTTCTGCGGGCAGGTGAAGGAGCGGGAGCTGAGAGAAGGCCTCTACGTGGAGGAGGTCCTGACGGAACCGCGGGCGGCCAGACACCTGTGGGAGCTGGGCCGGCAGGCGGAGGAGCGCGGGGGAAGGAATATGGGAGCGGCTCTTATGTTCGCCGGGCAGGCCGTTCCGGACGGATACGTCGGCCGAAAGGAGAGAGAGAATGAGCGAGCGGAATGATGAGACCGCATTTGAACGAAAAATCGCAGACGGGGGCTATGATACGGTGCGGCTGCTGGGCCGGGGCGCCTTTTCGCAGGTGTTCCTGGTCCGGGAGCGGGCGGCGGGCACCGACACCCGTCCTCTGGCCTGTAAGGTGAGCGATCGGACGGCGTTGACCCTTCGGGAGGCGGCGCTGCTGAAGGAGATCGACCACCCTCTGTTCCCGGAGTTCCGCGGGATGTGGCAGGATGGCGGCACGGTCCTTCTGCTGATGGAGTATGTTTGCGGCAGCAGTCTGGAGGCCATGCTGCGGCGAAGGGGAGCCTTCTCGCAGCTCCAGACGGCCCGCGTCGGCGTGGAGCTGGCGGAGGGCATCAGATATCTTCATCAGCTGCGGGAGCCGGTCCTGTTTCGCGACATAAAGCCTGCGAATATCGTGATCCGGCAGGACGGACGGGTGAAGCTCTTGGACCTGGGCTGTGCCTGCGGAAGGTCCGAACAGGGCCGTGCACAGGCCGGAACGCCGGGATACGCCGCGCCGGAGCAGCTGGAGGCCGGCCGCATGCTCACTCCCACCTGCGACGTATACGGGCTGGGAAAAACTCTGGAGGCCATGGCGGGCAGGAACTGCAGGGGAGAGCTCGGACGGGTGATCCGGGCATGCACCCGGCAGCATCCCCGGCAGCGGCTTCCGGATATGCAGAGCGTGTTGGCGGAGCTGTCTTTGCTGTGCGAAAAAGAGAAGGCCGGGACGGGATCCGTCCGTCGTGCAGGTTTTCTGCGGTCGCCCGCGTCCTGCATTAAAAATGTCTGGGAGAGCGGCTACAAAAATTTCTGAGCCGGCCCCGCCCATCAAAATAACTCATAAGTGAAGAGCGCATCAAAAGGTCTCTCAGGGGGAAAAGCGGTTCCAAATGTCTCCCAGGCCGAAAAATAAGAAACGATGCAGCTCCGAATTTGAAGATGCACCGCCTCTTTTTGTTCTTATTCCGTCAGGGGAGCCTTACTTCATCTGCTCTTCCTGCTTCTTGATCATACGACGAACCATCTCGCCGCCGATGGAACCTGCCTCACGGGAAGTAAGGTCACCGTTGTAACCCTCCTTCAGGTTGACACCCAGCTCGGATGCTACCTCGGTCTTAAAACGATCCATTGCTGCCTTTGCTTCAGGCACCTCTACTCTATTACTTCTGTTGTTACCGGACATTCTTTTCACCTCCAATACTTTGTGATTTTTTCTCTATCTCCAAGATAAGTGCTGCACGCACTTATCCTGAAAAAAACAGTTTAAGTGTCTGCCGCATCTTATCTTGGTCTTATTATGGCCCTGGAAAAAGAAAATATGTTGGTAACTTTTGGCGAATAAAAAGGGATTTGCATATTTTGAAAGTTTATGTTATAGTGGCTTTAGCACTTTAAATCCAAAAAGTGCAAAGATGAAAATACATAGCAGATACGGAGGAAATTATGAAACTGATTCTTTTGCTCATTTATTTTGCGGTGATGGTGGGTATCGGTCTCTACTGCCGGAGACACGCCACGGATGTGAACGGCTTTGTATTGGGCGGGCGTTCCGTTGGCCCCTGGCTCACCGCTTTCGCCTACGGCACCTCGTATTTTTCGGCGGTGGTGTTCGTGGGGTATGCGGGACAGTTCGGATGGAAGTACGGCGTGGCGGCTACCTGGGCCGGCATCGGCAACGCCATCATCGGTTCCCTGCTCGCATGGGTGATCTTGGGAAGACGTACCCGGCTCATGACCCAGCAGCTCAATTCGGCGACCATGCCCCAGTTCTTCGGCGAACGGTTCGGAAGCACCCCGCTGAAGATCGGAGCATCCGTTATTATCTTCATTTTTTTGATCCCCTATACCGCCTCGCTGTATAACGGTCTGTCAAGACTGTTCGGCATGGCCTTCAACATCGACTACTCCTACTGTATTATTTTGATGGCCGTACTGACTGCCGTCTATGTGATCGCAGGCGGATACATGGCAACCGCCATCAATGACTTTATTCAGGGAATCATCATGCTGGTGGGGATCGTGGCGGTGATCGCCGCGGTCCTGAACAGCAAGGGCGGCTTTATGGCGGCTCTGGACGGGCTGGCGAGAGTGAGCGACGAGACCGTGGCTTCCACTCCGGGCGTCTTTGCATCCTTCTTCGGTCCGGATCCCCTGAATCTGCTGTTCGTGGTCATTCTGACCTCTCTCGGCACCTGGGGGCTGCCTCAGATGGTGCAGAAATTTTATGCCATCAAGAACGAGGAAGCTATCAAAAAAGGGACGATTATTTCCACCTTTTTCGCCCTGGTGGTGGCGGGCGGATGCTATTTCCTGGGCGGCTTCGGAAGACTGTTCTCCGATCGGATCGACATTGCGGCGAACGGCTACGACTCTGTGATCCCCGCCATGCTCTCCGGTCTGTCCCCGCTCCTGATCGCGCTGGTAGTGATCCTGGTGCTGTCGGCCTCCATGTCCACACTTTCCTCCCTGGTCATGGCGTCCAGTTCTACGCTGACCATTGACTTCTTCAAGGTGCTGATCTGGAAAAAGATGGACGAGAAAAAGCAGGTGCTGTCCATTCGGCTGCTGGTGGTAGTGTTCATCGCCATATCCTCTGTTCTGGCACTGATCCAGTACAGGAGCTCCGTCACCTTTATCGCACAGCTCATGGGAGTGTCCTGGGGCGCGCTGGCCGGATCCTTTCTGGCTCCCTTCCTGTATTCGCTTTACAGCAAGAGGGTCACAAAGCTTTCCTGCTGGGTCTGCTTCCTGTTCAGCTCCGCTCTGATGGTGGCAAATATTTTCTGGAAGGATTCCTTCCCCGTTATCATGCAGTCGCCCATCAACTGCGGTGCCATCGCCATGCTGGCCGGTCTTGTGATCGTGCCAGTGGTGAGCCTGTTCACACCGAAGCCGGACAAGGCTCTGGTGGAGAACGCCTTTGCCTGCTATGAGAAGGAGACCGTGGTGCCCAGCAAGATCAGCCTTGGGGATTCCAAGTGATTGGAATTTTGAAAATAAAATGAACCGGAATTTTTGAAAATAAAATGAATATTTAGTAGTCATACGATAAAAAATGTGTTATAATGTCACCGAGACCGGGAAGCTTCGGCTGACCGGGATCGGACGGCAGATTCTGACCGGCAAAGATTCGATCTGAGCGGAAAGAGCTTATTTTTTGTGCCCTGAATCTGTCATAAATATCCCCGGATGGGAGCAAGGAGAAGAGAAGTATGAAAAATGAGCGTGAAACTAGGAAACAAAGAGGGAACACACAGGGGAACCTGAGAGGGAGACGGAAAAGGATCGCCGCCCTGGCAATGTGTCTCGTATTGCTCTGCGGTCTGTTTACGGCCTGCGGCAGGAAGGAGTCTGTGAATGTCCGCGTGGGCTCCCTGAAGGGCCCCACCACATTGGGCATTCTGTTCCTCATGGACAAGGCGGAAAAGGGAGAGGCGGAAAATACATACGAGTTCCAGATGGCCACCGCCGCGGATGAGCTGCTGCCCATGATGGTACAGGGAAATCTGGATATCGCCCTGGTACCTGCCAATGTGGCGGCAGTGCTCTATCAAAAGACGGAGGGCGGCGTGTCTGTGATCGACTTGAACACGCTGGGCGTTCTCTACATCGTGACGGGGAACGGGAACATCCATTCCGTGGCCGATCTGAAGGGAAAGACCGTTTATCTGACAGGGATGGGCACCACCCCGGAGGCATCCCTCAGATATGTGCTGTCCCAGAACGGCCTGGCCGAAAGCGATTACACGCTGGAGTTTAAATCCGAGCCCACGGAGGTGGCTGCTGTGCTGGCTGAGGATCCCGAAGCCATCGGCCTGCTTCCTCAGCCCTTTGTGACGGCGGCACTGATGCAGAATGAGAATCTGACGGCAGTGCTGGACCTGAATGAAGAGTGGAACAAGGTGCAGGGAGAAGACGGAAGCGGTATGGTGACCGGCGTCACTGTGGTGCGCAAGGCGTTTCTGGAGGAGCATCCCGACGCGGTGGAGGCCTTTTTGAAAGAGCACGCGGAGAGCGTGGACGCGATCGCCTCCGACCCGGATGCAGGTGCGGCTCTGGCCGTGAAGGCCGGGATCGTGGCGAAGGAGCCCATCGCAAAGCAAGCTATCCCCAAGTGCAATATTGTCTGTGTGACGGGCGAGGAGATGAAGAACGCCCTGTCCGGTTATCTGGAGGTGCTGGCATCCTTTGACCCGGCCATGGTGGGAGGACAGACTCCCGCAGATGATTTTTATTACGGAAAGTGAGGCATATGAAGGGCAGGACAGACAGAACCGGAACAGCTCTGCGAAAGGCGGCAGTCATTATTTTCTGGCTGCTGCTCTGGCAGATCCTGTCCCTGGCGGTAGACAATTATGTGTTGATGGTAGGCCCCTGGGAGACGCTGCTGACATTTTTCTCCCTGCTTGGGGAGACACGGTTCTATGTGACTGTGGGAATGAGCCTGCTGCGCATAAGCGCAGGCTTTCTGACGGGCTTTCTGGCAGGCGTGCTTCTCGCTGTCTGCAGCAGCCGCTACCGTCTGTGCGAGGAGGGACTCGCCCCGGTGATGAGCCTGCTCAAGGCAGTGCCGGTGGCTTCCTTTGTGGTGCTTTTACTGATCTGGTGGGGTTCCTCTTTTCTGGCCGTTGCGGTGTGCTTTCTTGTGGTGCTGCCCAATATTTATATCAATACGCTGGAGGGACTGAAGAGTACCGACGGGGCGCTGGTCGAGATGGGAAGGGTGTTCCGTCTTCCCCTTGGCACGAAATTATTTTATATTTATCTCCCGGCGCTGCGGCCCTTCCTGACGGGAGGATTGAAGCTGGCGCTGGGAATGTGCTGGAAATCCGGAGTGGCGGCGGAGGTGATCGGCACGCCGGCGCACTCCATCGGCGGGCAGCTGTATCTGTCCAAGATCTATCTGGACACGGCGGGCGTATTTGCCTGGACGGCCGCGGTGATCCTGGCCAGTGTTCTGTTCGAACGCCTGATCCTGGCCGGGGTGGAGAGAATATTTTCCTGGCAGCCGGCCTGCAGCGCGCCGTCGGACGTGTCCGCGGCACCGTCGGCGGTGGTGCTTAAGGGGCTGGAAAAGAGCTTTCGGCTGCCTGAGGGCGGGGAATGTCAGCAGGTCATCCACGATATGTCCGCGGTCTACGAGCCGGGCGGAATCTACTATCTGAACGGTCCCTCCGGCAGCGGGAAGACCACGCTGCTGCGCATCCTCGCCGGGCTTTCCAAGGCCGACGGCGGGGAGCTGACCGTTCCCGATGCCGTGAGCATGGTGTTTCAGGAGGACCGGCTCTGTATGACCTGCAGTGCGCTGAAAAACGTGGAGATGGTCACCGGAGATGCGGCCCGGTCCGCGGAGGCTCTAAAAATGCTGCTGGAACCGGAGGACCTGGAGAAGCCCTGCTCGAATCTGAGCGGCGGCATGAAGCGCAGGGTAGCGCTTGCGCGCGCCATGGAGGCCCGGTCGCAGCTGGTCCTGCTGGATGAACCCTTTACGGGCATGGATGCCGGGACGAAGGAACGGGCTGAAAAGTACATCAGCGCCAGACGCGGAGGCAGGACGCTGATCATTGCGACCCACATTTGAAAAATGCTTTATCCGCGGAACACGCAATGAAGAGAAGCATGGACAAAGAGGGGGAACATGGGGAAAAAGAGAAGCATGGAAAAAAGAAGAGGAACATGGAAAAAGAAGAGGAGCATGGAAAAGGTATGAGCACAACGGAGACAAAACAGGAGGAATCACGCGTGGTATTGATGGGCATCCTTGTGGAGGATACAGAGGCCACGGCCCGCATCAACGGGATACTCCATGAGTACGGACGCTACATTGTGGGAAGAATGGGACTGCCCTACAGGGAGAAGCAGGTCAGTGTCATCAGTATCGTAATGGACGCGCCTCAGAGCGTGGCCAACGCTCTTTCCGGCAAGCTCGGCATGATACCGGGAGTGACCAGCAAGTGCCTGTACGGGAAAAAGTAGGCTGCTGTCCCCGCCCCTTTTCCGCACCCCTTTTGCATCACCGGTCAGTTGAAAAAGTGTTTGTTTTTTTGGGATTCCTGTGGTATAATTCTAGAATGACTGTGACTATGCTCTTGCTTTGACTGCGGGGCAGATGATATAGATGAGGCACAGGCGATTGAAGGAGGAAACGTATCAATGAGTCTACAGGTGGAAAAATTGGAGCACAACATGGCACGACTGACCGTCGAGGTGCCTGCCGAGGAATTGGAAAAGGCTATCGAGAGTGCTTATCGGAAGAACAAGAATAAGATCAGCATCCCTGGCTTTCGCAAGGGCAAAGCTCCCCGGAAGATGATCGAGCAGATGTACGGCAGGGAAGTATTTTATGAGGATGCGGCCAATGAGCTGATCCCCGACGCCTATGAGAAGGCCCTGGAGGAGTGTACGGAAGACATCGTATCTTCCCCCAAGATCGATGTGGTTCAGGTGGAGGCCGGCAAGCCCTTCATCTTCTCCGCGGAGGTGGCCCTGAAGCCCGAAGTGACTCTGGGCAAGTATAAGGGCGTGAAGGTGGATAAGATGGACGTGGATGTCACCGATGAGGAGGTGACCGCCGAGATCGACCGGGAGAGAGAGAAGAATTCCAGGACCGTGGATGTGGAGGACAGAGCGGTGAAGGAAGGCGATATCGCCACCATCGATTTTGAAGGCTTTGTGGACGGCGTGGCCTTCGAGGGCGGCAAGGGGGAGGACTATCCTCTGACCATCGGCTCCCACGCGTTCATCCCCGGCTTTGAGGAGGCTCTCGTGGGCGCAAAGGCGGGAGAGCAGACCGATGTGAATGTGACTTTCCCGGAGGATTATCAGGCGGCGGAGCTGGCCGGCAAGGCCGCTGTGTTCAAATGCACCGTGAAGAGGCTTCAGGAGAAACAGCTGCCCGAACTGGACGATGATTTTGTGGGGGAGGTCTCCGAAGAGAGCGATACCGTTGAAGAGTACAGGGAGGAGATCAAAAAGAAGATCTCCGACAGAAAGAGCCAGAACGCGAAAAATGCCAAGGAGGAGGCAGCCATTGAGGCTGTTATCGCCGACGCAGAGATGGACATTCCCGACGCTATGCTGGATACCCAGCAGAGACAGATGGTGCAGGATTATGCACAGAGACTGCAGGCGCAGGGCATTTCCATGGAGCAGTACATGAAGTTCACCGGCACTACCGCACAGATGCTTCTGGAGCAGTTCAAGCCTCAGGCGATGAAGCGCATCCAGTCCAGGCTGGTGCTGGAGGCGGTTGCCGCAGCAGAGAACCTTCAGGCCTCCGAGGAAGAGTACGAGGAGGAGATCAAGTCCATGGGCGAGGCCTATCAGATGGAGCCCGACAAGGTGAAGGAGCTTCTCGGCGAGAACGGTAAAAAGCAGGTGCTGGAGGATCTGGCCGTCAGAAAAGCCGTGGATTTTGTGGTGGAGAACGCCAAGGAGGCAAAGCCTGCCGCAAAGAGGAGCAGGAAGGCAAAGGAGACGGCGGATGCGGAGGCGCCCGCTGAAGAGTAAGAGCTGTTTCCGCGTGAGAGATCCTTTTTGAGCGGAGCAGAATGTGTCAGGAAGTTTGTTTCTGGTTAAAATAGAAATGGAGGAATCACGTCATGAGTTTAGTACCTTACGTCATTGAGCAGACCAGCAAGGGCGAGCGTTCCTATGATATTTATTCAAGACTTCTGAAGGACAGGATCATTTTTCTGGGCGAGGAGGTGAACGATACCTCCGCCAGCATCGTAGTTGCACAGCTTTTGTTCCTGGAGGCGGAGGATCCGGAAAAGGATATTCACCTGTATATCAACAGCCCCGGCGGTGCGATCACCGCAGGCATGGCGATCTATGATACCATGAACTATATCAAGTGTGACGTATCTACCGTGTGCATAGGTATGGCGGCCAGCATGGGGGCTTTCCTGCTCTCCGGCGGCGCAAAGGGAAAGCGGTTTGCGCTTCCCAACGCGGAGATCATGATCCATCAGCCCTTGGGCGGGACTCAGGGACAGGCTACGGAAATTGAGATCGCTGCAAGGCATATCCTCAAGACCAAGGAAAAGCTGAACCGTATGCTCTCTGAGAACACAGGAAAGGATTACGAGACTGTCTGTGCCGATACCGAGCGCGACAATTGGATGAGCGCAAAGGAGGCTTTGGATTACGGCCTGATCGATATGGTGATCTCTTCCCATGACGCTCAGAATGCTAAATAAATGACAGGAGTACAGGAATGGCAACAAAAATGGCAGGAAACGATATCAGATGTTCCTTTTGCAATAAGGCGCAGAATCAGGTCCGCAAGCTGATCGCAGGGCCCGCCGGAGTCTATATTTGTGACGAGTGCATCGACATCTGTGCGGATATTCTTGAGGAGGAGCTGGAGGACGATGCGCTGGAGGAGGCTGCCCGTCCCGACATTAATCTCCTGAAGCCCATACAGATCAAGAATTTTCTGGACGATTATGTGGTGGGGCAGGAGCAGGCCAAGAAGGTGCTGGCTGTTTCCGTCTACAACCATTATAAGCGGGTGACTGCGCCCAAGGATCTGGATGACGTGGAGCTCCAGAAGAGCAACATCATCATGGTGGGACCCACCGGCTGCGGCAAGACTTATCTGGCACAGACGCTGGCGAAGATCATAAATGTACCTTTCGCGATCGCAGACGCGACTACGTTGACGGAGGCAGGCTATGTGGGAGAGGACGTGGAGAATATCCTGCTGAAGCTGATCCAGGCGGCCGACTACGATATAGAGCGTGCTCAGTACGGTATTATTTACATCGATGAGATCGATAAGATCACCAAAAAGGGTGAAAATGTGTCCATTACCCGCGATGTGTCGGGAGAGGGCGTTCAGCAGGCCCTGCTCAAGATCGTGGAGGGCACCATTGCCAATGTGCCTCCTCAGGGCGGCAGAAAGCACCCTCATCAGGAGCTGATCACCATAGACACCTCCAATATCCTTTTTATCTGCGGAGGCGCCTTTGACGGACTGGATAAGATCGTAGAGGCCAGACTGGACAAAAAGGCCATCGGCTTCAACACGGAGGTATCTCAGAAGACCACGAAGGAGCTGGACGATCTGCTGCAGGAGGTGACCCCGCAGGATCTGGTGAAGTTCGGGTTGATCCCGGAATTCGTGGGGCGTGTCCCCATATGCGTATCCCTGCAGGGCCTGGATAAGGATGCCCTGGTGCGCATCCTGAAGGAGCCAAAGAATGCGCTGATCAAGCAATACCAGAAGCTGTTCCACATGGACGGTGTGGAGCTGACCTTTGAGGAGGACGCCGTACAGGCGATCGCCGATCTGGCCTTCCGGCGAAAGACCGGCGCCAGAGGGCTGCGTTCCATTATGGAGAGCGTCATGATGGACACCATGTATCGGATCCCTTCCGATGACACGATCCAGACCTGTGTGATCACCAAGGAAGCGGTAGAGGGCACCAGCGAGCCCTTGACCATCCATCAGGACGATGCAAAAGGAAAGCTGGAGAAAGCAATATGAACGGCACACGGCGGATATGCCGTGTGAGTGGGTAACGCCGTCCGCGCGACGGCGTTCTCGTTTTTTCGGATCGCACGTTGATATTCAGGGGGAGAGAAAATGATCATAAGAAATGTCAGTCTGGAGACAGTGTGCGGTGTCACCAGCAAGATATCTCAGAGCAGACATCCTGAGGTAGCCTTTGCGGGCAAGAGCAATGTGGGGAAGTCCTCTCTGATCAACGCACTGATGAACCGTAAATCTCTGGCAAGGACCAGTTCCCAGCCGGGAAAGACCCAGACCATCAACTACTATAATATAAACGATGAGCTCTATTTTGTGGATCTGCCGGGATACGGCTATGCAAAGTCACCGGAGAGCGTGAAAATACAGTGGGGAAAAATGATCGAGAACTACCTGCACAGATCGCGGCAGCTGAAGCGGGTGTTCCTGCTCATCGACATCCGGCATGCGCCGTCCGAAAATGACAGGATCATGTATCAGTGGATCTGCAGCAGAGGCTTTTCACCGGTGATCGTTGCCACAAAAGCGGATAAGATCAACCGCAGTCAGATCCAGAAACAGCTGCGGCTGATCAGGACGACACTGGAGACGGAGAAGGATACCGTTCTGATCCCCTTCTCGGCGCAGACAAAACAGGGCCGGGATGAGATATACGAAATTTTGGACAGGGTGTTGGAGGAAAGCCATGAAAAGGTATAGCAAGGCCCTTGTGAATATTGGAATCGCAGTGATCGTCTTTCTGGGGATCGTATATCTGGTGCCCAGACTGCTGATGTTCTTTCTGCCCTTTGTGGTGGGCTGGATCATTGCAATGCTGGCCTCGCCGCTCGTACGGTTCTTTGAGGAGAAGGTAAAGCTGCAGAGGAAGATAGGCAGCGCTTTTGTGATCGTCGTGGTCATTGCGCTGGTGGTACTGCTCCTCTATTTTGCCTGTTCCTGGCTGTTTCAGCAGGTGGTGGGGCTTGTCAATGCCCTGCCGGACATGTGGGCGGGGATGGAGGCCGATATCAACCGGGCCGGCCGGAGCCTGAATGCCCTGCTTGCCCGTCTGCCCGGTGAAACGCAGGTGAAGCTGGACGATCTGTCCGCAGCCATCGGCAATACTGTCAGCGGTTTTTTTGAGCGCAACAGCACGCCTACCATTGAGGCGGCCGGCAATTTTGCCAAGCAGCTTCCCTCTGTTTTCATCGGACTGATCATGGCTCTGCTCTCGGCCTACTTTTTCGTGGCGGAGCACCAGCAGATCAGGGAATGGTTCAGAAAGCATACTCCCGTGGCGATCCAGTTCTACTATGACATGATCCGCAGAAGTCTGATGAAGTCTGTGGGAGGTTATCTGAAGGCCCAGCTGAAGATCGAGGTGTGGATGTACCTGCTGCTGTTGATCGGTATGTTCATACTGGACGTAAATTATTATGCCCTGATCGCGCTGGGAATCGCGGTCCTGGATTTCCTGCCGTTCTTAGGCACCGGTACCGTGCTGATCCCCTGGGCGGTCATCAAGATTTTCTCCGCCGATTACCAGGCGGCGGTGGGACTGCTGATCATCTGGTGCGGCGGGCAGCTGGCGAGACAGCTGATCCAGCCGAAGATCGTGGGAGATTCCGTGGGCGTGCCCCCCATTCCGACCCTGCTGCTGCTGTATGTGGGATACCGGCTGGGCGGTGTGCTGGGAATGATCGTGGCGGTCCCGCTGGGCCTGCTGGTCTACACGATGTACTGTGAGGGAGCCTTCGACAATGTAAAGGACAGTGTGCTGATACTGGTGGCAGGTCTCAACCGTTTCCGGCGGCTTCGTGAAGAGGACATGTTCGAGGTGGAGGAGATGGCCGTGCGCAGCAGGGAGGCAGCCCACGAAGCGGCGGCACGGCGCGAGGAGGAAGAGCGCGCCAAACGGGCGGAGAAGGAAAGGCGCCGGGAGGCCAGACGGCAGAAAAAGAATAAGAAAAATGACAGATAGAACTGTTCCGGGCGGAAACTTTCTGACGGAAAGACAGTCTATATAGGAGAGTGCGATCCTGACACTCTCCTTTTTAGTATGCAACTATGATACAAAGGTATTTTATAATAAATTATCGAAGGTGACGGCGGAGGAATACAATGGAAAAAAAGATATTGATATATAACAATAAGACAGGCATTGGGGAGAAGATGGAGCCGCTGTTCAGGGGGGAGAAGTTCGCGACTCTGATCGCAGAGGACCAGGAACAGCTTCGACGGATACTGAGCAGCGAGGAGATTCATCTGATGCTGATCGACGTGGAGCTCAACGACAAGGGCTGGGACAAGGGGATCGAGATGATCGCAGCCCTGCGGAAGAACAGCCGTGTTCCCCTGGTCGTGGTCTCTGCCCAGTCCGCGGAGACGGCAAAGATCATGGCCCTGGAGGCCGGGGCCGACGACTATGTGACGGCAGACTGCAATCCTCTGGAATTGCTGGCCAGGGTGAAATCCCAGCTTCGCAGGTATATCCAGCTTGTCAACAAATATGCTGACACGGGCCGGATCTACAGAGTGGACGGACTGGTGATCGACGATGTACAGCGGACGGTGACTGTGGAGGGGAAGAACGTGCGCCTGACGCCTATTGAATATAAGATACTCCGGCTGTTGGCGCAGCAGAAGGGAAAGGTGCTCTCCAACAGCCAGATCTACGAAAGCATATGGAATATGCAGGCCTTTGGAGCAGATAATATCATTGCGGTGCACATTCGCCACATCCGGGAAAAGATCGAGGCGAATCCCAAGGAGCCGAGGTATCTGAAGGCGGTGTGGGGGACCGGGTATAAGGTAGGATGATTTCAGGGGCGGAGCACGGAATGAGAGATACGGATAAAAGAGAAATCAGGTATGGCGGACTGGACGGAAGCGCTGTCAAGAGCATAGCGGTCATCGCCATGCTCATCGATCATGCGGCTGTGGTGCTGCTGACCCGGAGCCTTGAAGCGGGGGAGGCGCAGCTGTACGGCCTGTACTATTTTATGCGCCAGGTGGGCAGACTGAGCTTTCCGTTATTCTGCTTTATGCTGGTGGAAGGCTTTGAGAGGACCGGGAGCAGAGCCAAATATGCCATGCGGCTGGGGGCCTTTGCCCTGATTTCAGAGATTCCGTTCGACCTGGCGTTTCAGTCCAGGGTGCTGGAGCTTGGCAGTCAAAACGTATTTTTTACGCTCCTGTGCGGCATGGGGGCCATGTGCGCCTATGATTTTCTGAGATGTCACAGACCGCCGAGGGCAGTGCAGTGGGCGCTGCTCGCAGCCGGTGCGGCCCTTTTCGGAGGGTGGCTGACCGGGAAGATCGCCGTGCTTTTCGGCGTTGCAGACCGCGGTGCCGGGATATGCCTCGTTTGCTCGGTGTATCTTGCGGCGGCGGTGCTGTTCCTGCTGTACGGCAGGAGCCGTGGGAGAGATGAACTGTTGATGGCCGGTATGGGTCTGGCGGTCACGTCTGTTCTCGTGACGGCGGCAGATCTGTTGAGGACCGATTACGGGGGAGTGGGCGTATTGACAGTTGCGGTCATTTTCGCTTTCCGGAGATTCCGGCTCCCTGCCATGGCGGCCGGAAGCACGGTGCTGGCACTGCTGGCGCCCGGCGAGATATGTGCTCTTTGCTCGGTCATGCCGATCGCGTTTTACAACGGGCGGAGAGGCTCCGGCCGGAAATATTTTTTCTACATTTTTTACCCGGCGCATCTGCTCCTGCTCTGGTTGGTGTCGTTGGTGATATTTCAGTAGACCCCTACAGTGGGAGAAGACGGAGATGCTCTGCCAGGATCTTGGCGCCAATGAGGATCAGAATGATACCGCCTGCAAGCTCCGCCTTAGACTTGTATTTCGTGCCGAACACATTCCCCACCTTCACTCCAACGGCCGAGAGCGTGAACGTGGTGGCGCCGATAAAAGACACGGCGGGCACAATATCGACCTGCAGAAATGCATATGTCACACCTACCGCCAGCGCGTCGATGCTGGTTGCCACCGCCAGCAGGAACATGGTCCTGGGGGCAAGCGATCCGTCGGTCTCCTCCTCGTTTTTGGAGAGGGCCTCTTTTATCATGCTCACGCCGATCAGAAAAAGCAGCACAAAAGCGATCCAGTGGTCGATCGCCTCCACGGACCGCTGGAAGCGGCTGCCCAGGAGATAGCCGAAAAAAGGCATGAGAGCCTGAAAGCCGCCGAACCAGACGCCGACGGTGCAGGCATTCCTGAAATTCACTTTTTTCAGCGCAAGACCTTTACAGACAGATACGGCAAAAGCATCCATGGAAAGTCCCACGGCGGTGATGAACAGGGTCAGAAGGCTCATTGTTGTACCTCCTGCGTGCTTTGTCACGCATAACAAGAAGGATCCGCGGCCCGGCCGCGTTTCCGCCAAAGACGAAAAAACTGCCACCCGTGAGGATGGCAGTTTTTTGCTTTGTGGTCTTAAGCTACTACAGTAACATTGGTAGCACGGATCTTGCTGCTGTTCTGAGGATCGCTCTCGGTATCGAAGGTGACCTTCTGGCCCTCTTCCAGGGACTTGAAGCCCTCAGCGTTGATAGCGGAGAAGTGTACGAATACCTCCTCGCCGGTAGCATCGTTGGTGATGAAACCGTAACCCTTCTGTGCGTTGAACCACTTGACTGTACCGTTGTTCATTTCAGTACCTCCTTAAATTATTGTGCTTCGTTATTCTAAAATGTACGGCAAAAAAATCACATATTTTTGTAAACCATCATCAAAAGTAGCAATGACTTACAAAAATATGTGAGTTCAATGACTTTCATTCAGAATACAATTGAAGTATACCGCGGACAATTCAAAATGTCAATCATTTTCTTAAATTTTAATAATTTCTTTTTTCCGTCCGGATCATTGCCCCTTCTGTGAGTGCCTGACGGTGAATATTTGCCGGAGCATCAGGAGAAAATAGGATATACAGGAGGCTGATGTTATGGTATGGAATGTGTTATGGCTGGCAGCGATGACTGCGGCAGCGGCCACGGCAGGTTTTTGTATGGGCAGACTGTCCGAAAGGACAGGGGATTTCAGCGAGGAGGACCGGGACGATCAGAGCGTTCTGCGCTCCGGCGTCTGGGAGGTCGAGGCAGCAGGAGAAATGAATGTGAAAATGGATGGGAGCGAGTGGAGCGCGGAGAGTGAAGGCCGATGGATCAGAATGTCGGAGCGGGCGGACATGGAGACGGAGGCGGAGAGTGCACAGGGCAGAGCTGCCGGCCCGCGGACGGGACAGCGCCGTGTGAGCGGACTTGCCTCCCCCTATCGAAGCGTCAACAGCAGATTCCTTCGTTCCGGGAAACGGATCTACAGGGGCCGGGATCAGCAGCAGCCGGAGGCAAGGAACTGGTCGGTGGGAAGTCCGGTATCCGGTCTGGTATCCTCGTACCGCGAGGGAGACCGTCCGGGAGTGGTGATCTATCCGGGCGAGGACAGGCTCTATGCCCCTGCGGGCGGAAAGATCACCAGACTTTTTCCCATGGGCAATGCATTTTTGTTCCAGACCGAGTTCGGGGCGGAGCTTTTGGTCCAGGTGGGGGATGTCAGGGACGATCTGCTGGGAAGATATTTTCGGCCGAGGATCGTTCAGAACGAGATCGTATCGAAGGGCAAGCTCCTGCTGGAATTCGACAGACGGGGGCTGGAGGCTGAGGGGGTATCCGCTGCGGTGACCGTCAGTGTGGAGAGCCGCGCCCACGGCAGCAGCGTGGCGGTGACGGCCACGGAGAAGGTCCGGGCCGGAGAGGAGATCCTCCGGGTGAGAGAATCGCTGTGATGTATCCTGTGGCATGACGGATAAGGACACGGCAGATCTATAAAAATATTGTCATAATCGGTGAGCGGTGGTATAATGAACCTTGTTCCGAACGGTAGCAAAAAGCGGCTCTGTTAATATAATAGAGGGAGGGAAAGATATTATGACTGCTGCTCAATACAAAAGGGCAAATTCTGCCGTGTATCCGATCTTAATGTGCATAATGGGGTATGTTTCCGTGATCATGGTCATCGAGATCATCACTGCGGGGGGCAGGCCGACCTCCTGGGTACAGCTGATCACCTGTGTGGCTGCGATCGTAAGTACGACGGCGATCTGCCTTCCCAGGCGGGAGAAGAGAAGCTGTGGGATCATCATGATGGCCATTGCTTCCCTTGCCTATCTGATCGTTCTGTTCTGCTCCGATAATGTGGAGAGCTACACATATGGATTTGCGATCCTGATCGCATGTACGGTCTATTTGAACATAAAATTTATCCTTGCCGGGAGTGCGGTCATTGTGCTGGGGAACCTGATCAAGCTGGCAATCCATTTTGGCGGCGCGGATCACGAAATGCGCCAGTCTCTCTTTCTGGCCGTGTTCTCCGCCGTGCTGGTGGCCGTGGCGACGTACTGCGTGGTAAAGCTGCTGAAGCGCAACAATGAGGAGAACGTAGCCGCGATCACGGAAGCCGCAAAGCAGCAGGAGGCAAGCCACAGAAAGACCCTTGCCGTTGCGGAGGAGGTGGCCGGACACTTTGGGGACGCCATGCAGATGCTTGACAGCCTGAATAAGAGCGTGGATACCGGCAATTTTGCCATGAGCAATATTGCGGACAGCACCGAGAGCACGGCCCAGGCCATTCAGGAGCAGGCGGCAATGTGCGCACAGATCCAGGAGCGGACGGATCAGGCGGAGAGTCAGACGAAGAATATGCTGGAGGCATCCAGGCGCACCGATGAGAACGTGAATGAAGGCTCCGCGATGGTGAAGGAGCTGAAGGAGCAGGCGCACAATGTGGAGACTGCGAGCAACGTGACCGTTGAAGCGATCGAGAGCCTGACACAAAAGGTGGCGGAGGTGGAGAGCTTTGTGGGGACCATCCTGAGCATTTCCGCCCAGACCAATCTGCTGGCGCTGAACGCATCCATCGAGGCAGCCCGCGCCGGTGAGGCGGGCAGAGGCTTCGCGGTCGTTGCGGAGGAGATCAGGCAGCTGTCGGAGCAGACGAAAGAAGCCTCCAACAATATTACAGATATTATCGGGAAGCTGAACGAAGATACCAGGATGGCCAACGAGAGCATCCGGAATTCGGTGCAGTCCGTTGAAAGGCAGAACGATTTGATCGAGGAGACAAGAGAAAAATTCCAGAAGATCAGCGAGGGAGTGGAGGAGCTCACCGTAAATGTGGATAATACCGAGCGAGTGATCAAGGAGATCCTGCAGTCCACCGGTGTGATCTCGGAGAACATCACCCATCTGTCGGCCACCAGCGAACAGGTCGCCGCTTCCTCCGCCGAGGGACTGAAGAACTCCGAGCACACGGTGGAGGATATGAAGGCATGCAGAGAGATCCTGGAAAAGATATACGCTTTGTCGCAGGAGCTGCAGACCGCTGCGCAATGAACGAAAGAGGATGCATTGATCTGTAAATCTATGACAATAGGAGAGAAGACAAAATGAGCAAGAAACCTTATGCGGAGCGAAAGCTGAAGTTCGAGACGCTGCAGTTACATGTAGGGCAGGAGGAGCCGGATCCGGTCACCGATTCAAGGGCCGTTCCCATCTATCAGACATCCTCCTACGTATTCCGCAACTGCGACCATGCGGCGGCACGCTTCGGGCTGACCGACAGCGGCAATATATACAGCCGGCTGACCAACCCCACCGAGGATGTTTTTGAAAAGCGGATCGCAGCTCTGGAGGGCGGTACGGCAGCGCTGGGAGTCGCCAGCGGTATGGCTGCGGTGGCGTACACGATCCAGAATCTGGCGAAGGCGGGGGAGCATATCGTGTCCGCCAACAATATCTACGGCGGGACATTCAATCTCTTTTCCAGTACGCTTACCAACTACGGCATCACCACCACCTTCGTCGATCCCGCCGATTTCGCTGCGGTAGAAGGCGCTGTCAGGGACAATACCAAGGCGATCTTTATTGAGACGCTGGGGAATCCGAACTCCGATGTGGTGGACATTGAACGGCTGGCGGAAATTGCGCATGCGCACAAGATCCCGCTGGTGATCGACAACACCTTTGCGACACCTTACCTTGTCCGGCCCTTTGAGTACGGCGCGGATATTGTGGTCCACTCCGCCACAAAATTTATCGGCGGCCACGGTACTACTATCGGTGGCGTGATCGTAGAGAACGGTAAATTTGACTGGAAGGCCTCCGGCAAATTCCCGCATTTGACTACGCCCAACGAAAGCTATCACGGTGTGAACTTCAGCGAGGCGGTTCCCGGTGCAGTGTTCGTCACCGCGATCCGGGCGATCCTTCTGAGAGATACGGGAGCCACGCTCTCTCCCTTCCATGCATTCTTTTTCCTGCAGGGCCTCGAAACATTATCTCTGCGCGTGGAACGTCATGTGGAAAATGCGTTGAAGGTCGTGGAGTATTTGAACGGCCATCCCATGGTGGAGCGTGTGCATCATCCCTCCGTCTCCAAGGATCCCGTGCAGCAGGCGCTCTACAAAAAATACTTCCCCAACGGAGGTGGCTCTATCTTTACCTTTGAGATCAAGGGCGGCGAAGCCGAGGCTAAAAAATTTATCGATAATCTGGAGCTGTTCTCTCTGTTGGCCAATGTGGCGGATGTGAAATCTCTTGTGATCCATCCCGCGTCGACGACACATGGCCAGCTGAGCGACGAGGAGCTGAAGGAACAGGGCATTTACAAAAATACCATCCGCCTGTCCATCGGCACGGAGCACATTGATGATATTATCGAGGACCTGGAGGGCGGCTTCGCAAGCCTGGGGTGAGAGCCCAGGAGATAAGCCAGGGATAGACCAGGGATAGGTCTTGAATCGGTCAGGGATAGACCAGGGATAGGTCTCGGATCGGTCAGGAATCGGCCGCGGGCAGGCCGCAGATATGTCAGGGTAGACCACGGGCAGGCCTTGGATATGCCATGGGCAGCAGGGACTTGATGGAACAAAATTTTATAGTGAAAATAGTCTTGACAAATACCCTGCGGGGGTATATTCTGTGAGTGATGGCAGGATACCCCCGCAGGGTATTTTTGCCTGCGTGCCACTTAGGTCCCGTATCGATAGATAGGATTGCTCCCTTTTGCAGATAATAAGGAGGAGAATATACATGAAAAGTAAAAATACCGCTCCCGCGGAAAATAAGCCGGAAAAGAGCGATGCCTGCTGTTGTCGGAAAAAGACTACGCCCCGGCAGGAGAAGGAGCTGAAGCTGCTGAAGAACCGGCTGAGCCGCATGGTGGGACAGTTGAACGGCATCGGCAAAATGCTGGAGGAGAACCGCTACTGCGGAGATATACTGACGCAGGTGGCTGCGGTGGAGAGCGCCCTGCAGTCCTTCGGCTATATGATCCTGCAGGAGCACATGGAGACCTGTGTAGTGGAGGAGATCCAAAACGGAAATACGGCTGTGGTGGACGAGGCAGTGGAGCTGGTGAAAAAGCTGAAGTAGAGAAGTTGGGGTGTAAGTATGAAAGAGCGATATCATATAACGGGAATGACATGTTCCGCCTGCTCCGCCCATGTGGAAAAGGCGGTGAATAAACTGGACGGCGTAGAGAAGGCCTCGGTGAACCTGCTGACGGAGACGATGGAAATCTCCTATGACGAGAACCGTCTGGGGCCGGAAACAATCGTGGAGGCTGTGGAGAAGGCCGGATACGGGGCGTCCGTTCTGTCCGCCGGGGCGCCCGCCGCACAGGGAGAGGCAGAGGGAAGGGCCGGCCGGCAGAAAAGAACGTCCGGGCATGACAGCCTTCAGAAGGCGGCAGAGGCGGAGAGCAGGGCCATGAAGCTGCGGCTGGGCATATCCGTCGGTTTTTTGGTGCCTCTGATGTATGTGGCCATGTATCACATGATCTATGAGGGCTTGGGAATACCGATGCCGGACTTTGTACACAGGTATTTGCACGGCAATGAGAACGCCATGACCTTTGCGCTGACGCAGCTGCTTCTGCTGCTTCCCATTCTGTACATGAACCGAAAATTTTTCTCCGTGGGCTTTAAGACGCTGGGGCATCTGTCCCCCAATATGGACAGCCTGATCGCCGTGGGCGCCTCGGCGGCGGTGGCGTACGGCATCTTTGCGCTGTACCGTATCGGGTACGGCCTGGGACACGCAGATATGGCGGTGGTGGAGCATTACTCCCACGATCTGTATTTTGAGTCCGCCGGCACGATCCTGACGCTCATCACTGTGGGCAAATATCTGGAGAGCCGCTCCAAGGGCAAGACCGGTGAGGCGATCACAAAACTTATGGATCTGTCGCCCAAGACCGCCATCCTTCTTCGGGAGGACGGAACAGAGGCGGAGGTGCTGACGGAAGAACTGCGCCCGGGCGATATCTTTCTGGTGAAGCCGGGAAGCCTGATTCCCGTGGACGGAATTGTTGCGGACGGCAATTCCAGCGTAGATGAATCCGCCATCACCGGAGAGAGCGTACCGGTAGAAAAGCAGCCCGGCGACAGGGTGGTGTCTGCCACGGTGAACAAGGCCGGCTTCCTGAAATGCCGCGCCGAACGGGTGGGCGACGACACTACGCTCTCCCAGATCATACGGCTGGTGGAGGAGGCGAGCGCCAGCAAGGCTCCCATAGCGAGGCTTGCGGATAAGGTGGCCGGTGTCTTTGTGCCGGTGGTGATGGGGATTGCACTGGTGACGCTGATCGTATGGCTGGCAGCGGGCGCGGGGGCGGAGTTCGCCATCTCCTCCGCCATCTCCGTGCTGGTGATCTCCTGCCCCTGTGCGCTGGGACTGGCGACGCCAGTGGCGATTATGGTGGGCACCGGCGTGGGAGCGTCCCACGGCATTTTGATCAAATCGGGAGAGGCGCTGCAGCAGGCGAGGGATAT
>CANQUQ010000023.1 GCA_947627115.1 uncultured Acetatifactor sp.
GCATCCGGATTACAGACCAGTCAAAGTGCGCTGAACACCACAGCGCACAATCTTTCTAATATAGACACCACCGGCTATACAAGGCAGCAGGTGCAGTTGTCTGCCAGGCGTTATGTGACGCTTTCTGTCGATCCCAAGGCCGTCAACAACAAACAGGTAGGCTTGGGTGTCACTTATTCCCGCGCAAAACAGGTAAGAGATTACTTTCTGGACAAGACATATCGCAAGGAATCCGGCCGCAGCATGTTCTATGAGGTATCCACCGAGGTCATGGAAGAGGTGGAGGGCCAGCTGGGCGAGATGAACGGCGAAGCCTTTCAGAATACGATAGAGGATTTTTGGACGGCGATCCAGGAGCTGGCGAAGGACCCGGCGAGCTCCGTGACGCAGGGGCTTTTGGTGCAGAGAGCCTCGGAATTTATTTTGAGGGCATCCTCCGTGTACGGCGGACTTTCCTCCTATCAGGACAATCTGAATCATCAGATCAAGACACAGGTCGACAAGATCAATGCATACGGAAAACAGCTGCTGGCACTGAACGACAGTATCCGTGCCATCGAGGCGGGCGGTGTTGAACATGCCAACGATCTGCGGGACGCCCGCAACCAGATCCTGGATGAGCTGGGCCAGCTGACAGATATCAGATATGACGAGGATATGTACGGGGACGTGTGGGTACAGATCGAGGGCGTGGATTTCGTAAGAGGCGGCTCCTGCTATGAGATCGGTCTGGATGTGGACGCGTCCACCGGTTTTTATACTCCGTTCTGGCCTCAGAACGCAAATTATGTGATTCAGGAGGACGGCTCCAGGAAATACATCATAGACAACGCCAAGGTGTTCAACCTGGACAGAGAGATCTCCTCGGATCTGAATACGGATATCGGCGGACTGAAGTCCATGCTTCTGGCCAGGGGGGACCACAGGGCCAACTATACCGACCTGAACGGGGATTACGACAAGGTATCCCAGTCCATCCTGATGAATGTGCAGGCGGAATTCGACCAGCTGATACACAATGTGGTGACCAAGGTCAACGATATTCTGGCGGAGGCCTCCGGGGTGGTGCAGGGCGATCTGACGGTGCTGGACGAGAACGGCAATCGGGTCGAGCTGAAGAATGTGCGGTACTGTGAATCCGATGCCGACGGCTACCTGCGGATGAGCGACGGAAGTCCCATTCAGCTTTTTTCCAAGGCTACCACGGAGGGATATACCAAATACACCGGCGAGGACGGCAAAGAGTACTGGGTATACAACGAGGAGGATCCCTCTCAGCTGGATTCCCTTTATACATGCGGCAATCTGATGATCCATCCGGAGCTGATGCAGCAGCCCTCCATGCTGGGCTTCAGGCTGCCGGACGGCAAGGAGGATCAGGCCACCGCAGAGGCCCTGAAGGAGGCCTTTCAGGAGGAGGAGTACACCTTAAATCCCAATGTCAGAAAGAAGACATCCTTTGTGGATTATTATACGGATCTGGTGAGCCAGATCGGCAATTCCGGCTACGTCCAGAGAAGTATTTACGAGAACCAGACCACCACTGTGGAGAACATCTGCAGTGCAAGGGAACAGGTGGTGGGCGTTTCCTCGGACGAGGAGCTTTCCAACATGATCAAGTTCCAGAACGCCTACAACGCTTCCAGCCGATATATTAACGTGCTGAGTGAGATGCTGGAGCATATCATCACTACCCTGGGCATGTAACAGGCCGGGAAGGAGGTATTAATGCCCTCGACATTTTTTGGATTGAACATTGCATATTCGGGACTGCTGGCGAGCAACGCCGCGCAGAATACTACGGCCAACAATATTGCCAACGTGGACACACCGGGCTACAGCAGGCAGAAGGTACAGCAGCAGGCGGCCAATGCTCTGCGGGTATTTCAGACCTACGGATGTGCCGGCGCCGGCGTGGAGACTCTTGCCATCGAGCAGATCAGGGATGAATTTTATGATTTCCGCTTCTGGAACAACAATGCAAAGGTCGGAGAATACAGCCAGAAGCAGTACTACATGACCATGGTCGAGGACTACTTCGACGACACCCCCATTTCGCCGGGATTTAAGACCATTTTTGACCAGATGATGATCACGGGGCTGGGGGAGCTTCTGAAGAATCCCAACGATGCCACCGCAAAATCTCAGTTCACAGGCTATGCGTCCACACTGTCGGATTATTTCAACAATCTGGCGGGCAATATGGAGAAGCTCCAGAAGGATGTGAACCAGGAGATCAAGCTGAAGGTAGATGAGCTGAATTCCCTGGCGGGGGAGATCGCTACTCTGAACAAGCAGATCAACACCATTGAGCTCACCGGTGTCAAGGCCAACGAGCTCCGGGACAGGAGAGCGCTTCTGCTCGACCAGTTGTCTCAGATCGTAGATGTGGAGGTGAAGGAAACTCCTGTCTATGACACCAACAATCCGGACCGGGAGACCGGGGCCAACCGCTTCATTGTCAAGATCGCAGGCGGTCAGGTGCTGGTGGACGGCAATGAATACAACAGTCTGGAATGTGTGGCGCGCACCAGCTATGAGAAGGTGAACCAGACGGATATCGACGGGCTCTATGATGTCTACTGGGAGAACGGCCAGCAGTTCAACCTCTACAATGCGGCCATGGGCGGCGCGCTGAGGGGCCTGATCGAAATGCGTGACGGCAACAACAGCGAGAATTTTACCGGACTGATCACCGCTACGGGCATGAATGCCGACGGCGCCGACACTGTGACGGTGCAGGTGGGCAAGGAATACCTGAAGGACCTGAACAAGTGCAATCTTTCCGATCAGGGAGGCATCATCAATCTGGGCAATCAGGAATTCTACTATGATTCCTGGGAGTACAGCATCAGCTATGACGATGAGGGAAATCCGGTATACAGCTATACCTTTACCCTCTCAAAGGACCGCAATCTGAATCCGGCGCGGCTCACCAACGACAGAGTGGGAAAGAATGCGAGCACGGGCGCCAGCATTGCCTATCAGGGCGTGCCCTATTACATGAGTCAGATGAACGAATGGCTGAGGACCTTCTCGCAGAAGTTCAACGATATTCTCACCTCCGGCTACGATTCCGGCGGCCGTCAGGGCATACAGATGTTTGTGGCGGACCATGCCACCGACAGCGAACAGTTCGATTTTCCTTATGAGAACAGATACGATAAGTATTACGGAAAGAGCCGGGACGAGGTCCTTAAGACACTGACGGATGACATTTACAATGAGCTGGTGGGAGCAAAATATCAGGAGATCTTCCAGGAGAAGAAGGATGAGGTGTACCAGGCGCCCACGGAAGCCGAGATAGAGCAGAGGGCCAATGAGATCAAGGCGAAGCTCCAGAGCCAGAATCCCGTACCCGCCATCCCATCGGATGAGGAGCTGAAGGCCCAGGCGCAGACGGAGCTGGAGGCCGAAGCCACCAAGACTGCGGAGAGGGCTGCAAAGGAATTTGCGGATGAACAGATCGAAAATTACACCGCGGATTTCCGGCTGCAGGCGGAGCAGGAGGCGGCGGATATCCTTGCGGACGGCGTGTTCACGCTGAATGTAAAGGACGACAGCTATTTCCGCATGACGGCGGCAAATTTCAGCATCCTTTCGGCGATGCTCCTGGATCCCGGCCGCATGGCGAACCGTTACGCCCAGGGAGACGGCGTGGAGCAGAGCGATCTGCTGAAGGACCTGAAGCTGCTTGTCACCGACAAGTCCAAGATGAGCTTCAGAGGCTGTTCCGCATCGGAATTTCTGCAGTGCGTTCTGTCGGACGTAGCGCTGAATGCGCAGAGGGCAAATACCTTCTACCAGAGCTTCAGCGATATATCCGGGACAATAGATGTACAGAGAATGTCCATTTCCGGTGTGGATGAGGATGAGGAGGCAGTCAATCTGGTGAAATACCAGAACGGATATAATCTGGCCTGCCAGATCATCCAGACCCTGTCGGAAATGTACGACCAGCTGATACTGCAGACAGGAGTCTGAAAACGCTAAGGAGGGCGTTTGACCAACATGAGATCGCACGGAGGCGAAGTTCGGGAAGGAGATCCACATGAGAATAACCAACAAGATCATGCAGCAGAACAATCTCTCCAACATCAATACCAACAAGGTCTATGAGGATAAGCTGAGCAAGCAGATGTCCACGAAAAAGAAGATCAGCAGGCCCTCCGATGACCCGGTGGTGGCGATCAGGGCGCTTCGGCTGCGCAGCAGCGTCACCGAGGTGACCCAGTATTACAGCAAGAACATTCCGGACGCGGAGAGCTGGATCAATGTGACCCAGGATGCGCTGAACAACCTGACTGAGGTCCTGACCAAAATGATCAGCCAGTGCACCAAGGGCTCCAACGGCCCGCTGAAGACCGAGGACCGTGAGATCATTCTGGAGCAGCTGAAGTCCCTGGCGGACGAGGTGTATTCCACGGGCGATGCGGATTATGCGGGCAGATATGTGTTTACCGGACACAGGACCGATACCTCCCTCAGCTTTGACAAAGAGACGGATCAGTTTTTTGACATCACGGAGCAGCTGGATCCCAAGGCCATTGACGATGTGACGAAGGTGTTCACGGATGATCTTTTGAATATCAATTCCAGCAATTATATGGATGTGGATGTGACGGAGCAGGAGATAAGCACCGTGAACTGCCACCGCATTCGTCTGGCGTACAACGATTGCGTGGCCGAGGGCGCCGCGCCCTCCGTAAGCTTTCAGAAGATGCGGGTGGATGGCGACGGAGCTCCTGTCAGGGATGCCGACGGGAACATAATTTACGACGAGGTGACCTGGAGCGGCGGCGACATTCAGACCGTGCACTCCTATGAGGATCCGTATTCCAAGGCGGCCAACGATCCCGATGCCGTGATCTTTGTGCCGGAGACGGGCGAACTGCTTCTGGGCGAGAACAAATACAGTGAGCTGATGTCGGTGAAGGACGACGAGACCACATCCGCCGACGAGAGCGAGATCCGCGTGACGTATCAGAAGGAGCATTGGGAGAAGGGAGACCTGCGGCCCCAGCACTATTTCGCCTGCACCTCGGATCCCGGCGGGGACAACGAGATCAAATACAATGAGGATTATCTGACCGGGAATCCCGACCGCCAGATTATTGAATACGATGTGGGCTTCAACCAGACGATCCGCGTCAATTCCACGGCGGACGAATGCTTCCAGCATGGGATCGGCAGAGAGGCCGACGACCTGATGACGGCGATGCAGAATGTCCTCGATCTGGAAAGCACCAAGAAAAAGATATCCGAGCTGATGACGGAGGCGGAGGGCGACGAGGAGGCCACCGCGCACCTTAAGCAGCAGCTGGATGCGGTGAACAAGGCCCTGACGTTCGCCAAGGATAAGGAGCAGAAGCTGTTTGAAGCGGGCATTACGGCTTTTCAGGGATATTTGGACGATGCGAACCTCTGCATCACTGAATGCGGCAACCGGGGCAGCAAGCTGGCACTGGTGGAGAACCGTATGCAGACCCAGAAGACCACCTTTGAAACGCTCAAGAGCAACAACGAGGATATAGATATCGCAGAGGTCACCATTCAGATGAAGAGTGCGACGACGGTATATGAGGCCGCTCTTCTGGCGGCGGGCAAGGTGATGCAGAGCACGCTGCTGAATTATATCTGACCGCTGTTAAAATAGAGTATTTCAGGAAAACAGACTACGGAAAGGCTGGTTGACATTTATGAAAATTACGACGAAGATCTTTGGGGAAATCGAGATCGCTGACGAGAAGATCATAACCTTTGAGAATGGGATCATCGGTTTTCCGGACCTGAAGCACTTTGCTCTTCTGCACGACGAGGAGAAGGGAACGAATGTGGGAATCCGTTTCCTGCAGTCTCTGGATGAGCCCGGCTTTGCCATGCCGGTAATGGACCCTCTGATCGTAAGACAGGATTACGATCCGGAGGTGGACGATGAGCTGCTGGCCAGCGCAGGCAATATCACATCCGACAATATTCTTGTCCTGGTAACTGTGACCGTGCCCAGCGATCTGACCAAAATGAGCGTGAACCTGCAGGGGCCTTTTGTCATCAATGTGGAAGAGCGCAAGGCTTGTCAGGTCATTGTGGAGCGGGGCGATTATCCCGTGAAATATCCCGTCTATGATATTTTGCAGGCGAGAAAGGCGGGTGAATAGGATGCTGGCGCTGTCAAGGAAAAAGAATGAAGCTATCGTTATCAACAATAATATTGAGATCACGGTCCTGGAGGTGAAGGGCGAGCAGGTAAAAATAGGGATCGCCGCACCCAAGGAGGTGCCGGTATACCGCAAGGAGGTATATATCCAGATCCAGAACGCCAACAAGGAGGCGGTGGATGCCGACGGTATGGCGGCGTTGAAGGATCTGCTCGGATAAAACGAAAACGGGTCGTTCATGGCAGGGAAGCGCAAATTTTTTGTTCTTCCCTGTTAATTTTATTATCAGTGCGACCGATAAAATTACTAGATACATAATCCCGGACACATTATGTCCCGGAATGGAAACGATAAACAAGTTTTCACACGGAGGTGGACAAAATGACGATTGAACCTATTTCAAGTGTAATGACTGTACAGGCACAGGGAAGTGTAGTGCAGAAGCCGCAGGCACCTGTGCAGACAGAGAAGCCGGAGAGTGCCAACAGCAGCGTACAGGCTGCGGAACAGGTCGACAGGACCACTAGCGTTGTGGAGAACGCTCAGGAAAAGGGGCAGGCCGACAACGGCGAACAGAGCAAGGAACAGCCCAGCCAGGAGCAGATGCGCAAGGCGGTAGAGAAGCTGAACCGCAGTATGCAGAATTCCGAGGCTGTGTTCGGTATTCATGAGGAGACCAACCGCGTCACCATCAAGATCGTAGACAAGACGACGAAAGAGGTCATCAAGGAGCTCCCGCCTGAGAAGACGCTTGACATGATCGCAAAGGTATGGGAGTTGGCGGGAATTCTGGTGGATGAGAAAAGATAACGCGAGCAGGAGGGATAGATTATGCCGATGAGATTGAGCGGCCTGATGTCAGGCATGGATACAGAGAGTATCGTATCGCAGCTGGTAGAGGCCAGGCGGACGAAGGTAGACGATACAAAGAAAGCACAGACAAAGCTTCAGTGGACCCAGGATGCATGGAAGACCCTGAATGCGAAGATCGTGAAGCTGTACAACGGGACTCTGAGCAATCTGAGATTTCAGAGCTCCTATATGAAGAAGGTCACCAAGGTGTCCAACAGCAATGTGGCCAGCGTGATCACCGGCGAGGGCGCTATGAACAGCGTACAGAGCCTGAAGGTGGAGCGCATGGCGCAGTCCGGTTATCTGACCGGCGCACAGCTCGGCGACGGCGCGCAGGGTTATACCACGGATACCACCCTGAGCGATATGGGCGTGGAGCTGGGGGAGCAGGCAACGATCAAGATCGCCGTGGGCGGCGAGGAGAAGGAGATCAGTGTCTCCGGCGCCACCACCATCGGAGAGTTGGTGAAGTCCTTCCAGGATGCGGGCATCAATGCTTCCTTTGACGCGACGAACCAGCGCTTCTATCTGGCGTCCAAGGACACGGGCGTGGCCAATGATTTTTCCGTCAGCGTCGACGGCGAGGCGGGACTTGAGGTGCTGAAGACGCTGGGCCTGAATTATGAGGATGGCGATTCGGGCGCCGTCAAGAACGATGCCGTGGACGCCGAGATCTATCTGAACGGCGTGAAGTATACCGGCTCCAGAAATACATTCGAGATCAACGGACTGACCCTTACCATCAATGCCACCACAGGCGAGAACGAGACCGTCACTCTGACGACTCAGGACGATACCGATGGCATCTACGATATGATCAAGGGCTTCCTGAAGGAGTACAACGAGCTCATCAACGAGATGGATAAGCTGTATAACGCCGATTCCGCAAGAGGGTATGAGCCTCTGACGGATGAGGAGAAGGAGGCGATGTCCGACAGCGAGGTGGAGGAGTGGGAGAAGAAGGTCAAGGACTCTCTGCTCCGCCGGGATTCCACTCTGGGAACGGTCTCCACCGCCCTCAAGCAGATCATGATGAAGGGTGCGACGGTGAACGGCAAGCAGATGTACCTCTCTGATTTCGGAATCGAGACGCTCAGCTATTTCACGGCGCCGGACAATGAAAAGAACGCATATCATATCGACGGTGACAAGGATGACGCCAACACCGCAGGCAATGCGGATAAGCTTCGTTCCATGATCGCCAACGATCCTCAGACGGTGATAGATTTCTTCGTGGGACTCTCCAGAGGCATGTATTCCGAGCTGACGGACCGCATGGCCCGCACCGAGTACAGCTCCTCCTATACGGTATATGAGGATATCCGTATGAAGAAGGAGTACGACGATTATACCACCAAGGTCAAGGATCTGGAAAATAAGCTGGCGGACTATGAGGATAAATGGTACGCGAAATTTGCCGAGATGGAGACGGCAATGGCCAAGATGCAGAGCAGCGCAAGCGCGGTAACGGCTTTGCTGGGCGGTTGATAAAAGGGATTTTATGACAGAAAGGCAGGATGCTGAATATGGCTTTACCCAATGCATACGCACAGTACAATAACAGTAAGGTTCTAACGGCTTCGCCCGCCGAGCTTACCCTGATGCTCTATGAGGGAGCGATTAAGTTCTGTAATATTGCGATCCTGGCTGTTGAACAGAAGGACGTGGAGAAGGCTCACGTGCATATCACCAAGGTGGAGCGGATCGTCGACTATTTCCGTCAGACGCTTGATATGAAATACCCGGTGGCGGAGGATTTTGACCGCGTGTATTCTTATCTCAGCCAGAGACTGGTGGAGGCCAATATTAAGAAGGACGGAGCCATACTGGAGGAAGTCAATACGCATCTGCGCGCCATGCGCGACACCTGGAAGGAAGTAATGAAGATCAACAGGGAGAAAGGAACGGCATGACAGGGAACTATCTGACTCTCTTGGAGGAAAGCCTGCAGAACAAGCTGCAGGTCATGGAGGAAGTGCAGCAGTACAATCAGCGGCAGCAGGAGCTCTTTCAATCGGAGGAAGCGGACATTGACCGCTTTGACGAATATGTGGAGGAAAAGGGAAAGCTGATCGAGAAGCTGAATGCGCTGGACAACGGTTTTGAGGCTCTCTACGCCCAGGTGGCCGAGGAGCTGAAGGGGAACCGTGAGAAGTATAAGGATCAGATCAAACGGCTGCAGGAGCTTGTGACAAAGGTGATGGACAGCAGCGTCGCGATTCAGGCCCAGGAGGCCCGCAACAAAAAGCTTGTGGAGGATTTCTTCCGCAAGGAGCGGGAGGGGATCCGGGCAGGAAGGAAGAGCTCCAAGGCTGCTTACGATTATTACAAGAGCATGAATCGTTCCTCTGTGGTGCTCCCACAGTTCCTGGATAGTAAGAAGTAACAAAGGGGTGGCTTCGGCCGCCCTTTTTCGTTTTATTTTTTTGTATTATTTTTCTTAAAAGTAGATGAAAAAGGTTCAATTTTGCTTGCAAAAAACTACAAGATATCATATAGTAATCGTACAGGCTAAACTATAAATGCTAGTTAACGGAGGAAAGATTATGACAAAAGCGGAAGTGTTGAAAAAAGAGATATTAAGTCAATATCGCAGTGTGAGGCAGTTCGCTCTGGAGATGGGAATACCGTACAGCACTCTGGTCACTGCGCTTGAGCGCGGGATCGAGGGTATGGCTTACGGCACCGTGATCAGGATGTGCGACAGGCTGAATCTGAATCCTGTGGACTTTTCGGCTCTGGACAAGGACACTTCTCTGGGCGCTCAGCTCCTGGAGAACCGCGTCATGCAGTCCTATATAAAGCTCAACCAGACCGGACGGGACAGGATCCTGGAGCTGATGGAGGATTTCGGACAGATCGAAAGGTACAGGGCGAAGGGGAAAAAGGGCAAATGAAATATGACTATCTGATTGTCGGGGCAGGACTGTATGGGGCTGTGTTCGCCTGCGAAATGAAGAGAGCAGGAAAGAAATGTCTGGTCATTGACAGAAGAGACCATATTGGCGGAAATATTTATACAAAGTGCCGGAACGGCATTCAGGTCCACAGATACGGCGCTCATATTTTTCACACCTCCGACAAAAAGGTATGGGACTATATTAACCGCTTCGCGGAGTTCAACAACTATGTGAATGCCCCGGTGGCAGTGTATAAGGACGAGCTGTATAATCTGCCCTTTAATATGAACACCTTCAGCAAAATGTGGGAGATCAGGACTCCGAGGGAGGCCAGGGAGATCATCGAGAAGCAGCGGCGGGAGGCCGCGGTGGAAAGCCCTGAGAATCTGGAGGAGCAGGCGTTGAACCTGGTGGGAAGAGACGTGTATGAAAAGCTGGTGAAGGGCTACACGGAAAAGCAGTGGGGCAGGAGCTGTACGGAGCTTCCCGCTTTTATCATTAAAAGACTTCCTGTCCGTTTCACTTATGACAATAATTATTTCACGGACCGCTATCAGGGAATTCCCCTGGGGGGCTATACTCCCATTGTGGAAAAAATGCTGGAGGGAATTCCTGTCAGGCTCGGAATCAGCTATAAGGAGCTTTTGGAAAAAAACGGCGCCGCGCCAGAGCCGGACACCTTTGAGACGGTGCTCTACACCGGTATGATCGACGAGTATTTCGATTACCGCCTGGGAGAGCTGCAGTACCGCTCCCTCCGTTTCGAGGAGGAGCTGCTGGAGGGCGTGGATAATTACCAGGGCAATGCGGTCGTAAATTACACGGAGAGGGAGGTGCCCTACACCCGGATCATAGAGCATAAGCATTTTGAGTTCGGGAAACAGCCCGACACGGTAATCACCAGGGAATATCCGGCGGCCTGGCAGAGAGGGGATGAGCCCTACTATCCCATCAACGACGAGCGCAACGGCACGCTGTACCGTCAGTATAAGGAATTGGCGGCGGGGGAACCGAATGTGATCTTCGGCGGCAGACTGGGGATGTATCAATATTATGACATGGACAAGGTGATTGCTGAAGCGCTGAAGCTGGCGGAGGACAGACTGAAGATAAACTGAAGAAAATCATAAAAAAGCTTCCTGATTTCCCGTCAGGAAGCTTTTTAACAATAGCTGTTGAACATCATGCCGCTGTAGGCGCTTGGCGCGTAGGGACTGATGAAATTGTGCCCCGGATTCTTGTAAGCCACCATGGTCTTTTCCACGTAGTTCATGGGGTTCAGGGCCACCTGATCGCTCTTTCGGAGCAGCATGTCGGAAAAATTCTTTAAATAACCGAAGGTCTCCGTGATATCCTGTGACTGCATGGCGGCATCCCGCAGCATATCTCTGTCCAGATCCAGCGTGCCGTCCTCCGCCATGGTAAAGCCCATGGCCTCCAGGGGGCTGCCGTACATCAGAGCAATTCCTTTCAGCTCCTGCACCAGCTGTCTGCTCTTGGTCTGAGAGCCGAGATAGCTGGAAGCGGCCTTCATAAATTCATTGTAGCCGCCGATCAGGTGCGTCACATTGTCTGTCAGAGATTCTACGTCCGTCTTTATGCCGATCCTTACGGGGCGGCCATCCGGACTGACATTCTTCAGGTTGACATCGTACAGCTTGCCGACAGTAAAGTGGTTGGAACCGGCCGTGCGCTCTTCGCCGTTCACCAGGATCTCGGCGTTGGAGGCCTGATGGCTGATAAAATCCAATCCGAAGTAATCCACAGTGCCGGAAGTCTTGCTGGTATGGGAGTCGCTGACGGAGAACAGCTGGCTCTTGTCCTGTGACAGACCCGTGGCTTCCGAGGAGAGCCGCAGGGCAGTCCTGCCCTCGGACTCGGCGATATCGGCCTTCACGCCGATGCCGGAGTTGTTCAGCAGACGGACCAGACGCTCCTGAACATCCCGGTTCGTTTCATTCTCGCTGATGGCGAACTGAAATTCATAGTTCATGTCGTTGATGCCTATGTCGAAGGAATAGGTATCGGGGGGCAGCGCTACCCTTGCATCAGGAAGAAAGAGACCCAGGTTTTCCTGCGGGGATGCGAGAGACCGCACCTCAAGCTCCAGAGAGGGCACCGGGCCGTCAAGCTCCTGAGAGCCGATGTAGGAGGCGGTCACGACCTCGTCGTCGGAGGAGTAAGCGCTCTTCTTGCTGAACAGGCCCTTTTCCTCTAGGCCGCCCAGCTGGGCGATGGTATTGTGCAGCTCGCGGGCATTTTCCTTCAGATCCACTGCGTAATTCTGCGTTTCCTTACTTGTAGTAGGAAGATACCACGGGGCGTCGATATTCATTTTGACAATGGAATTATACACACTGCGAAGCTCGCTTTTTTTGTGAGCGTCGTACCGCGTGAGCGGCTTCGGTGCATAAGCGGTGAGATAATTGTTGTATACCGCATTGAGAATAGAGCTCATTGCCACGCCTCCTTTCTTCCTTGAATGAGTGACAATCCGGAAACGGCAGATTGAAAATCCTTTTTCAATCCGGGATCAGTGCCTACTGACCCACTTTTCTATAATTATGTTCATTGTAACACATTACATATGAAGAAACAAGTGACATAATGTGAAAAAATTGCCTTGATAAATTGGTGAAAGTTGTGTAAATTGCGGGCAGGAACGAGGATGATCTGAAAAAACAGTTGACGGAATGAAGAGCCTGTGTTATAGTAATCAGGCTAGATGAGATTTCAGGTCTTTTTTTTATGCTTAAAATAGTGGGAGAAAAGAGCCGGGAGTAAACGAGTGGAGGTGGCAAGATGCGTACTAAAATAACTTTGGCATGTACCGAATGCAAGCAGCGTAATTACAATACGACCAAGGATAAGAAGACTCATCCTGACAGGATGGAAATCAAGAAGTATTGCAGATTCTGTAAAACGCATACCCTGCACAAGGAGACCAAGTAAGAGGTCGGGAAAGGATCAATTATGGGAAGTTCCACAGAAAAGCATGCACGTTCCGGTTTCTTCAAGGGAGTAAAATCGGAATTTAAGAAAATTTCATGGCCGGACAGACAGTCCACTTTAAAGCAGTCCGTTGCAGTAGTGATTCTCTCTGTCGTAGTGGGGATCATCATTGCTCTGATCGACTATGTGGTAAAGTACGGCGTGAACTTCTTGACATCAATTTAAACTGGGGGCAATCTTATGGCAGAGGCAAAGTGGTATGTAGTTCATACCTATTCAGGATATGAGAACAAGGTCAAAGCCAATATTGAGAAGACCATCGAAAACAACAAGCATCTCGCGGAGAAGATCCTTGAGGTGCGGGTTCCGATGCAGGACGTGGTGGAGCTGAAGAACGGGGCCAGAAAGACCGTTCAGAAAAAGATGTTTCCGGGTTATGTGCTCCTCAATATGGAAATGAATGACGACACCTGGTATGTTGTCCGCAACACGCGCGGCGTCACCGGTTTTGTGGGACCGGGAAGCAAGCCTGTCCCCCTGACGGAGGCGGAGATGAAGCCGCTGGGCATCAAGACGGAGAATGTCACCATCGACTTTGTGGAGGGCGACAGTATCGCCGTCGTAGCCGGTGTGTGGAAGGATACCGTGGGCGTGGTTCAGAAGCTGGACTTCGGCAAGCAGACGGCTACCATCAACGTGGAGCTGTTCGGCAGAGAGACCCCGGTGGAGATCAGCTTTGCAGAGGTGCGAAAGCTGCAGTAAACAGTGAACAAGGTATTTTCCGGCTGCGGCCGGTCAATATAGGCAACAGAGTGGGAGCAGGAGCGGGACGGCCCGCACACCCTGCGCCGAGATGCCGTTAGCAGCAGATCCGCCCACGGCGGACGATAACGGCCTACCACAATTTTAGGAGGTGCCAAAATGGCAAAGAAAGTAGAAGGCTATATCAAGTTACAGATTCCTGCCGGCAAAGCAACACCGGCTCCGCCTGTCGGACCTGCACTGGGTCAGCACGGCGTGAACATCGTTGAATTCACAAAGCAGTTCAACGCCAGGACCGCCGACAAGGGTGATGTCATCATCCCCGTGGTAATCACCGTGTATGCAGACAGATCTTTCAGTTTCATTACGAAGACGCCCCCTGCGGCAGTGCTGCTGAAGAAGGCCTGCAACCTGCAGTCGGGTTCTGCGGTTCCCAACAAGAACAAGGTCGCCAAGATCTCCAAGGCGAAGCTTCAGGAGATCGCCGAGACAAAGATGCCCGATCTGAATGCGGCAAGCCTGGAGGCTGCCATGAGCATGATCGCGGGTACTGCGCGCAGTATGGGAATTACAGTAGAGGACTAAAGGGCGGAAAGAATTTTCGGGGCATCTGAGGATGCGCCGGCAGCTTTCAAGAATATGATTGGGAGACAACAAAGGTTGTCGCTGGAACCTAGGAGGTAAAATAATGAAACATGGTAAGAAATATACCGAGGCAGCAAAGCTTGTAGACCGCGCTGTATTCTATGAGCCGGACGATGCGATCGCTCTGGTAAAGAAGACTGCAACGGCGAAATTCGATGAGACTATCGAGGTGCACATCAGGACCGGCTGTGACGGCCGTCACGCCGAACAGCAGATCCGCGGTGCGGTGGTGCTGCCCAACGGAACAGGTAAGACGGTAAAGGTCCTTGTATTTGCAAAGGGTGATAAGGTCAACGAGGCAGAGGCAGCCGGAGCCGACTATGTGGGCGGCGAGGAGCTGATCCCCAAAATTCAGAACGACGGCTGGCTCGATTTCGATGTAGTGGTAGCTACGCCTGACATGATGGGCGTGGTCGGCCGTCTCGGTAAGGTCCTGGGTCCTAAGGGCCTGATGCCGAACCCCAAGGCCGGTACCGTGACCATGGACGTGGCAAAAGCTATCGCGGATATCAAAGCCGGTAAGATCGAGTACAGGCTCGACAAGACCAACATCGTGCATGTGCCCGTAGGCAAGGCTTCCTTCACGGAGGAGGCTCTGAAGGAGAACTTCAATGCTCTGATGGACGCCATTGTCAAGGCCCGTCCCAGCGCGCTGAAGGGCCAGTATCTGAAGAGCATTACCCTGACCAGCACCATGGGCCCCGGTGTGAAGGTGAACACTGCCAAGTATTGATCTGCGCATGCTGTTGCGCAGGCGGCGTGACAGGAGAATAGAGAGACTGCATGGGCAGAGCCGCGGATTTCCGGGTTCTGCCCTGTTTTTATTTACAATTTAGAAAGGAAAATCATGTGAAAGATCGAAAACAGGATTTTTGGGGGTTGACGGATACCGCCCTTCTGTGATATAGTACTAACGGTCGTAAGACCGTGCCGAAGACAGCAGGTCCCGCGCAGCGGGGTAAGCGAGAGCGCCTGCCGAGGAAAGAGTTATGTGTAAGACTTTTTGCCTTCCTGTCTTCAGGGAGGCTTTTCTTATAAGCAGACTCCTTTCGGCGGGGGACATGGTACCTGCGGTTCCCATGGTTCCCATAAAATTCTATAAGGAGGTAGAACATGGCTAAGGTAGAATTAAAGAAACCCATCGTAGATGAGATTTCTGCCAGCATCAAGGATGCGCAGTCGGTAGTTCTGGTGGACTATCGCGGACTTACCGTTGAGCAGGACACGCAGCTGCGTAAGAACCTGCGTGAGGCAGGCGTTACCTACAAGGTGTACAAGAACACCTTCATGAACTTTGCGTTCAAGGGCACTGACTGTGAAGGCCTGACCCAGTATCTGGAAGGCCCCAGCGCGGTAGCGATTTCTACGGACGATGCGACCGCACCCGCCAGAGTGCTGTCCGAATTCGCAAAGACCGCCGAAAAGCTGGAGATCAAGGCCGGAATAGTGGAAGGCACCATGTATGATGCCAAGGGAATTGCTTCTATTGCAAAGATCCCTTCCAGAGATACGCTGATTTCCAAGCTGCTTGGCAGCCTGCAGAGTCCCATCACCAATTTTGCGCGCGTTATGAACCAGCTGGCTGAAAAGGGCGGCGCAGGAAGCGCAGCGGCAGAGGCAGAAGCGCCTGCAGCAGAAGCAGCGGCAGAGGCAGAAGCGCCCGCAGCAGAAGCAGCACCCGCAGAGGCAGAAGCGCCCGCAGCAGAGTAACAGAAAATGTTTCATTAGAAGATCAACAGATTAATATGAAAAGAAATGGAGGATAATAAAATGGCAAAATTGACCGCTCAGGAACTGATCGATGCTATCAAAGAGCTGTCCGTATTAGAGTTGAACGAACTGGTAAAGGCATGTGAGGAGGAATTCGGCGTATCCGCAGCTGCAGGCGTTGTAGTTGCAGCAGCAGCTGCCGACGGAGCAGCAGCCGGAGAAGAGAAGACCGAGTTCGATGTAGAGCTGACCGAGGTAGGCGCAGAGAAGGTCAAGGTGATCAAGGTCGTACGTGAGGTGACCGGTCTGGGCCTGAAGGAGGCTAAGGACGTTGTGGACGGCGCACCCAAGGTCGTAAAGGAGGGCGCTTCCAAGGAGGATGCCGAGGACATCAAGAAGAAGCTGGAGGAAGTCGGCGCTAAAGTCACTCTGAAGTAATTCACTTCTCAGGGATGTAAGAAGATTGGTAAAAGGCAGTTGCATGTTCGCATGGTAAACTGCCTTTTCTTCTTGCGTATAGATTTGTGTTGTTTGGGACTGCTGTCGTAATTAGAGTTGAAATACGGTAAGGAGATGAACATGTTAGCCTTTTTTATTACGTTGTCGGTACCTGTGATCCCCTTTTTGGTCAGGAGATCGTACAAAAATGAAAAACTGAGCGGAGGGGAGGCGGCCATTCGGTATCTGCTCTACCTGCTGCTGTCCGGCGCCCTGACCGTGGTGTTCATGGTGGGCCTGTGTGATGCGGGCACCTCGTTCCTGAAAAAGGTGGACGAGATTCCCGTCTTTGCTCTGAAATACCTGATCGTGCAGGTCTTTTCCGCCCTGATCGTATCGGGAGGGGAATGGTGGTATGAGACCAGACGGCTGGAAATTTCCGTGGACATATCCGGCTTTCAAAAATATCCGCCGGTCCGTTTTATCCGCAGGGCAGCGCCGCTGGGCATTTATCTGCTGGCAGCCGCGGCGGTATTGCTGAATGTTTCCCTGATCTTTGACAATGTGCTGTGGGGAGACGAGGCATATTCCGCAAATCTGATCCGGCACACTGTGCCGGAAATAGTGCAGATCGATGCGCTTGAGGAGCCTCATCCGCCGTTATACTACCTTTGGCTGAAAATGTGGGCCTGTCTCCTGGGATATTCCGGCCCCGTATTTCATCTGGCCTCCGTGTTGATCTTTGTCCTGGGAGTCATTGCTGCGCTGACGGTCTTCAGAAAACGCTGCGGAAAGCTGCCGGCCGCCCTGTTCGTGGTATTTACGGGAATGTCGCAGATGTGCCTCACCTACAACGTGGAGATCCGCATGTATGCGCTGGCCTTCCTGGGAGTGGCCTTCTGCTATTATGAGGCGGGGCGGCTCCTGGAGCGGAATAAGCCGATTCATTGGGTGTGCATGGTGTTCTGGGGGCTGATCGCGGCATATTCCCATTACTTTGCACTGATGGCCGCAGTGTTCACGATGGTGCTCACTTGTCTGCTGTCCATATGGCGCTTCGGACGAAAGAACTGGGTGCGTTCTGTTGTGGCGGGAGTGCTTTTCATTGCAGGGTACGTGCCGTGGCTGCAATGTCTGTTCAGGGCCATGAACAGGATCAAGGGAGAATGGTGGCTGACGGCCTCTGCTCCCCTGCACCGCGTCGCGGCGATGATGTTCGGAGGCGACAGATTTGAGAAAATCGTACTGCCTCTGATCGCACTGTTCCTCTTTGTGATCTTTTTGGCCGAATCGGAGGTCTTCGCCAAAGAGCGCACAGAAGATAAGACCGTTCTGTACGTGCGCCCGCCGAAGATGGACAAATGCTCGCCGGAGTGTCTGGCTCTGCTGGCAGGGGCGGGAGCTATCGTGCTGACGGTAGGTACCGCATATCTGATGGATATTGTTTACCGGCCTATTCTGACCGATCGCTATGTCTATCCGCTGGGGGGCATTGCGGCAATCATGCTGGTCACGGGCAGCTCGCGTCTGCTGAAGCTGTTAAAGGAGCGGGGAACGGCGTGGAAAAGGGCATGGCTGGAGAAGGCCGGGAAGGTCGTATTGCTGCTGGCGCTGGCCCTGATGGTGTTCGCCGGAATAAAGGATTACCGGATGCTCAGCGCCCAGATGAAGTCGGAGTCCGAAAAGACGGAGAGAGCATTGGCGATCATCGGTCCGCCTGTGGAAAATATGGTGCTGGTCAACAACGGCGTCCGGCATATCGGCTGGACTGTGCTGGCCTACTATTATCCGGAGGCACATGTGCGGAACAATACCTATGACAACGTGGATGCCGACGACTTCTGGTATTTTACCGGAGGCTTCCTCACGGAGGAGGACTTGGATGTACTCCGGGAGAGAGGATATGAGCTCGGCGGATACGGCGAGCAGCAGATCTCTCAATACCCGTTCGTGCTCTACCACTTTTTCAGGGAGCAGAAATAAATTTTTTCTGCTGTAAAATTTTGGCTTGACCCCTTACCGTTGTTGTGATATGATGGATACTGCATTATTGTGCTGAGCTATGCTCTTTTCTCTGAATCGATTCTGTTCCGCGGGCATTGTGAAAGCATGAAATTATAAAGAACGGGGTGAATTTTCAATGGAAAAAAACAGAATACGTCCGGTTGCCGATACCAAGGTCATACGTATGAGTTATGCACGCCAGAAAGAGGTATTGGAAATGCCCAATCTGATCGAAGTCCAGAAGGACTCCTATCAGTGGTTTTTGGATGAGGGCCTGAGAGAGGTGTTTGATGATATTTCTCCCATTGCTGATTATAGCGGTTCCCTGAGTCTGGAGTTCGTAGACTTTGAACTGTGCAGAGATGATGTAAAGTATTCTATCGAGGAGTGCAAGGAGAGGGATGCTACCTACGCGGCTCCTCTGACCGTGACGGTTCGTCTTTATAATAAAGAGAAGGAGGAGATCAGCGAGCACAAGATATTTATGGGCGATCTCCCTTTGATGACGGAGACCGGTACATTTGTCATAAACGGAGCAGAGCGTGTCATTGTAAGCCAGCTCGTGCGTTCGCCCGGTATCTATTATGCGGTGAGCCATGACAAGATCGGAAAGAGGCTGTTCTCCTGCACGGTGATCCCCAACCGCGGCGCATGGCTGGAATATGAGACGGACTCCAATGATGTGTTCTATGTGCGTGTGGACAGGACGAGAAAGGTTCCGGTCACCGTGCTGATCCGCGCTCTGGGCATCGGCACCAACGATGAGATCCGGGAGCTGTTCGGTGATGAGCCCAAGATCGAAGCGAGCCTTGCAAAGGACACTGCTGAGAATTATCAGGAGGGTCTGTTAGAGCTGTACAAAAAGATCCGCCCCGGCGAGCCTCTCAGCGTTGAGAGCGCAGAGAGCCTTATCAATGCTATGTTCTTTGACCCCCGCAGATACGATCTTGCAAAGGTAGGAAGATATAAATTCAATAAGAAGCTGGCATTCAGGAACAGGATACGTCATCAGATCCTGGCCGCCGACGTGGTAGACCCCATTACCGGTGAGGTGCTCGCATCCGCAGGCGAAAAGGTCGACGCGGAATTGGCTGACACTATTCAGGATGCAGCGGTCCCTTTTGTGTATATCCAGACCGAAGAGAAGAACGTGAAGGTGCTCTCCAACATGATGGTGAAGCTCACCGGCTTTATTGACTGTGATCCCAGGGATTTCGGTATCAAGGAGCGGGTCTACTACCCCGTGTTGGCGCAGATCCTGGAGGAGTTCGGCGACGACCCCGAAAAGCTGGCGGAGGCGCTGAAGAAGAACTCTCATGAGCTGGTGCCTAAGCACATTACCAAGGAGGACATTATCGCCTCCATCAATTATAACATGCATCTGGAGTTTGGCCTTGGAAACGACGACGATATCGATCACCTGGGCAACCGGCGTATCCGCGCCGTGGGCGAGCTGCTCCAGAACCAGTACCGCATCGGACTGTCCAGAATGGAGAGAGTGGTGCGGGAGCGCATGACGACACATGACGCCGAGGAGGTCTCTCCCCAGTCTCTGATCAACATCAAGCCTGTGACGGCTGCGGTAAAGGAGTTCTTTGGTTCATCCCAGCTGTCCCAGTTCATGGATCAGAACAATCCGCTGGGCGAGCTGACGCACAAGAGGCGTCTGTCCGCACTTGGACCGGGAGGTCTGTCAAGAGACAGGGCCGGATTTGAGGTCCGTGATGTACATTATTCCCACTATGGAAGAATGTGCCCCATCGAGACTCCCGAAGGTCCCAACATCGGTCTGATCAACTCTCTGGCAAGCTATGCCCGGATCAATGAGTACGGATTTGTCGAGGCGCCCTACAGAAAGATAGATAAGTCCAATCCTGAGAATCCCGTGGTCACCGATGAGGTGGTGTATATGACTGCGGATGAAGAGGACAATTATCATGTGGCTCAGGCGAGTGAAGCGCTGGACGCCGAGGGGCATTTTGTCCGCACGACGGTATCCGGCCGTTACAGGGAGGAGACCTCCGAGTATCCACGCTCTATGTTCGACTATATGGACGTGTCGCCCAGAATGGTGTTCTCCGTGGCGACGGCCCTGATTCCTTTTCTGCAGAACGACGATGCGAACCGTGCGCTGATGGGCTCCAACATGCAGCGTCAGGCGGTGCCGCTGATGACCACCGAGGCGCCCGTGGTAGGTACGGGCATGGAGCCGAAGGCGGCAGTGGACTCCGGCGTATGTGTGGTGGCCAAAAAGGCAGGCACGGTAGATTATGTGTCCTCCGAGTTGATCCGCATGACCTGTGATGACGGTGAGAAGGCGGAGTACAGGCTGACCAAGTTTTCGAGAAGCAACCAGTCCAACTGTTACAATCAGAAGCCCATCGTTTGTAAGGGCGAGCATGTGGAAGAGGGCCAGGTGATCGCAGACGGTCCTTCCACCTCCATGGGCGAGCTGGCTCTGGGCAAGAATCCTCTGATCGGATTTATGACCTGGGAGGGCTATAACTACGAGGATGCCGTACTGCTCAGCGAGAGACTGGTACAGGAGGATGTCTACACATCCATCCACATTGAGGAATACGAGGCGGAGGCCCGTGATACAAAGCTGGGCCCTGAGGAGATCACGCGCGATGTGCCCGGCGTGGGCGACGATGCGCTGAAGGATCTGGACGACCGCGGAATCATCCGCATCGGTGCGGAAGTCCGCGCCGGCGACATTCTGGTGGGCAAGGTCACGCCCAAGGGCGAGACCGAGCTGACGGCAGAGGAGCGTCTGCTGCGCGCTATTTTTGGCGAGAAGGCCAGAGAGGTCCGCGACACATCCCTGAAGGTGCCTCACGGCGAATACGGTATTGTAGTGGACGCCAAGGTGTTTACCAGAGAGAACAGCGATGAGCTGTCTCCCGGTGTAAATCAGGCGGTTCGTATTTATATTGCACAGAAGAGAAAGATCTCCGTCGGCGATAAGATGGCAGGCCGTCACGGGAACAAGGGCGTTGTCTCCAGAGTGCTTCCCGTGGAGGATATGCCTTACCTGCCCAACGGGCGCCCTCTTGACATTGTGCTCAATCCTCTTGGCGTGCCCTCCCGTATGAACATTGGACAGGTATTGGAGATCCATCTGTCTCTGGCGGCAAAGGCTCTGGGCTTTAATGTGGCGACCCCTGTGTTCGACGGTGCAAATGAGCGCGATATCATGGACACTCTGGATCTGGCCAACGACTATGTAAATCTGGAGTGGGAGGAGTTCGAAGCAAAGCACAAGGATGAGCTGCTCCCTGAGGTGATGCAGTATCTGTCTGACAACAGGGATCACAGAGAGCTTTGGAAGGGCGTTCCTATATCCAGGGACGGCAAGGTGCGGCTGCGCGACGGCCGGACAGGTGAATATTTTGACAGTCCCGTTACCATCGGTCACATGCATTACCTCAAACTGCATCATCTGGTGGATGATAAGATCCATGCTCGTTCTACCGGACCGTACTCCCTTGTTACCCAGCAGCCTCTGGGCGGTAAGGCCCAGTTCGGCGGTCAGCGTTTCGGTGAGATGGAGGTGTGGGCCCTGGAGGCATACGGCGCATCCTACACTCTGCAGGAAATTTTGACCGTGAAGTCTGATGATGTGATAGGACGTGTAAAGACCTACGAGGCGATCATCAAAGGAGACAATATTCCCGAATCCGGAATCCCCGAATCCTTCAAGGTGCTGCTGAAGGAGCTGCAGGCATTGGGCCTGGATGTGCGTGTGCTCCGGGAGGATCATACGGAAGTAGAGATCATGGAGACGATCGATTACGGAGATACCGATTACCGTTATGAGATGGAAGGCGACCGCAAATATGATGATTACGGCAGCGATGAGCTGACGCAGAGAGGTTATCAGACGCAGGAGTTCGACAGCGAGAGCGGTGAGCTCGTGAGCGCCGAGGAGGACGAGGAGTTCGACGACGACGCGTTCGATGCCGATATCGAGGATTTTGAGGACGGCGAAGAATTTTAAAGCTTGCGGGCCGAACGCAATGAAGACAGGATATAGGATATAGATAGAAGGGAGTGCCATTCATGCCAGAAGTAAAAAATGAATCAACCTATCAGCCTATGACATTTGATGCCATAAAGATCGGATTAGCTTCACCTGAAAAGATCCGGGAGTGGTCCCATGGCGAGGTGCTGAAGCCTGAGACCATCAACTATAGAACTCTGAAGCCTGAGCGGGACGGTCTGTTCTGCGAGAAGATCTTCGGACCCAGCAAGGACTGGGAGTGCCACTGCGGCAAATACAAGAAGATCAGATATAAGGGCGTCGTCTGCGACAGATGCGGCGTGGAGGTGACCAAGGCCAGCGTCCGCAGAGAGCGTATGGGACATATCGAGCTGGCGGCTCCTGTCTCCCATATCTGGTATTTCAAGGGTATTCCCAGCCGTATGGGACTCGTGCTGGACCTGTCGCCCAGGGTGCTGGAGAAAGTGCTGTATTTTGCCTCTTATATCGTGCTGGATCCTGCGGATTCCGGTCTGGAGTACAAGCAGATCCTCTCTGAAAAGGAATACCAGGATGCCCGTGAGAATTACGGAAATAAATTCCGCGTGGGCATGGGAGCCGAGGCGATCAAGGAACTGCTGCAGGCCATCGATCTGGAGACGGAGGCCCAGGAGCTGAAGACCGGCCTGAAGGAGTCGTCCGGTCAGAAGAGGGCGCGCATCATTAAGAGACTGGAAGTGGTGGAGGCTTTCCGGGAGTCCGGGAATAAGCCGGAGTGGATGGTAATGGATGTGATCCCTGTGATCCCGCCCGACATTCGGCCTATGGTCCAGCTGGACGGCGGACGCTTTGCCACGTCCGATCTGAACGATCTGTACAGAAGGATCATCAACAGGAACAACCGTCTGAAAAGACTGTTGGAGCTGGGTGCGCCTGATATTATTGTGCGCAATGAGAAGAGAATGCTTCAGGAGGCAGTGGATGCCCTGATCGACAACGGCCGCAGAGGCCGTCCCGTGACAGGCCCCGGCAACAGAGCGCTGAAGTCTCTGTCCGATATGCTGAAGGGTAAGTCCGGCCGCTTCCGTCAGAATCTTTTGGGCAAGCGTGTGGACTATTCAGGACGTTCCGTTATTGTGGTGGGACCGGAGCTGAAGATCTATCAGTGCGGCCTGCCCAAGGAGATGGCTATCGAGCTGTTCAAGCCCTTTGTGATGAAGGAGTTGGTGGCAAAGGGCATCAGCCAGAATATCAAGAATGCCAAAAAGCTGGTCGACAAGATGGATAATCAGGTATGGGATGTGCTGGAGGAGGTCATCAGGGAGCACCCTGTGATGCTGAACCGTGCTCCTACCCTGCACAGGCTGGGCATTCAGGCGTTTGAACCGATCCTGGTGGAGGGTAAGGCCATTAAGCTGCATCCTCTGGTATGTACTGCGTTCAACGCGGACTTTGACGGAGACCAGATGGCAGTGCATCTGCCTCTTTCCGTGGAGGCTCAGGCGGAGTGCCGTTTTCTGCTGCTCTCCCCCAACAATCTGCTCAAGCCCTCCGACGGCGGCCCCGTGGCCGTACCCTCTCAGGACATGGTGCTGGGAATCTACTACCTTACGCAGGAGAGACCCGGCGCGCTGGGCGAAGGCAAATTCTTCAAGAATGTGAACGAGGCGATCCTGGCTTATGAGAATAAGGCTTGTACCCTGCATTCCAGGATCACTGTGCGAGTGTCCAAAACGAACGCCCAGGGGGAGGTCGTCACCGGAAATGTGGAATCCACATTGGGACGTTTTATCTTTAATGAGATCCTGCCTCAGGATCTGGGATTTGTGGACAGAAGCAAGCCCGAAAATTTCCTGCTGCCGGAGGTGGATTTCCACGTAGGCAAGAAGCAGTTGAAACAGATTCTGGAGAATGTCATCAACACACACGGCGCCTCGAAGACAGCGGAGGTGCTGGATGATGTGAAGGCCATCGGCTATAAGTATTCCACCAAGGCTGCCATGACCGTTTCCATCTCCGATATGACCGTGCCTGAGAAGAAGCCGGAACTGCTGGCTGCGGCCCAGGCTACCGTGGATAAGATCTCCGCCAACTTCCGCCGCGGTCTGATCACCGAGGAGGAGAGGTATCGCGCGGTGATCGAGACCTGGAACCAGACGGATAAGGAGCTTACGGACGTGCTGCTTGGCGGTCTGGACGCCTACAATAATATCTTCATGATGGCTGACTCCGGCGCCCGCGGTTCCAACCAGCAGATCAAGCAGCTGGCCGGCATGCGCGGACTGATGGCAGACACCACAGGCCGTACCATTGAACTTCCCATCAAGTCGAACTTCCGTGAAGGTCTTGACGTGCTGGAGTATTTCATGTCGGCGCACGGCGCCCGCAAGGGTCTGTCCGACACCGCGCTGCGTACCGCCGATTCCGGATATCTGACCAGAAGAATGGTGGATGTGTCCCAGGAGCTGATCATCCGTGAGGTGGACTGCGCCGAGGGCAGAGACGAGATTCCCGGAATGGTGGTCAAGGCATTCATGGACGGCAAGGAGACCATCGAGAGTCTGAAGGACAGGATCACAGGCAGATATTCCTGTGAGGATATTTACGATAAAGACGGTCAGATGATCGTGAAGCACAATCACATGATCACTCCCAGCCGCGCCGCAAAAATACTGAGCGTCGGCGTGGACGAAAAGGGGGAGCCCCTGGAGAAGGTGAAGATCCGTACCATACTGACCTGCCGCTCCCATGTGGGCATCTGTGCAAAGTGCTACGGCGCGAACATGGCTACCGGCGAGGCGGTACAGGTAGGTGAGGCAGTGGGAATCATTGCGGCACAGTCCATCGGTGAGCCCGGTACCCAGCTGACCATGAGGACCTTCCACACCGGCGGCGTGGCCGGCGACGACATCACCCAGGGTCTTCCCCGCGTGGAGGAGCTGTTCGAGGCCAGAAAGCCCAAGGGTCTTGCCATTATTGCGGAATTCGGCGGCAAGGTGGAGATCCGTGACACCAAGAAGAAGCGCGAAGTGGTAGTCACCAATGAGGAGACCGGAGAGTCTAAGGCATATCTGATTCCCTACGGATCCCGCATCAAGGTGTCGGATGAGCAGGTGCTGGAGGCCGGCGACGAGCTGACAGAAGGCAGCGTGAACCCTCACGATCTGCTGAAGATCAAGGGCATTCGTGCCGTGCAGGACTATATGCTCCGGGAGGTACAGAGAGTGTATCGCCTCCAGGGCGTTGACATTGCGGATAAGCACATTGAGGTGATCGTGCGCCAGATGCTCAAGAAGGTGCGCATCGAGAACAACGGAGACACGGATTTCCTTCCCGGTACGCTGGTGGATGTCCTGGATTATGAGGACATGAATGAGGCGCTGGTGGCAGAGGGGAAGGAGCCTGCGGACGGCAAGCAGGTGCTGCTGGGCATTACCAAAGCGGCTCTGGCGACAGGTTCTTTCCTGTCCGCAGCATCTTTCCAGGAGACGACCAAGGTGCTCACGGAGGCAGCTATCAAGGGCAAGATCGATAATCTGATCGGATTGAAGGAGAATGTCATAATCGGTAAGCTGATCCCTGCCGGAACCGGTATGAAGCGCTACCGCAACACCAGACTTAACACCGATGAGATCAGGACCATTTCCTTTGAAGAGTACGAGGGAGAGGACGAGATCAGTTTTGACGAGAATCCCGAAGAGCCGTTGAACGAGGCGGAGGAAGTATCGGAAGAGCTGGAGACGGTCGCACAGAGCGAGGCGGCGGATGCACCTTCCGAGGAATAAATGATAAAGGTATAGCGCGAAGGATGACCCGCTTGTGCGGGAAAGCGCATCAAGCCCCTGCAGGTGAAGGCCGACAGGGGCTTGATGCTACAGGAAAGGACATTATATATGAAAATTCTTGTGACAGGCGTAAAGGGCCAATTGGGCCATGATGTAGTGCAGGAGCTCGAAAGGCGCGGTATCGGGACAGTCGGCGTGGATATCGACGAGATGGATATTACCGACCGGGACAGTGTAGATAAGGTGATCCGGGAGGCGTCTCCCGATGCGGTGATTCATTGTGCGGCCTACACGGCGGTGGATGCCGCGGAGGAGAACGAGGAGCTCTGCAGGAAGGTCAATGCGGACGGGCCCCGGAATATAGCAAGGGTCTGCAGGGAATTGGATATCAAGATGATGCAGATCAGCACGGACTATGTATTTGACGGTCAGGGCGAGCGCCCCTGGGAGCCGGACGATGCCTGCAGGCCCTGCAGCGTCTACGGGCAGACCAAATACGAGGGCGAGCTGGCGGTGCGGGAGCTTCTGGACAAATACTTTATCGTCCGCATTGCATGGGTGTTTGGAATCAACGGAAAAAATTTCGTGAAGACCATGCTGAACCTGTCAAAGACTCACGATACGGTGAGAGTGGTGAACGACCAGTTCGGTTCTCCCACTTACACCTACGATCTGGCAAAGCTGCTGGCCGACATGGTGGTCACGGACAAATACGGAATTTACCATGCGACCAATGAGGGCGTCTGCTCCTGGTACGAGTTCGCCTGCGCCATTTTCCGGGAGGCGGGGGTGAAGATGAACGTGATCCCCGTGACAACGGAGGAGTACGGGGCGAAGGCCAGCCGGCCCGCGAACAGCAGAATGAGCAAGGAAAAACTGACGGAGAACGGCTTTCAAAAGCTTCCGGAGTGGAGAGACGCCCTGAGAAGATATATCGTGGAATGGAAGCAGCAGACCTGCTGAGTACGGACCATACTTGTAAAACAAAAAAATAGTTGACAATGCATCCGCAAATGTGTATACTGATATGGCATGCGTGCGGATGCGTTTATTTTTGCGTCAAAAAAGCGCCCGCAAATGCAGGCAGAACATCAAATAAATTTCAGAAAGAGGTGAAACAGAATGCCAACATTTAACCAGTTAGTAAGAAAAGGACGTCAGACCTCTGTAAAGAAGTCTACTGCACCTGCTCTGCAGAAAGGATACAACTCCCTTCACAAGAAGGCGATTGATGCGTCCGCTCCCCAGAAGCGCGGTGTATGTACTGCTGTTAAGACAGCGACTCCTAAGAAGCCTAACTCAGCGCTGAGAAAGATCGCCAGAGTGCGTCTCTCCAACGGAATCGAAGTGACGAGCTACATTCCCGGTGAGGGCCACAATCTGCAGGAGCACAGCGTTGTCCTGATCCGCGGCGGCAGGGTGAAGGATCTGCCCGGTACAAGATACCACATCATCCGCGGTACTCTGGATACCGCAGGCGTGGCCAACAGGAAGCAGGCCCGCTCCAAGTACGGCGCAAAGAGGCCCAAGGATGCAAAGAAGTAAGATAGCATTCCGGGCAAGGTAATCGGTAAGTTTGAACTAAGAAAAGTGTTGGAATTCTGTTATACAGATATCACAGCGCGAACACTTGGCTTACACATGTGAGTACCGATGATCTATTCACGGCAGTGCATTTGCTGCCCCAATTGATAAGGAGGGAAGAATCGTGCCACGTAAAGGACATATTCAAAAAAGAGAAATATTAGCAGATCCTTTATACAATGATAAGGTGGTGACCAAGCTCATCAATACCGTGATGCTTGACGGTAAGAAGGGCATCGCACAAAAGATTGTATACGGTGCATTTGCAAGGGTGGAGGAAAAGTCCGGCAAGCCGGCTCTGGAAGTATTTCAGGAGGCAATGAACAATATCATGCCCGTTCTGGAGGTAAAGGCAAGACGTATTGGCGGTGCCACCTATCAGGTGCCCATTGAGGTGAGAGCTGACAGACGCCAGGCTCTGGGCCTCCGCTGGCTGACCATGTTCTCCCGCAAGAGAAGCGAGAAGACCATGGAGGAAAGACTGGCAAATGAGATTCTTGACGCAGCCAACAACACCGGCGCGGCTGTCAAGAGAAAGGAAGATATGCACAAGATGGCGGAGGCCAACAAGGCTTTCTCCCATTACAGATTCTAAGCTTTATTGCATATTTTTCTTTTTGTGAGCAACAAATATTAATATAGGAGGAAAAAATCTTGGCTGGAAGAGAATATCCGTTAGAGAGAACCAGGAATATAGGTATTATGGCGCATATCGATGCCGGTAAGACCACATTGACCGAGCGTATCCTGTATTATACTGGCGTAAATTACAAGATCGGTGACACTCATGAAGGCACTGCTACCATGGACTGGATGGAGCAGGAGCAGGAGAGAGGCATCACCATCACATCTGCGGCTACCACCTGCCACTGGACGCTGGAAAAAGAGACCAAGCCCATGGACGGCGCGCTGGAACACCGCATCAATATTATCGACACTCCTGGCCACGTTGACTTTACTGTGGAAGTAGAGCGTTCTCTTCGCGTGCTGGACGGCGCCGTAGGCGTGTTCTGTGCGAAGGGCGGTGTTGAGCCTCAGTCCGAGAACGTCTGGCGTCAGGCTGACACCTACAATGTTCCCCGTATGGCTTTCATCAACAAGATGGACATTCTGGGCGCAAACTTTTACGGTGCGGTGGATCAGATCAGAACCAGGCTGGGCAAGAATGCTATTGTTCTGCAGCTGCCCATCGGCAAGGAAGACGATTTCAAGGGCATCATCGACCTGTTCGAGATGAAGGCCTACATCTATAACGATGAAAAGGGTGAAGATATCACCGTTACCGACGATCTGGGCGACATGAAGGATGACGCAGAGCTGTACCGTTCCGAATTGATCGAAAAGATCTGCGAGCTGGATGACGACCTGATGATGATGTATCTGGAAGGCGAGGAGCCTTCCGTCGAGGACATGAAGAAGGTACTGCGCAAGGCTACCTGCGAGTGTACTGCTGTTCCCGTGTGCTGCGGTTCTGCATACCGCAACAAGGGCGTCCAGAAGCTTCTGGATGCGATCCTTGAGTATATGCCCGCCCCTACAGACATTCCCGCTATCAAGGGTGTGGATCTGGACGGCAATGAGATCGAGAGACATTCCTCCGACGAGGAGCCGTTCTCCGCTCTGGCATTCAAGATCATGGCCGATCCCTTCGTAGGTAAGCTGGCATTCTTCCGTGTGTACTCCGGAACCATGAATTCCGGTTCCTATGTGCTGAACGCAACAAAGGACAAGAAGGAGCGCGTGGGCCGTATTCTGCAGATGCATGCGAACAAGAGAGCAGAGCTGGATAAGGTCTACTCCGGCGACATCGCTGCAGCGGTGGGCTTTAAGTTCACCACTACCGGCGACACCATCTGCGATGAGCAGCATCCCGTGATCCTGGAGTCCATGGAGTTCCCTGAACCCGTTATCGAGCTGGCTATCGAGCCTAAGACCAAGGCCGGTCAGGGCAAGATGGGCGAGGCTCTGGCAAAGCTGGCCGAGGAGGATCCTACCTTCCGCGCTCATTCCAATCCGGAGACCGGGCAGACCATTATCGCCGGCATGGGCGAGCTGCACCTGGAGATCATCGTGGACAGACTGCTGCGTGAATTCAAGGTGGAGGCAAACGTAGGTGCGCCTCAGGTGGCTTATAAAGAAGCGTTTACAAAGGCTGTGGAAGTGGATTCCAAGTACGCAAAGCAGTCCGGCGGACGCGGACAGTACGGACACTGTAAGGTGAAGTTCGAGCCCCTGGAGGCAAACTGCGAGAAGTTCGAGTTCGATCCCAAGGCCAACATTCTGATCAACGAGCCCCCTGTGCTGCTCTTCGAGAGCACTGTGGTGGGCGGCGCGATTCCCAAGGAGTATATTCCTGCGGTAGGCGAGGGCATCAGAGAGGCAGCTCAGGCCGGAATCCTGGGCGGATTCCCCGTTCTGGGCGTTCATGCGAACGTGTATGACGGATCCTACCATGAGGTGGACTCTTCCGAGATGGCATTCCATATTGCCGGTTCCATGGCATTTAAGGATGCGATGCAGAAGGCAGCGCCTGTTCTGCTGGAGCCCATCATGAAGGTAGAGGTGACCATGCCTGAGGAATATATGGGCGATGTGATCGGAGACCTGAACTCCCGCCGTGGACGCGTGGAGGGCATGGACGACATCGGAGGCGGCAAGATGGTGAAGGCATTTGTGCCTCTTGCAGAAATGTTCGGCTACTCTACCGATCTGCGTTCCAGGACTCAGGGCCGCGGCAACTACTCCATGTTCTTTGAAAAGTACGAACCCGTACCCAAGAATGTACAGGAAAAGGTGCTGGCTGCGAAGAGTAAGTAAAGAAATTACTAAAAACTGCCTATTTTGTTAAAATTTACTTGAAAAACCTTTGTTTATTTAATATAATCAGAGGTAGCCGAGTAAAGAAGCGCCGAGTGCGTGAAGAGCGCTTCGGCGAGAGGAAATAGTAAACAAAGACTCATTAATTGAAGGAGGTCATTTAAAATGGCTAAAGCTAAATTCGAAAGAACAAAACCCCATTGTAACATTGGTACCATCGGCCACGTTGACCATGGTAAGACAACTCTGACCGCTGCAATCACCAAGGTCCTGAACACCAGACTTGGTACCGGTGAGGCTGTTGCATTCGACATGATCGATAAGGCTCCTGAGGAGAGAGAGCGTGGAATCACAATCTCTACCGCACACGTTGAGTATGAGACCGAGAAGAGACATTACGCACACGTTGACTGCCCCGGCCATGCTGACTACGTTAAGAACATGATTACCGGTGCCGCTCAGATGGACGGCGCTATCCTGGTGGTCGCTGCTACCGACGGTGTTATGGCACAGACCAAGGAGCACATCCTTCTGTCCCGTCAGGTAGGCGTTCCTTACATTGTAGTATTCCTGAACAAGTGTGATATGGTCGACGATCCGGAGCTGATCGAGCTGGTGGAGATGGAAGTTACCGAGCAGCTTGAGGAGTATGGCTTCAAGGATTGCCCTATCATCAAGGGTTCCGCACTGAAGGCTCTGGAAGATCCCAGCGGCGAGTGGGGCGACAAGATCCTTGAGCTGATGCAGACCGTTGACGAGTATATCCCTGATCCTCAGCGTGACACAGACAAGCCTTTCCTGATGCCTGTGGAGGACGTATTCACCATCACCGGCCGCGGTACCGTTGCTACCGGCCGTGTAGAGCGTGGCGTTCTGAAGCTGAACGACGAAGTTGAGATCGTGGGTATCAAGGAAGACACCAAGAAGACCGTTGTTACCGGTATCGAGATGTTCCGTAAGATGCTGGACGACGCACAGGCCGGCGACAACATCGGCGCACTGCTGCGTGGCGTTCAGAGGACCGAGATCGAGAGAGGTCAGGTCCTGGCTAAGCCCGGCACCGTTACCTGCCATAAGAAGTTTACCGCTCAGGTATACGTTCTGACCAAGGACGAGGGTGGCCGTCACACTCCTTTCTTCAACAACTACCGTCCTCAGTTCTACTTCAGAACTACCGACGTTACCGGCGTCTGCAACCTGCCTGCAGGTACTGAGATGTGCATGCCTGGCGACAACGTTGAGATGACCATCGAGCTGATCCATCCCATCGCTATGGAGCAGGGTCTTACCTTCGCTATCCGTGAGGGTGGACGTACCGTAGGTTCTGGTCGTGTGGCTACGATTATTGAGTAATTGAGAGTTCTGATGAATTCATAAGTAAAAAGCTAGTTTTTATAGGGCTTCCCTAAGAATAGGGGAGTCCTTTTTGTATTTTGAAATCGATGGAAGATAGGAATGGAAATTTGGGTAAAGTAAAAAACACCCATACACAACATGTGCGTATGAGTGTTTTTCAGCCACAATCAATATGGCTCTCTCTGTTAGTATGTTACTACATTTAAGGATTTATGACAAGAGTTTAGATTGATTTTTGAAAAATGTCCAAATGAAAAATTATAAAACATCTCGAAATCGCAATCATTTTGTGTTATACTACAAATTGGATAAATGGACATATGTGGAAGATAGAAAGGGGCATACCCTGTGATTATAAATATTCAGGATGACATTCTGAAATTACAGGTATTGGGTTTGCTTGACAGAATGTTGGCAGACAAAACAACAAAAAAGAATATTATGTGGGCGACGGATGCCTATGATGTTTTAGGCATGAAATATGAGAGACATGACGAAATCACATCGGATCTGATAACAGGGCAACATGCCAGCGTGATAAAAACCCGCGCGCGCAAAGCGATGGAGCAGCAGACGGAGCGGACAAGGCAACATGCAGAAGTATTTACACCATTGTGGGTTTGCCAGAAAATGAATGACTATGCTGATGAGGTTTGGTTTGGCGCAAAAGATGTATTTTTTAAAGATGGGAAGCCTACAGGAAAAATTGAATTTCAGGGAAAAGACGATTGGAAGAAATATGTAGATTCCAGAAGGTTAGAGATAACTTGTGGAGAGGCTCCTTATTTGGTCAGCCGCTATGATGTCGAAACGGGAGAAATGATACCGATTCCGAATCGAATCGGCATATTGGATCGGAAGCTGCGTGTGGTGAATGAAAATGCGAATACCCAAAAGTTATGGTTTGAGTGGGCGGTCAGAGCTTTTCAGGCTACTTATGGATATGAATTTCAAGGAGATAACCTGTTGATTGCCCGTGTAAATTTATTGATGACATTTGAAGAATATATGCAGCAACGCTGGCAACGAAAGCCGACGATTGAGGAGTATCGAAAATTTACCAATATCATTGTGTGGAATATCTGGCAGATGGATGGTCTGACCGGAACCGTTCCTTATGGAACAGCGGAGGAAGCATACCACCAGATGGACTTAATGGAATTA